>NZ_JBFUCO010000004.1:0-564291 GCF_056405215.1 Arthrobacter sp. P1_H7 | reverse complement strand
AGCGGGTGGCCCATGGCGATCGCGCCGCCGTGCCGGTTCACGATTCCCGCATCGATGCCCCAGGCGTTGATGCAGGCCAGGGACTGCGCGGCGAACGCCTCGTTCAGTTCGACGGCGCCGACCTGGTCCCAGCCGATCCCGGCCTTGGCGAGGGCCTTGTTCGCGGCCTCGACCGGGGCGTAGCCGAAGTACTGCGGATCGTTGGCGTGCGCGCCGCGGCCGGCGAGCCGGGCCAGCGGCTCCATCCCCAGGATCCCGGCGGCGGCCTCGGAGCCGAGCCAGGCCGCGGAGGCGCCGTCGGAGAGCGGGGAGGCATTCCCGGCCGTGACGGTCCCGTTCTCGGCCCGGAACACGGTCTTGAGCCCGGCGAGCTTCCCGGCCGAGGACCCGGGCCGGATGCCCTCGTCGCGGACCAGGTCCGTGCCCGGGACCGGGGCGACCAGGTTGTCGTAGAAGCCCTCGTCCCACGCCGCGGCGGCGAGGTTGTGGGAGGCGGCGGAGAACTCGTCCTGCGCCTCACGGCTCACGCCGTATTTTTCGGCCAGCCGTTCGGTGGCCTCGCCCAGCGAGATGGTCCAGTCCGCGGGCATGGCCTGGTTCACCAGGCGCCAGCCCAGCGTGGTGGAGGCCAGGGTCAGGTCCCCGGCCGGGTAGGGCTTCTCGGTCTTGGGCAGCACCCACGGGGCGCGGGACATCGATTCGGCCCCGCCGATCAGCATCAGCTCGGCGTCGCCGGTGGTGATCTGGCGGGAGGCGATGATCGCCGCGTCCAGGGAGGACCCGCAGAGCCGGTTGACCGTGGTGCCCGGGACCGAGACCGGCAGCCCGGCCAGCAGGGTGCCCATCCGGGCGATGTTGCGGTTTTCCTCGCCCGCGCCGTTCGCGTTGCCGAACACCACCTCATCGATCCGCTCGACGTCGAGGGCCGGGGCGCGCTTCACGGATTCGCGGATCACGTGCGCGGCAAGGTCATCCGGGCGGACCCCGGCGAGGCCGGCACCGAACTTCCCGAACGGGGTCCTCACGGCGTCATACACAAAAGCCTGATTCATGGGTTCTTGTCCGTTTCTGCCTCGTCCCTGGCCGCCTCGTCCATGGAATGGAAGACGTGCTGGGCGGTCTTGAAGGCGGTATTGGCGGAGGGGACCCCGCAGTAGATGGCGGTCTGGAGCAGGATTTCCTTGATCTCATCCCGGCTCAGGCCGTTGGTGATGGCAGCGCGGATGTGCATGGCCAGTTCTTCCCAGTGCCCGTGGGCCACCATGGCGGTCAGGGTGACGGCTGAGCGCATCTGGCGGCTGATCCCGGGCCGGGTCCAGATGCCGCCCCAGGCGATCCTGGTGATCATGTCCTGGAAGTCCTCGGTGAAGGAATCCTTGTTGGCGTTGGCGCGGTCCACGTGCGCGGCGCCGAGGACCTCGCGGCGGACTTTCATGCCGCCGTCGTAGATTTCCTGGCTGGTCGCGCCGGGCTGGACCACACCGTTGCGTTCGGGCCCGTGGAATTCGGCACTGCTGGTTTCGGAGCGAGTCATGCTCCCGCTCCCTGGGTTTCGGTCCAGGCGATGAGGCCCTTGAGCAGCTCGGCTACGTGGCCCGGCGCCTCGAACGGCGCCAGGTGTGCCACGCCCTCCAGGCTGACGGCCGTAGCTGTGCCGCCGCCGGAGGTGATGCCCGCGGCGACTTCCCCGGCCATCGACGGCGGGGCGACGGCGTCCAGGGCGCCGGCCACTACCTGGGTGGGCACGCGGATGGTGCCGAGCTGGTCCCGCACGTCGAAGCCGGCCAGCGCCTCGCAGCAGAAGGCGTAGCTGAAACGGTCTGCGTCCCGAAGGCTGTGCAGGAGCCGGCTGCTGAGTTCCGGGTGGCTCTCCATGAATCCCGGGGCGAACCAGCGCTGCGCGGAACCCTGGATCATCACCGGGGTGCCCTGCGTGCGCACGGTTTCGGCACGTTCCAGCCAGCCCTCGGCAGTGCCGAGCTTCGCGCCGGAGCACTGCACGGAGAGGCTCTTGAGCCGGTCGCCGTGCTTGATGCCAAGCTGCAGTCCGGTGGCGCCGCCCAGGGACACCCCGGCGTAGTGGAAGCGCGCGCCCGGGGCGATCGACTCGACCAGGCCGATCACGGCATCCGCGAGGTCGGCGACCGTGAAGGCCTCCTCCGCCGCGGGCGAGACGCCGTGCCCGGGCAGGTCCCAGGCGATGACGTCGACGTCGGGGCCCAGCAACGTGCCGGCCTGGCTCCACAACAGGGACGATGTTCCGAGCGAGGGCCCGACGATGAGGAGGGGTTTGTCGCCCAGATTGCGCTGGGGCGAAAGCAGAACTGCTTTGACGGTGGGTCTAGCCACGGGAGGCTCCGTTCTGGAGTTGGTGGGCAATGGCGCCGGTCTGGCCGGTGTATTCCGGATACGCCGCGAGGATGCGGCGGGAGATCTCGACCGCCTGGCCGAGGTAGTTGGCCGGGTTCAACAGCTCCTCGAGGCGGGCTTCCGTGAGCAGCTCTTCAGGGACAGCCGCGCGGAGCAGTGCCCGGTAGGTGTCCGCCTGCTCCGCAGCCGGGGCCCGGAGCGTTTCGTCCACGACGGCCTGCAGCCGCTGTTTCCCGGTCCGGCCCGCTCCCGTCCCGGCGCCGCGGCCGTCCAAAAGTGGTGCGACGACGGCGTTGACGGCTTCGGAGAGCAGCAGCGGGCCGCCGAGCCCGAGGTTGCGGCGCATCGCCCCGGGGAAGACCGCCATCCCTTCGGCCAGTTCCCGCAGTTGTCCCGCGGCGCCGAGGGCCAGGCGGAGTAGCTGGCGCAGGGCGGCCCATTCGCTGTGCCAGGCGCCGTCGGGGCGTTCGTCGTTGAAATTGGCGGCCGCGAGATGCAGCTGGGCGGCCAGTGCCGGTGCCTGCAGGGCGGCGCTGCGGATCAGCACGGAGAGCACGGGATTCTGCTTCTGCGGCATGGCCGAGGACACGCCGCGCCCCGCGACGCGCGGTTCCGCAATCTCGGCAACTTCCGGCCGGCTCAGGAACAGGACGTCGGCGGCCATCTTTCCGGCCGCGTCCGTCACCGCCGCCAGCGCGTCGCCGAGCGCGGTCACTGCCAGCCGGTTGGTGTGCCAGGGGGCAGGAACGGGCGTGAGGCCCAGCCGGGCGGCCAGCCGGTCGGCGAGATCAAATGGGGACAGCGGCTCCGGGGTCAACCCAGCGCCGTCTGTAAGTCCAGTGCGGTCAGTAAGTGCAGCGCCGTAAGTAAGTACAGTGCCGGAGGCGAGCGTCCCGGCGGCGCCGCCGGTCTGTACCGGCAGTTCGAGGGCCTCGAGCCGGCTGGCCGCGGCAGCCAGCCCGCTGAACCACTGCGCGGCCCGCAGCCCGAAGGTGTAGGGCAGCGAGTGCTGGGTCAGGCTCCTGGCGACACAAAGCGTGTGCGCATGGGCTTCGGCGAGGCCCGCGAGGGCGGCCGTTGCCGCGCGAAGCTCCGCGAGCAGTTCGCGGATGGCCCCGGCGGCCAGCACCATCAGGGCCGAGTCGAGCACGTCCTGGCTGGTCAGCGACGTGTGAATGGCCTGGACGGCGCCGAGTCCGGCGGTGTCCAGGTTCCTGACCTGTTCACGGAGGTCGGCGAGCAGCGGGATGACGGGGTTGCCGCCGCCTTGGGCCCGCACGGCGATGCCTGCAACGTCGTACCGCTGCACGTCCGCGGCGGCGGCCACCACTGCGGCGGACCCCGACGGGGCCAGGCCAGCCTCGTCCAGGACCGCCGCCCACGCGGCCTCGACCTTGAGGATGGCGCCGAGCACTGCACGGTCCCCGGTCAGCGCCGCCACAAGCGGCGACGCCGACACGGGACTCAGCAGGCCCAAGTCGCCGTGCAGGCCAATGTCACCGTGCAGTCCCAAGTCGCCGTGCAGGCCGGCGTCGCCGTCGGTTTCGAAGAAGGTCACTTCGAGGCACCCTCGGCGCCGCTGAAATCCAGGAACACCGTCTCGCCCTCGCCCTGGAGGCGGATGTCCCAGGTCAGGCCGCCGTCGGAATCCCGGCGCGCGATGAGGGACCGGCGGCGGTCCGGTTCGAGCGAGCTGAGCAGCGGATCCTTGGCCAGGGCCTCCTCGTCCTCCGGCAGGTAGACGCGGGTAAACAGGCGGTTCATCAGGCCCCGGGCAAAGACGGCGACGGCGATGAACGGCGCCGCGCCCTCCTCGGTGGGGCCGGGGTTCACCGTGGTGAAGGTGAAGACGCCGGTGTTGCCGACCGCGCTGCGGCCAAAGCCGGTGAAGGTGTAGCCGTCCCGGACGAGGGAGCCTGTACGGTGCGGAACGTTGCCGTCCGCGTCGGCCTGCCAGATCTCCAGGATCGCGTCCGGGATCGGGTGCCCGGCGCCGTCATAGACGGTGCCCTGGAGCCGGATGGAGCCCGGGGAGCCAGGAGCCAGGAGCTCGCGGTCCTTGGTGTAGGGCAGGGCGTAGCCGTAGAACGGCCCCACGGTCTGGCCCGGTGTCGGGGTGAGTTTACTCATGGCGCTCCTATTCATTTTCGTCGCCTCCTGCGCCCAATGCCTCGTTTTCGGTCCAGGTCCGCTTGGAGCCGGTCAGCACGATGTCCCAGTTGTACGCCAGAGCCCATTCAGGCTTGGTCTGCTCGTGGTTGTAGGTGGCCACGAGCCGGTCGCGGGCATCCTGGTCCACGATCGACTGGTAGATCGGGTCCAGCGGGAACAGCTGGTCACCGGGGAAGTACATCTGGGTGACGATCCGCTGGGTGAACTCCTGCCCGAACAAGGAGAAGTGGATGTGGGCCGGGCGCCAGGCATTGAGGTGGTTCTTCCACGGGTAGGCGCCGGGCTTGATGGTGGTGAAGCTGTAGGAGCCGTCCGCGCCCGTGATGCAGCGGCCGACGCCGGTGAAGTTGGGGTCCAGCGGTGCCGGGTGCTGGTCCCGCTTGTGGATATAGCGGCCGGCGGAGTTCGCTTGCCAAATTTCCACAAGCTGGCCCGCGACGGGGCGGCCGTCGCCGTCGAGCACGCGGCCGGAGACCACGATGCGTTCGCCCAGCGGTTCGCCGTTGTGCGCGATGGTCAGGTCCGCTTCCAGCGCGTGCACGTCCATGTGCCCGAACGCCGGCGAGTAGAGCTCGATGGTTTCCGGGTCCGCGTGGTGCAGGTCCTTGGTGGGATGGCGCAGGACGCTGCTGCGGTACGGCGCGTAGTCGAGACGCGGCTGGGTTTCGGCGGGGGCTCCGCTCTTGAGGGCCTGCGCGTAGGCGTCGCCGATCGCCTTCATCTCGGCGCTGAGGTCCGCCTGCGACTCCGCGGCAGTATCCAAGGCAGGGCCAGCGGGCGCATACGTGGCTTCGTCGGACACGTCCTCGGTGATCGGGTCGGCGTTGAAGATGTCGAGGCTGATTTCTTCAGGCACAGCAGCCTCCTTTCGTTGGTGTGTTTGCTATTCGAATGGGGTCAGGAAGTGCGGGTCAGCTGGTGAAGGTGGTCGTATTGGACGGCGTGCCGGACCGGGGCGTTCGGAGCGCCGTAGCCGTCGTAGGCGCCGCGGCGTTCCACCATTTCAAAGAACACACTGCCCACGGTGGCCGTGTAGAAATGCAGGAATTCGCCGTCGGCGTCGCGGTCATAGAGCAGGTTGAGTTCGCGGAGCGTGGCCAGGAATTCCGGGTCAAGGGCGAACCGGGCGTCGAGGTCCTCGTAGTAGTTCGCCGGGATCTGCAGGAAGTCCAGTCCGCGGTCCCGTGCGGCCCGGGCCGTGGCCACGAGGTCATCCACGGCGAACGCCACATGCTCCTGGTACGTGCGGCGGTGGCCGGGCCCGGCAGCGCCGGGTTCTTTTGTTCCGTCGGCGGCTTCCTGCTGCAGCAGCGGCGCCAGGTTCAGCACCAGGCGGACGCCACGGTCCTCGGTGAGCATCACCTGGGACCGGACCAGGCCGGTGGGGCTGGCCACCTCGGCATACGGCTGCGGTTCCAGCGCGAGGGCGCTCGTGTAGAACAGCACGGCTTCGTCAAAGTGCTGCCACGGCTGGGCGAGGTTCACGTGGTCGATCACGGCGCCGGCCGCGGCACCCGCGCCGGGAACGGGGCCGGCCCCTGGAGCGGCGTGAGGCAGTTCCTCGCCGGATTCGTGTGGCTCGCCGAATTCACCGACCCAGGCCGCGGTGCCGTCGGGGCTGCCCTGGCAGAGGAAGATTTCGGTGGAGTCCGGCGCGGCGAAGCCCTGGAAGACTTCCTCGTTGGCCTGGCTCTTGCGCGGTACGGCGGGGGCCTTGAGCTGCTGGGCGCGGGCTGCGGCGATGACGGGAGAGTCGACGTCGAAGCCCAGGGCGGAGATGGCAGGGGCGGCGGGAGCCGGCTGGCCGCTACCGGCAGCAGGGACGCCGCCGGCAGTGGTCGCTGCGCCGAAGGGTGCGGGTTCCTCGTTGATGATCACGCGGGCGTGGCCCATGGTCCACAATTGCACATCCTTGGTCCGATGGCGCCCGTTGAACGCAAAACCCAGCTGGCCGAGCAGGGTTTCCAGGCCGGCGGTGTCCCCGGCCCGGACCTCGGCGAAGTTGAAGCCGGCGGGCTCGGCCACCCGGGGCAGCGTGGCGAGCTCCATCGGGTACCGGCGACGGGCCGCCGCCCCGGACGACTTGCCTGCGGCGGGGGCCGGATTTGCCTCCAGCCAGCGGGCGCTTTGCTCTTCGAGCCAGATCAGCGACCGCATGGCGTCGACGGCGGTGCGTTCGACGTCGGACTGGCGGAAGACGTCGTTGAACACCTCCAGCGACACCGGGCCCGCGTAGCCGGCGCGGACCACGTGGCCCATGAACTTGGCGAGTTCGAACTGGCCCTCACCCGGAAACACCCGGTAGTGCCGGCTCCAGGACAGCACGTCCATGGACAGCTTGGGGGCATCGGCGACCTGGACGAAGAAGATCTTCTCCGGGTTGAAGGCTTCGATCGGCGCGGTGTCCCAGTCCCGGGAGAGGATGTGGAAAGAGTCCAGGCAGGTGCCCAGGTTGGGGTGGTCCACCAGGTCAACCAGCCGGTGGGCGTGCTCGTAGTCGTTGACGTACTTGCCCCAGGCCAGGGCCTCATAGGCGACCTTGACGCCGTGGTCACCGGCGAGGGCCGCGAGCCGGGAGAGCTGGGCGGCCCGGAGCTCGTCATCGTCAATCGTGGCGGTGCCGACGTTGGAGCAGAGCAGCATGGTGTCCATGCCCAGGCGGGACATCAGCCGGAACTTGGCGTCCGCGCGGCGCAGGTTGGCGGCGAGCAAGTCCTCGGGAACGCTGTCGAAGTCGCGGAACGGCTGGTAAAGGTCCAGGGTGAGGCCCAGGTCGGCAGCCAGTTTTCGGACGTCTTCCGGGCTCAGCGGGGACGTCACGAGGTCCTGTTCGAAGATTTCGATCCCGTCGAACCCGGCGACGGCGCAGGCCTGCATTTTTTCCCGCAGGGTGCCGGAGAGGCAGACGGTGGCGATTCCGGTGCGCATCAGGCTGCCACTTCTTCTGCGGCCACAAGTTCCAGGAAGTGGGAGCGCATGCGGTCGGCGTCTGCCTCGCGTCCGGTGAAGATCCGGAAAGCGTCCGCCGCCTGGCCCACGGCCATCCGTCCGCCGTCGAGCACCTCGCAGCCCTTGGCCCGGGCGGCGCGGACGAGCTCGGTTTCGATCGGCCGGTACACGATGTCGGCCACCCAGTGCCGGGACTCCACGAGGGACATGTCCAGCGGCACGCCCGGGTGGGCGGCCATGCCCACGGGGGTGCAGTGCACCAGGCCGTCGGCCTGCGGCATGAGCTGCGGCAGCTCCGCTGTGGTCCGGGCGGTGACGGTCCGGTCCGGGAAGAACCCGGCGAGTTCGGCTGCCCGGGCGGTGCAGCGGGCCGCGTCGGTGTCTACAAGGTCCAGCTCGCGGACCCCCGCGGTGAGCAGGGCGTAGGCGACGGCGGATCCGGCGCCGCCGGCTCCCAGCTGCACCACGCGGTCCAGGGTGGCGCCGGGGAGCCCGGAGGCCAGCGCCGCCGCGAACCCGGAGAAGTCGGTGTTGTGGCCGATGAAGCGGCCGTCGCGGATGACCACGGTGTTTACGGCGCCGAGGCGCCGGGCGTCGGTGGAGACCTCGTCGAGGTGCTCGAGCACGAGCTGCTTGCAGGGGTGCGTGATGTTCAATCCGTTGAACCCGAGGCTCCGGGCGCCGGAGAGCAACTCCCCCACGGCCTGGCCGGGCAGGCCGAGTTCGATGAGGTCGATGGGGCGGTAAAGGTACCGGAGGCCCTGCACGTCGCCCTCGCGTTCATGCATATAGGGCGTGAGGGAGGGCATGACGCCGTCTCCCACGAGGCCCACGAGGAAGGACTCTGCTCGATTGCTCATCCGGTTAGCTCCTTTGACAACGGCACTCGGCGGGGGCGACGCCTGCGGCGTCTGCGGCGGACCGGGTGACAGGGGTTACATTACAGATTTTGTTCACATGTTGCACTGTTGTTCGAATGACGAACATACTATTACGACGGCGGCTTGTTACGACGGCGGCTTGTTTACGACGGCGGCGCGTGTCAGTTCCCGCCGGCGTCACCGCTGGGGCAGCCGGGCCGACAGCTCCGCGGCCGCCGCCTGCAGCAGCGGCACGAGCGCCACGAGGGCCTCCAAGCTCAGGCGAAAGACCGGGACCGCCGTGGCCAGCGAGGCGAAGGCGTGCCCCTGGGCATTGAAGACCGGGACGGCGACGGCGCGCATGCCGAGCTCGTTTTCCTCGTCCATGGTGGCGAAGCCCTGGCGCCGGACCTGCTCGATTTCGGCCCGGAAGGCCTCGCGGTCCGTGATGGAGAGTGCCGTCAGCGGCTCCAGGGGCAGCTCTTCAACGAGCTGGGCGCGCGTGGCGTCGTCGGCGAACGCCACCAGCGCCTTGCCCACCGAGGTGGTGTGCAGTGCCCCGAGATGCCCGGGATCGCTCGTGACCCGGAAGGTCTGCGGGCCGTCCACCTTGTTCACCGTCAGGTGGTGGATGCCGTCGCGCACGGAGAGGATAGTCGCCTCGCCCGTCTCCTCGGTCACGCGCCGCAGGATGGGCAGCGCCGTGCCCGCGAAGCCGTGGTGGTTGGAGACGCGCTGGCCCAGCTGGAAGACCCGCAGCCCCAGGTGGTAGCGCCGGCCGTCCGGCTCGTAGTCCACGAACCCGTCCCGGGTCAGGGAGCCGAGCAGGCGGTAGGTGGTGCTGAACGGCAGGTCCGCGCGGCGGGAGATCTCCGCGGCGCTGGCGCCGCGCGGCTCGTCGCCCAGGAGGACCAGCAGGCCCAGGGCCTTGCCCACCATGTCCGTCCGCGAGTCCTCCCTGGCGGCCTTGGCAGGCTTCGAAGGGGCCTCCGCGGGATAGCCGGAAGCGGCAGGAACGTCTGTGGTTTGATTCACACTCATGCATTGATGTTCCCACATAGTGAGAGCTATTTCTAGATGGTGAATATTTTTGTTGACAAGTGACTGTGCTCACAGTCATGATTGCTACATCGCACAAGTAGCTTCCACCATGTGGCTACTAGTCCGGGTCTTTCCACGGACCTCCGGCTGCACCACACTTAAGCAAGCGGCAGCCGAGACCTTCCTGATCCATCCGCGACAACGTCGTCACACCAAAGGAACACCATGAGCCACACTGTCCCGTCCACGACGCCGGGTATAACCACAGGAGGGACGCCGAAGAAGGCGGCCCTTGCCAGCTTCCTGGGCAGCGCCGTCGAGTATTACGACTTCTTCATCTTCGGTTCCGCAGCCGCGCTGATCTTCCCGCATGTCTTCTTCCCCGATGCGGACACCAACGCGGCGATCATGTCGTTCGCCACCTTCGGCTTTGCCTACGTGGCCCGTCCTGTCGGCGCCGTGGTCCTCGGCCACTTCGGCGACAGGGTGGGACGCCGGAAGGTCCTCATGTTCACGCTGCTGCTGATGGGCGCCTCGACGTTCGTCATCGGCTGCCTTCCGGACTTCAGCACAGTCGGCTGGTGGGCCCCTGCGCTGCTGGTGCTGGCCCGGCTCTGCCAGGGCCTGTCCGCAGCCGGCGAGCAGGCCGGCGCCTCGTCCATGACGCTCGAGCACGCCCCCGACAACCGCCGCTCCTTCTTCACCTCCTGGACCCTGACCGGCACCCAGGGCGGCCAGATCCTCGCCGCCCTCGTCTTCATCCCGGTCCTCGCCCTGCCCGATGAGATCAAGTACACGATCGGCTGGCGCATCCCGTTCTGGCTCAGCGCCGTGGTGGTGCTGGTCGCGTTCTTCATCCGCCGCACCCTGCACGAGCCGCCGGCGTTCGAGGAGGCCCAGAAGACCAAGCAGATCTCCAAGCTCCCCGTCGCGGACCTCCTCAAGAGCCACTGGCGCGATGTCGTCCGTGTCATCGCCTGCGCCTTCATCGCCGCCGTGTCCACCGTCTTCGGCACCCTGGCCATCAGCTACGCCAAGAACGTCGCCGGCGTGGACGGCACCACCACCCTCTGGCTCGTCGTCGGCGCCAACTTCCTGGCCCTGGGTACCCAGCCGCTCTTCGGCATGCTCGCGGACAAGATCGGCCGCAAGCCGGTGTTCATCTACGGCGCACTGTCCAGCGCGGTCCTGACTCCGGTCTTCCTGCTGAGCCTCGAATCCGGCAACGTCGCGCTGATGTTCCTGGCCGCCATCGCCTTCTTCTCCTTCGGCTACGCGGCAGCGAACGCGGTCTGGCCCTCCTTCTACGCCGAGATGTTCAGCACCAACGTCCGCTTCTCCGGCCTCGCAATCGGCACCCAGCTGGGCTTCCTGATGGCCGGCTTCGCTCCCGCAATCGTGGCGGCCATGGGCGGCATCCAGCCCGGCGGCTGGGTCCAGATCTCCATCTTCACCGGCATCATCTGCCTGATCGCCACGGTCTCGGCGCTGACTGCCAAGGAAACATTCCGGGTCCCCACCAAGCAGCTCGGCCAGCACTAGCTAGCCCGGCAGCGGATTTCAACCGCGCGCCCGTCCCTTTGGGGGCGGGCCGCCGTCGTTAAGGCGCTAATCCTTTGAGGCATCGAGGCGTTGAGGCGTTGCGGTGGTTGGCGGGCTAGGGTGCGGCGCCCAGAACTGCGGCGAGATCGAACTTCACCGGTTCCTCCAGCTGGTCGTAGGTGCAGGAGCGCGGATCACGGTCAGGACGCCAGCGCAGGAACTGGGCAGTGTGCCGGAACCGTTCGCCCTCCATGTGGTCATACTTCACTTCCACCACGCGCTCGGGCCGCAGCGGGGTGAAGGACAGGTCCTTGCCGCCGCTCCACCGGCTTCCTTCGGCTTTCCGCGGAGTCCGCGCCCCCTCCTCCTGCCGGGCCCAGGCCCAGGGGTGGTCGTCGAAACTGGTGACCAGTTCCTGCAGCTCGGCAAAGAGCTCCGCGCGCCGGGCCATCGGGAAGGCTCCCACTACGCCGACGTTCGCCAGCACCCCGGCGTCGTCGTAGAGCCCTAGGAGCAGCGAGCCGATCCGGTCGGGACCGGAGGTGTGCACGCGGTATCCGGCGAGCACGCAGTCCGCCGTCCGTTCGTGCTTGACCTTGACCATCGCGCGCTTGTCCGGCTGGTAGCTGCCCTCCAGCTTCTTGGCCACAATCCCGTCAAGACCGGCGCCCTCGAACTGCCGGAACCAGCGCTGCGCCGTGTCCCGGTCGGAGGTCGCGGCCGTGAGGTGGACCGGCGCCGCGCTGGCTGCGAGTGCGCGTTCGAGCTGCCGGCGGCGCTCGGAGAAGGGTTTGCCCGTGAGATCCTCGTCGCCCAGGGCCAGCAGGTCGAATGCCACGAAGCGCGCCGGGGTCTGTTCCGCGAGCAGCTTCACCCGGCTGGCGGCCGGATGGATGCGCTGCTGGAGCGCGTCGAAGTCCAGCCGGTCCCCGGAGGCCGCCACCAGGATGATCTCGCCGTCCATCACACAGCGTTCCGGCAGCTCCGACTTCAGCGCCTCGACAAGCTCGGGGAAATAGCGCGTCATCGGCTTGCCGTTCCGGCTGCCGATCTCCACCTCGTCGCCGTCACGGAAGATGATCGAGCGGAACCCGTCCCACTTCGGTTCAAAGAGCCAGCCCGTTCCGGCGTCCGGCGACGGCAGTGCCGGGAGTGCTTTGGCCAGCATGGGCGCAATGGGAGGCATCAACGGCAGTTGCATAGCGCCCATTCTTGCGCCGCGGACCCGGCACCGCCACCCCCACGCGGTGGTTGCCCGTTGAGGGTGTCCTCAACGGGGTTCCTCGACACGGGCCCGCCCCGGCGGTAAACATGGGTGATGGCTACCATCGGGTTCCACGCCTCGCATGAACAGATCAGCCCCCGCCGCCTCCTGCAGGACGTGCAGCTGGCCGAGCAGGCCGGCTTCGATGCCGCCATGTGCTCGGACCATATTGAGCCGTGGTCCGCCCGGCAGGGCCACTCCGGTTTCGCCTGGTCCTGGCTCGGGGCAGCGCTGGCCACCACCGGTCTGCGCTTCGGGGTGGTGACGGCGCCCGGACAGCGCTACCACCCGGCGATCATCGCGCACGCCTCAGCCACCCTGGCGGACATGTTTCCCGGCCGCTTCTGGATGGCCCCGGGCAGCGGCGAGTACATGAACGAGCACGTCACGGGTGAGGCCTGGCCGCCGAAGGAGATGCGGCAGCGCCGGCTGGAGGAGTGCGTGGACATCATCCGCCGGCTCCACGCCGGCGACGTGGTCACGCACCACGGGCTCGTCACGGTGGAGCAGGCCCGGATCTGGGATGTGCCGGAGACCAAACCGCCGCTGATTGCCCCGGCCGTGAGCGTGGAAACAGCGCGCCGGGCAGCTGCCTGGGCGGACGGACTCGTCACCGTCAACCAGCCGCCGGGAAAACTGAAGGACATGCTGGCGGCCTACCGGGACGCCGGTGGCCGCGGGAAGGCTGCCCTCCAGGTCCACCTGTCCTGGGCGCCGACGGAGGCAGAGGCCGTCGCGATCGCCGAGGACCAGTGGCGCACCAACGTCTTTGCGCCGCCGATTCCCTGGGACCTGCCCACGGCGGCCCATTTCGACGGCGTCAGCACCGGTGTCCAGGAGGACCAGGTGCGGGCGGCCGTCAACGTCTCCGCCGATGCCGGGCAGCACGCCCAATGGCTGGCCGCCTACCTGGACCTCGGATTCGATGAGCTGTACCTGCACTTTGTCGGCCAGGAGCAGACGCCCTTTATCGACGCCTTCGCCGAACATGTCCTCCCCCAGCTCCGCCCGGCCGGGCAGACCCAGGCCGGAACGGACGGTGCGCTGTGAGAATCGCCGAGACCTCGGACCTCTGGTGGAAGAACGCGGTGATCTACTGCCTGGATCCGGAGACGTTCTTCGACGGCGACGGCGACGGCACCGGGGACTTCGGCGGGCTGATCCAGCGGGTGGACTACCTTGCCGCGCTCGGCGTCACATGCATCTGGCTCATGCCCTTCTATCCCTCCCCGGACCGCGACGACGGCTACGACGTCACCGACATGTACGGCGTGGATCCCCGGCTCGGCAGCCTGGGGGACCTGGTGGAATTCATCCGCACCGCCCACGACCGCGGCATCCGGGTGATCGCGGACTTTGTCATCAACCACACCTCCGACCGGCACCCGTGGTTCGTCCAGGCGCGGAAGTCCGTGGACAACCCCTACCGCGACTACTACGTCTGGCGGAAGGACACGCCGCCGGACACCTCGGACCAGGTGGTGTTTCCCGGCGAGGAAACGTCCATCTGGACCCAGGACAAGGCCACCGGCGAGTGGTATCTGCACATGTTCGCCAAACACCAGCCGGACCTGAACGTGATGAATGCCAAGGTGCGGGACGAGATTGCGAAGTCGATGGGATTCTGGCTGCAGCTGGGCCTGGACGGCTTCCGGCTGGACGCGGTGCCCTTCTTCCTGGAGCTGCTCGGCGAGCCCAAGGATGAAGCCGCAAAAATCGACCCGCACCAGTACCTGAGCGCCCTGCGCAGCTTCCTCAACCGCCGCCATGGCAGCGCGGTGCTGCTGGGCGAGGTCAACCTTCCGTACAAAGAGCAGCTGAAGTACTTCGGCGGCCCGGCCGGCCACGAGCTGAACATGCAGTTTGATTTTCTCTCAATGCAGAACATGTACCTGTCACTGGCCCGGCAGGACGCCCGGCCGCTGGCCCGGACGCTCAGCAGCCGTCCGAAGATCAATCCTGACAACCAATGGGCCATGTTCGTCCGGAACCACGATGAACTCACCCTGGACAAGCTCAGCGATGCCGAACGAGAGGAGGTCTTCGCCGCCTTCGGCCCTGATCCCGACATGCAGATGTACGGCCGTGGACTGCGGCGGCGGCTGCCCACCATGCTCGGCGGCGATCCGGCCAGGATCCGCATGGTCTACTCCCTGATGTTCTCGCTGCCAGGCACCCCGGTGCTCTTCTACGGCGAAGAGATCGGGATGGGCGAAGACCTGCGCGCGAAGGGCCGCTCGGCCGTCCGCTCCCCCATGCAGTGGGACCACACCGGGAACGGCGGTTTCTCGACCGCCCCTCCCGGGGACCTCGTGGCCCAGCCCGTGGACGGACCGTTCGGGCCGGCGCACATCAACGCCGCAGCCGCCAAACGGGATCCTGATTCGCTGTGGAACTTCATCGCGACGCTGATCCAGCGCTACCGGGAATGTCCCGAGCTCGGCTGGGGCAGGTTCGACCTCATCAAGCAGGCCGCACCGGCGGTGCTGCTGCACCGCTGCACGTGGGATGGCTCCACGGTGGTGGCCGCCCACAATTTTGGCGCCGACCCGGCGTCTGTGACGGCCGCGCTGGGGGCGGCATCGCCGCAGGAGCGCGAGGAAGGCGGGCCAGGGGGTCAGGACGGAAAGGCCAGCACGGGGCGTTCGTACGCCGGGGCCGTGCTCCGGGACCTGCTCGGCGGCGAGGAAATCCCGCTCTCCGACGACGGCGCCTTCGAAGTCCCGCTGGACCGCTACGGGTACCGGTGGTTCCGGGTCGAGCGCCCGGGCGAACGCCACCTCCCCTGAGGCGCCCCCGCCCTGACAGGGGGACGGTATGGGCCGCGCCCCCGAGATCTAACGGGCCCCTTACCGCGCCGAAACGCGGACGCAACATTGGCGCAGGAGACTGGAAGTGCCAGCAAGAGCAGGCACCAGCTCCAGTCCAGGAGGCCCCGCCATGTTGAAGGAAGCGAAAGCCCATGTAACCCGCGTCCGCGCCCTTGACCAGCTGCACCGCGGCGATGAGATCGAGGCCCGCTTGCGGGTGGGCCCGAACTACGATGACGTCGTGATCCGCCGCGGCAGCGTTCAGGAAACAGCCCCCGGAATCGGCGTCGTCTGGATCATGGACCGCCACACCGGCATGCGCAAGGCCATCAACGCTGACGAATGCAGCGTCTGGCGGGTCGCCTGAGGGGTCAGCCTCCCGCCACCGACTGGATGATGAGGACTTCCTGGCCCGGTGCCACGGCAGTCACCAGACCCTGCAGCCGCCGGATTTCATTCCCGTTGACGTATATATTCACGTAACGGCGAACACTTCCGGTCTCGTCCCGCAACCGCCGCGACAGCGCCGGATAGTCCCCGGTCACCGTATCCAGCACCCACTCCACCGTCACCGCCGCCTTGGCGGGCGCAGTCAGGATGGACTGCCCGCCGGCGAGCGGTTGGAGGACGCTGGGCAGGACCACACTGATCGCCGAGTCTGCCGGCATGGTTTCGCCGCTGATCACACCGCTGGTCATGCGCTTCTACCCCTTCATGGCTGTGCCGGGAGCAGGGCCGCGGAGACCACGGCTGCCCGCACGCACAGGACATCCGGCAGGTGCGAGGCGACCTCGGTGAAGTGTTCCCCCTCGTCCGCACTGGCGTAGACACTGCCGCCCCGGGTCCCGAAGTAGACGCCCGCGGGCTCCGCACCGTCGACGCTGGCAGCATCACGCAGCACGGCGTTGTACTCGGCCTCCGGCAGCCCGGCATCGAGCCGTTTCCAGCTGGCGCCGGCGTCATCGGTCCGGTGCACGGCCAGCTTCCCGTCCGGCGGGATACGTTCGCCGTCAGCCTTCAGCGGGACCACCCAGGCGGTGCCGGCGCGCCGCGGATGCGTCAGCATCACAAAACCGAAGTCCGCCGGCAGCCCTTCGGCAATCGACTCCCACGATTCGGCATCGTCGTCGCTGCGGTACACGCCGTGGTGGTTCTGAGCGTACAGGCGGCCGTCGACGGCGGCGTCGGCCGCGATCTTGTGGACGCACTGGCCGAATTCCGGATTGGGATCCGGCATGAAGTACGCGGAAATTCCCTTGTTGCGCGGCTCCCAGGAGGCGCCGCCGTCGAGCGAGCGGTAGACCCCTCCGGTACTCATGGCAACGTGGACTTTCTCGCCCGTGGGGTCGACGACGATTGAGTGCGCCGCAGCGCCGCCATAGCCTGCGCCCCATTCGCTGCGGTGCGGATGCTCCCAGAGGCCGCGGTTGAGCTCGAAATGCTCGCCGCCGTCGGTGGATTTCCAGACCGAGATCGGCTCGCAGCCCGCCCACACGACGCCCGGGCGGGAGTCGGCGTCGGGGTGAATCTGCCAGATCCGTTCCAAGGCGGCGTCGGTGCCGTCAGGGAACGTGATGGCGCCGTTTTCGGGTTCGGTCCAGGATCCGCCGAGATCATCCGAGTGGAAAACCGTGGGACCCCAGTGCTCGGAGCGGACCCCCACCAGGATCCGGGTCCTGCCATCGCGGGTATCGATGGCGATGCTCGGCACCTCACTCATCAGAAAATGCGGTCCGGACAGGGACCAATCTTTCCGGTCCGGGCTGGTCGCCAGCCAAAGGCCTTTCTTGGTCCCGATCGCCAGGACGTAACTCTCTGCAGTAGCCATGCGTCCCATGCAACCATCCCCGCCGGAAGGCCGCAACGGTTTTCTACCGGCAGGTTTTCTACCGGCGCTGCCGGGGTGCGCTACCGCGCCGGTGGCATGTGGGTCAGTCGACGAACTCCGACTGCGTCTCGATGAAGTCCCAGTCCGCGGCCGTCAGTATGGCCGCGCCGGCGGCGGACGGTTCAGCCGGACGGGGCCCGCCGGCGTCCGCGATTCCCCGCTGCACGGCCTCGGGCAGTTCGATGGTCCGCAGGTTTTCCCGAAGCCATTCCTTGCTCGCCAAATCCAGATCCAACCACCACATGTAGATCTCCACGGCGGCCACCTCCTCCTGTGTCCTTCAACCGTAGGCCCCACCCGCGGGCTGTTCAAGGGAGGCCGCGGCATTCGGCGCCGGTACCGTCCCTGGACGGGCAAACGGGAAGTAAGCCCCTGTTCAGGACCGCACCCCGGCGCCAGAATGAAGTATGCCTGACGACTCCGCCAACGGCCCGGCGCCTCTCGTAGTGGGTGTGGTTCCGGGACAGCATCCGGAAGTGCTGCAGACGGCGGCATCCCTCGCGAAGTCCCTCGCCGCGCCCGTGATCTGCGCCTACGTGGACGAGGCCAGCTACCTCGTGGAATGGGATCCGGGGCGGTCCGCACACCGCCTGTCCCTGCACCCGGACGCCGACGAGGCCCGGATCCGGGCCACCACCCAGGAGCTGCGTTCCGTCGTTGAGGCACTCTGCGCACCCCTGGGGATCGACTGGACGCTGCGCATCCTGGCCGGGGACCCGGCCCGGGCGATCGGCAGGCTGGCCGCGGACACCAACGCGTCCGTGATCGTGGTGGGGACCCCCGAACGCGGCCTCGGCCACCGCATCTCCGCCGCGCTCAATGGCTCCGTGGCGGCATGGCTGAGCCACCATCAGGAGCGTCCAATCCTGATCGTTCCGGCGGCCGCTCCGGCGGGAAGAAAATAAAGCGAAAGTACTTATTCGGACCGCTGGTGTTATCCCACTACCGGCGAGTAAGCTCGATCTGTAGGCCGGACGAACGGCCTACCCCAAAGCTGCTCCGGAGTGCGTATCCCCCAATAACGCACTCCGGAGCTCTTTGTTTTGCGCAACGTTCCACATCGGCGCCGTCCCGGACCGCAGGCTTGAAACATACCCCTGGGGGGTATATGTTGAGGGCATGAGCGAGTCAGAAGATCCCGGCACGGCGAGTCTGGACACCGTTCCCCTTGACGCCCGGCCCCCTGTGCACGGCTACACCTCCAACAAGGACGCCTACCTTCGCCGGCTCAAGCGGATCGAAGGACAGGTCCGCGGCATCGCCCGAATGGTCGACGAGGACAAGTACTGCATCGACATCCTCACCCAGGTCGCCGCCGTCACCAAGGCCCTGCATGCCGTGAGCCTGGGGCTCGTCGAAGAGCACATCGGCCACTGTGTTATTGGCGCCGCCGCCGAGCCGGATCCGGAGCTCCGTGCGGAGGCCGTCGACTTCAAGGTCAAGGAGGCCACCGATGCCATCGGACGCCTGCTCCGCTAGGACCCGTACCACCCACCACACCACCGGGCCGGGGAACCACACCCGGCCCAGCGACAAGGAGCACTCCATGGCCACCGTTTCCACCACCGTCAACGTTTCCGGCATGACCTGCGGCCACTGCGTGTCCTCCGTCAGCGAAGAACTTGAGGCGCTCTCCGGCGTCGAAAAGATCGACGTCGACCTCAACGCCGGCGGCATCTCCACCGTCACGATCACCTCCAGCGAAGCACTGTCGTCCTCCGAAATCGGCGAGGCAGTCGCCGAGGCCGGCTACCTCGTGGTCGCCAGCGAAGCCTGAGGGACAACCGCGCCGGGCGCGCAGACGGCGGAACGGCAAACGCCGTCGGGCGCAGACAACGGAACAGCAGACGACCAATCGAGCGGGAAAAGAAGGGCGCCGTGAGCAGCGAGCAGTTGTTGGACCAGGCCGGGAGCCGCGTCATTGACCTCGATATCGAGGGCATGACCTGCGCCTCCTGCGTCAACCGGGTCGAGCGCAGGCTCGGAAAGCTCGACGGCGTCGAGGCCAGCGTCAACCTGCCTCTGGAGTCCGCCCGCGTCAGTGTCCCCGCGGACATCACCGACGACCAAATCACCGCCACGGTCGCGGCCGCGGGCTACAAGGCCACCATCCGGTCCGCCAGGTACCCGGGCACGCCGGTGGAGCCTGCAGAACTCGCGGCCGGCACCGGGTTTCCGACCAGCACAGCAGCACCCTCGCTCCGCCCGCGGCTGGTTGTGGCGGCCGCGCTCACCGTCCCTGTCCTCGCGATCTCGATGATCCCGGCGTTCCAGTTCCCGAACTGGGGCTGGGTGGCCGCGATCCTTGCCCTGCCGGTGGTTGCCTGGGCGGCGTGGCCGTTTCACCGCGCCGCGGCCATCAACGCGCGGCATCTGGCCTCGACGATGGACACCCTGGTGTCCATCGGCGTGCTTGCCGCCTACGCGTTCTCGGCCGGGCAACTCCTTGCCGACCCGGGCATGACCGAACATCCCGCAGCGGAGGGCATGGGCTCCGGCGGCCTGTACTTCGAGGTCGCATCCGTGGTCACCACATTCCTGCTGCTCGGCCGCTACCTCGAGGCGAACGCCAAACGGAAGGCGGGGGACGCCCTCAAGGCCCTCTTGGACCTGGGGGCCAAAGACGCGACGGTCCTGCGCGGCGGCACCGAACACAAGATCCCTGCCGATCAGCTGGGCCTCGGCGACGTGATCGTGGTCCGCCCCGGCGAGAAGATCGCCACCGACGGCGTCGTCATCGAAGGTTCCTCGGCGGTGGACGCCTCCCTCGTGACCGGCGAATCCGTACCCGTGGAAGTCGGCCCGGACAGCCAGGTCACCGGGGCCACCATCAACACCTCCGGCCGGCTCCTGGTCCGTGCCACCCGCGTCGGGTCCGAGACCACCCTGGCCCAGATGGGCAGGCTCGTCTCCGCGGCGCAGACCGGAAAGGCGCCGATCGCCCGGCTCGCAGACCGCATCAGCGCCGTCTTCGTACCGGTCGTCCTGGCCATCGCCGCCCTCACCTTCGCGGCCTGGCTGATGGCGGCCGCACCGGACGTCAGCGCCGACGAGGTCCGGAGCGCCTTCACCGCCGCCGTCGCCGTGCTGGTCATCGCCTGCCCCTGCGCCCTCGGGCTGGCCACCCCGGTCGGGCTGCTCACCGGGACCGGGCGGGGCGCCCAGCTGGGGATCCTGATCAAGGGTCCGCAAGTCCTCGAGGACACCCGGACGGTGGACACGATCCTGCTGGACAAGACCGGGACCGTCACCACCGGCCGCCTTGCCGTGGACGGCGTCCAAAGCTTCGGGCGGTACAGCGAAGCCGACGTCCTGCGCCTGGCGGGGGCTGTGGAAAACGCCTCCGAGCACCCGATCGCCCGGGCCATCGCCGCTGCCGCATTGGCCGCGGCGGCGGAGCGCGTGAACAACGACGGCGCCGGCCTCCCCGCCGTCGCCGGCTTCCGCTCCGCACCCGGCGGCGGCGTCCGGGGCACCGTTGACGGCCGGCTCGTGGTCGCGGGGCGCACCGGCTGGCTGCTGGAGTCCGGCGTGGCCCCGGCCCCGGCGCAGCGCGAGGCACTGGGTGCTGCCGAAGACTCTGGCGCCACGGCCGTCTGGGTTGCCGTGGACGGCGAAACCGCCGGTCTCATCAGCCTGCGGGACACCGTCAAGCCCGGCTCCGCGGCCGCGGTCACCCGGCTCAGGGAGCTGGGGCTCCGGCCGATCCTGCTGACCGGCGACAACGCCGCTGTGGCCGCCCAGGTGGCGGCCGCCGTCGGGATCAGCCCGGATGACGTCTTCGCAGGTGTGCTCCCGGCGGGCAAGGTTGAGGCCGTGCGGAAGCTGCAAGCGGCCGGCGCCACTGTGGCCATGGCCGGGGACGGCGTCAACGACGCCGCGGCGCTGGCGCAGGCGGACCTGGGCATCGCCATGGGCTCCGGCACCGACGTCGCCATCGAGGCAGCCGATCTGACGGTGATGGGCAACGACCTCGGGCAGGTGGCGCAGGCGATCGAGCTGTCCCGCCGGACGCTCGGCACCATCAAGACGAACCTCTTTTGGGCCTTCTTTTACAATGCCGTGGGCATCCCGGTGGCGGCCCTGGGCCTGCTCAACCCGATGATCGCCGGCGCCGCCATGGCCGCCAGCTCCGTGCTGGTGGTGGCCAACTCGCTGCGGCTGCGCAGCTTCGGGAAGTAAGCCGGCCTTAGCCCGGGCGCTCCCGCCTCAGGCCGCGCCATAGCGGATGGCAGCCCTGGCTTTGGCCTTGGCCGCTTCCTCCCCGCGGTCCTTTGCCGGGGCGTGGGTCACCAGGGAGGCGAGGAGGTGCTGCGTCGCATGGGCAATCTCATGCACAGCCCGGTTGAAGGCCTCCTCGTTGGCCTTGGAAGGCTTGGTGCTGCCGCTGATCTTGCGTACGTATTGCAGCGCGGCGGCCTCCACCTCCGCGGTGGTGGCGTGGGGTTCAAAATTGTGGAGGGTCCGGATATTTCGGCACATATCTCCATGCTAAGGGCCTTCGGGCCCGGGAACGAGGGGCCCGGGCCCGAACGGACAACCGCCTACGGCACGGGCTCGCAGTCGTTCGCGTGGTCCAGCGCTGCCGCGCCGGTGCCGGACGGGGCCCGGAGCTCGTCCAGCCGGACCAGCACCACCCCGCCGACAATCAGCAGTCCGCCCAGGAGCTGGATGAGGCCGGGCAGTTCGCCGAGCAGCAGCCACGCCCAGACGACGGCGAACAGCACCTCGGTGAGGGAGACAAAGGACGCGACTTTCGAGCCAAGCGCCCGCGCGGCGACAATTCCGGACACGTACGCCACCACCGTGGCCAGGACCACGAGGCCGCCCAGCGCCACCCACCACGGGGTGATCCAGGGCCCCAGGCGGGTGTCGGCGGTGCTGAAGGCCATCGGCAACAGCCCGGTTGCCGCGGTCAGCCACATGACGACGGCGCCCACCATGAGCCCGCCGGAGGCCAGAAGGATGGGCGGCAGGGTGTCGTTTTCCTTGGCCGTAATGAAGAAGTAGATGGCCAGGCACACCGCGGCCGCGATCCCCCACAGCACCCCGATGAGGTCGACCTTGACGGCTCCGGTGAGGTCCAGGACCAGGACCAGCCCGCCGAGGGACAGGAGAGTGCCGGCAATGGTCAGTGGCCGCGGCCGTTTCCGGCTGGCGGCCCACAGCCAGAGGACTATGAGCACCGGCGCCAGGTACTCCAGCAGCAGGGCGACGCCGACCGAGAGCCGGGATACGGCATTGAAATAGAACAGCTGGCAGGCGGCGACGCCGATGAATCCGAACAGCAGCACGGTCAGCCAGTTGTCCCGGAGCTGGTGCCAGCGCCCGCGCAAGGAGGGAAGAGCAAAGACGGCCAGAATCAGGGCCGCACCGGTGAGCCGGGCCGTGACGGCCGCCCCGGGAGTCCAGCCCGTTTCCAGGAGCGCCTTGGCGAATGATCCGGAGAGCCCGAACACCGCGGACGAAAACAGGGCGACGCCCAGACCTGATGCCATGAACCCGGATGGCGCGCCGGCCCGCGTGGTGCCCTGCCTGGCGGCCTGCTTGCCTTCGAGTTTGCCTTCGAGTTTGCTTCCCTGCAGGGTGCCGCCCGGTTCGGAGGCAGGCCGCTGGGCGGCAAGGTCTCGGAGCGGCGTGGCGACGGGGCGCTGGGGGGCAGACACGGGCATTCTCCTGTCAGGAGTAAAGTAGGGTTATGCTCATGACATTACGCCCCGGCGAGGTAAGGAGTCAAGATGGTTTTTGCCCCTGACACGGAAGTTGCCCTGCGTTCTGTGGTCAACCTCATCAACACCGCGGCCAACGGTGAGGAACATTTGGCCACGGTCAGGGATCTGGACGACTTCCTGGAGGCCGAGGGCTTCACCGGTTCCCGCACCCGGGACGGGGCCGAGCTGGCCAGCGTGCGGCGGCTGCGCGGCGAGCTCGCCGAGCTCTGGCAGGCCGGGGAGTCCGCCGCCGCGGAGACCGTAAACCGGCTGCTCCGCGAGGCCCGGGCGCTGCCCCAGCTGGTCAAGCACGACCCCTGGGACTGGCACCTGCACGCCACCACCCCGGAGGCGCCGCTGGCCGACCGGATGAGCACGGAGGCGGCGATGGCGATCGTGGACGTGATCCGCAGCAAGGAAATGGACCGCCTGCTGGTGTGCGCCGCGGACGACTGCGACGCCGTCGTGCTGGACCTGAGCCGCAACCGTTCGAAGCGCTACTGCGACACGGGAAACTGCGCGAACCGCGCGCACGTGGCCGCGTACCGGGCCCGGAAAGCAGCGTCCTGACGCCGAGGGCGCCGCTGTGAGGCCTAGGGTGTTAAGCCCCGCTGTTAGGCCCGTGGCCCGTTGTCGCGGGAATCGCCGGGGCCGACCTCGGGGCGGGGCTGCGCTGACGGGCCGCCATGGCCGGAGGGCGTGCGCTTGGAACTGAGGTTGACGCCGGAGCCTTTCCCCAGGTCGGCGGGGTTCTCCTTGTGGCTCATGGCCAGCATGGCGGCCACCACCAGGATCACAATAAAGGCGATCCCGGCGCCGATGAGCGCCAGATCGAAGCGGGGTGAGCGGGCGCTGCCGCCCGAGGCGAAGATCAGGACGCCGAAGAATACCACCACGGCCCAGAAGGCGGAGAACATGAGCGGTCCCTTGACCGAGGTCCGCAGGCTGCGGGGCGCTCCGGGTTTCTGCTGTGCCAAGGTGTTTTCCTCCTGCAGCCCGCGCAAAAGCGCGGCTGTCTTGTTACCGCAATTGTTCTACGCCGGGTAGAACCTGTCGGTACTAGTTTACGGCCTCCGCGGAATCGCCCGGAGCATCATGGCGCAGGGTCAGTCCGGACAGCATCCACAGGACGCCGCTGATGATGGCCCCGCCGCCGGCAACACCGAGGAGGGCGTGCGGGCCGAGGCCGATAAAGAACGGCAGCGCGATCGCAGTGCCCAGCCCGATCACACCGGAGGCGATCCAGTCGCGGGCCAGCACGGACCGGCCGCGGCCACGAATGCCCGCGAACAGCTCCGCGGCGCCGGCCACGCCCAGGCCGATGGCCGCGACGGTTCCGAAGACGAGCGGGGCGGGGATCAGGGCCACGGCCGCGCCGGCTCCGGCCAGGGCTGCTCCGCCGGCGGAGAGGACCCTGCCGGCGCCTTCCTGCGGGCGGAATCCGGTCTTGGGAACGGTCCAGATCAGCACCACACCCGTGGCCAGCAGGTACAGGCCGCCGGCCCAGCCCATTCCCGACTCCGGGGGCGCCGCCCAGAACACGGTGACCGCGCCAAACACGAGCGCAACGGCCGCCCTGACAAGCACGGGCTTGAAGAGGTCGGCCGCGGCGCGGATGGCAGGGGTCGCGTCAGGCGCTGCGGGAAGAGTCACCCGTCCAGTTTAGTGCGAAGCCGCCGCTGCGCGCGTCTGCCGGCCGGGCCGGCCCAGTGCGCACCCGCCGGCGGTTCCGGCTCAGCGGGTGCTCAGTGCACACCCAGCCTGCACTCACCGCGCGCCGAGGACCATCCACCGGTCCGTCCGGGCCCGGAGACCCAGCGTCAGCGCCCGCGCCGCCATGTAGCCGAGTGAGAAGGCGGCCCACAGCCAGAGCAATCCCGTTCCGGCGCCGGAAGACAGCACGGCCAGCAGCAGCGGCAGGTAAGCGGCGAGATTGACGACCCCGGCGATCGCCAGGTAGCGGGCGTCGCCCGCGCCGATGAGGACGCCGTCGAGGACAAAGACGTACCCGGCCAGCGGCTGCCCGGCGGCGAGCACCCAAAGGGCGACGGTAAGCGCCGCCTGGACTTCGGCGTCGGGCGTGAAGAGGGCGCCCGCCCACGGTGCCGCGGCAGCCAGAAGGACCCCGGTCAGGACGCCGAAGCCGAGCCCCCACCGGGTCATGGTGCGCGTCAGCGCACGTGCCTCCACCGGCCGGGCCGCGCCGAGTTCCTTGCCGATCAGGGCCTGGGCCGCGATTGCGAGGGCGTCGAGGGCGAAGGCGAAGAACGTGAAGATAGTCATGGCCAGCTGGTGCGCGGCGAGATTGACCGGCCCTTGGGCGGTGACCACCACCACCGTGGCGAGAATCGCGATCCGCAGGCTGAGCGTGCGCAACATCAGCCAGGAACCCACTCCGGTCAGGGCCCGGATGCCATGCCAGTCCGGCCGCAAAGACACGCCGTTGGTGCGGGCGTTGCGCCGGATGATCAGCACATAGACGGCCGCCATGGCCCACTGCGCGATGCTGGTGCCCACGGCCGAGCCGGTGACGGACCAGCCCAGCCCGTAGACGAGGACCAGGTTCAGCGCGATGTTCAGCGTGAACCCTGCGGCGGCGACGATCAGCGGGGTCCGGGTGTCCTGGAGTCCGCGCAGCACTCCGGTGCCCGCGAAGATGAGCAGCATCGCCACGAGGCCGGGCATGGACCCGCGCAGGTAGTCCACGGCAAACCCATGGACCTCGCCGCGGGCGCCCATCAGGTCCAGGAGGGGCCCGGCGGCCAGGAATCCCGCGACCGCAAGGACGAGTCCGAGCAGGAGCGCCAGCCAGATGCCGTCGCGTCCGGCGGCGAGGGCCTTGGACAGCTGGCCGTTGCCGATGGCCCGCGCCACTGCCGGCGTCGTGGAGTACGCGAGGAACACCATCAGTCCGACTGCCGTGTGCAGGACCGCCGATGCCAGCCCGACGCCGGCCAGTTCGGCCACGCCGAGATGGCCGACAATGGCCGAATCCGCGAGCAGGAACAGCGGCTCGGCGATCAGCGCGCCGAAGGCCGGCACTGCCAGGCGCAGGATCTCCCGGCGCTGCCCGGTGGACGGCGGCGGGGCGGTGGACAGCTGCGGGGAAGGTTGCACGGCTTAACCCTAGCCGGGCCAACGAATCGACCCAGCCCGACATTTAGTTGACATTTCAACTAAATGTCGGGGAGACTTGATGTTGAACGCAACCGAAGCCGCGGCGGCAGAGAGCCGCGACGCCCCCTACTTACGAAACGGTATTTCCCATGGACCAGCCCGCCCTGACCACCTCCGCCCGAACCATCCTGCGCGTCATCGCCGGTTTCCTGTTCGCCGCCCACGGCTGGCAGAAATTCAACGAATTCACGATCGCCGGCACCCAGGCCGCCTTCACCCAGATGGGTGTTCCGGCAGCCCAGGCGGTGGCTCCCGTCGTCGCCACCCTTGAGCTCGTCGGCGGTGTCGCGCTGATCCTGGGCTGGCTCACCCGCGTCTTTGCGGCCCTCCTCGCACTGGACATGCTCGGCGCCCTGTTCATGGTCCACGCCTCCGCCGGCGTCTTCGTCGCAACCGGCGGCTACGAACTCGTCCTGATCCTGGCGGCAGCCGCCGCAGCCGTGGCACTCGTCGGCGCCGGCAAGCTCTCCGCCGACCGCGGGGCCCCCCCCCCGTCGTTTGTGTCTTCGGGTTATGGCCGCGTTATGGCGTCCCGGACAGCCATTGTGTCGCCGGCCGGCGGCACCTGCCGGGCCAATCAGTAAACTCACAATATGAGCGAGAACGCGCCCAATTCCGTGACCCTGCGCTTCCTGGCGGCCCCCACCGATGTCGGCCACAGCGGCTCGGTCGACGCCGGCACCGTGCTCGAGTGGGTGGACAAGGCCGCCTATGCCGCCGCCGTCGGCTGGGCAAAGTCCTACTGCGTGACGGCCTACGTGGGGAACATCCACTTCGCGGACCCGGTCAACAGCGGCGACATGGTGGAGGTCGAGGCCACGATCGTGTACACCGGGCGGTCCTCGATGCATATCCGCACCGTGGTGTCCTCGGGCGATCCGAAGGGCGGCCCCGCCACCATGCGCAGCCAGTGCATCGTGATCTTCGTGGCCGTGGGCGCTGACGGTAAGCCCATACCGGTGCCGCAGTTCGTCCCCGTGACGCCGGAAGAAATCGAACAGCGGGACCACGCGCTGGCCCGGATCAAAGTCCGCGAGGACATCGTGGAGGCCATGAGCGGACAGGAATATACCGACGCCGGCACGGCCGAGCGTGTGGTGCTGCGGTTCATGGCGGCACCCACGGACGTGAACTGGGGCGGCAAGGTGCACGGCGGCATCGTCATGAAATGGATCGACGAGGCTGCCTACGTCTGCGCCTCCCGCTACTGCGGCAAGGACACCGTGGCCGTATTCTCCGGCGGCGTGCGGTTCTACCGGCCGCTGCTGATCGGCCACGTCGTGGAGGTGGAGGCCCGGCTGGTCTACACCGGAACGAAGGGCATGCACATCGCCGTCCACGTCCGGTCCGGAGACCCCAAGGGGCGCGAGCTGAACCTGACCACCTACTGCCTGACCGTCATGGTCGCCCGCGACGAGACCGGCACCTCGGTTCCGATTCCGCAGTGGGTGCCGGTGTCCGCTGAAGACATCCGGCTCCACGCCCACGCCCGCGAACTGCTGGAAATCCGCGGCCGGGCCCCGGGGAACCGGCTGCCCAACCACCTGCTCGCGGCCGGCGACCGCTAGGGCCAGGCAGGGGCCAGGGGGCTAGAAGCCGCCGCCACCGCCGGCGTCGGCGGCCATGTTGGCAAACCGCGAGTAGTGGCCCTGGAAGGCCACCACAATGTCTTTTGTGGGGCCGTTACGGTGCTTGGCGATCAGGATGTCCGCCTCACCGGCGCGCGGGGACTCCTTGTCATAGACGTCTTCGCGGTGCAGCAGGATCACCATGTCGGCATCCTGCTCGATGGAGCCCGATTCGCGCAGGTCCGAGACCATAGGGCGCTTGTCCTGGCGCTGCTCGGAGCCACGGTTCAGCTGCGACAGCGCGATCACGGGCACCTGCAGCTCCTTGGCCAGGAGCTTCAGGGCACGGGAGAACTCGGAGACTTCCTGCTGGCGGGACTCCACCTTCTTGCCCGAGCTCATGAGCTGCAGGTAGTCCAGGATCACCAGCTTGAGGTCATGCTGCTGCTTCAGGCGCCGGCACTTGGCCCGGATTTCCATCAGCGACATGTTGGGGCTGTCATCGATGAACAGCGGCGCATCGTTCATCCGGCCCATGGTGGTGGCAATCTTGGACCACTGCTCGTCCTTGATAGTGCCCTTGCGGAGGTCCTGGAGGCCGATCGTGGCCTCGGCGGACAACAGGCGCATGGCGATTTCGTTGCGGCCCATTTCGAGGGAAAACATGACGGTCGCGAGGTTGTTCTTGATGGCGGCCGAGCGGGCGAAATCCAGCGCGAACGTGGATTTGCCGACGGCCGGCCGGGCGGCGATGACGATCATCTGGCCCGGATGCAGGCCGTGGGTGAGTTCATCGAGCTCGTAGAAGCCCGTGGGGACGCCCACCATGCCCTCGCCGCGGTGGCCCGAGGCCTCGATCTCGTCCACGGTGGATTCCATGACGTCCTTGAGGACCACGTAGTCCTCGGCGGTCCGGCGTTCGGCGACGGCGTAGACCTCGGCCTGGGCCTGGTTGACCAGGTCTTCGACCTCGCCGTCCTGTCCGTAGCCGAGCTGGACGATCTTGGTGCCGGCGTTAACCAGGCGGCGCAGCACCGCGCGTTCGCCCACGATTTCGGCGTAGTAGCCGGCGTTGGCGGCCGTGGGGACGGTCTGAATGAGTTCGTGCAGGTAGGCGGGTCCGCCGATCCTGTTGATTTCGCCGCGCTTGGTCAGCTCGTCCGAGACGGTCACGGCGTCCGCGGGCTCGCCGCGGCCGTAGAGGTCGATGATGGCCTCGTAGATGGTTTCGTGCGCCGGACGGTAGAAGTCCTGGCCACGCAGGATCTCGACGACGTCGGCGATGGCGTCCTTGGACAGCATCATGCCGCCCAGGACTGACTGCTCCGCAGGGATGTCCTGCGGAGGCTTGCGGCTGCCTTCGGCTCCCCGCGTACCCTCGACTGAGTCCAGATGCGTAACTGACAAAACTGCCGTCCTTCATTGTGTGATGCCGAATCGCTGTGACGCCGAACCGCAGTGACGCCGAACTGCCGTGATGCCGAATCGCTGTGATGCCGTGATGCCGGCGGCAAACCCCGGCACATGCCGGCCGCTCTATTCTTACCAGTCAGCTCCGACAGTTAGCGCCGGTCCGACAACCGCCGATATCCACAGTGTTGGTGCGGCCGTGGGCCGTCGGGCCCCGGGGTCGGTGGCCCGGTAGGCACCACCCGGCGACCGCAGGTTTTCCGCTTCCCACGCCCGATATCCTGCAACGTTATCCGCCGATGGGGCAGGCACCAACCCGGCCACTCCGCTGCCCTGTGGATAACCTGTGCACTAGTGCCTGATGCTTGTGCACAGTCTGTGGGTAGAGCTGTGGATAGAAAAAAAGTTAGGCCTGTAATCTGTACTTGACCTGCGGAAATGTTGGATTCATCTTGTGGACACAAAACAATTTCCGCCAAGCTTCATCCACAGCCTGCACCTTGGGGCTGGGGATACGAGGCAGCACAGGAGGCCACATTTGCCGCCCGATTTGCACATTTTGTGACCGGATTCATCCCACCGAAGCGAATTGACGCCCGCCGCCGCGCACTGTACGCGGGGTGCGGAACATGCTGTGGATAACGGCAATCTGGCATAAGCTCTAAACATGGGCGATGTACTGATAGTCATGTTGCCTGCCCTCATCCTCACGGCGGTGCTCTGGGCGGCGGTCACGGCGCTGAAGCCGCGGAACCACGGCATCTCAGAGGCCGAGCGCTACCAGCAGGAACTGGCGGTTAAGTCCCAGGCCCACTACGCGGCGCAGGTCCATGCTGCCGAGGCCTCCCGCGCCCGCATTGAAGCGACCACGCGCCCCAGCCAGAACTCCCAGCAGCAATCGCAACAGGCCGACCACGCCCGCTCCGCCCTGCTGGGCCGGGGCGGCGCCGGCCACGAGGACGCGCTGTTCGCCATCGGACACCTGAGTCCGCAACTCCTCCTGCAGCTGCAGTCGCTGGCCCGCGACGGCCAGAAGACGAAGGCCGCCCGGCTGCTGCGTCAGTCGACCCACTCGGATCTGAAGACCGCAAAGAATTACGTAGATCGGCTCTAGCACATGGACTCCCTGCTCATCCCCGTACTGATCCTGGTGCTCGTGGCCGCCGCTGTGCTGATCGCCGTCCGGGCGTGGAGCCGCCGCGGTGAACGCTCGGGTCCGGCACCCATGCCGCAGCCGGACCACGACTCCGCGGAGCTGGCCCGGACCGCGGCCGCCAGGCTCACCCAGGAACAGCACCGGCAGCTCTACGCGCTAATCGCGCAGGGGCAGGCCATGGCCGCCATCAAGGTCTACCTCGAGGCAACAGGCGAGGGCCTCCGGGCGTCCCGCGACGCCGTCGCGGCACTGGCAGCCCACCCCCAGCCGTTCCGCGCCCCGGAGCCCGCGCCGGCGGCCGTTCCGGACGACGACGACGTCCCGCAGCGGTTCTCGTACCGCTACCGCGCGATCGCCAGCAAGGGCGATGTCACCCGCGAGGTGAGCAGCAACATGCTCAATGATGAGATCTACGGGAGGATCCGCACCCTGGCCAAGAGCGGCGACACCGAGGCCGCAGCGACCGCCCTGACCCGCCACTCGGATATTTCCATGAAGCAGGCCCGGGAATTCATCGCACTGCTCGGCGACTGAGCACCGCGGGCCCCACGCCCAGTCCGGGCCACTTTACGGGCCGGGGAATCCGCAGGGCTAGAAGTCGAACAGGTCCCCCAGCCAGCTTTCCTTCTTCTTGGGACGGCGCCGGTCATCGTAACGCGGCTGCTCATACCTCGACTGGTCGGGGCGGGGGCGGTCGCGGCGCTCATCGTACCGGCGGTCGTCATAGCGGCGGTCATCCGGACGCCGGTCATCCCGGCGCGGGTCGAGGTTGTACAGCGGGGGCGGTATGTGACCGGGTGTAGTAGGTGGCATCGCTGCCGGCGGCAACGGCGCGGCGGGGCCCGCAGCTGCCGGGCCCAGTGACTCCGCCGCACGGTCGATGATCTTGTCCAGCTCTCCCCGGTCCAGCCACACCCCGCGGCATTGGGGGCAATAGTCGATCTCCACTCCGCTGCGTTCACTCATGATCAGGTCAATAGAATCCACGGGACACTTCATGTCCCGGACAACGAGCGGGCGGCCGAAAAGGTTCGGACGGACGCCGGGCCGAGCCTACCGCTGGCCGGAGATTCCGGCGAGCAGCTGTTCAAACGGCAGCGACTCCAGCGCGGCCGGCTTCTGCTGCGGCCCTGAGTCCTGCAGCAGGGCGACAAACTCCCCCGCCGCCCGGTCCACGCGAACCGAGAGCGGCGAGCCGCCGTCGTCGTCGTTGTTTCCCCAGTCCTGCGGCCCGGCGAAGACCGCGGTGGCGGCGATCCGTGTGCGCAGGTAGGTGAAGAGCGGCCGCATCGCGAAGTCCAGCACCATCTGGTGCCGGTCCGTGCCGGCGGTGGCCCCGAGCAGAACCGCCTTGCCTTCGAGCGCCTTGGGGTCGAGCACGTCGATGAAGGACTTGAATAGCCCGCTGTAGGACGCGCTGAACACGGGGCTGACGGCGATCAAGCCTTCAGAGGCCTCGACGCCGGCGATCACTTCGGCCAGCCGCGGCGCCGCATATCCGGTCACGAAGTTGTTGGCGATGTCCACGGCGAGGTCCCGCAGCTCCACGACCTCGACGTCCACGGCGTAGCCGGCCGCGGCAAGCTGCCGTTCGGCCGAGGCGGCCAGCTGGTCCGCCAGCAGGCGGCTCGAGGAGGGGACGCCGAGTCCGGCGGAGATAACGGTGATGCGGCGGGTTTCCACGGAGTGCTCCTAAGTTGAATCCTGGTCAGCAACACGACTACATGCGTTTGCATCTACCTTTAGAAGCGGCGGCCGCGGGGATTTATTCCCGGGCACCGTTGCCCTATCACTCTTGGTCCCTATTGGGCCGGAATAACAGCCACAACCGATAGGGCAACGAGTCAGAGCAGCACCCACCCTTCGATGCAGCTCACGGAGTCTCCGCCCACCCAGATGTCCTCGCCGGCGGCGTCGACATGGATCCGGCCGGCTCGGCCCAGGGCGGTCCCCTGGGCCGCGAGGTAGGACTCCGGGGCCCGTCCGCTGCGGATCAGCCATTGGGCCGCCCCGGCGTTAAAGCTGCCCGTGACGGGGTCTTCCGCGGCGGCGTCGCCCGGGATGAAGGTGCGCACTTCGAAGTCGACGGCGGATCCGGCAGGGTGCGGCCCGATGACGCCGGCCTTGAGGCCCGTCATGGCCACATAGTCCGGGCGGATGCCCAGCACCTGTTCCGCCGATTCCAACAGCACACCAATCCAGTCCGGGCCGTTGACCAGCCAGGACGCGTCCAGCATCGCTTCCCGGGGCAGCCTGAGGCCGGCGGCGATTCGTACCAGGTCCTCCCCAGCCACGGCTCCCGAGCGGGTCAGCGGCGGGGCCGCGAACGCAAGGCGTCCGCCGTCGCGCCTCAGCCTCGCCAGCCCAGCCCCGCACTCCTGGACCACCACACCGTCTGCTTCGGGATGCCGCCAGTCTCGAGCCAGACGTGGGCCGAACCCAGGGTGGGATGTCCGGCAAAGGGAAACTCCTCGCTGCCGGTGAAGATCCGCACCCGGTAGTCGGCATCGGGGTGCGTGGGCGGCAGCAGGAACGCTGTCTCCGAAAGGTTGGTCCAGTTGGCGAACCGCTGCATCGTCTCCGTCGCGAGGTCCTCGGCGTCGCCGACGACGGCCAGCGGGTTTCCGCGGTAGGGCTCGGCGGAGAAGACGTCCACCTGGTTGAAGGGACGAAGACGGGGCGCTGCGGCGGGACCGGGGTTCGCCGCAGCAGGCTATCACCGACGCCGCCGGCGGCGCCGTCCGAGGCTGACAGTACCGCCGGCGTCTGCCAGACTGCCCTCATGGCTGACAACAAAACGCAGGCAACCGGCGCGTCGGTTCAGGAGTTCCTGGCCGCCGTCGAGCATCCGGTCCGGCGCGCTGACGGGTTCCGCCTGCTGGCACTGATGTCCGAAATCACGGGGGAACCGGCGCAAATGTGGGGTCCGACGATTGTGGGCTTCGGCCGCTACCACTACAAGTACGCGAGCGGCAGGGAGGGCGATGCCGCGGCGGTCGGCTTCTCCCCCAGGAAATCCAGCCTGTCGCTCTACGGCCTGACGTATGGGCCGGCGGCCGCCGAACTCCTCGGCAGGCTGGGCAGGCACAAGCTCGGTGTCGGCTGCCTGTACGTCAACAAGCTCGACGACGTGGACGAGGCCGTGCTGGCGGAATTGGTCCGGCTCGGCTACCGGCATGTCACCACGGTGCTGCACCACGACTAGGCCCCGCGCGTTGGAGTTGTTGGAGTTAAAAGCAGAAGGCTCCCGCCGTCGGTCCCTCAGAGGGGTCCGGAGGCGGGAGCCTTCCAGCAGTTCAGGACCGCAGCCGGTGAGGGCTACTTGCCTGCGACTACGTCGAGTTCGATCACAGCGGAAACGTCGTCGTGGAGACGGACGTTTGCCTGGTAGGAACCGGTCGACTTGATGTGAGCCGGCAGTTCAACCTTGCGCTTGTCGATGCGGCCCAGGCCTGCGGCCTCAACAGCGTCGGCCACGTCGCCCTGCTTGACGGTGCCGAACAGGCGTCCGGTTGCGCCAGCCTTGACGACCAGCTTGACCGGCTTGGCGGAGAGTGCAGCAGCCTGCTTCTGAGCGTCTTCCAGGGAAGCGTGCTCGCGGGCAACGCGGGCAGCCTTGATGGACTCAACCTGCTTCTCGCCACCCTTGGACCAGGTCAGGGCGAAGTTGCGGGGCAGCAGGTAGTTACGTGCGTAACCGTCCTTGACCTCGACAACGTCGCCAGCAGCACCGAGACCGGTTACTTCGTGGGTCAGAATGAGCTTTGCCATTTTAGTTAATCCCTTCCTTAGCCGCGGCCAGCGCCGGAGTAAGGCAGCAGAGCAACTTCGCGGGCGTTCTTGATTGCCTGGGCGATCTTGCGCTGTTCCTGCACCGTGACGCCAGTGACGCGACGGGCGCGGATCTTTCCGCGGTCGGAGATGAACTTGCGCAGCAATGCTACGTCCTTGTAGTCGATGACAGTGATGTCAGCGGCCTTCAAGGGGTTGGACTTTGGTTTGGGCTTACGGAGTTCAGCCTTAGCCATCGTGGAGCTCCTATTCGATGGAGCCCGTGGATATTGATCCACGGGATGGTGGTGATCCGGCGCAGTCTGCACCAGGCCGCCTTGCGGCGGCCAGTCGGTTTTCGTTGCCGGACCTTAGATGTTGTTTAGAAGGGAGGTTCGGAATCCGGGCCGTTGCCCCAGCCGCCGCCCGCATTGCTGACCCCGGGCGTGGCCCACGGGTCTTCCTGCGCGGCGGGCTGGTTGCCGCCCCATGTCCCACCGGTGTTGCCGCCCTGGTTTGCACCCTGGCCGCCACCGAATCCACCGCCGCTGTTGCCGCCGCCGAAGCCACCCTGGCCACCCTGACCGCCGGAGCGCTGGGTGCGGTTGACCTTGGCGTTGGCGTAGCGCAGGCTCGGGCCGATTTCATCGACCTCAAGCTCGATAACGGTGCGCTTCTCGCCTTCTTTTGTTTCGTAGGAACGGCTCTTCAAGCGGCCGGAGACGATCACGCGCATGCCCTTGGTCAGGGACTCGGCGACGTTTTCGGCTGCTTCGCGCCAGACCGAAGCGCGGAGGAACAGGGTTTCCCCGTCCTTCCACTCATTGGACTGCCGGTCGAAGGTGCGGGGAGTAGAAGCGATGGTGAAATTCGCTACGGCCGAACCGGACGGTGTGAACCTGAGTTCGGGGTCATTGGTGAGGTTACCGATAACCGTGATAGTGGTTTCGCCTGCCATCTACTGCCTCCTTGTGCGTTCCTGCGGGGATGAAGATTGAAGGTTGGCCGCTGAATTACTCAGCAACAACTTTCTGCTCTTCGGGGCGGGTGATCTTGGTGCGCATGATGGTCTCGTTGAGACTCAGCTGGCGGTCAAGTTCCTTGGCGGTAGCCGGCTCAGCGGTGAAGTTCACCACGGCGTAGATACCTTCGGACTTCTTCTGGATTTCGTAAGCCAGGCGACGACGGCCCCAGATGTCAACCTTTTCGATGGTTCCACCATCGTTGGTGATGACGTTCAGGAACTTCTGAAGCGACGGCTCAACGGCACGCTCTTCGACCTCGGGGTCGATGATTACCATCAATTCGTAAGGACGCATATGTGAACCCACCTCCTTTGGGCTAAGCGGTTACGGCATTTCCGTAACAGGAGGTTCATTTGCGGTGCCATGCAATGCCCGGCCGCCGGAACGGAGGCAGGGCGCAGCACAGACTTCAATATCTTAGTGCATCGGGGCTGGTTTCGACGATTCCTGATGGGGCCACGCTAGACCCGGGCGCCCGGCGCCGGAAGCGGGCGGGACGCTCATGTGGAAAACCGCCGCACCGAGCGCGGCGGGGCGGGTTCCCGGGCCATGGTCTGTGCCATGATCTGAAAATGGACACCGACACCGATTCCACCTCCGTGCCGCCACCGGTACGCCGCAGCCGGCTGCGCTTCGCGGCCATGATGATGGTCGGCGTGATCGCCGCCGCGGTGACCGGGCTGGCAGGGTACTGGGTGGAGGCGCCGGCGGTCGGCTGGACCTGCGCCGCGGCCTGCTATGTGGTCTGGGTCTGGCTGGTGGTCGGCCGGCTGGACCCCACCCAAACCAGGGCCCACGCCACGGCCGAGGACCCGTCCCGCAGCGTCACCGACCTGCTGATCCTGACCACGAATGCGGCGAGCCTCGTCGCGGTGGCCGCCGTCGTTATCGATTCCCACAGCACTGACACCTGGGCGCGCTTCGGCGGCGGGCTTTTGGTGCTGTCCTCGGTGGCGATGTCCTGGCTGCTGGTCCAGACCTTGTTCACGCTGCGTTACGCCGAGCTGTACTACAGCACCGACGTCCGCGCGGGGGCGGCGGTTGGCGGCATCGACTTCAACCAGGCCGGCCCCCCGCAGTACACGGATTTCGCCTACCTCGCCACGAGCCTCGGTATGACCTACCAGGTCTCGGACACTGCCCTGGAAAACCACAGTGTGCGCGCCGAGGCGCTCAAGCACAGCCTGTTGTCCTATATTTTCGGGACCATCATCCTGGCCGCCACTCTCAACCTCGTGGTCGGGCTGACCGTCTAGGCCCGGCTAAGGCCCGTCCACGCCCGTCAAAGGGCGCCGCCCGGCGTTAGGCCGCCGTCCGGAAAAACGTCCGTGTCACCTCGGCCAGCCGGTGCGGGTCCTCGACACCGCAAAGCTCGCGTGCCGAATGCATCGACAGCAGGGCGACGCCGACGTCGACCGTCCGGATTCCCAGCCGCGTGGCGGTCAGCGGGCCGATCGTTGACCCGCACGGCATCACGTTGTTGGAGACGAATTCCTGGTACGGAATCCCGGCGTCGGTGCAAAGCCGCGCCCAGAGGGCAGCCCCGGCGGCGTCGGTCGCATAGCGCTGGTTGGCGTTGATCTTCAGCAGCGGACCGCCGTTGAGGACCGGCCGGTTGGCGGGATCGTGCCGCTCGGGATAGTTCGGGTGTACGGCGTGGCCCGCGTCCGCGGAGACGCAGAACGAGGCTGCGAAGGCCTGCCGCCGCTGGCTTGCCGAGGCACCGAGTCCGTCCGAAATCCGCACGAGGACATCTTCGAGGATGGGCCCGCACGCCCCGGACCGGGACGCCGAGCCGATTTCCTCGTGGTCGAAGGCGGCCAGCACGGCGATGGGAGCACCGTCCGGCAGCGGCGTGGCGGCGTGCGCGACCAGGGCCGTGAGCCCTGCGTGCGTCGCGGAGAGGTTGTCGAGCCGGCCGGAGGCGAAGAATTCGCCCCTGGCGCCGAACACCGCCGGGGCCTGAGTGTCCGCGATGACGACGTCGTACCCGCCGATCTGCGCCGGATCCACCTCGGCGTCGGCAACCCGGTCCGCGAGGAGTCCGAGCAGGTCCTCGCCGGCGGGATCGCCCAGGCCAAAGACCGGATTCATGTGCTGCTGCTTGTCCAAGGCCAGACCCTCATTGACGGCCCGGTCCAGGTGGATGGCGAGCTGCGGGAAGCGCAGCAGCGGGCCGGTGGCCGTGAGGTGCTGGGTGCCGTCGCGCATGACGAGCCTGCCGGCGAGCTGAAGTTCGCGGTCCAGCCAGGAGTTCAGGAGGGGTCCGCCGTAGACCTCGACGCCGGCCTGCAGCCAGCCGAACTTGCCGGTGGTGGGCTTCGGCTTGAGTTTGAAGGACGGCGAGTCCGTGTGTGCGCCGAGGATGTTGAAACCCGTGGTCGGTCCGGCGCCTGCCGGCACCACCCAGGCGATGAGGGCGCCGTCGCGGATCACGTAGAACTTGCCGGCAGTGGCGGCCGCGGGCTCCGGCCAGGGCTGCAGTTCGTCCAGGCCCGTGAAGCCCGCCGTGTCCAGCCGGCGCGCGGCTTCGTGGACGGCGTGGAAGCTCGACGGCGACGCGCTGACGTACGCGCCGAGGTCCTGGATGTGCTCTGCGGCAGTGCTCGGTGTTGGCATGGTTCCGAGTCTAGCCCGGCTCGCACGGGCCCCCGGGAGACGGGCGACGCCGAGCCTAGACGGTGACGTTGAGACCGGCGGCGTAGCCCGCGGCTACCGAGCCGGTCATGGTGGCCAGCTGGTAGATGCCGCCGTCGTTGCCGAAGACGTTGTCGGACTTCAGCGTGGTGCGGGGGAAGTTTTGAGCGCTGGATTCGTAGCCGGCCGACGCGTAGACCTCCTTGCAGGCCGCCTCGGTCAAGGCGATCTGTGACACCGCCAGGACCTGGCCGGCCGCCGTCGCATTGTTCATGGACTCGAACACTTCGAAGTGGATGTGCGGCCAGCGGCCGTTGTAGGCGCCGGGGTAGATGGTCTTGAACGTGACCTGGCCGTTGGCGTCGGCCTCCTGGACGCCGCGGAGGTAGTTCTCGTTTTGAAGCCCGGAATCGTACATGGAGTATTTGCCCTCGCGGTCACAGTGCCAGGCGTAGACTGCGGCGCCGGCCAGCGGGGTGCAGCCGTTGGCGTTGTCGAGCAGGGTCAGCGTGACGGTCAGCGGTACGCCCTCGGCCGTGCTGGTGGAGGTCCCGAAGCTGGATGTGATGTCCTGACGGACCACACCGGATGCCTCGAGGACGTTGGGACCGTTGGAACCGTCACCGGGGTAGGGTCCGGCGGTTTCCTGCGGGATTTCGACCCCGCACTCGGCGATTGCCCGGGTCAGCGTCGGAGTGGCCGAGGCCGAAGTCGCTGCGGCCGACGTCGCCGCGGCCGACGTCGAACTGCCGCTGGTGCCGCTGGTGCCGCCCGGGCTGCAGGCCGCGAGGGCCGCGGCCGTTCCCGCACCGAGGAACATGCCCAGCGATCGGCGGCTCACGAGGGTGGAGAGATCGAATTCCAGGCCGCGGTCATGGTTGGGGTGCGGCTCGTGCGGGGGATGGGGAATTTTTGTCATGAGCCCATCGAACCCGGCCGCGCTATGGGCTGGCTAGTCCCTTCCTGTGATGCGGCTGTGCTCCCGCTGGACATGCCCTCCCCACGGCGCGGGGACTGGGCATGTCCCCCCGGCACGCATGGAGATGCCCTCCCCTCGGCCCGAGCAGTGGACATAATGGCGCTATGTCCACTGGTGGGCGCGGGGGGAGGGCATGTCCGGTGGTCCGGGACCGCCGCGGGGGGCCTTCCGGGCTACGAGACCGGGCGGGCGCCCACCGTGGCGTCCTCGGCGCCAGCCTCGGCGTCAGCCACCGTGGCGTCCCCGGCGACAGCCCCGGCGGCACCTGCTGCGGGAACAGCGGCCTTCGAACCGTTCCTGCGGTAACGGATGACCCCGATCCCCACGACGACGGCGGCGAGAGCCAGCGAGAGCAGCAGCGATTCCCGCGTGGATTCCAGGATCACCATGCCGATCAGCAGGGCCACGATGCTGACGATCGAGACCCAGGTCAGGTACGGGAAGAGCCACATTTTCAGCTGGAGGTCCTTGGCGGCGGCCCCCATGCGGCGGCGCAGGATCAGCTGGGAAGTCGCGATGACAAGCCACACGAACAGCGCGATGGCGCCGGAGGTGTTGACCAGGAACAGGAAGACCGTGTCCGGGGCGACGTAGTTCAGTCCGACGGTGACGAAGCCGACCACCGTGGAGGCCAGCACCGCGGCAGCAGGCACGCCGCGCTTGGAAATCCGCATCCACGACTTGGGGGCATCGCCGCGGCGGGACAGCGAGAACAGCATGCGGCTGGCGGTGTAGAGGCCGGAGTTCAGGCAGGAGAGCACCGAGGTCAGCACCACAATGTCCATGATGGTTCCGGCGCCGGGGATGCCGAACAGCTCAATGACCGCAACGTAGGGGCTCTTGGCGACGGAAGCGGAGTTCCAGGGCAGCAGGGTGACCACAATGGCGATGGAGCCGATGTAGAACACGAGGATGCGCCAGACGGTGGACTTCACGGCCTTCTTGACGGCATCGACCGGGTTCTCGGATTCGCCGGCGGCGATGGTGGCAATTTCGGCGCCGAAGAACGAGAACACCACCACGAGGATGCCGGCCAGGACGGCGCCGGGGCCGTTGGGCATGAACCCGCCGTTGCCAATCAGGTTGTCCAGGCCGGGCGCCGGAACGCCGGGGACGAGGCCCAGGATCGCGGCGGCGCCGAAGAGCAGGAAGAGCACGATTGCAGCGACCTTGATGGAAGCGAACCAGAACTCGAACTCGCCGTACGACTTCACGGACCCGAGGTTGGTCAGCGTCAGCAGCACCATCAGCACAAGCGCCCACACCCACTGGTCAATGCCGGGGACCCAGCGGTGCATGATCGCTGCCCCGGCCGTGGCCTCGATGCCGAGGACAATGATCCAGAACCATGCGTAGAGCCAGCCGATGCTGAACCCCGCCCAGCGGCCCAGGGCCTTGTCCGCGTAGGTGGAAAATGAGCCGGTTTCCGGGTTGGCCGCGGCCATCTCGCCCAGCATCCGCATGACGAGGATGACGACGAGTCCCGCCGCGGCATAGGCAACCAGGATGCCAGGGCCGGCCTGCTGGATCGCCGCACCCGAACCGACAAACAGTCCGGCGCCGATCACGCCGGCGATGGCAATCATGGACAGATGCCTGGGTTTCAGGGATTTTGAGAGCTGCTGGTCAGCGGGCATGGAAGCGCCGTCCTTCGTGGGGGGTTCAGGCCCGCTCTGTGCCGGCACGGAATCGAATCCATGCTGTGCGGCGGACCACAATGTCGTTTCACACTAGACCGCGCGGCGCACGGTCCGTCTTGTGCAGTCCCACAAATGACGCCGGGTGAGACCGGGCTATCCCCCAACGGGAAGGCCAAGGGGGCAACCAAAGTTGTCACATGGGCAATTCGGCAATGTGCCTGAAACCACTGCTTCAGGCACTACCGGCCGGTAGCCTGCCTCGCGGCCGCCGGGCGGCGTCCGTCAGTAGTCCGCGTTGCTCGGCACCACGAGGCCGGTCTCGTACGCGTACACCACGGCCTGGACGCGGTCGCGGAGGTGGAGCTTGGTCAGGATCCGGCGCACATGCGTCTTGACGGTGGCCTCGGACAGGAAGTATCTGTGCGCGATTTCGGCATTGGAGAGCCCCTCCGCCATCGCCCCGAGCATCTCGTTTTCGCGGGGTGTCAGGTCCTCCAGCAACGGATCCCGCGCCGGGCGTGCGGGGCTGCCGGCGCCCTGGCCGCCGGCACCGGCTGTCCCTGCAGGATCCATGCCGCCTGCGCCGCGGACATAGGTCTCCAGCAGCCGCTGTGTAACGCGCGGTGCCACCACGGCGTCGCCGCTGGCCACCACCCGCACCGCGCTGATCAGTTCCGCCGGCGCCACGTCCTTGAGCAGGAACGCAGAGGCCCCGGCCCGCAGGGCTGCAAAGGCGTATTCATCGAGGTCAAAGGTGGTCAGGATGATGATTTTGGCGTCGGACCCCGAGGCGGCGATGGCCCGGGTGGCCTCGATCCCGTCCAGCACCGGCATCCGCACATCCATCAGGACGACGTCGGGTGCGAGCTCCCGGACGTGGCGGACCGCTTCGGCACCGTTGGATGCCTCGCCCACGATGCTCAAATCGTCTTCACCCTCCAGAATGAGGCGGAAGCCCATCCGAAGCAGCGGCTGGTCATCCACCAGCAGGACGCGTACCGGTCTGTTGTCGGACATTGTTCCCCCTTGATTCCGTGGCATTCTCGCCGTTGCAGTTCAGTTCCGCGTGCACGCGCCAGCCGCGGTCACCGGCGCGCCCGGCGTACACGGTGCCGGCGTAGATCCTGGCCCGCTCCCGCATTCCGGCGATTCCATGCCCGGTGCCGAAGGAGTCCAGTGCGTCCGGCTTTGCCTGCGCGCCGGTCCCGGGAGTGCCGGAGTCAACGGTGCCCCTGCCGTCGTCGAGCACTTCAATGGTGACGCGGGTGCCGTTCCGGACAATGCTGACGTCCACCCGGCTGAGCGCGCGGCCGTAGCGCAGCACGTTGGTCAGCGATTCCTGCACAATTCTGTAAACGGTCAGCTGGAACGCCGCATCGGCTGGCAGGGACGGTCCGGTGTGCGTGTAATGCAGCGGCAGTCCCGCGGTGCGGAAGCCCTCGAGCAGTTTGGCCAGGCTGCCCCCGGCCACCAGCGGCTCGCGTGGGGCATGTCCTGTGGCGGCGTCCTCCCGCAGCACGCCAAGGACGCGCCGCATGTCGGCCAGCGCGGTGCGTCCGGTCCGGGAGAGTTCGGCCAGGACGCCGGCGGCGCGCTCGGGATCCTTCTTGACCACGACGGCGGCGCCGTCCGACAGGCTGATCATGACCGTGAGCGAGTGCGCGACGACGTCGTGCATTTCGCGCGCGATCCGGTTCCGTTCCGTGACCGAGCCCAACTGCTGGGCCCGGGCGGCCCAGGCCGCAATCTCGTGCTCGTGCTCGCGCCGCTGCCGCACCGAGATCCCGATCCCCGTGGCGATCACATTCGAGAGCGCGATGCCGATGCCCGCCGCGATGCCCGTGAGCAGCTGGAAATTCTCCGGTGTGCGGACCGCCATGTCCGGGAGCCGCCCGTCCAGCGGGCCGACGGCCAGCAGGAGGTACAGGAGCAGAAGCGGGGCCGTGGTCAGTGCCAGGGCGGCCAGGGCGAACCGCCGGGTGCGGACGACGGCGACGGCGTACAGCGAAAACCACAGCCCGGCGGAGACATTGGATCCCCAGGGATGCAGGAGGGTGACCGCCAGCTCCAAGGCCCCCACAACCGCCGCCACCGGGACCGGATACACCCGCCGGAAGAGCAGGACGGGCGCGGCGGCGGCGAGCAACACGGCCACCGGCCAGTCGCCATGGATGATCGACTCGACCGCCGTCGGCGTCACCAGGACCAGGTAGCAGAGCACCACCAGGACGTCCATGACCCGCGGGTTGGCCAGCAGGTAGCGCCGGAGCCGGCCACGGCGGCGGGCCGTGAGTTCAGCGAGGGACGCGTCGGCCGGTCCGGCCGGCGCGTCCCTGACAGGTACCGCATCGATCATGCTCTGAGCCTAGACTCTGGGGCCTGTGGCGCCGGCCTAGACGTCCCGCCTCTTGAGCAGAATGGCGGCCAGGAGCACCGGGATCACAACCCAGGCGCCCAGCACCAGGCCGGCCTGCCAGGCTTCAAGCGTGTCCGGGAGGTGCTCCACAGCGGTCAGCGGCTCCACGGTGTTGCCGGGCAGGTACTTGCGGGCCTCCACGAAGAAGTCGCCCGGGATGAGCTGGAAGGCGATGGGCGCCACGAAGAACAGGCCCACCAGGCTCATGATGCCGCCCGCCGAGTTGCGGATCAGGGTGCCCAGGGACATGCCGATCGCCGCGACTGCTGCCACGTAGATGCTGTTGACCATGAGCATCTTCAGCGACTGCGAACTGCCCAGGTCCAGGGCGAGGCCGTAGTTATCCAGGATGGGCACGGAGACGAACCCGGCGGCCAGGGTGGACGCGGCCGTGACGACGAAGGACGTCAGCACCACCACCACGAGCTTGGCCGCGAACGCGGGGATGCGTTTTGGCACTGCCGCGAACGTGGACCGCGCCATGCCGGTGGTGAATTCGGAGCTCATCAGCAGCACGCCGAGGGAGCCCAGGATCAGCTGGGCAAAGGCGATGCCGGAGGTGGGGACGCCGACGGCGAGGTCCCCGCCCTGCGCCGCGATCGTCGCGGCCGCCTGCGGGTCCTGGGCTGCGGCCTCGGAGAACTGGCCCGTCCCCCAGGCCGAAAGCGCCCCGAACCCCACCGTGACCACCACTGTGGAGCCGAGCAGGATCAGCGTGGAAAGCAGGGTGCGGAACTTGATGAATTCGGAGTTGAGGACCCGCAGGAAGCTGGGGCCGGGGCCGGAACTGCTGCCGTTTCCGGACCGCTGTGCGTCGGCGCCGCGGCGCGAGGGCGTGGATTCAACGGTTGTGGAGCTCATGGCTTAGTTGCCTCCGGCTTCGACGGGAACGGCGCCCGTGGTGATCAGCGAGTGGTATTCGACCTCATCCTTGGTCAGTTCCATGTAGGCCTCCTCGAGGCTGGCCTGCAGCGGGGTGAGTTCGTAGATCATGACGTGGTTCTCCAGCGCCGCAGTGGCGATCTGCCGCGGGTCCAGGCCTGTGACTTCGAGGAGTTCGCGCTCCTGGACCTCCACCGAGACGCCGGTCCCGGCCAGCAGCTGCATGAGCCGGTCCGGCTGGTCGGTGCGGACCCGTGTGCGGCCCTGGCCCTTGCCGGTGATGATCTCCTGGATCGGGGCATCCGCAATGATCCTGCCGCGGCCGATCACGATCAAGTGGTCCGCCGTGACGGCCATCTCGCTCATGAGGTGGCTGGAAAGGAAGACCGTGCGGCCTTCGGAGGCCAGGTACTTCACCAGGTTGCGGACCCACACCACGCCCTCCGGGTCAAGGCCGTTGACGGGTTCGTCCAGGATGACGGTCTGCGGGTCGCCCAGAAGGGCGGCGGCGATGCCCAACCGCTGGCCCATGCCGAGCGAGAAGCCGCCGACCTTCTTCCTGGCCACCTCGGCCAGTCCGGTCATCTCAATGACTTCGTGGACCCGTTTCTTCGGGATGCTGTGGGTCGCCGCCATGGCCAGGAGGTGGTTGTAGGCGGAGCGGCTCGTGTGGACGGCCTTGGCGTCCAGAAGCGCGCCGACGTCACGAAGCGGGGCGGCATGCGCGGTCAGCGGGGACCCGTTGACGGTCACTGAGCCCGACGTCGGCCGGTCCAGCCCCATGATCATGCGCATGGTGGTGGATTTTCCGGCCCCGTTCGGGCCCAGGAAGCCGGTGACCCTGCCGGCTTCGACGGTGAAGTTGACGCCGGCGACGGCGGTCTTGTCGCCGTAAACCTTGGTCAGGCCTCGTGCTTCGATCATGGAAGCGTTCCTTTGCGTAGCGGGAGATGGTCCCGGGCACCGCAGTCACGGGCCCGTCTGCACACCACGCTACCGAGGCCGGCGGCGTATTTCGCCGGTCTCAGGGATGATTCAGGGGCGAATCAGGGTAGTCCGCGAGGATGACAGGGTTCACCCGAGGGGCGAGTAGTAGGTCAGCGCGCCGGGGCGGACCGTGAATTCGACGTGCCGCACCCCGGGCATGACCTCTCCGTCGACGGCGAGGACCATGGGCCCGTTCCCGGGTTCCACCGTGATCCGGTCCGTTTCGCTCAGATGGGTGATCCCGGACGTGGCCACGGTGCCCGTGAGCACGGCCCAGATCAGCCGCAGCCGGGCGAACGGCTCATCGGCAGTAATCATCCGCAGGTCCAGGACACCGTCCGCCAGCACCGGGCGCACCAGCGGCGCGTGGTCGCGCGGGTAATAGCGGCCGCGGCCGATGTACAGGATCCACAGCCGGTGCCGCACCCCGTTGACGACCAGCGTGGTGGGGGTCCCGGCCGCGAAGGTCCGGACCATGGCCACTACTCCGGCCAGGGGTTTACCCAGCGCCGGCTGGAGCTGTTCGCGCCGGCGGACCAGGTTCGGGTAGAGGCCGATGCTGGCCGTGTTGAGCATGATCAGCTCGAGCTGCTCCGGGCTGTCGGGGAGCCCGCGTTCGACACTCACGTGGCCGACGTCGGCCACGGCGGCCTCGCCGCGCGACGCCGCCTGCACGGCATCCGCCAGGGTGGGGGTCCCGGCGTCGCGGGCGAAGTGGTTCAGCGTTCCGCCGGGGAGCACCAGCAGCGGGAGGGAACGTTCGACGGCGGCGGCCGCCGCGGCGCCCACGGTTCCGTCGCCTCCCCAGACGCCCAGGGCCGCAATGCCCGGCCGGGTCGCGACGTGGGCGATGCCCGCGTCGACGGACTCGTCGGACCCGATTTCCTTTATATACGCTTTGGGGAATACATTTTGCAGGGCGTCGACGGTCTCGTCAGCATAGGACCCGCCGAGGGTGTTGACTGCGATGCCGAGCCCCTGGCCGTCCGGGAGCTCCGCGGCCCGGGCGGCGCTGCGGCGGGTTTCCGGGAACGGCGGCCGGACGGGCCACCACTTCCGCGTCACCATGGCCGCGGCGGCGCCGATCGCGGAACCGAACAGTACATCCGAGGGCCAGTGGGCCCCGGTGTGGACCCGGGAGTAGGCCACTCCGGCCGCGACAGGGGCCAGCGCCACCCCGAGTGCCGGGCGGACCATGCCGACTCCGAGCGCGAAGGCCACCGCGGAGGCCGAGTGGCCCGACGGCATCGATGAACTCGTCGGCTGCGGGTTCACGAAGCGGAAGACCGGAAGGTGTTCGGGCAGGGGGCGGGTCCGGGGCAGGAGGGTCTTGAACACGAGGTTCGTGACCGCCGAGGCCGCGCCCTGCGCGATGAGTCCGTGCACCGCTGCCCTGCGTGTCTTCCCGGGCACCAGGGCCATGGCTCCGGCGACGCCGAACCACAGTTTGCCCTTGTTCGCGGCGGCGGACAGGCGGCGGAAGAACTCGTCATGGCCTCCGCCCGGCAGATTGGAGACGGCGCGCACCAGTTTGCGGTCGAATTTCGACAGGCGGCCGGGGGCCTTCCTCAGCATGGTTCGCATTGGACCACCATACTGCCGGATGCGGCCAGCGGGGGGCCGGTTCCGGCGGGCGCGGCGGGGCAGCTGCCTCGCAGGCACCTACTTCGCGGGCAGGGGCTTCGCGGCTCCGGCGAGCACCAGCGCCACCACAATCGGAATCCCGATCGCCAGCAGGGCGGTCCTGATGCCGGTGACGTCGCCCAGGTAGCCCAACAGGGGCGGCCCGGCGAGGAAGGCGATGTAGCCGAGCGTGGACACCACGGATACCCGGGCGGCCGCCTTCCTGGGGTCGTCCGCCGCGGCGGACATCCCGATCGGGAACGCGAGGGCGGCCCCTACGCCCCAGAGCACGGCGCCGGCGGCGGCCAGCCAGATGGTGCCGGCGAACACGAAGAGGCAGAGCCCAGCGGTGGCCGCCGCCATGCTGGCGCGCAGCACGGCCACGCGGCCGTAGGCGTCGATCGCACGGCCACCAAAGAAGCGCATGGCGGTCATGGCCAGCACGAAGGCGGCGAACAGCAGCGCCCCGGTCGATTGTTCAGCGCCGAGGCCGTCAACCGCGGCCTTGGCAATCCAGTCGTTGCCGGCGCCTTCGGTCAGGGTGGCGCCGAGAACGACGACGCCGATCAGCAGCGTGCGCCCGTCCCGCCAGGCCGAACCGGTCTTGCCGCGGTCCGCGTCCCCCGCGGCGGGTGTCTCGGCAGGCAGATGGGGCAGGAAATAGCGGGGGGCCACCGTGGTCAGGACGGCGACGACGGCGGCGATGACCAGCAGGTGCTCCGGGAGCCCGACCCCCAGGGTGGACAATCCGGCGCCGATCAGGGCGCCGACGAACGCGCCGCCGCTGAAGGCCGCGTGGAACTGCGGCATGATGGTGCGCCCGAGCCGGTGTTCGACGTCGGCACCTTCAATGTTCTGCGAAACATCCCACAACCCGACGCCGATCCCGAAGAAGAACAGGGCAATGGCAGTCCCCGGGACGGAGGCGGCCATCAGTGACAGCGCGACGCCGACACCGGCCACCGCAGCCACCAGTCCGGCGCTGCGGACGGTGTTGGCGGTGCCAATCCGGCCGACGACGAACCCGGCCGTCGGCAGGGCGATCAGCGAACCGACCGCCAGGCACAGCAGCAGGGTTCCCATCTGGCCCGCGGTGATGTGCAGGATCTCGGTCACGGCGGGGATGCGGGCTGCCCAGCTGGCGAAGACTAAGCCGTTGATCCCGAAGACAAGGAAAGTCGCCCCGGTGGCGGCCTTCAGTTGCGGGACGGTTGCGGTACTGGTCATACGATCACTGCTTCCACCGAGTGTTGCGCGAGTTGGTCAAGTTCTTCAGCGCTGAGCTGCCGGTCGGTCACGATGGCATCCACGGCGTCCAGGGAGGCGACGAGGGCGACGGCGCTGGCGTTCCATTTGGCGCCGGCACAGGCGACGATCACCCGGGCGGCAGATTCCAGGCCGGCGCGCTTGACCGCGGCGTCGTCGAGGTCGTGGGCCAACAGCCCGTCCTTGAGGTTCAGGGCGCACGGGGTGACGACGGCGGTGTCGAAGCGCAGCGAGCGGATGTTGGATTCCGTCATGGGCCCGCGGAAGGACAATTCACCGGGAACGAGGCTGCCGCCGGGCAGCAGGAGCTCGGGGCGGCGGCCGGCCGGACCGTCGTCCGGGGACAGCGCGGTGACGGCCCGCAGCGACATCGGCATGATCGTCATCTCCCGCTGGCGCAACAGGCGCGCGATCTCCGTGGCGGTAGTGCCGCTGTCCAGCCAGACGTGTCCTCGGTCCGCGAGCATGGCCGCCACCCCTGCGGCGATCCGCACCTTGGCGGTGTGGTCCTCAAGTTCGCGTTGTCCGTAGTGCGGGTTTTCACCGCCCAAAACCAGGCTCTTGGCTCCGCCGTGGACCCTCCGCAACACGCCGTGAAGGGCCAGTGTGTCGAGGTCACGGCGGATGGTGGCGCCGGAGGCGCCGCAGGCGGCCATCAGCTCGTCCACCGTCACATGCTCGCGGTCGCGCAGCAGTTCGCCGATCAGGCGGTGCCGCTCATCAGTGCTCATGCTCAAATGCTAGCGGCTTGTGATCATTTAATCACTTGTTGCGCAGATGAAGGATGACGCGGGATCAGCGGGCGCGCTCAACGCGCTTTTCGTCCCAGACCGGTTCGGCGGACTCGTAAACCCTGCCGTCGGAGCCGAAAACCAGGAACCGGTCGAAGGTGCGGGCGAACCAGCGGTCGTGGGTGACCGCCAGGACGGTGCCCTCGAAGTGGTCGATCGCCCGTTCCAGGGCCTCGGCCGAGTGCAGGTCCAGGTTGTCCGTGGGCTCGTCGAGCAGCAGCAGCGTGGCGCCGGAGAGCTGCAGCAGCAGGATCTGGAACCGCGCCTGCTGGCCGCCGGAGAGGGATTCATACTTCTGCTCGGACTGCGCCGCCAGCCCATAGCCGTCCAGCGCCCCGGCGGCGGCTTCGCGGCCCATCCCCGAGCGGTGCTCGTCACCCCGGTGCAGGATTTCAAGCAGGGTCTTACCCAGCAGGTCGGGCCGGACGTGGGTCTGGGCAAAGAAACCGGGCCGGATCCGGGCGCCGAGTTTCACAGTGCCCTCGTGCGGCACCTCCGCGATCTCGACGTCGGACACCGGCAGGTGCTCCCGCTCGGGATCCGAGCCGCCGGTCGCGAGCAGCCGCAGGAAGTGGCTCTTGCCCGATCCGTTGGAACCAAGGACGCCCACCCGGTCGCCAAACCAGATTTCCGTGGAGAACGGCTTCATCAGGCCCGTCAGTTCCAGCTTCTCGGCCACGACGGCGCGCTTGGCGGTGCGCCCGCCCTTGAGCCGCATCTGCACGTTCTGCTCGATCGGCAGGGCCTCTGGCGGGCCGGCCTCGAGGAACTTCGCGAGCCGGGTCTGCGCCGCGTGATAACGGTTGGCCATGTCGGAACGGAACGCGGCTTTGTTCTTGTACATGTTGACGAGTTCCTTGAGCTTGACGTGCTCCTCGTCCCAGCGCTTGCGCAGCTCCTCGAAGCGCGCGTTCCGGTCGGCCCGGGCGTCCACGTAGGAGCCGAAGCCGCCGCCGTGGATCCAGGCGCCGGCGCCGTTGATGCCCGGTTCCAGCGTGACGATGCGGCCTGCGGCGTTGTTGAGCAGTTCGCGGTCGTGGCTGATGAAGAACACGGTCTTCTTCGAGTCGTTCAATTTCGCCTCGAGCCAGCGCTTGCCCGGAACATCGAGGTAGTTGTCCGGCTCGTCGAGGAGCAGCAGTTCGTCGGGGCCGGCGAAGAGGGCCTCGAGGACCAGACGCTTTTGCTCGCCGCCGGAGAGGCTCGACGCCGGGCGGTGCTGTGCCCGGTCGAACGGCAGGCCGAGGGCGGCCATGCAGACCTCGTCCCAGACGGTTTCGACGTCGTAGCCGCCGGCGTCCCCCCAGTCCACAATCGCCTGGGCATAGGCCATCTGGGTGGGCTCGTCGTCGTGCTCCAGCATGGCGAGCTCTGCCTCGTCGACGGTACGCGCGGCGGCGGCAAGGGCGGGCGGGGCGGCGGAGACCAGCAGGTCGCGGACCGTGGAATCGTCCCGGACCTGGCCCACGAACTGGCGCATGATCCCCATGTTGCCGGAGCGGCCGATCACGCCTTCGTCCGGGACGAGGTCCCCGGAAATGATCCGGAACAGCGTGGTCTTGCCGGTCCCGTTGGGCCCGATCAGCGCTGTCTTGGTGCCGTCCGGGACCTTGAAGGTCACCCCGTTGAGCAGCTGGGTGCCGTCGGAGAGGAAGTAGTCGATGCCGGATACGTCAATATGAGCCACGCGTTCAATCTTCCCACGGCCGGGAAAGCGTCCGCTCAGCCGGCCCGGGTGAGGAACTCCTTGAGCAGCGGCCCGGAGGTGGTGGCCCCGAGTCCGCCGTCCTCGACGAACACGGCGACGGCGAGGTCACCGTGCACGGCCACGATCCAGGCGTGGGTCTTGGGCGGGGTGTCGTTGCCGAATTCGGCCGTTCCGGTCTTCGCGCCGACTGGCTCGCCCGGGACGGAGGCCAGGAACCCGGCGTGCCCGCTGGTGACGACGGCCCGCATCATGTCGGCCAGCGCCGCGGCTTCCGCTGCAGTTACCGGCTTTTCGGCGGCCGCGGCCGGTGCTGGGACGGACGGCGTAGCCGTGTCTGCCGTCGCGTCACCGAAGGGCGGGGTAGCCGGCGAAGCGCCGGTTGTATCCGTGCCCGTGGGGGCGGCGCCCTCGGCATCCGGGGAACTGACGCCCTCGTTCGGATTCAACACCAGCTGGGCGGCCACCGGGGATCCCTTGGCCACCGAGCCGGCCATGACGGCGGCGGCCAGGGGGGACAGGAGCACTTTGCCCTGGCCGATCATGGAGGCGGCATGTTCGGTTCCTTCGGCATCCCCGGGGACGGAGCCGAGGAATGCGGCCGCGCCGAGCGCGGGTGCTTCAACTGCCACGCCCAGCGAGGTCGCGGCGGATTCGAGCTGTGCCTGGCTGACGGTGTCGCGGGCGTTGATGAACGCTGTGTTGCAGGAGTGCGCAAAGGCGTCGCGCAGCGTCACGGAGCCCAGGGAGGACTCAGGGTATCCCTCGGCGTTCTTGAAGGTGCGGCCGTCCACCGTCAGGGTGGCCGGGCAGTCCACCTTGGAGTCGGGCGTCATGCCGTTGCGGAACATGGCCAGGGAATCGACCATCTTGAAGATCGATCCGGGGGCATACTGTCCCAGCATCGCGGTGTCGTAGCCGTTGCTGCCCGGCCCGGAGGCGGCCGCCAGGACGGCGCCACTGGAGGGCCGGAGCGCCACAATGGCCGACGCCGGGCCGACTTTGCCGAGGACGTCTTCCGCGAGCTGCTGCAGCTTCGGTTCCAGGGTGGTTTTCAGCGGGGTGCCTTCTTGTATTTCCGTCTGGAAAAGTACGCGACGTCCCTCATTGGGCAAAGCCTGCTTTTCGGCGTCGGTGAGGCCCGCCTTCCCGGCGAGGACCTGAATCCCGTCGCTGCCGCGAAGCTGCGCGTCGTATTGCTGTTGGAGACCACCGGTGCCCGTGGTGTCCCCGGCCTTGAGTGCCCCATTCGATTTCTCGATCTGTTCCGCATTCGCCTCCGCGGCCGTACCCAGCAGGGCGCGGGCGAAGGTGCGGTTTGGTGCCAGCGGAAGGGAGTCCCGGATGGCACGGGCGCCGGGAATCTCGCCGATCTGAGCGTCGGTGATGGTCCGCCCTTCTTCGCGCAAAGTGATGGCGGCAACGAACGCCTCGGGTCCGGCCGCCGCGACCTGCTGGCCGTACGCCGCAGGGTCGACCCCCACGAGTTGGGCAAGCTTGGTGGCGGAGTCGGCGGGGTCTGCGCCACCGAGTGTGGGCTTGTCGATGCCAACATTGACCACGGGCCGGTACGTGACCAGCGGGACCCCTCCGGCGCCCAGGATGTCGGCACGCGACGGGGAATGGGTTGCCGAGCTGACGAGCTCGCCTTCGGCCAGTTCGGGGACCAAGGTGGCCGGGTTCCAGACCGTCAGCCACTTGTCGCCGGACTTCTTGAACTCGGCGAAGGTGGTGTACTTCCACTCTTCGGAGCCGATCTTCCAGCTGTAGTTGAGCGGGACCGTGGCCTTGTCGGACTCCAGCGTCAGTTGGCCGCTTTCCACTGCGGGCCGGGCCGGGTCGAGCCCTTTGAATATTTCCTTGAGCTGGTCGTTGGCGGCGCCGGAGTCTTTGCCCTCAAAGGCGACGGATCCGACGTCGAGCGCGGACACCGCGGAGGCGAGCTGTTTGGCAGCGTTTTCGGCGCCGGCACGTCCGTCGCTGCAGGCGACCAGCGAGCCGCCAAGGACCAGGCCCACAAGGGCCAGTGCAAGTCTTGATGAGTTCCCCATGGCGCCCATTATGCCCCGGACCACCGACAAGTCCCTTGTCACATAACACTGGAACGGACTCCGGCGCCGGGCACGCCTAGGGCCGCCGGATGATCCTGCGCTGGGCTGCCACGGCGATCGCGGCAGTGCGGTTGTCCACGCCAAGCTTGCCGTAGATGTGCACCAGGTGCGTCTTGACCGTGGCCTCGGAAATGAACAGCTGCTTCGCGATCGCCCGGTTTCCCATCCCGGTGGCCAGCAATCCGAGCAGCTGGATCTCGCGGGCGGACAGGGCGGGCTCCGGATTCCTGATCCGGCCCATCAGCCGGGCCGCGACCTCGGGGGCCAGCGCGGTGCCGCCGGCCGCGGCGGAGAGCACCGCCTGGCGGATCTGCTCCGGCGGGGCATCTTTAAGCATGTAGCCGCTGGCCCCGGACTCGACGGCGGCCAGGATGTCCGCGTCGGAATCATAGGTGGTGAGGATGAGCACCGGCGGCGCCGGCTCGCCGGCCTCTCCTGCCTTGATCCGGCCGGTGGCGGTGACGCCGTCCATGCCCGCGCCCATCTGCAGGTCCATGAGCACCACGTCCGCGGGCTCGCCCAGGGTGTGGAGCCTGGCCAGCCCGGCCAGGGCGGCGCCGCCGTCGGCTGCTTCGGCCACCACGGTGATGCCTTCCAGATCACCCAGCATCGCCCGCAGCCCGGCCCGGACCACGGGGTGGTCGTCCACCAAGAACACCCGGATGTTGTTCATTTCCGGTCCCCTCTGGCCGGCGCCGGCGCGGCGTTGGAACCGGGTGCTTGGCCCAGTGGCAGCCGGATGGCCACCACGGTTCCCTCGCCCGGGGCAGACTCGATGTCCAACTGGCCATGGAGGGCGGCCACGCGGTCCCGCAGCGACGTCAGCCCGTAGCCGGATCCGTCCGGACGGGCCGGCAAGGCCGAGGGGTCGAATCCGGTGCCGTCGTCGTAAATGTCCATGGCCACGTCCGGGCCCAGGAAGGAAAGGGTGACGACGGCGGTGCCCGCCTGCGCATGGGCCTGCACGTTGGCCAGGCTCGCCTGGGCGGCCCGGAGCAGGACCGTCTGGTGGGCGGCGGGGAGTTCCGCCGGCACACCTTCGACGTCGAGGCGGCAGCGCAGCCCGGTGCCCCGCGCTGCGGTCTCCGCCTCGGTCTTTTCACACAGCCGGAGGAGTCCGGCCACGAGGGAGCCGTCCTCGAGATCGGGGGATTGGAGGGCCCGGACGAAGTTGCGGGCCTCTGCCAGATTGGCGGCGGCCGTGTCCCGGACAACGCGGAGCCTTTCCCGTGCCACGGCGGGTTCGCCGTCGTCCAGGGCCTTCTCGGCCGCGCGCCCCATCAGCACGATGCTGGACAGGCCCTGGGCGAGGGTGTCGTGGATTTCGCGGGCCAGCCGGGTGCGCTCGGCCAGGGTACCGGCGTTGTGCTGGGTCCGGGCGAGTTCGGCACGGGTCCGGCGGAGCTCTTCGGCCGCCAGCCGCTGGTTTTCCGCCTCCAGGAACAGCGCCCGGTAGGCCAGCCCCGTGACCACAGCGAAGGCCGCGCCGAACGCGGGCCCTAGCACCATGGGCAGCTGCGGCGTCACGCCGGCCGGCTCCGCAGCTGCCTGCGCCGAGGGTGCGCTACCGCCGTTGTGGAACCAGAGCGCCCCAATGACGAAAAGGGTGCTGAGTGCGATCGCCGGCAGCGCCAGCCGGCGCGGGAGCACGTGCAACTGCAGGAAGAACAGCGGGAAGGCCAGCCAGACGAAGTCGGCGCTGGTCCAGATCAGCAGCACCCACAGGAGGCTGACGCCGCCCAGCCACCAGGCCGAGTAGGGCCGCGGATCGAACCGGGTCCGGTGGGCGGCGTGCCGCTTCTCCAGGACGGTGCCCACGAGGTAGAAGGCGGCGAGCAGCACGGCCAGCAGCAGGGTGATCCAGCCCTGGCCCGTGATTCCGCCGGCCAGGAGCCGGACCAGCGCCACCAGGAGCAGCACCGCGAAGCCAACGTGCAGGCTCACGCGAAGGACGCGCAGAATGACGGCCGCCCCGGTGGGCTCCGTGCCCGGCGCCGGCGCGCCGGCATGCCCAGCGCCGGCGTGATCTGCGCCGGTGTGCGGTGCGCCCTTGTGTCCTGTGCCGTTGTGGACCGTGTTGCCGGCGTCGCCCTCCATGCTTCCAGCGTAGTGCCGGTGCGGCGGGGCTCCTGCGGGAAACTGCCCGCCCCCGGCGGAATCAACCTTTTGGTTGATCGCAGGCCCGTCCGCACGGTGCCGACGGTCCAACCGGGCGGCCGATGCCCCGGAGCCCGGCGGAGGGAAGGCTGGAAGCAACGCCACAAACGCCACAAAAAAGGACACCATGTATCTCGCCATCCGCGATATCCGCTTTGCCAAGGGACGGTTCGCCCTGATGGGCGCCGTCGTCGCCCTCATTACCCTCCTGCTCGTCATGCTTTCCGGACTGACGGCCGGACTCGGGAACCAGTCGACGTCGGCCCTCGCCGCCCTCCCGGCCGACCAGCTGGTCTTCGGCGCCCCGGCCGGGAGCGTGCCCAAGGCCTCGTTTACCGAATCCGAAGTCACGCGCGCCCAACAGAGTCAATGGACGGCGCGCGAGGGCGTCGCCCGGGCCGACGCCGTAGGGATCAGCCAGAGCCGCTTCCAGGCTTTGGGCGCCGGAGGCATCCCGGCACGCACGGCCAGCGTTGCGGTGTTCGGCACCGAGCCCGGCGCCGGCCTGGCTCCGGCCCCTCTGGCCGAGGGAACCATCGCTGTCGGAGCCGGACTGGCGGAGGACCTGGAGCTCAGCATCGGCAGCCATGCCTCGGTGGGCGGTACCGACCTCGTTGTGACAGGCGTCGTGCCGGAGCAGTGGTATTCACACGCCGGAGTCGTGTGGACCACGCTGGCCGATTGGCAGAAGCTGGCACATATCCAAGACGCGGGATCCGCGGGCGCCGCGACGGTGCTGGCCGTGACGTTTGACTCCACGTCCGGAACAGAGGTGGATCTCGGTGCCGCCAACACGGCCGCGGGAACCGTCAGCACCACGATCGACGGATCCTTCCAGGCCCTGGGCTCCTACAAGAGCGAGAACGGCTCGCTGCTGCTCATGCAGGCCTTCCTCTACGGCATCTCAGCCCTCGTGATTGTGGCCTTCCTGACGGTCTGGACGGTCCAGCGCACAAGGGACATCGCCGTCCTGAAGGCACTCGGCGGGTCCGCGCGCTACATCCTCCGGGACGCCATGGCGCAGGCAGCCCTGGTCCTGCTGGCCGGCGCAACGGTGGGCGGGCTGGCCGGCGTGGCCGGCGGGGTCCTCGCGTCGCAGGCGGCGCCGTTCCTCCTTACGCCCTGGACAACGCTGCTGCCCATCGCCGGAATCGTACTCCTTGGCCTGGCCGGCGCAGCCCTCGCGGTCCGCAGCGTCGCCCGCGTCGATCCGCTCATCGCCCTCGGCGGCAACTGAACAATTCCGGCCGCCCATATATTCTCCGAAAGGCATATCTTGTGAACCATACACTCAGCAACACCGCCCTGAACCTCGTCAACGTCACCTTGGAGTACCCGGACGGAGACGGCACCCTCAAGGCCCTGGACGACGTGAGCCTCAAGGTGCACTCAGGCGAATTCGTGTCCCTGATCGGCCCCTCGGGGTCCGGTAAGTCGTCCCTGCTGGCTGTCGCCGCCACCCTCGTCCGGCCCAGCGCCGGCCTGGTGGTGGTCGACGGCGAGGACGCCGGCGGATTGCCCGACTCGGGCCGCACCACACTGCGGCGGGACAAGATCGGCATCATCTTCCAGCAGCCCAACCTCCTGCCCTCCCTCACCGCGGTGGAGCAGCTCGTGATCACCCAGCGCCTGCGCGGCGGGACGGCCCGGGCGGCCGGGGAACGCGCCGCGGGTCTGCTGGATCTTGTGGGTCTCGGGCACGCGCTGGCGAAGCGGCCCCACCAGCTCTCCGGCGGTCAGCGCCAGCGCGTCAACATTGCCCGGGCACTCATGGGAGACCCTTCCGTGCTGCTCGTGGACGAGCCGACCGCGGCCCTTGACCACCAGCGCAGCGAAGCGATCATCCGGCTGCTGCGGCGGGTCACCGACGAGTTCAGCGTGGCAACGGTCATGGTCACCCACGACACTGATTTCGTCCCGCTCACCGACGCCGTCGCGAGCATGCGCGACGGACGGCTGTCCGCCATGGCGGCGACGGGGGCCCCTGCGGCGCCGCGCGGGGGCTAGGGGGACCGGTACCCGAGGTCAGGGACGCCGAGACCGAACATGTCCTTGAGGGCATGCCGGGCGGCGTGGAAGCCGGGCATCCCGGTGACGCCGGGACCGGGCGGGGTGGATGACGAGCACAAGTACACCCCTGGCAGCGGCGTCCGCCAGGGAACCGGGCTCAGCACGGGCCGACGCAGCATGCCCCAAAGGTCCATGCGGCCGGCGCCGAAGTCCCCACCGACGTAGTTCTCGTCGTACGCCGCCAGCCCTGCGGCCGTGGTCACCTTGAACTGCAGCACCAAATCCCGGAACCCGGGCGCGAAGCGCTCCAGTTGCGCCATGACCGCATCGCTCATGTCCACGGTGGAACCGGCCGGAACGTGGCAATAGGTCCAGAGGATGTGCCGGCCGGCCGGCGCGCGGCCGGCATCGAAACGCGAGGGCTGGGAGACCAGAACGTAGGGCCGGTCCGGGTGCCGTCCCGAGGCAACCTGGCGCTCCGCTTCAGCGGTTTCCGCTCGGGTGCCGCCCACGTGCACCGTCCCGGCGTCGGCGAGGCCGTCCGCCGCCCACGGCACCGGTCCGGAGAGGATGAAGTCGACCTTGCACGAGGCATTCCCGAAGCGGAAGGACGCCAGGGCGCTCCGGTAGCGTGCCGGGAGCATGCCCTCTGCCAGGTGCAGCAGCGCGGGGGGCGCCACATCCAGCAGCGTGGCCCGGGCCGGCGGCAGTTCGGCGAACGATGTGATCCGCCTCCCCGTCTCGACCACGCCGCCATGGGCTTCGATGTCGGCGGTCAGTGCCCGGGCAATCGCGGCCGATCCGCCGCGCGGAACCGGCCAGCCGCCGGCATGGCCCAATGCGCCCAGCATCAGCCCGGCGCCGGCGGCGGTGATCGAGGGCAGCGGCGCCACGGCGTGCGCGGCGACGCCGCTCAGCAGTGCGGGAGCCAGGTCCTGGCTGAACCTCGCATTCCACAGCGGCGAGCCTTGTTCGAGCGCGCGGCGCCCGAACGCGGCGGCCGCCACGGGATCGGCCGGAATCCGCAGCAGCTGGTTCAGGGTCAGGTCCGCGACGCCCTCCACCCGCCGCACGAGGGGCTCCATGAGCCGGCGGTAGGCGGCGCCGTCCCGCCCGAGTTCCGCAACGGTGCGGTCCAGGGAACGGTAGGCCAGTGCCGCGCGGCCGCCGTCGAGCGGGGATCCGTAGGAGAGCTCGGGCACCTCCAGGGGCACGCGCCTGGACAGCTCGAACCGGCGGAAAAAGGGTGAGGCCAGAACCATGGGGTGAACGGCCGAACAGACGTCGTGGAAGTGGCCCGGTTCCATCAGTTCGGCGGTGCGCAGCCCGCCGCCGGGCGTCCCGGCCGCCTCGAACACGTGGACTTTGAGTCCGGCCCGCGCCATGGTCACCGCAGCGGCCAGCCCGTTGGGGCCGGAACCGACGACGGCGACGTCAGTCATGCGCTGTGGCCTTCCGTCACGGCACTCTTCCGCCACGGCACCAGGGACGCCGCAGGCCGGCGGAGATTAATCCTCAGCCAGTCCGGGGCACCGTCGAAGGGGCCGCCATGCGGATCATCGATGCGGTGGCGGCGGATCACGTCGGAGGACGGGTCCCAGATGTCCCAGGCGACACGCGCCATCAGGTACGCGGTGGCGAGCATGTGGGCAACCACGGCCAGGACGTAATAGGGCATGTCGATGTTGTGCTGGGTCGAGCCGCCGCTGGTTGCCTGGCCGAGGTACATCCAGATGGCGCCCCAGTGCAGCGCCTCGATGGCCTGCCAGATGACGAAGTCACGCCAGCGGGGCCGGGCGAGGGCGATCAGGGGGATCAGCCACAACACGAACTGAGGCGAGTACACCTTGTTGGTCAGGATGAATGCGGCAACGATCAGGAACGCCAGCTGCGCGATCCGCGGCCGGCGGGGTGCTGTCAGTGCCAGGACCGCAATCAGGATGCAGGCCAGGAGAAACAGGTCCAGTGCCAGGGAGTTGATGGCCTCGGCCTCAAGCGGATTCCAGCCCAGCCGGGCGGCCACCAGGTTGTAGGCGAACCAGGGCGAGCTGTAGCCCGCCGGCCGCTCCTGTGTGAACTGGTAGAAGTACTTCCAGCCGTCCGGGTTAGTCGCGGCTACCGGGACGTTGACCGCCAGCCAGGCCGCGGTTGCGGCACCGGCCGTGATAAAGAGCGCCCGGATGCGTCCGCTCCGGAGCGCCAGCAGCAGGACGGCGCCGAGGATCAACAGCGGGTAGAGCTTGGTGGCCGTGCCCAGGCCGATGAAGATTCCGGCGAGGACGAGCTTGTTCCGCGAAAAGAAGTACATGCCAAGAGCCAGCATGCACACGGCCCACATGTCCCAGTTGATGACGCCCGCCAGGACAATGCCGGGGGCGAGGGCAACCATCGCCCCGTCCCAGGACCGCCGGCGGTTCGTCCGTGCCGTGGCCAGCACCGTGATGATCCAGACGGCGGCGATCAGGGTGGCGTTGACGTCGAAGTAGCCAAGGACGCGGGGATCGTCGGTGCCGGCGCCGGGCACAAGAAGTGCGGTGGCACCCGCGATGAACCCCATCAGCACGGGGTACTCGAAGAGACTTCCCTGGGTGATGAAGGGGAAGGCGCCATCACCGAGGCCGCGGTTGCGGAACAGCTCCGGGAAGTCCGAGTAGCACGTGGCGTAGAACTGCCCGGGGGTTTCCCAGCCGTTGGTGCGGCAGAAGTTCTTGAGCAGAATCCCGGCCAGGGCGGCGACGACCGTGAGGATCACCAGAACGCGTTCCACCGTAAAGAACCCCGGCGAAACGATCCCGGGCGCCGAGCGGCGGCCCAAAGGACCGCCTACCAGTTCCGTGAAGTTTCGGAGAAAAGGGTCGCTGCGGCTCGGGATGACCAATCGGACCCGTTTGCGCTCCGGCGGCTTTGTCTCCTGCATGACCTTGAGCTTACCGGGGGCCATTGCCCCATGCCGCGCCGCGCCCTTCGCTGGCACGTCGTATCGCCGGCCGCCCCACCGGCGTGTCGTAACGGGCGGCTTTAAAAGGGGGAGCCCGTGCGGCGTCGCACGGGCTCCCAGGGATCGGTTCCAAGGTCAGGCATCAGGTCCTCCTTCGCTGCGGACAGTCCTGCCGGAAATGGAAGTGTCCGGTAGTCAGCAGATCAGGGATTCAGCGAATCAGGCCGGCCTGATGCATGGCGAGGAACGTGTCGTCCCGCCTTTGGTCCAGGAGTTGGCCGTTGAAGCGGGTTGACTCCCTGCGTGCCAGCTTTCGGAACAGGACCGTATAAAGCTTGTTCATCATGGTTCTTACCTCCCTTCGGGGACTTGACCGATGCGCCTTTGTGGCGGGTGGGGCTGTGCGGTGGGTTGGAGCGGTGGTTGCGGTGGTCACGAGGACCTTTCGTTGGTGGGGGATCGCGGCCGGCCGGGCACACCGGGTCAAACACTAGGCAGCAGGAATGGCCGGATGAAAACGGGCGGGCGCATTTTTGGGCGCGACAGATAGAGCCGTAGCCGAATTGAATTCGAATAGCCTTTTTCCGGGCACGACAATTAGCCGAGAAATCCACGGGCTTTAATTAAGCCGTAATTCCGGATAGGAAGAAGTTATTCGATGGAGAATGGCCCCTGGACGCGGTGGCGCCGAAGCCCCAACTAGAAGCTGGGTTCCGAACTATGGGGAGTCTGCGCAACCGCGTGGTTCCGCCTGTTCAGGCTGCCGTCTCTAAGCTTTCCGTTGAGGAAGCCAGCTGCCGACGTCCCCAGGATGCATTACCTGGGACGGGAAAGCGGTCAGGAAACAGTCAGTCCGACATTTGGGCGCGGCACAGCGAACGAGGCCGGGTTGGCGGTGGTGGAGTACATCCATCCGCTAGTCAAAGTAATCATCATTTTCCCAACCTCCTTTTCTGTTCTGCCGTGGCTCCGGCTGACTGGCCGGGCGACGCGCGCCGTGACCCCGGCAAGTCGCCCTGGGGTCAGAAATAAAAATACACTACGAATGCGGCAGTTGCCTACCGAATTCATAAACTTTTTTCGACTTTGTTTTAAAAACCGGTTTTAGAGTCCCCAGCGCACGATTGCCGGCGTCTTCTTATCCCATCCCAGCGTGCAGACTTTGGCAGTCCCCAACACGAAATGCCGACCCTCGTGGGGGTCCAGTCCGAGCCACCGGGCCGTCAGGATGCGGGAGAAATGCCCGTGCGCGACGATCAGCACATTGTCCAGGCCCGATTCGAGCACCCGGGCCACAATCTTGTCCGCCCGGGCGGCGACGTCGTCGAGTGCTTCACCGTTGGGCACGCCGTGCGTCCAGATCAGGTATTCGGGGTTGTCCTTGCGGATGAGGTCCGAGCTGATGCCCTCGTAGTCGCCGTAGTCCCATTCCACCGCGAGCGGCTCCAGCTGGGCGTCGGGGTAGCCGGCGAGTTCGGCGGTCCGCCGGGCGCGGCGCAGGGGTGAGGTCAGCACGAGGTCGAAGTCGACAGTCTCGAGCACCCTGCGCGCCTCTACGGCCTGCTGCTCGCCTTCCACCGTGAGGGGCATGTCCGTGAGCCCGGTGTATTGCCCGCTCTTCGACCACTCTGTTTCACCGTGCCGCAGGATCCACAGTTGGGGGCGGGGGCCGTTGGATGGTGCAATCACTTAGGACTCCTCAGTGGTGGAAAGTTCGGCGCCGGCGGGCGCCGCCTCGGGCTGTGCCGCCCACCAGTCCCGCAAGCGGGATTCGGCGACGGCGGGATCGAGCGGGCCGTGCTCCATGCGTTCTTCCAGCAGGAATTTATAGGCGCGGCCCACCACGGGACCGGGCTTGAGACCAAGCAGCGCCATGATCTGGCCACCGTCCAGGTCGGGGCGGACGGCGTCGAGGGATTCCTGCTCCCGCAGCGCCGCAATCCTGTCCTCGAGGTCGTCGTAGGCGAAGGACAGCCGGTCCGCCTTGCGCTGGTTCCGGGTGGTGACGTCGGAGCGGGTGAGCCGGTGCAGGCGCTCCAGGAGGGGCCCGGCGTCGGTGATGTAGCGGCGGACCGCGGAATCGCTCCAGCCGGCCTCACCGTAGCCGTAGAAGCGCATGTGCAGCTCCACAAGCCTGGCCACGGCCTTGATGGTGTCGTTGTCGAAGCGCAGCGCCTTCATCCGCTTGGCGGTCAGCTTGGCGCCCACCATGTCGTGGTGGCGGAAGCTCACTGCGCCGCCCGGTTCAAAGCGGCGCGTGGCCGGCTTGCCGACGTCGTGCATCAGGGCCGCGAACCGCAACACAAAGTCCGGGCCGGGAACCGGGCCGTCCGCCTTCGACTCCAGCGCCGCTGCCTGCTCCAGGACCTGCAGCGAGTGCTGGTAGACGTCCTTGTGGCGGTGGTGTTCATCGGATTCCAGGCGCAGGGCCGAGACTTCCGGCAGGACCAGGTCCGCGAGTCCGGTATCGACCAGGAGGTCCACGCCGGCCCGCGGCTGCGCGGCGCAGATGAGCTTGATCAGTTCATCGCGCACGCGTTCGGCCGAGATGATGCTGATCCGTTCCGCCATCCGGACCATGGCCTCGCGGACCTCGGCGTGCAGCGACACGCCCAGTTGGGCCGCGAACCTCGCGGCGCGCATCATGCGCAGGGGGTCGTCGGAGAAGGACGTTTCCGGCGGCCCCGGCGTGTTGAGGATTGAGGCGTGCAGGTCGCGGACGCCGCCGAAGGGATCGACGAGCTCCAGCATGGGCAGTCGCAGGGCCATGGCGTTGATCGTGAAGTCCCGCCGCAACAGGTCATCCGTCAGGGATGTTCCGAAGGCCACTACCGGCTTGCGGGACTCCGGATCGTAGGCGTCGGCCCGGTAGGTGGTGATTTCGATCTGGAAGTCGTCCTTGCGCATCCCGATGGTGCCGAAGGCGCGCCCGATCTCCCAGTAGTTGTCCGCCCATCTCTTGATCAGGGCAACCGTCTGGTCCGGAGTGGCGTCAGTAGTGAAGTCCAGGTCGGGCGAGACCCGGCCAAGAAAAAGGTCACGGACGGGCCCGCCCACCAGGGACAGCTCGTGGCCGGCGTCGACGAAGCGCTGCCCGAGCTCCAGAACCACCGGATCCACCTGGAAAGAAACGGTGTGGGAGTCAGTCTTGTGATGTGCGTGCGCCATAGTTACTTAAGCTTGTCAGAAAACCGCGCCAGCACCACACTGGAACCCTCAAGGATCCGGCGGGTTCGTCACGATCGCGCACGAACCGGCGCGGCCCAACTTTCCCGGCCGTCCACTTTCCGGCCATGTTTAGGTCATCAACAGCGGGCAAGAGTCGTTAGAGTGGACCTCATGGCCCATCCCGTACCGAGCGCTCCCGGCAGGAGGACAAACGCACCGTTGCCGTCGGCAATAGGTGCCAATGTCGCGCCTGTCCAGCACACGGGCCACGCCTCCCTGCCCACCGTGGAGGAAATCTCTGCCGGCGGCGTCGTGGTGGACATGTCCGACGCCGACCTGCGGGTAGCGATCATCGCGCGCCTGAACCGCGGCGGACGTCTCGAGTGGTGCCTGCCGAAGGGCCACCCGGAAGGCAAGGAAAGCAACGAGGAAGCCGCGGTCCGCGAGATCGCCGAGGAAACCGGGATTGAAGGCAAGATCCTGGCACCGCTGGGAAGCATCGACTACTGGTTCACCGTGAGCGGGCACCGCGTCCACAAGACCGTGCACCACTATTTGTTGCGGGCCACCGGCGGGGAACTCACCATCGAAAACGATCCGGACAAGGAAGCCGTGGACGTCGCGTGGGTTCCGATCCAGGAGCTGGCGCGCAAGCTGTCCTTCCCCAATGAACGCCGGATCGCGGATCTGGCCAGGGAAGTCCTCCCGGAAGACCGCTGAAGGCCGCCGGTGCTGCCGGTCACGTCCTTGGAAAGCGACTAATGCCCCGCGCGGGTGAGACGATGAAGACGATGTCATCAGCCAAACCCGCCCCCGTACCCTCCGGCCCCGCCGATTCCAAAGCGGCCCAATCCGGAGAAGCCCGTTCCAGCGCCATCATGGCTGCCGGAACCCTCGTTTCGCGGTTCCTTGGCTTCGCCAAGACCTGGATGCTGGCCGCCGCCCTGGGCCTGGGCTCGACGGTCAACGACACTTTCATCAACGCCAACAACCTTCCCAACCTCATTTTCCTGCTCGTGGCGGGCGGGGTGTTCAATGCCGTTCTGGTGCCGCAGATCATCAAGGCAAGCAAAGCGCCGGACAAGGGAGCGGATTACATCAGCCGGCTGCTGACGCTGGCGGTGCTGGTGCTGCTGGTGCTCACCCTGCTGGTCACCCTGCTGGCGCCGTCGGTCATTCAACTGACCACCCAGGGTTATTCGCCGCAGCAGAAGGCCCTCGCGGTGTCGTTCGCGTTCTGGTGCCTTCCGCAGATCTTCTTCTACGGCCTGTACGCCCTGCTGACCCAGGTCCTCAACGCCCACGGGGCCTTTGGGCCCGCGATGTGGGCGCCGATCATCAACAACGTCGTGGCGATCGCCGGGCTGGGCATGTTCATCGGCATCATGGGGGCCAATGCCGCCAACCCGCACACGATCGACAACTGGGGCTCGTTCCAGACCATCCTCGTCGCCGGGTTCTCCACCATCGGCGTCGTCGCCCAGACCGCCGTGCTGCTCATTCCCGTGTTCAGGCTCCGGCTGGGGCTGCGGCCGCGCTTCGGCTGGCGCGGGGTCGGGCTGGGCCATGCAGCGAAGCTGAGCGTCTGGACCCTGGCGACTGCCGCCGTCGGGCAGTTCGCGTTCCTTTACGTCATGCGCATCGCGACGATCCCGGGCGCGGAACGGCTCCGCCTTCAGCAAGCGGGGGACCCCGCGGCGACCAGCATCCCGGGCAACGCGGTGCTGGAGGTGGCCAGCCAGCTGTACCTGCTGCCACACTCCATCATTGCCCTGTCCCTGGCCACCGTGCTGTTTAACCGGATGACCCGGGCGTCCCAGGACGGAGACCGGGCTGCCCTGCGCAACGCGCTCTCCCACGGGCTGCGGACCATGGCCGTGGCAACCGTCTTCGGCGCGCTGGCGCTCTTCGCACTGGCCGGACCGCTGGGCATGTTCTTCTCCGGCGGGCAGCGCCAGGACGGTGTCATGCTGGCCCAAACCCTCACGATCCTGGCCCTCAGCACCCCGTTCATGAGCGCCAACTTCATGATGTCGCGGGTGTTCTACGCCAATGAGGACGCCCGGACGCCGTTCTTCATCCAGCTGGTCCTGGCTCTGGTGAACCTGGCGGCCGCGTTCGCGATCCAGTTCCTGCCGTTCGATCAGATCATCTTCGCCATCGCGATCCTCTACACGGCCGGCAATATCCTCTCCGTGATCGTCAGCGCGACCTTCCTGCGCCGGCTCCTGGGCCACCTCGACGGGCCCCGCATCGCCAGCTCCTACATCCGCATGGGGTACGCGGCCCTGGGGTCCGCCCTCGCCGGAGCCGTGGCGTTGTGGCTGCTGGGCAGCTACAACCCGGACGGCTACGCCTGGAGCGACCGGATCGCTGCTCTGGTGACAATCGTCGTCGTCGGTCCCGTCATGCTGGCCGCCTACTTCCTGCTGCTGAAGCTCTTCCGGGTCACCGAACTGCAGGACCTCCTGCAGCCGCTGCTTGGGCGGCTCCGGCGCCGGGCCGCCGCAGAGCCGGGCACTGAGCCGCAGGCAGGCGGCGCGGCAGAGGTGCGAAGGGCACCGGAGCGGGCCACCGTCTCGGTGGACACGGGCCTGATTCCGCGAATCTCCGGCGAGTTCGACGCCGAGTCCTTCCGTGCAGGTCCCGACATCCGGGAAGAGGATTCGTTCCCGTACGGCCGTCCGGCGGGCCCGGACGGCGGCTACCTGCCGGCCGAAGACCTCCCCAGCACCGCGCAGGGCGGCTTGGGCAAGGGCGATGTTCCCCTGCCGGGCCGCCGCACCTACCAGGGCCCGGCCGGCCACAACCCCTACTTCCCGTTCGGCGGGAAAAAGAAAAAATGAGCCCGGCCCCGTTTCTAACTGCCGTGCTCACGCGGCCCGGACAGAGCATCGGCTAGGATCGAAGACTAACAAGGGAAGTTGCGGACCAGCGGTCAACCGGCTTACCGGAGGGCACACGGTCGCTCTCGGAGCGACCACGTCGGCAGGTCCCGGACAGTCTAGGAGGAGCCCGTGTCCCACCCGATCGATGTCGGATCAGTACTCGGTGGCCGCTACAAGGTCACTGCCACCGTACTGACCTCACATGACCAGGATCTGGTGCTGGACGGTGTGGACCAGGTGCTTAACCGTCCCGTGAGCATCCTCGTCGCAGGCCCGGGCAACGCCGACCAGGTGGCCCAGAGCGCCCGCGAAGTGGCCACGGGCGAACGGCCCGGCAACGTGCAGATCCTGGATCTTGGCGTCAGCGATGCCACCACATACCTGATCACCAACCACACCTCCGCGGCGGACCTCCTGGATCTTGTGGTGTCTTCCAACCCGCCGTACGTCGAACCCTTCTTCACAGACACTCTCGGCAGCGAGATCTTTGGGCAGGCCCGCTCCCACGAACCCGAAACCTACGACGGGCTTTACGACGACGAGGAAGTCGACGCCGGGTACATCAACTATGGCCAGGCCCAGGGCACAGCCGGCCAGCCGCCGGTTTCCCCGGCGGTACCCCCCGCCGGAGTACCGTCGCGGCCCGCGTCGGCTCCTGCTGCCGCGGCMGGCGTCGCGGCAGCAGCCGGGGCGGCMGCGGCGGCCGCCAGGGCCCCCAAAGCCCCCACAACCGCGCCGCAGGAGACCGCGGCGCATTCGACGGCGCCGCAGCCCGTCCAGAACAGCGCCCCACCCCGCCAGGCCGAACCGGCCGCGCAGCAGCCGGCAACCGCCGCGGCACCCAAAGTTTCCTTGTGGTCCGACGACGACCACACCGGTGATGATCAGCGCGGCGGCGAGCACGACCGCGGCGCAGCCGCAGCCGCCGGAGTGGCCGGTGCCGGCTTCGACTCCGCGGATCGGGCTCCGGGCAACTTCCCCGCCTCCGCCCGTGCCGCCGTCGACCAGGATGAAGACGAGTACGAGTACGAAGACGAAGACGCGCCCAACCGGGAGCCGCGCTCCATGCGCTGGCTGGTGGGCGGGCTCCTGGCTGCTGTGCTGGTGGTGGGCCTGATCTTCGCGGTCACCAACCTTGGCAGCCTCTTCAAGAGCAGCCCGCAGACCAACGCCGCAACCTCCGCCTCGTCCAGCGCGCCGGAACCGTCCACCGCGCAACCGTCGTCGACCGCCACCGAAGCGCCGGCGGCCGGTCCGCCCGTCATCGAGGACGTGACGCGGCTCGGCAACTTCGATTTCGCCGGGAATTACGATTCCGACCTCGCAAAGACTTTTGACGGGAACGGCGCGAGCTTCTGGTCCGACATGGAGTTCGCCACGGACGACTGGGGAGGTCTCGCCTCCGAAGTTCCGCTCGTGGTCAAGCTGAAGGACCCTTCCAAGGTCTCCTCCGTCACCCTGAGCCAGCTGGGGGCCTCCGGTGGCAACATCAGCGTCTTCACCAATGACAGCCCGACCCTGGACGGTGCTAAGCAGATTGGCAGCAACAGCTTTACGTCACCGGACCTGACCATGCCGCTGTCTGAACCCGTCACGGCGCAATACGTGATCGTGTCCATCAAGAAGCTTCCGAAGCTGGCCGCTCCCAAGACCCGCTATGGGTACGGCCTGCGCTTGGCCGAAATCAAGGTCCAGTAGCGGATCTGCCCTGGCTCCTCTGCGCTGTAAAGCTGCCGCTGCGCTCGAAGGCTGCGGTGTAAGGATGCGCTGTAAGGATGCGGCCGTGCAGCGGCGGCCCTGCGCGCCGACGGCCCTGTAATCCGGGGCAGTCTCCGACTCCGGCCGCGGCAACCCGGTACCCTTTGTAGTGGTGTTGCTCCGTGACGCCCATTTCGGCCGGAATATTCAATGCCCGGCAATAGTTGTGCCATGTGGCCGGCCATCGAGGCGGGCGCATCGACAAAGGAAGAGGTTCACCGTTCAGTGAGCAACGCAGAAAACACTGCCTCCGAAGTACGTGATGTCATCATCGTCGGCTCCGGCCCGGCGGGCTACACCGCAGCGGTGTACACGGCGCGCGCGAACCTGAAGCCGCTGCTCTTGGCAGGCTCGGTTACGGCCGGCGGCGAACTGATGAACACCACGGACGTGGAGAACTACCCAGGCTTCCCCGACGGCATCATGGGCCCGGACCTGATGGAGAATTTCGAGAAGCAGGCCGCCCGCTTCGGCACGGAGATCCAGTTCGAGGACGTCACCGACTTGGACCTCGACGGCGACGTCAAGACCGTCACCATCGGCACGGGGGAGACCTTCAAGGCCCGTTCCATCATTCTTTCCACCGGCTCCGCCTACCGTGAGCTTGGGCTGCCGAACGAGAAGAGGCTTTCGGGCCACGGTGTGAGCTGGTGTGCAACCTGCGACGGTTTCTTCTTCAAGGACCAGGACATTGCGGTCATTGGTGGAGGCGACTCCGCCATGGAAGAGGCCCTTTTCCTCACCAAGTTCGCCAAGTCCGTCACGGTGGTTCACCGCCGCGACACCCTTCGCGCTTCAAAGATCATGGCTGACCGCGCCTTGGCCCACGAGAAGATCAACTTCGTGTGGAACACCGGTGTGGAAGACGTGTTGGGACAGGACAAAGTCACCGCATTGCGGTTGAAGAACCTGGTGGACGGCACGGAAACCGAACTGGCCGTGACCGGAGTGTTCGTGGCAATCGGCAACGATCCGCGCACCGATCTGGTCAAGGGCAAGCTCGAGCTGACCGCAGAGGGAACCATCGCTGTGGACGGCCGCACCTCGAAGACAAGCGTCCGAGGCGTCTTCGCTGCCGGCGACGTGATTGATCCGACCTACCGCCAGGCGATCACCGCATCCGGTTCCGGCTGTGTGGCGGCCCTCGACGTCGAGCACTATCTCGCAGATTTCCACGCCTAAACGGCGCGCAGCAACCAACGGAAGAGAGACAAAGGTTATGAGCAACGCAAAAGACGTAACGGACGCCAGCTTCAGCACTGATGTACTGGCCTCCGAGAAGCCCGTCATTGTCGATTTCTGGGCCGAATGGTGCGGCCCCTGCCGCAAGCTCGGTCCGATTCTTGACGAGATTTCGGTTGAGTACAGCGAGAAGGTTGACGTGGTCAAGGTGAACGTTGACGACAACCCGGCCATCGCTGCCGAGTACGGTATCACCTCCATCCCGGCCGTTTACCTGTTCCAGGGCGGCGAGGTCAAGAGCACCGTGATCGGTGCCCGGCCCAAGCAGTTCTTCGAGAAGGAATTTGCGGACGTCCTGTCTTAGGCTGACTGAAAGTGGCCCCCGCTTCTGGCGGGGGCCACTTTTTTGTTGTGATCCACGGCCGCAGCAGGGGAGTGGGACTACGTCGACCTAGCGGGAGTCTGTCAGAACTGGTATTGCAACTTTTACCGGGTGGCTACGGGTCTTATTTTCTACCTGCGGTCAAGTCACCTCTTCCGTGGACGCCCGCCGTCCGGGGGGCTCCCGTGAGCGTTGAAACAGCCGCAGTTCCCAACTTACCTGGACGCGTGTCGGGTAGCCGGTCGGTGCAGCACGTCACCGGAGACTTGTTTCACGTGAAACATGAGGCTTGCAATGCACTGCACAGTAAGTGCAATGGCTCAGTGAAAAGCACTTTTGTTGACAGGGATTTCCCGAAAGTTGCGTTGCACCGATTTCCCGTTGCGTGGGCGGATCCCGACTGGGTGTTCGTTGGAATTCCACCGACCGCGATGCTCACCTCGTGCGCACGACGTGTTTCACGTGAAACACCAACTCACGCGTGGATAGGATCTGCGGCGACGAGCCCGGACTCGAAATGCACTCGACGCGCTGTTAGGTTGGGCGGCGGAGTGATGGTGTAGGGCACACTCAAATCAGAAGGGTCGTCTTCAGAAGTGAGCTGCCCGGCGATTTCCCGTTGGCGCCGCATGCACCGCTGCTGACACGAGATCGGGCAGGGGCTGAGTGTTCCCCTCAGGGCAGCGCGCTGCGGCAGTTCCTGCACGTCCGCCGGTGGAACGGAGCGGATTAGAGCGAACCGAATCCGGGGTGACATGGGCCCAGGCGGCGGATGTCCAGGAATGCGCGAGATTGCCACATATTCGTCCACACCGCCCTCAAGCGGCGATCATGCTGCCAGTCAGCACCGTCCCCAGCGACTGGGAGTCGGATCGGAAGCTGTTTCACGTGAAACACTGCGTGTTCGCCACCTGAGCGTTAAAGGCTTGCCGGCCCAATCCGCCTTTCCATGTTTCACGTGAAACCACGACTTGGGTCGACTCGTGCAAATCAAACTGTTCGAACAAGTGACAGTAGACTATTAGATAACCTGGGGGACGCAGGTCTGAGCACAGCGCTGCCGCCGGTCGCGAGGGGTGGAGGAGGTGCGCAAGTGCGCTTCCTGACGTGCGTCTCTCCGATCGACGGCCTGAGCGGCTCCGGGCCGAGCAACCGAAAGATGCTCCGCGAACGCCAACAGCAGAAGTCCTTGCCTAACACTCGATGTGGCTGGCTGCGACTCACACTTCGCACTACAGGCGGTGCTTCACGCAGATCGCCACGACATCCGACCCGGTGGCAGCATCTCCAGGCCTACAAGTTTCACGTGAAACATGTCCGCAGACTCTGACCAGTCTGCAGCGAGGCAGTCACAAATTCCCCTGCGTAGACCCCGATGGGGGACTGCCCTCCGCCGTTAAGGACTCTGCAGGCCGGCTGCACGCGTCAGCATTCAAACCTGAGGCCCTGCTACGGCCAGCAATGGCAGCCGTTTGGGCGCAGTTGGATGTGGGTCAGCTGCCTGGGGCTGGGGGCAGAACGCCAGCTGGAGGTCTCAGGCGAACGTCCACTCCGACGGCCTATGTTGTCTGATTTGATGACCGATTTTGGGCCGCCGCGGCAGGAAGCCATCGAAAGTACTCGTCCCGCCGCAGTTACGGCCAGCACATAGCCTGCACGCCACGAGACGTCAGACGCGGGGGACAGGGCTCACAGTCCATCGCCCAACCGATCAGACAGGAGTCTTGGGACAGTTCCATCCGTTGGGCGCGAAGCTTCTTGCAGGGCGTGGCAGGTCTGGGGATCGGGCCATACGGTGTCTCCGGTCCTCAGGCCCTCACCCTACCTGAGTCGACGCTCCGCTGGTCCAGGGACCCTGTAGCACTCCCAAGGTCAGCCCGCCATACCTCTGCTGGTCGTCCCGTCAACCATCATCTCAGTTCAGTTCCTGGCATGGCCGTCTCCGTCTTGACTACTCCTGGCTGTCCCGGCCCCATCGACTGCGCGCTGACTATTGCCTGCTATCCCCGGGCGCGGTTCGGTCTCAAGCTCACTCAACCCGCATGGAGTTTGCCCAGACCTCCGTGCCGTCGGCAGCCGGTCGCGTCTTTCTGCTGAAGGGGGACTGGCATTGAGCCGGCCCTTATGTTTCCCGGTTTGGTCCAGATCGCGATGCAGGAGGATGTATTTCTTCCTCGTTGCCATCTTCGTTTCCATGCGTTGCTAGCCGGAATGCAGCGGGGTGGACTCCTCTGCGACAACGCAAGGAACGCTGCACTTGCGGCTTGTCTCCCCCGCCCCCGGCAGGCACCACCGCTGTCGGCCGGGGATGACCTTCGAGCTCTCGCGTATCCGTCCACAAATCGCCACCATATTGATGACGCGGTGCTGGTCCCACGGCCATCGCGCGCGCCGTCATGTCTGCCGCCCCAGGGCTCAGACCAAGGTCAATGGCGGCCCATATTGAGCGGTTACAGGCACTCCCAGGGGACTGTCGAATCCGGTGCTTCCTCGATATCCACCAGTTTCTCCACAGAAGTTATTCACATCGTTATCCACAGGCCCTGAGAGATTGTTCACATGCCTCTCTTCGTGAGCTGCGAAGCGCGGTTGGAGTCTCTGGCATTGGATTCCTGACCAGCTTTCCACCTTGCAGTGGATGTGCCCTGGCCAACCAATCATCATGCTCGCGCCAATCACAAGGGGGAGGCCGAATACCTTGAAAAATTAACCGTAGAGCGGCGATTTGAGACAACTTCACGAATGTTTCGGCCAGCGTCGCTGCCTGAACTGACCATGTTTCACGTGAAACGAAAAGTTGGCCCGCAAGGGAGCTTCTGGGCAGATATCACGGACGCCGTTGGAGCATGATCCTGTCGGCACGAGCTGGCTACAGTCGGCCACTAATCCACAAAGTTATCCACAGCAATATCCACCGCTCTATCCACCGCTCCGTCCACGGGCCGCTGGCTAAAGTTCGAGCTGTGGACGGCCCTGCCAACCGCGCCTGGATTCTGCCTTGACCTGCGGTGCAGCAGTCTCGGGAAGGGGTCGTCCAACAGTTGGCCGAAGCCCTAAATCCAGGTGGGCCGAACCATGTCACGTCGAGCGTCAGGGCCGGCTGGGTTAGATTGCGTCGTCTGGCCCCTCCGTCGGAGCGTGCTGTCCCACAGGGCAATGTCGGACTTCGAGACCACCAGGGGAGTGCAGCCGTTCCAGCCTTTTCGTCTCCAAGCACCGTGCCGATCATGGGATCGCCTCGTCGTGCCATGCCGCCCCGACGGCGCCACGCGTACGATGAGCTTCGCAGGGCCTCGTGAGTTTCTGGGTCGTGAGAGCTTCGGGACAGCACGTCCTCGGTGGTTCTTCCTGGATCAATCATTCTCTACTCTTATGAGCTCGCGACCGCCGCCGTGCCCGTTGGTCGGTGCATGCCCGATGTCCGACGTCGACTATGTGGTTTGCCAGGCGTTGTTTAGATTGCGACGGTACTGGATTTATCCCGGCTGAACGCATGCCGGTGGGACTGGGGGATCCGGGCAGAGGAAGCGGTCCACCCGAGGAACCGGTCGAGCCGGCACTGTACACACTCGCATGCCCGAGTCCAGAACCCAACCAGACTGACCCGGCTGCCGACGTGCCTTCTTTGTGGTTCGGTCCCCTCGGGTCGCGGTATCCACTTGCGGCTTCGGTGCGATCAGCGAATCGAAGCCTGCAGCACCCCGCGCCCGCTGCCCGCGACTCGAAGTCGCAGGTCGCACGTCGCAGGTCGCGGACTGTGATTCCCTCCCTGGGCCTTGACGAATCCGGCCGCCGGAACCACCGTGAACCGGTGTGGCCGTGCCGGGCAGGGGAGACTGTGTAGTTGGGCATGCAGCAACTTGAGCACTCTCCCGAGGATGGCGGCGGGCGCGCCCACACAGCGGCCAGCCAGATAATCCAAACCACGCTTAGTGCGCTGCAGGCGTGAACGACCCATGGTCTCAATGGACACGACACCGGCGCCTAGTTCTCACAGGCTCCACCCGACCTTCCGAGAGGGAGAGCATTGCTGGCTCGGCTCACAGTTCCTGCAGGAGGGCTCTTACAGACCTTCCGCCAGCGAGGGCCGTGGGCGTGCGGCCAAACAAGTTCAGTGCTGCTCTCTCCTAAAGCACGCTCTAGCGGGCTGACGGGTACGGCAGCAGCGTCGAACTGTGAGGGGGAGCCGTCGTGTCACGTGCCAGGCATGCCGACATGGCGCCATCTGCATCTGAATGCGGCGGCCGGATTGCGGGTGCGAGCTGTCGGGTACGGCGCGAGGGGCCAATTGTTTGCTGACCTATGAGAGGCAAGTGTCTGGTTCCGATTGCTGGGGTTCCGGCGAACTGACACGGCGTATACGGGACCTGGATGCGGAATCAGGGATGTGAGTGGAAGTTGACGGATGGGTCGAACAGCAACTTGGCGGGGGAGCCGAAGGACGCAGTGATCCGTGAAGCTAGGAAGTCTCGTTCAGCGTCGGCGATCAAACTCCCATGAGTGGCACTCTGCTGCGTGACAAAGTCCAAGTTCCTGCGGCGCCGACGCGAGTGCACAGCGCATATCGAGGCCCATGTCCATGCCCACGCGAAGGCCGCTTCCAGGCCGGCGTCGAGGTCCGCACTGCCCAGTAGCTTTGTCGAGCGCCTTGTGCAGGCCCCTACCAAACCCACATCCAGACCACGGTTCAGGGATCGCGTAGAGGCGCATGTCGAGGCCAACAGTCCACCAACCACCGCCAGACCAACGTCGAATCTCATCGCCCGAACCCACCAAACCACGGGCCTCCAGGCCAGGGGCATGAATGGTCGGCCGCGGAGCAAGCGCCCAGTGCCAAGCACCGAGCGTACAGCTTCGCCAAAGAGCCGTCACGCAATAGACGGCTTTCCACAGCAAAGCTGCGGCAGCACCTGACCACATGGGCACGATAGCTGGGTTCACCCACCCCAATGCCCCTTCATGAAGGGCGCCTCCGTGAACAAAGACCGCAAGCAGCGAGGGTGCATGACCTATCCCGGACGATGAACAGTGGCCCCCCGACGCACCTCACGGCGTCCAAGGCCTCAGCGCCCTGCAGCCTGCTTCGCGGTCACGGAACCAACTACGCGCCATCGCAACGCACCAGCGGCGCGTATGGCGCTTTGGGAGGCGTCCCAGGAGGTGGCGGCTGCCCCCACCAGCCCTGCTCGCACATGAAGCTACGGCCGCCCGGAAGATCGTCTGTTGCTGCGGCGAGCTCTCACCCTCCCAGGAACCGGCCAAGCCGTACGAGGCCGTTCTCCCTGCTTCAGGTTACGGATGGACGAATGTGCTCGAATAGCCCACAGGCAGCCTGGCCGGCCGCTGGGCAAGTGGGTTCCGGGATGACCATTGCCGACCGACCTGCAGCCGTTGACCGGATTCATCCGCCTCCATTCGTCTCCGCCTCATGGCCAGCCATCTGACCTCGCATTAGATGGGTGCCAAAGCCGAAAATTTGGCCACCCCGTTTCACGTGAAACATCGATCGAAAGCCAAGGGCAATCCGTGAACACGGGGAAGCGGGCCGCCAATTGTTTGTCCTGATAAGCGCGATCGTCGTGGCAGGACTGTAGGCGCCGTTCAGTCCGGGCGGGATCCGCTTAGCTGCTCCTTCGATCCGTGCAGGAACCGCCCTGATGGAAACCTGGGGGATGCCGACATAGCGCCCGGTGCCACCGGAATTCCGCTGGCGCCGTGGGCCAACCGGGTGGTTCATGCGATCCACAAGTTTGTCCCCGGAGGAACAGCGGGGACAGGGCGGGGACCGGAGACGTGGCGGTCACCAGGGACAGGAGTCTCCGCTTGATGCAGGGATAGCGCCCGGCCTCCCACCAACGAGTCGGGCTGCACTTACGCCCCGGTCTCGCCGAAGCCGGGCAGGAAAGGGGAGCCCTGAATCCACCAAAGAGTCGAGCGATGCCTCCATCCCACTCCCAAAGCCTCAGTACGCAAGAAGCCCGGGCCAGGACGACGGCGGGTGCGAGCCGTCCGGAAGTCGTCGCCGGCAACGCTCTCGCCGGCATCAGGGGCCGGGAGCAACAAAAAGGGAGGGCCTGTTTCACGTGAAACAGACCCTCCCGGAGAACTCAGAGAATCGCGCGCTAGCTGGGCGCACCTGGCGTCAGGACGTCCATGATGCGGTTCAGGTCCTCGACGCTGGCGAACTCGATGCTGACACGACCCTTGCGGGCACCAAGCGAGATCTTGACATTCGTATCAAGGCGGTCAGAAAGCGACGAAGCCAAGTAGTCCAGTCGCTCGTGGCGGGCTCCCGGCCGCGGGATGTTGTTCTTGGCCGGCGAGGCGGGGCTCTGATACAGAGTCACAGCCTCTTCGGTCGCCCGGACCGACATACCCTCTGAAACAATCTTCTGCGCCAGGCGCTCCATGGCCGCTGCGTCCGGAAGCGCCAACAGCGCGCGGGCGTGCCCTGCGGAGATAACGTTTGCCGCAACCCGGCGCTGCACCAGCGGGGGCAGCTTCAGCAGCCGCAGGGTGTTCGACACCTGGGGACGCGAACGTCCGATCCGATCCGCCAGCTGTTCGTGCGTAGTCCCAAAGTCCTCGAGCAGCTGCTGGTAGGCCGCCGCCTCTTCAAGCGGATTCAGCTGGCTGCGGTGCAGGTTCTCCAGCAACGCGTCGCGAAGGAGGTCGTCGTCGGTCGTGTCACGGACAATCGCGGGGATAGTTTCCAGGCCCGCGGCCTGTACTGCACGCCACCGTCGTTCACCCATGACGAGCTCATAAGGTTCGCCACCCTCTTCGGTTGAGGTACGGACCACAATTGGCTGGAGGACGCCAATTTCCCGCACGGAGTGCACCAGTTCCGCCATGTCGTCCTCATCGAAGACCGATCGGGGCTGCTTGCGGTTGGGGTGGATGTCCGTGACCGGGATTTCGGCAAACCTGACACCGGGCACCTCTACGAGTTCAACAGATCCCTCGTCGCTGTGCTCGGGTGTGGAGTCAAACGCCAGCTGTTCGCCGGGTTCGGCCGCTTTGGCAGCAGCGTGCGCCGACTTGGTGGCAGCCGACTTCCGGGCGGGAGTTTTCTTGGTCGCTGCGGGGGCAGTCACGTCGACTTTGCCGGCAGCTGTGTCGACTTCAGCTTTTGCGGCTTCCGTGGTGTCACCAGTCAGATCAGACCGACCGCCGTTGTTGACGGGTGTGGACTCCGGCTCCTTGGCCTGCGCGGCATTGGTGTCCGGGAGCGCCTCGGCGTCGGCTGTCTTTTTTCGGGCTTCAGGAAAGAAGAGGTCCACGGGCCGGGATGGGGCAGCACCGTTTCCGGAGGCGTTAGCCGCGGCGGAACTTGGAATGAGTGCGCCAAGTCCACGGCCGAGGCCGCGTCGCTTATCGCTCATGGATAAATCCCTCCAGTGGAAGAGCCGGGATTCACCTGGCTCTGGTTAGTGCAATTCTCGAAAAAATTCTAACGTTCCGCGATTTCCGCGGCGGCTTCCAGGTAGGACAGGGCACCGCTGGAAGAAGGATCATACGTCATGACAGTTTGCTGGTAGCTCGGTGCCTCGGAAATACGCACCGACCTCGGCACCACAGCGCCGAGCACCTGCTTCGGGAAGTGCTCCCGGACCTCGGCCGCCACCTGGGCAGCGAGATTCGTGCGGCCGTCATACATGGTCAGCAGAATCGTGGAGACAACCAGATCGGCGTTCAGGTGCTTCTGGATCATCTCGATGTTCTTCAGGAGCTGGCTGAGGCCTTCGAGGGCGTAGTACTCGCACTGGATCGGGATGAGAACTTCGCCGGCCGCGCAGAAAGCGTTTACCGTCAGCAGCCCGAGGCTCGGCGGGCAGTCGATGAAGATGTAGTCCAGCCGCTCCTCGCCATTCTTGGCGCGCTCCTTGGAGTACACATCGATTGCGCGGCGCAGCCGTTGCTCGCGGGCCACCAGGCTGACGAGTTCAATTTCGGCACCGGCAAGATGAATGGTGGCGGGCGCACAAATCAGGTTGTCGATGTCGGGGCACGGAGCCACGACGTCCTTCAGCGGGACATCGTTGATCAGCACATCGTAGATGCTGTCAACATCGGCGTGGTGTTCGATTCCCAGGGCGGTCGAGGCGTTGCCCTGCGGATCGATGTCGATCACGAGCACGTTCAGGCCGGCGGCCGCCAGCGCGGCGGCGATGTTCACGGTCGTCGTCGTCTTTCCGACGCCGCCCTTCTGGTTGGAAACGGTGAAGACCCGGGTTTTCTCCGGCTTGGGGAGCTGGCGGCCCAGCAACCGCTCGCGGCGCTTGTTTTCGTGCGCGAGTTCGCGGGCGATGGGGCTGGAATCGTCGATGGAATCCAGCACGTTCCCCGTGTGAGGGAGGGATGTTTCACGTGAAACACCGGCCATCCCGGTCGCCTTCGCAACCGAAGCCGTGTGATTTCCGGAGTAGTCAAAAGCTACTGCAGGAGCCGTAAACGCCCGTGCGGACCCCAGGGACACAAACGGCGGGATCCGTTGTGTGGAGGCTTCGCTACTGCTCACTATGACACGCTCACTCTCATTCGGCTCTTACTGCCGGTTACTAGCCTAACCTCTTCCCCTCAGACTCCCCGGGCACCGGGGCCGGTGCTAGGTAATCTTTTGAGGCTTGTTCACTACGATTCGCACAACGGTGGTGGGTTCCTCCAGCAGGTCTTCACCCACCACCACCACGGACGTCTGAATGCCGCCCAGTTTGCGGATAACCTTGGCGGCCTTTTCGATTTCCTCGCCGGCACTGCGTCCCTTGATGGCGACGACTTCACCCTTGCCGGCCAGGAGCGGAATGGTCAGCCCGGCGAGATTGGACAGCGCAGATACCGCGCGGGCCGTCACGACGTCGGCGTTCACGAGTCCCACCGCGAGTTCCGCACGGGTGCGCATGATCGTGACGTTCTCGAGGCCAAGATCGTCCACCACTTCCTGGAGCCAAATGACACGGCGCTCCAATGGTTCGATCAGGGTCAGTTCCAGGTCCGGCCGGGCGATGGCCAGGCACAGGCCGGGCAGGCCGGCGCCGCTGCCGACGTCGGCCACATGGCTTCCGTGGGCAATCTGGCTCTCGATGACGGCGCAGTTAAGCACGTGCCGGCTCCACAGCCGCGGCACTTCGCGGGGCCCGATCAGGCCCCGTTCGGTCCCGGACGTCGCCAGATGCCCGACGTAGCGTTTCGCCAGTTCCAGGCGGTCACCGAAGATGGACTCTGCTGCCTTGAGTTCTGGGGCGGTAATTTCAACCATCAAGCTAGTCAACGGTTCAGTCTGCGGAGACAACGATGTGCCGGTCGGCACCTTCGCCTTCGGACTCGCTCACGAGTCCCAAATCGGCGACGGCGTCGTGCACGATCTTGCGCTCGTAGGCGCTCATCGGAGCCAGGGCAACTGCCTCACCGGAATCCTTCACAGCGGCGACGGCGTCTTCCGCGATCTTCTGCAGATCGCCGGCACGCTCGGCACGGTAGCCGTTGATATCCAGCACCAGGCGGGACCGGTTCTCCGTCGCGGAGAGGACCGCGAGCCGCGTCAGCTCCTGGAGGGCCTCAAGGACCTCGCCGTCAGGGCCCACCAGGCTGTCCAGCCCGGCGGCTTCTTCTTCGGCGACGATCGAGATATAGGTGCGGCCGTTGCGGACCTCGATGTCGATGTCGCCATCGATATCCGCGATGTCCAGAAGTTCCTCGAGGTAGTCCGCAGCGACGTCGCCTTCTTCTTCGAGGCGGCTGGCGGAAACACTCTTGCCGGTGCCGGCCTCCGCACCCTCTGAGGAGTCGTCGGCTGCGTTCTGGGCGTCGTCCCGGTCGTCGTCAAACTCGGGGGAAATAGCGTGTTCGGTGCTCTCGGCGGACATTACTTCCTCTTCCTGTTCTTACGTTGCGGCTGGACGCGCTGGGTCTTGGCTTCGACGGCGGCCGCGGCCGAGGCTTCGGCTGCCTCGGCGTCGACCTTCTTGCCGCCCAGGAGGGGCAGGGCGGGCAGACCCTTGGCTGCCCTGCGGTCGGCGAGGGCCTTGGCTGCCGGCGATCCGGGCGTGGGCATCCGGCGGATCACGAAGAACTGCTGCCCCATGGTCCAGAGGTTGGTGGTGGTCCAGTAGATGAGGACACCGATGGGAAAGTTGATGCCACCCACGCCGAAGACGATCGGCAGGATGTAGAGCATCATTTTCTGCTGGCGCATGAACGGGCTCGCGAGGGCCTCTTCGGACATGTTCTTGGCCATGATCTGCTTCTGGGTGATGAACTGCGAGGCCGTCATGGCCAGGATCATCACGATGGAGAGAACCCACACCGCAACTTCGCCTCCCGCGGTGCTGCCGTGGAGCAGGGAGGCAGAGAGAGGGGCACCGAAGATGGTGGATTTATCGAACTGCTCGACCTGTTCGGCGCTCATGGCGCCGATGCCCTTGCCGCTGGTGGCCGCTGCCGTGATGCCGGAGAGGACCTGGAAGAGGGCAAAGAAGAACGGCATCTGGATCAGCATGGGCAGGCAGGCCGAGAACGGGTTGGTGCCGTGCTTCTTGTACAGGGCCATCTGCTCCTGCGCCATGGCCTGGCGGGAGAGCTGGTCGGTCTTGCCCTTGTACTTGTCCTGCAGCTTCTTCAGATCCGGCTGCAGCAGCTGCATGCCCCGCTGGGCCTTGATCTGCTTGACGAACACGGGAATCAGGGCGGCACGGATCACCAGCACCAGCCCAATGATCGACAGGGTCCACGTCCAGCCGCTCGCGGCGGGCATGCCGATGGCGCTCAGGCCATCGTGGAAGACCACCATGATGGCGGACACAAGCCACTTGAACGGAAACATGATTGTTTCAAAGAAGTCCATACGATATCCCTATTCGTTAGGCCGCAGAGCGGCCTTCTCCATCAGTCTGAGCAGCCAAGTACTTGTCCGGATTGTTCAGCACAACAATTGTGGGGGTGCGGTCTGCGGGCCACTCGCATTTGCCGGCGGGGACATGGTCCACACCACCGGCGTTCCAGGGATGGCAGCGCAACAGGCGCCTGGCAGCCAGCCAGCTTCCCTTCACCGCGCCGTGGACGGTGATCGCTTCAAGGGCATAGGCCGAGCAGCTGGGGAAGAAACGGCAAACCTGGCCGTACAGCGGTGAGATCACCTTGCGGTACGCCAGGAGCAACAGAATGAGGATATTGCGGGGCAAGTTCCAGACTGCCCGGCCCAACCATGCTGCTGCGGATTTTGCGGGAGGGACGACGGCGGCAGTTGAGTTATGCACGCGGGGTCCCTTCCTGTGTCGTCTCGTTAGAACCTGGTGAAGCAGCCTTCGGAAGGCGGTTGCCCAGCCGTTTCATGGTTGTTTCCAAAGCGGTGTCATAGTCGGCGAGCAGCTGGTCCCAGCTGGCTCCCGCCGCGGCGGGCAGTGCCCGGACCACAATGGCGAACCCGCTGCCGTATTTCTGCAACGACAATGCACCGGCTTCTCTCAGTCTCCTCTTAACGAGGTTCCTGACAACAGCGTTCCCGACACTCTTGGAAACGATGAATCCGATCCGGCTTGGTTCATCGGCAGCAATAGCTGCCGTATATAACACTACGTTCCGGCGTCCATTGCGGACACCGGAACGTACAGTTGTTGAAAAATCGGTTGATGTCCGCAGACGGTTCCTGGTGGCTAGCACCGTTCAACTCGCACAGGGATGTGGACCGACGAGTCAGTTATTTAGGCCGACAGTTCGGTGCGGCCCTTGCCACGACGGGCTGCCAGGATGGCACGGCCGGCACGGGTACGCATACGAAGGCGGAAGCCGTGCTTCTTGGCTCGACGGCGGTTATTCGGCTGAAAAGTCCGCTTGCTCACGTTAGTTACTCCAGTGGATCAAAGGTGCGCCCACCCGATCAAGGGGAAGAACTGGCCGACGCTAAGTTTTGGTATGTGCCGCTTACCTCTGTAATTCACGCAACGCGGGGCGTCAGGAGAGATTCAGATGAGGCGAAAAGCGTACACATGGGACTTCACAACGTTAGGGCTTGCCGACCTCCCGAGTCAAACCGGGGGTCGCTCCGCAGGCTATCCCCAGCTGTGGCTAACTGCTCCCGCAGCCTGTGGATGAAGTGCGTCACGCGCCCCATTTGAGAACCACAACGGTGTAATTATCCACAGGACTCAACCCAGCTATCTTCTGGCGTTTTCATCCCCTACAGTGTCTCAGTAACCCCTTATCCACGGACTGTGCATAACCCTGTGGATTGAGCCGGCCGGTGGACAGCTCCGGACCGCGCGGATGCACGTAATGCAGGCCAGCAAGTTTGAGGAACTGATTGATGACAGTAGACGAAGCCAACCAAGCCAACACTGTCGGAAGTTCCTGGCGGCGGGTAGTGAGCCTCCTGGAGAACGACCACCGTGTCTCTCCCCGGCAGCGCGGCTTCGTCATCCTCGCCCAGGCGCAGGGGCTGATTGGTTCCACCCTCCTGGTGGCCGTCCCCAACGAGCTCACCCGCGAGGTGCTGCAGACCCAGGTCAAGGAAGCCCTCGACGACGCCCTCCGCAGCGTGTTCTCCGACGAAATCCGCTGCGCGATCGACGTCGACACGGATCTGGTGCCGCTGCACACAGAGCCCGAACCCGCCGTCGAACTTTCCCTGGCCGCCGACCCGACCGTGGAGTTGAAGCCGCAGCCGATGCTGCCGAGCACCTCGCACGAATTCGGCCGCCTGAACCCGAAGTACGTCTTCGACACCTTCGTGATCGGGTCCTCCAACCGGTTCGCCCACGCAGCCGCCGTGGCTGTGGCCGAGGCGCCGGCGAAGGCCTACAACCCGCTGTTCATCTACGGCGACTCCGGACTCGGCAAGACCCACCTGCTTCACGCGATCGGCCACTATGCGCGCCGGCTCTACAGCGGGATCCGGGTCCGCTACGTCAATTCCGAGGAATTCACCAACGACTTCATCAACTCCATCCGCGACGATGAAGGCACCAGCTTCAAGACCACGTACCGCAACGTGGATGTGCTGCTGATCGACGACATCCAGTTCCTGGCAGGCAAGGACCGGACGCTGGAGGAGTTCTTCCACACGTTCAATGCCCTGCACAACAACAACAAGCAGGTGGTCATCACCTCGGACCAGCCGCCGAAACTGCTCGCCGGCTTCGAGGACCGCATGAAGTCGCGCTTCGAATGGGGCCTGCTGACCGACATCCAGCCGCCCGAACTGGAGACCCGCATCGCGATCCTCCGGAAGAAGGCCCTCAGCGAAGGCCTCTCCGCGCCGGACGATGCGCTCGAATACATCGCCTCCAAGATTTCCAGCAACATCCGCGAACTTGAGGGAGCCCTCATCCGCGTCACGGCCTTCGCCAGCCTGAACCGGCAGCCGGTGGATGTGGCCCTGGCCGAGATGGTGCTCAAGGACCTCATCACCGATGACGGTGCCCAGGAAATCACCTCGGCCCAGATCCTCACGCAGACGGCCGACTACTTCAAGCTCAGCATGGAAGAGCTCTGCAGCAAGTCGCGCACCCGCACGCTGGTGACCGCCCGGCAGATCGCGATGTACCTGTGCCGGGAACTGACGGACATGTCCCTGCCCAAGATCGGGCAGGAGCTGGGCGGCCGCGACCACACCACCGTGATCCACGCCGACCGCAAGATCCGCGAACTCATGGCCGAGCGCCGGGTCATCTACAACCAGGTGACCGAGCTGACCAACCGGATCAAGCAGCAGCAGCGTAATTCCTGAGCCATCGGCCGGCGCACTCTTACCTTATTAACAGGGCCCTGTGGACAACCCTGTGGATACTTAAGGGGACAACCGCGGTTAATGGGCTTAAAACCCTTAAGGCGCCTGTGGATTGGCCAGTCGGCCAAAAATCTTGTCCCCATCCACACCCTGTTTAAAACCTGCACCGCCCACAGTCCATGAACAGGGCTTAACCGCGGGTTCGTGCGGCAGGATCGAGTTATCCACAGTTTCCACAGCAGTTATTAACACTACTAATCCCAAGAAAATGAAATTCCCTCAAACAACAATCTCCTTCCCACCTCCGAGCAGCGCCCAGGCCCGTTCCGGACCGGCGCAGGAGACCGGCCCCGCGAACAACACTGATGTAACCCGGGGATGGGAGAAACGCTCACCTTGGGGCTAAGCTGTCTGCAGTGTGTCCGTCCCGGACATCTTTTGTGGTTCCTACCGGGCCATGGGGCCCGGGCTGGGCGGACGATTCCCTTGTTGACGGAATTCGGCGTCCCTGCCGAGGTCCGCCGCAGCTTGAGCAGTTTCAGCGATTTTCAGCACTAACAGCAGCAATGAAAGGCGGCACCCTTCCGTGAAGTTCAGAGTCGAACGGGACGTCCTGGCAGAAGCCGTGACATGGACCGCCCGGTCGTTGTCTCCGCGGCCGCCCGTTCCCGTACTTTCAGGCCTGCTCCTGAAGGCTGAAGCCGGTACCGTCAGCCTGTCGAGCTTCGATTACGAGACCTCCGCGAGGCTCGAAATCCCTGCTGACATCAGCGCTGAGGGCACGATCCTGGTATCGGGCCGCCTGCTCGCGGACATCTGCCGCAGCCTGCCCTCCGCCCCCGTCGAGGTCGAAACCGACGGCAACAAGGTCACGCTCACCTGCCGCCGCAGCAGCTTCCACCTGGCCACGATGCCCGAGGCCGAATACCCGCCGCTGCCGGCCCTGCCGACGATCAGCGGCACCGTGCCCGGCGATTCGTTCGCCCAGGCCGTATCCCAGGTGATCATCGCGGCCAGCAAGGACGACACCCTGCCGATCCTGACCGGCGTGCGGATGGAAATCGAGGACGACCTCATCACCCTCCTGGCCACCGACCGCTACCGTCTGGCCATGCGCGAAGTCCCGTGGAAGCCTGCGACTCCGGGGATCTCCACGAGCGCCTTGGTCAAGGCCAAAACCCTCAACGAAGTGGCGAAAACCCTGGGCAGCAGCGGCGACATCAACATCGCCCTCGCCGACGACGACAGCCGGCTGATCGGCTTCGAGAGCGGCGGCAGGACCACCACCTCGCTCCTGGTGGACGGCGATTACCCGAAAATCCGTTCGCTCTTCCCGGACTCAACCCCCATCCACGCCACCGTGCAGACCCAGGAACTGGTCGAAGCCGTGCGCCGCGTCTCGCTCGTGGCCGAACGCAACACGCCTGTCCGGCTCGCTTTCACCCAGGGCCAGCTGCACCTGGACGCCGGCACCGGCGAGGACGCCCAGGCCTCCGAAGAGCTCGAAGCCCAGTTGTCCGGTGAGGACATCACCGTGGCCTTCAACCCGCACTACCTGATCGAGGGCCTGAGCGTCATCGAAACCAAGTTCGTGCGCTTCTCCTTCACCACCGCACCGAAACCGGCCATGATTACGGCCCAGCAGGACGCCGAGGGCGAGGACCAGGGCGACTACCGCTACCTCGTCATGCCCGTCCGGCTGCCCAACTAGCCCGCCACCGCCGTGTTCCGGACCTCCGGAACACAGCACCTGCGGGCCGTCACGGCCGTCCTCAACGAAGCACCCCAGCGCAGAAAAGAGTTCATCTAAGTGCACATCGGACTAATCGGCCTTGGAAAAATGGGCTTCAACATGCGCGAACGGCTGCGCAACGGCGGGATCGAGGTCACTGGATTTGACCGCAACCCCGACGTTGCCGACGTCGCCACCCTGGACGAACTTATCGCCGCCGTCCCGGCGCCGCGCCTCATCTGGGTCATGGTCCCCTCGGGCGAGATTACCGACGCCGTGATCACCGAACTGGGCACCAAGCTCGACGCCGGTGACCTCGTGATCGACGGCGGCAACTCCCGCTTCACCGAAGACCAGAAGCACGGCGCCGCACTGGCCGAAAAGGGAATCCGCTTTGCGGACTGCGGCGTATCCGGCGGAGTCTGGGGCCTCCAGAACGGCTACGGCCTCATGGCGGGCGGCGATGCCGCGGATATCGAACGGGCCCTCCCCGTCTTCGACGCGCTCCGTCCCGCAGGCGACCGGGCCGACAGCTTCGTGCACGTCGGCGGCGTCGGGGCCGGGCACTACGCCAAAATGGTCCACAACGGGATCGAATATGGCCTGATGCAGGCCTATGCCGAGGGGTACGAACTCCTGGCCGCCAAGGAGATCGTCGCCGATCTTCCCGGCACATTCCGGGCCTGGCAAAAGGGGACGGTTGTCCGCTCCTGGCTCCTGGACCTCATGGTCAAGGCCCTCGACGAGGATCCCGGACTGGAATCGATCTCCGACTACGTCGAGGACTCGGGTGAAGGCCGCTGGACCGTCGAGGAGGCAATTGCCAACGCGGTGCCGGCCCCGGCCATCACGGCTGCGCTGTTCGCCAGGTTCTCCTCCCGCGAGGACAACTCGCCGGCCATGAAGATGGTCTCGGCGCTGCGCCACCAGTTCGGCGGCCACGCGACCCGGCCGGCCAAGTAATCCTGCCCGGCAAATTAATCCGTCCCGTGAAGTCCTGAATCCCGCGTGTACCTAGAAAAACTCTCGCTCACAGATTTCCGCAGCTACGCCCAGGTCGATCTCAGCCTTGAGCCCGGAGTCACCGTCCTGGTGGGCTCCAATGGCATCGGCAAGACCAACCTGATGGAAGCGATCGGGTATCTGGCCACGCTCACCTCGCACCGGGTCAGCACGGACGCGCCGCTGCTGCGGTTTGGTGCCGAGCGGGCGATGATCCGGGCCAAGCTGGTCCGTGGCGAGCAGTCCACCGTGCTGGAGCTGGAAATCAACGCGGGCCGGGCCAATCGCGGACGGATCAACCGGAGCAATCCGGTCCGTGCCCGGGACTTGCTCGGGATCTGCCAGACGGTGCTCTTCGCGCCGGAGGACCTGGCGCTGGTCAAGGGCGATCCGTCCAGCCGCCGCCGGTTCCTGGACGAGCTCCTGGTCAGCCTCATGCCGCGCCACGCCGCGACCAGGAGCGACTATGACCGGGTCCTGAAGCAGCGCAACGCGCTGCTCAAGTCGGCCCGCGCCGGAAAATTCAGCACCGGCCACGAGGCAACGCTCGATGTCTGGGACCAGCATATGGCCCGGGCCGGGGCCGAACTGCTGCACGCGCGCCTGGAGCTGGTGGACCGGCTGCAGCCGCACCTGAAAAACGCCTATGCGCAGCTGACCGACGGCTCCAAGGAGGCCACCGCGGTGTACCGTTCCACGCTGCAGGACAGCCTGGACGACGACGGCGCCACCTCAAGACCAGCGGAGTCCAGGCCGGCGGACGGAACCGCTGTCGATGAGACCGCACCGGCGGAAGACCTGCGGCTGCTCTCCGTCGAGCAGCTCACCGACCGCTATATCCAGGCCTTCGCCGCAGCCCGGCGCAAGGAACTGGAACGGGGCATCTCGCTGGTCGGGCCGCACCGCGACGAGCTTGAGCTCGTGCTTGGCTCGGCGCCGGCCAAGGGCTACGCCTCCCACGGGGAAACCTGGTCCATGTGCCTGTCACTGCGCCTGGCCTCCTACTACGTCATGCTCGACGATGCCCGCACGGGCGGCTCGCCCCCGATCCTGATCCTGGACGACGTTTTTGCCGAACTCGACGTCCAGCGGCGGCGTAAACTGGCGGCAATAGTATCCGGCGCCGAGCAAGTGCTGGTCACTGCCGCCGTCGAGGACGATATCCCGGCGGAGCTGACCGGACGGCGGGTGAAGGTCATCCCGGGAGGAATCGATGAGCAGGAAAATCGATGAATAAGGATACCGACGGCGGCCTGCAGCCCGGCCGTGACCCCGACGACATCGACGCCGCGCAGGCCGCATTGAACCGGATGCGCGACGCCGCCGCAGCCCGGGGCGAAATCCGGCGGGCGGTGCCGCGCTCCGGTGCCGGCAGCCAGAAACCCGCCCGCGCCGCCCGGGGAACCCGCGGGTTCTCCCAATTCCACGGCACCGGCAGGGATCCGCTGGGCCTCGGAAAAGTCGTGGGACGCCTCGTGGCCGAACGCGGCTGGAGCTCGCCGGTGGCCGTCGGCTCCGTCATGGCGCAGTGGGCCGTGCTGGTGGGCCCCGAGATCTCGGCGCATTGCACACCCGAGAGTTTCACCGACACCACCTTGCATGTGCGGACCGATTCCACGGCCTGGGCCACCCAGCTGCGGCTGCTCAGCAGCAGTCTGCTGGAAAAATTCCGGACCGAGCTTGGCGATGGCGTCGTCACCAGTATCCAGGTGCTCGGACCCGCCGCCCCGAGCTGGCGCAAGGGCCTCCGGACGGTCAACGGCCGGGGTCCCCGCGACACGTACGGATAGCCCCCGGCCCCCGACGGGCACCGGATCTGAAGCACTTCTTGCAAAAACCCTTGAAAAATCCGCAAGCGGCGTGTAGGGCGCTTGAACGCCCCGGAGTCGTATAGGAACCCTAGGGCTGGACCCCGAAAGCCTTGCAGGGGGAGCCAGCGCCCTCCCAGCGGCACTTTCCCGCCCGTTTGGCGCCCTGGAATGCAGGTTTGGCCCCTATAACACGATAGAATCGGTGTAGATAACTGGGCGCCGGTGAAGCGTTGACTGAGTCCGTTTCCGACGCAATTTCAGCGTGCGGCGGACGCGATCCCAAGTCAGCGGAAACACCCGGCGTCGTCAGTGACGTGCCTGTTGGCAGGAGCCTTTTCCACGGAAGGGGCAACGGCCGGCCTTCAACGAACATAGAGGAGTCGAAAGCGCCTGTGGCTAACGACAATGCAGAGATCCCGGCAGTGGAAGACGTAGCGGAAGCGGTGGAACAAGAGGCTGCGGCAGCGGCGCCGTCGGGGACCGCGACATCGCGCGAATACGGCGCCAGCGACATCACCGTACTTGAAGGCCTGGAAGCTGTCCGGAAACGTCCCGGCATGTACATCGGCTCCACCGGCCCCCGCGGTTTGCACCACCTGGTCTATGAAGTGGTGGATAACTCGGTGGACGAGGCTCTGGCCGGCTACTGCACGCACATCGAAATCGTGCTCCAGGCCGACGGCGGGGTCAAGGTGGTCGACAACGGCCGCGGCATCCCCGTGGACATGCACCCCACCGAGCTCAAGCCCACCGTGGAAGTCGTCATGACGATCCTGCACGCCGGCGGCAAGTTCGGCGGCGGCGGATATGCCGTCTCCGGCGGCCTGCACGGCGTCGGCATTTCGGTGGTCAACGCGCTCTCCAGCCGGGTCGACACCGAGGTCCGCCGCCAGGGACACGTCTGGCGAATGTCCTTCGCCGACGGCGGCAAGCCGCAAGGCGGCCTGGTCCAGGGCGAGGAAACCACCGAGACCGGCACCACCCAGACGTTCTACCCCGATGCCAGCATCTTCGAGAGCACCGACTTCGACTTCGAAACACTGCGGGCCCGCTTCCAGCAGATGGCCTTCCTCAACAAGGGCCTGCGCATCACGTTGACGGACGAGCGCCGCGCTCCGGAGGAACCGTCCGAGGATGACGACCTGGATCTGGACACCGTCCCCACCGAAGGCGAGATCCCTGCGGAATTCCACACCGTGGTCTACCAGTACGACGACGGCCTGCTGGACTACGTCAAGCACCTGAACTCGGGCAAGAAGGTTGATGTGGTCCACGAGGACGTCATCGCCTTCGAGACCGAGGACACGGAACGGCACATTGCCCTGGAAATGGCGATGCAGTGGACCAACGCGTACTCCGAGAGCGTCCACACCTACGCCAACACGATCAACACGCACGAGGGCGGTACCCACGAAGAGGGTTTCCGCGCCGCGATGACCTCGCTCATCAACCGCTATGCGCGGGAGAAGAACATCATCAAGGAAAAGGAAGACAACCTCACCGGAGACGACATCCGCGAGGGCCTGACGGCAGTCATTTCCGTGAAGCTCTCCGAGCCGCAGTTCGAGGGCCAGACGAAGACCAAGCTCGGCAACTCCGAGGTCAAGGGCTTTGTCCAGCGCGTTGTCACCGACGGCCTGGGCGACTGGCTCGAGCGCAACCCCGGCCCCGCCCGGGACGTTATCCGTAAGGCCATCTCGGCGGCCCAGGCGCGCATGGCCGCGCGGAAGGCCCGGGACAACGCCCGCCGCAAGAGTCCGCTGGAATCCTTCGGTATGCCCGGCAAGCTCTCCGACTGCTCCTCGAAGAACCCGGAAAGGTGCGAGGTCTACATCGTGGAGGGCGACTCGGCCGGCGGCTCCGCCAAGCGCGGCCGCAACCCGGAGACCCAGGCCATCCTGCCGCTGCGCGGCAAGATCCTTAACGTGGAACGGGCCCGGCTGGACAAGGCGCTCGGCAATGCCGAGGTCCAGTCCATGATCACGGCCTTCGGCACCGGCATTGGCGAGGACTTCGACATCGCCAAGCTGCGGTACCACAAGATCGTGCTCATGGCCGATGCCGACGTCGACGGCCAGCACATCACGACGCTGCTGATGACCCTGCTGTTCCGCTACATGCGCCCGCTGATCGAAAACGGCTACGTCTACCTCGCGCAGCCGCCGCTGTACCGGATCAAGTGGTCGAATGCCCCGCACGATTACGTCTACAGCGACCGCGAACGCGACGCGAAGCTGGTCTCGGGCCAGGCCGCCGGCCGCCGCATCCCCAAGGACAACGGCATCCAGCGCTACAAGGGCCTCGGCGAAATGGACTACACGGAACTGTGGGACACCACCATGGACCCGGACCACCGGACCCTGCTGCAGGTGACGATGGACGATGCCCTGGCAGCGGACCAGATCTTCTCGGTCCTGATGGGCGAGGACGTTGAATCGCGCCGAAACTTCATTCAGCAGAACGCCAAGGACGTTCGGTTCCTGGACATCTAGCGGGCCGCCACGCCCCGAATATGCCAGAGCTGATATATACCTGAAACGGAAAATATAGACTATGAGTGACGAAACACCCGAGGTGCCGGCTGGCTCCGAGCCTGTCCTTGAAGGCGCCATCCTCGACGGCGACGTACTGACCGACCGCGTCGAGCAGGTTGACCTGCAGACCGAAATGCAGCGCTCCTACCTCGACTACGCCATGGCCGTGATCGTGGGCCGTGCCCTGCCGGATGTCCGCGACGGCCTCAAGCCCGTCCACCGCCGCGTGCTCTACGCGATGTTCGACGGCGGCTACCGCCCGGACCGGTCCTTCAACAAGTGCGCCCGCGTGGTGGGCGAGGTCATGGGCCAGTACCACCCGCACGGCGACACTGCGATCTACGACGCCCTGGTCCGCCTCATCCAGGACTGGACCATGCGCTACCCGCTGGCGCTCGGCCAGGGAAACTTCGGCTCGCCCGGCAACGACGGTGCGGCCGCCCCGCGGTACACCGAAACGAAGATGGCGCCGCTCGCCATGGAGATGGTCCGGGACATCGACGAGGAAACAGTCGACTTCCAGGACAACTACGACGGGAAGAACCAGGAGCCGACCATCCTGCCGGCCCGGTTCCCCAACCTGCTGGTCAACGGCTCCTCCGGCATCGCCGTCGGCATGGCCACCAACATCCCGCCGCACAACCTCCGCGAAGTCGCCGACGGCGTCCAGTGGTACCTTGCGAACCCGACGGCCAGCCGGGAGGAACTGCTCGAAGAGCTCCTCCTGCGCATCAAGGGACCGGATTTCCCGACCGGCGCCACGATCCTAGGCCACAAGGGCATCGAGGATGCGTACCGCACCGGCCGCGGCTCCATCACCATGCGCGCCGTGGTCAGCGTCGAGGAGCTCCAGGGCCGCACATGCCTGGTGGTCACCGAACTGCCGTACCAGGCCAACCCGGACAACCTGGCCATCAAGATCGCCGAGCTGGTCAGGGACGGCAAGATCTCCGGCATCGCCGACCTCCGCGATGAGACCTCGGGCCGCACCGGCCAGCGCCTGGTGATCGTGCTCAAGCGCGACGCTGTGGCCAAGGTGGTGCTGAACAACCTCTACAAGCACACCCAGCTGCAGGACAACTTCGCCGCCAACATGCTCGCCATCGTCGACGGCGTGCCGCGCACGCTCAGCCTCGACGCCTTCATCCGCCACTGGGTCACCCACCAGATGGACGTCATCGCCCGGCGTACGCGCTACCGTTTGCGCAGGGCCGAGGAGGAAGCACACATCCTCCGCGCCCTGCTCAAGGCGCTGGACGCGCTCGACGAGGTCATCGCCCTCATCCGCGCCTCCACCACCACCCAGGCCGCTCGCGACGGGCTCATGGAACTGCTTGACATCGACGAGGTGCAGGCCGTGGCCATCCTGGACATGCAGCTGCGCCGGCTCGCCGCCCTGGAGCGCCAGAAGATCCAGGACAAACATGCCGAACTCGAGGCCCTGATCACCGAGTACAACTCGATCCTGGCCTCCGAAGAGCGCCAGCGCGAGATCATCAGCACGGAACTGGGCGAAATCGTGGCCAAGCACGGCGACGACCGCCGCACCAAGGTGCTCATGGGCTTCGACGGCGACATGTCGATGGAGGACCTGATCCCCGAAGAGGAAATGGTGGTCACCATTACCCGCGGCGGATACGTCAAGCGCACCCGCAGCGATAACTACCGCTCCCAGCAGCGTGGTGGCAAGGGCATCAAGGGCGCCCAGCTGCGCGGGGACGACGTCGTGGAGCACTTCTTCGTCACCACCACGCACCACTGGCTGCTCTTCTTCACCAACCTGGGCCGGGTCTACCGCGCCAAGGCGTACGAGCTCGCCGAGGCCGGGCGGGACGCCAAGGGCCAGCACGTGGCCAACCTGCTGGCCTTCCAGCCGGATGAGCACATCGCCCAGGTGCTGGACCTGCGCGACTACCAGCACGCCCCGTACCTGGTGCTCGCCACCAAGCGCGGCCTGGTCAAGAAGACCCGGTTGGAGGACTACGACACCAACCGGTCCGCTGGCGTGATCGCCATCAACCTGCGCGACGGCGACGAGCTCGTCTCGGCCCAGCTGGTCTCCGATACCGACGACCTCATGCTGGTCTCCCGCAAGGGCCAGTCCGTCCGCTTTACCGCGACGGACGATGCGCTGCGCCCGATGGGCCGTGCCACCTCGGGCGTGACCGGCATGAAGTTCCGCGAAGACGACGAACTGCTCGCGGCGGACGTCGTCAAGGACGGCTCGTACGTCTTCATCGTCACTGAGGGCGGCTTTGCCAAGCGGACCGCTGTGGAGGAGTACCGTCTCCAGGGCCGTGGCGGCCTTGGCATCAAGGTCGGCAAGTACCAGGAAGAACGCGGCCACCTCGTCGGAGCCCTCATTGTCAACGAGGAAGACGAAGTGCTGGTGGTCATGGAGGGCGGCAAGGTGGTGCGTTCCTCGGTGACCGGAGTCCCCGCCAAGGGCCGCGACACCATGGGCGTGATTTTCGCCAAGCCGGACAAGAACGACCGCATCATCGCGGTGGCGCGCAACAGCGAACGCGGGCTGGAAGGCGAGGAATCGACCGAAGGCGAAGCGGCGGGTGAGGACGTAGAAAATCGGGCTTCCTCCCCGGATGACGTAACGTTGGCTGAAGATGGCGGACAGCAGGACGAGTCCGCAACGGCAGAATCAGTACCGGCCCCGGAGTCAGATGAGTCATCAGGCAATGCCGAGCTGGACGAAGACAACACCGGAGGTAACGAGTGAGTAATTCCGACTCATATCCCAAGCCGAGCAGCGGCGTGCCGAGCGGGGTGCGGCAACCCGCCGCCGCGCCGCGCGTAGGCGCCCCCTCGCGTCCGCAGCAGCGCCCCGGCGTATCCGGCGCAGCAACGGGAACGGGACAGCGTCCCCCCGCACCTGGCCAGCGCCCCACGGTCCCCGGCCAGCGCCCCGCCGCCCCGGGCCAGCGCCCCGCCCAGTCTGGGGGGCAGGGCACTCCCGGGCTGATTAAGCCCGCTCCCAAGGCCAAGGTGCGCCGTGCCAGGCTGCTGGTCAGCAAGGTGGACCCCTGGTCCGTGTTGAAGATGGCCTTCCTGCTCTCCGTGGCGCTGGGAATCGTCACCGTCGTGGCGGCGATCGTGCTTTGGACCGTTTTGGACCTGACCGGGATCTTTGACCAGGTGGACAGCCTGCTCGGGACCCTCGCCGGCTCCGAGGGCGGCGGCTTTGAATTGAAGAAGGTCGCATCCCTGGGGCAGGTGGCGTCATTCGCCACCATCATCGCCGTGATCAATGTGGTGCTGCTGACGGCGCTCTCGATGCTTTCGGCGGTGCTGTACAACATTGCCGCGACGCTCGTCGGCGGCATCGGCGTGACCCTCACGGACGACTAGTTCCCGTACTTTTCCGCGGAATCCCGCGGAAAAGGGCCTCGATTTGAGATCGGGCCGGGATGTGCTGTACAGTCATATCTCGGCCCGATGAGGCATCGGGGCGTATAGCTCAGGCGGTTAGAGCGCTTCGCTGATAACGAAGAGGTCCCAGGTTCAAGTCCTGGTACGCCCACGGAACCGGTACTGGTTCTGGCAGAGGTAAGTGAAGGTTCGTCCATGACTGAACCGGAACGGGGTGCATGTGAAGAAGTTGCTGGTTATCGCAGCCACGGTCGCAGGCGTCTTCCTCTACAGGAAAGTGCAGGAATCCGAAGCCCGGAAAGTGATCTGGAGCAATTCAACCGATACGGTTGACTAGCCCGGAGCCCGGGGATGGAAGCTGGAAATCAGCTCTCCGGACCTAGGGTATGATTGTCGGGTTGCTTCTTATGGGGGCATGGCGCAATTGGTAGCGCACCTGCTTTGCAAGCAGGGGGTTCGGGGTTCGAGTCCCCGTGCCTCCACCATAGGAAAAGCCCCGGACCGCGGAAACGCGGTTCGGGGCTTTTTTGTGCCTTCCCCCACTCACTCCTTCGGCTTGGCGTAGTCCGCCATCCCTTGCCAGTCGATAAACACGTAGGGCTCGTCGCCGAGCACCCAGGCGTCGTGCCCTGGCGGAATCACGCCGAAGTCGCCGGGCCCGAATTCGAGTTCTTCGCCGTCGTCCATGACGACTTTGATGCGGCCGGAAATCGTGTAGCCGGTGTGGCTGGCCATGCAGCTGTCCGTCTTGGCGATCGGCTTGACGTGATCGGACCATTTCCACCCCGGAAGGAAGGTGGCCCGGCCAACCGGGCCGGCCTCGAGGTTGACGAGGTCCACCTGACCCATGCCCTGGGCAACAGGGCGTGTCTCTTCGGGATCGTCCAGGCTCTTGCGGATCATTGACGCCATGATGGTCTCCTTCTGCGATGATGGCGAGATCGGAACGCGAGACCGCGCCTTAAGGTTGGCACCGCGGTATCCACCGGTCAAGGAGCGGCGGCTGCAAGGGCCCCTGCGGTCCGTCCCACTAGTGTTGGAGCGTGAACTTCTTACTTGCGGCCGTAGGGGTGCTGGGGGTGGCCTCGTCGGGGCCCCTCATTGCCGCCACGCTGGGCGCCACGTCAGTCAGTGCCCTCGCCATCGCCTTCTGGCGCAATGCGATTGGCGCGGCGGTGATGGCCACTCCCGTGGCGGTCCGCAACCCCCGTCAGTTCGGCAGGGTGACCGGAGCGGAGTTCCGCTGGTCACTCGCCGCGGCGGTGGCACTGGCCCTGCACTTCGCGTGCTTCATTACCTCCCTGCAGCTGACGTCGGTCGCGGCGGCCACGGCACTGGTATGCCTGCAATCAGGCTGGATCGCGATCTTCCAGCTTTTGAGGGGAACCCGACACCGCTGGCCGGTCCTGGTGGGGCTGGGGCTCGCCTTCGGCGGCGTGGTGACAATTACCGGGTTCGATATGGGCTCCTCGCCCGGGGCGCTCATGGGCGATCTCCTGGCTGTCGCCGGCGGCGCCCTGGCGGGCATCTACACGCTCGCCGGAGGCAAGGCGCGGCAGAGCATGAGCACCGGCGTCTACACGACCCTGTGCTACGGCATGTGCGCCGCGGTTGTGGCGGTCATGGCGCTGTTGGCCAGACAGCCGCTGGGAGGATTCGAGGCAGCCGGCTGGCTGGGGATCCTCGCGATCACCGTGTGCGCACAACTGGTGGGACACTCCGCGTTCAACCACCTGCTGGCGACCATGAGCCCGCTGCTCGTGTCCATGATCATCCTGCTGGAAATCCCGGGAGCGGCGCTCCTGGCCGCAGCCTTCCTGGACGAGACGCTGCCGGCCGGGACCTACGTGGGGCTGGCGATGATCCTGGTGGGGCTCGCCGTCGTGGTCCTGGGGCAGCGAGGCTCGCGCTCCGCCCGGAGGAGGGCCGAGGGAGCCGGTGAAGAGCGGCTGGCGGAGCTCGGCACCGATTAGGCCGCTCCCGGCGGCCGCATCTCTTGACGGCCTCTTGACGGTCTCTTGACGGCCTGCTGGCCGCCGCTATCGGCCGCTATTGGCCGCCGCGGCGGGCTGGCTGGGGAACGTTGACCGTGTGGATGGCGCGGAGGAGCTTCGCCGGGAAGTAGACCGAGAAGAAGACCACCATGGGTGCCTTCAGTGCCATCTTCTTGACGTTGTGGGCCTTGTAGGTGCGGTCAAAGCGCGTCACGTAGTAGCGGTAATCGCGCGGCGAGTCCTCCAGCCGCCGGGCCGACATGCCCGAGATCATCTGCGGCCAGTACTGGATCCGGAGCTCGTGGTCTGCCAGGTGCAGCGAAAGATCGATGTCCTCGTGCATCTCGTCCCGCTCGTCGCGGCAGGTTTCTGCGCGGATGGTCTCCCAGGCCGAGCGGCGCAGAGCCATGTTGGAACCGAAGAGGAAGTGATACTGGTGCTTGGCGAGCCTGAGCATCAGCTGGCGCATTTTGTCGTCGGCCTTGAGCCCGAACCGGCGCATGGGCATGTCGTAATAGACCACCGGACCGGTCGCAGCGTGCACAGACTCGTCGGCGAAGGCTTTCTGCACCTGCTCCACCCAGTCCGGTTCCAGCACTGAATCGGCGTCGATCCGGCCGAGGATATCGCCCGTGGCGTGGTCCAGACCGAAGTTGCGCGTGGGAATGAGCCCCTGGTCGCGGTCCTGGCTGAGCAGGATGATGGGGCTCTCCGGATATTCGAGCTGCATCTGCCGCACGATCTCCGCCGTGCGGTCCTTGGACAGGTTGTCCACCACAATGATTTCGTGGGCAGGCACCGACTGGTAGACCGCGGCGATCAGGCACTGCCGGATGACGCTTTCCTCGTTGTAAGCCGGGATCACAATAGACACAGCCGGTGGCGGAGCAAGGAGCAAGGCATCCTGGGGTGATCTATGGGGTGACATCACCACAAATTTAGCACCTGGCCTGAGGTTTGAAGACGGACCGTGACGCGCCGTGGGCAGGCCGCGTCAAACAAAAGGAGGGATCCCGCACTGTGGCGGAATCCCTCCCTTGGAGAGTGCAGGACACCTGCCGGCAGCCGGCCTGCCCGGGGCAAGGTCTCGACTCAGCCGGCCTGTGCCAGCCAGGTTCTACTTGCCGGGCTTGTCTGCGCCGTTGTTCAGGCTGGCCGCGATGTTGCGTACGGCCGTTTTGGCGTCGGTGGCAACCTTGTCGGCGGCCTCAGCGGCGTTGCCGGCGGCGTCCTTGGCCGTTTCCTCGGCTTTGTCCGCCGCGGTGGCTGCGGAATCGGAAGCCTCCTTGGATGCCTCAGCCGCGGAGTCCGCTGCCGCGACGGTCGCGGAACCGGCCTTGTCGGCGGCGTCCTTCAGCGATTCGCCGACCGGGGCGGCCGTGGGGGCGGGCGTTACCGGCGTCGGTACCTTCCAGGGGTCCTCCACCGGCCTGGACGCCCGCCAGGCGGCGACACCGGCTGCAACGGCGGCAGCGATGATGCCGAAGATCAGCAGGCCGCGGTGCTTGGGCTTCTGCTGCTTGGCGAGCTTGGCATTAGCCGTCTTGGTGACCTCGTTGGCGGCCGCCTTGATGTTCTTGCCTGCCTTCTTGCCTGCCTTCTTGGCGTGTCCCTTGACTGCCTGGGCCTGCGCCTGGACGCCGGTGACAACACCGGAATCTACAAGCTTCTGTGCGACGGCGTCGACGTGGGCCGGGGCGTTTTCCAACGTGCGGTGGACGGCCACGGAAGCCTGCCCGATCTGGTCGGAAAGCCTGGGCAGGTACTCGACAACAACCCGGTCGCGTGCGTTGGCGATGACCGGGGCTGCCTTATCCACAGCTTCGTGCAGGCGCGGAGTCGCGCTGTCCGCGGCATCGTGGATCCTCGGCGCCAGCTGGGCCAGGCCATCCTGAAGACGGGGAGTGACAGTGGCAACGCTGCCCGCCAGATTGTGGGCCGCCGACTTGAGCCCCTCCTGGATTTTGGGAGAGGCGGTGTCGAGTCCGTGCTGCAGCCGCGGAACAGCCCAGTTCACGGCAGCCTCAACCCGCGGGGCCGCCCAATCCTTGGCGCTGTCCACTCCGGTGCTGACTGACTGCTCCAGGTCACGGGCAATACGATCCGTTTTCTTCACAACTACCTCCCGATTAATGTGACGGTTCTGCTGTTAGCCTACGTGTCTAGGAACGCACCGGCTATTCTTCAGACCGATTTCCAGTGGATTTCACCCAGCGCGGAACTGACTGTGCGGCCCTATGCGGGCGGAGCCGTCATGGAAGAATGGGCGCTATGACTGCCAACGCAACCGCAAAAGCCACTATCCACACGAGCCTCGGCGACATCGTCGTCAACCTCTTTGGCAACCACGCGCCGAAGACCGTCGACAACTTCGTCGGACTGGCCACCGGTGAGAAGGCCTGGACCCACCCGGAATCGGGCGAGGACAAGACCGGCACGCCGCTCTACAACGGCACCATCTTCCACCGCATCATCAAGGACTTCATGATCCAGGCCGGCGATCCCCTGGGCCGCGGCACCGGTGGACCGGGCTACAAGTTCGACGATGAGATCCACCCGGAACTGACTTTCAACGAGCCGTACAAGCTGGCCATGGCCAACGCCGGTGTCCAGATGGGCCGCGGCACCAACGGTTCGCAGTTCTTCATCACCACCATCCCCACCGGCTGGCTGCAGGGCAAGCACAGCATCTTCGGTGAGGTCGCCGATGACGAATCCAAGAAGGTCGTCGACGCTATCGAAGGCGTCCGCACCGGCATGGGAGACCGCCCCGTCGAGGATGTCACCATTAACAGCATTGACATCGAAAAGCTCTAACCCCACACCATGAGCTACGGAATTCCGGCGGCAGAGCCGTCCGCAGAGGTCCCGGTATGCCCCAGGCACCCGGACCGGCCCGCTTATGTGCGTTGCCAGCGGTGCGGGCGCCCTGCGTGCCCCGACTGCCAGCGGGCGGCCGCCGTCGGATTCCAGTGCGTTGACTGTGTCAACGAAACCAAACGCACGACGCCGGCCGTCAGGACCGTCTACGGCGGCGCCGTGACCGCCGGCAAACCCGTGGTCACGTACGTGATCATCGCGCTGTGTGCCCTTGTCTATGCGCTGCAGTGGATAGTCCCGAACGACGGGATCTACCAGCAACTGGCCTACGCCCCCGCCCTGACTGGCGTTGAACCGTGGCGGATGCTCACCTCGGCGTTCCTGCACTCGCAGGGATTCCTGCTCCACATCGTCCTGAACATGTACACGCTGTGGATTTTCGGCCAGATTCTTGAGCCGCTGCTGGGCCACGCCCGATTCCTGGCCATCTACCTGCTCTCGGCCGTCGGCGGCTCCGTAGGCTTCCTTTTGCTGACCCCGGTGTATCCGGCGAACGGCCCGGTGGGCCTCGTCGGCGCCTCCGGCGCCATCTTCGGCCTGTTCGGCGCCCTGCTGGTGGTCCAGCGTCAACGCGGCGGCGAAGTCCGCCAGCTCCTGGTCCTGATTGCCATCAACGGCGTCATCGGCTTCATGGTCCCGCAGATCGCCTGGCAGGCCCATCTCGGCGGCCTCGTCACCGGTGCCCTGAGCGCCGCCGTCATTGCCTACACCCCCCGCGGCCCCCGGCAGACCCTGCTGCAGGCCATCGGCCTCGCCGTGGTCCTGGCCCTGGTGATCTCCGTGTCCGTCGTACGGATGGCCGGCGCCGGCGTCTAGTCCGGTCCTGCCGAAGATCCAGGCCGCAAACGGCCGCCCGGGTGCCCTTCACTGTTCCCTGGTGTTTCTCTCGCTGTGTTCCTCGGCCGTTCCCCCGCTGGTCCCTCCCTCTGTGGATCTTTCCCGGTGCACACACTGTCCGAGCCACCACGTCTGAATTCACAGGCATGGATCCGAAAGTTTTCCACAGCGGTTATCCACATTGTTAATAACTTACAAGCGTGTAGTTCGCCGTGACGACCCGGGTCTGACCGCCCGGGCTGGCGATTTTCCAGCCTGCAGGCGATGCGGCGGACCAGATCTCCACACCTGTGGATAACTTCTGTGGGTTGCCCTGTGAGTAAGTGGACAACTTTGCGCGCTGAGGGCCTGTTGCCTTGCACGGGCGGCGCCAGGCCTGACCCGGCCCGCCGCCGCCCCACAGCACCCGCCGCAGTGCCCGCCGCAGGGCCCCTCCCCGAGCTCCGTCCAAGGCTCCCGAACCGGACCAGCTCTGTCGCGTTCCGGACCGGACTTCCCCTGCCGCACACCCGCGCTCTCCATGCGGCCCAGCAGCCGGCCGCCGGAGCGCTGCAAGCGCGTGCGGTGTGTCCCCGCCCGCAAGCCCGCACGCCAAGCCCGCCCGCGGCCGGGGCCGGACAAGACGGGCCGCGGGACTGCCGCGGTGTGTTTCAACAGGGTTATTCACAGTGTTAATAACTTGATGGTCTGAGCATCTGCGGGATTTAACCCGGCTCATGGCCCCGCAGCGGAGATTGCGGCTCCGAATCCCCGAACCTTATCCCCAGCTGTGGATAACTTGTGGGTAGTGGGCTGTTATTAAGTGGATAACTCGTCCGGTGCGGTAGGTGTCGGGACAGGCCACATTGTTGGGTGGCCGCCCTGCTCCAAGGCGGACGCGCGTGCGGCGTGCGGCCGGGGCCGCGGCGCCATCCGGGGCCTGTTGCCCGGACCGGTGAGCTTGTCCACAGGAAATCCACACTGTTAATAACTTACAAGGATGTAATTCAGGTCCGGCCGGAAATCTCATCAGTGGCTTTGCTCCCCGCTGTGGCCTCGGAACTCAGCCGAACCGCAGGAAGACCCGGAAACTTATGAACAATGTGGATAAGTTTCCCCAGACTTGTGCACAGCTGTGGATAAGGAGGCGGGGCGCCGTCGGGTCACTGCGGCCAGACGCCCGATGACCCGCGCCGGTGGCTGTCCAGCAGATGGGTGTCCACCATTCCGATAGCCTCCATGAGCGCGAACATCGTGGTGGGTCCGACGAAGGCGAAGCCCTTCTTGCGCAGCGCCTTGGAGAGCGCGATGGACTCGGCCGAGGTGGTGGGGACCTGGTCGAGGGAGCTCGGCCGGGGCGTGTCGGCCGGCTGGAACGCCCACACGAAGTCAACCAGGCCGCCGTCGTCCCTCAACGCCAGAGTTGCCCGGGCATTGGTGATGGTTGCCTGGATCTTCAGCCGGTTCCGGACGATCCCGGCATCGAGCATAAGCCGCTCCACATCGGCGTCCGTGAAGAGCGCTACCAGTTCCGGGTCGAAGTCCTTGAACGCCGCGCGGAAAGCGGGCCGCTTGCGCAGGATCGTCGCCCAGGACAGCCCCGCCTGGAACCCCTCGAGGCTGATGCGTTCGTAGAGGCCCTGTTCATCCCGGACGGGCATGCCCCACTCAGAGTCGTAATACTCGCGCAGCATGGGATCCACGGACGCCCACACCGGCCGCGCCAGTCCGTCGTCGCCAATGGTTGAGCCGCTTACTGCCGGGGTCATCTGGATTCCTTCGCTGGGCCGGGAATAATGCCGTGGATTAACGGCGGCGGGCCGGCACACTGTGTGTACCGGCCCGTCAGGGATGTCCGCCGCGCGGGCCTGGTTCAGGAACGCCAGCGTGTGGTCATCAGGAAGCCGATGATCGCGATTCCGAAGCCCGCGACGATGTTCATCGAGCCCCACGCCTGAACCGGGAAGGCGCCCTCGGTGATGTAGAACGTGATGATCCAGAGCAGGCCAATGATCATCAGGCCAAACATGACGGGCTTGAACCAGACCGGATTGGGCTTGTAGGCCTCCGCGGCAGAAGTCTGCGGGGCCACACGGGCAGTCCTTTTACGCGGCTTCGACTCGGGCACTGATCCTCCTTGGCGGGCTGGAACAAGAGCGGCAAACGTGGCTTGGTATCCTGCAGGAATCGAGTCCCCACCGGCCAACGCGCTCTTGGTCAAGTTTGAATTCTTTTGTCGCCCAATTCTAGCTGTAGTTCCGGCCACGCCGTGGACCCCGCAACCGCCTTGGAGGAGAACCCGCAGTGCTGGAGTTGGAGCAGGAATCCTGCCGGACGGCTCGCGGCCGCCGCGGGCCGCTCCTGCGCACCATCCAGGTCGCGGGCGAGCTGCTCATGACCGCGGGCGCCATCGTCCTGCTCTTTGTGGCGTGGCAGTTGTGGTGGACGAATGTGGCCTCCGATGCCCGGCAACGCGAGGTGGTTCGCGACTTTGCCCACGGGATTGAAGCAGCCGCTCCCGCGGCGCCCGGGCTGCCGGCGGCTGGTGCCGCGGAACCCGCCGTCGCGCCCGAACCGGCGGAGGGCGCGACTATCGGCATCCTGTATGTTCCCCGTTTCGGCGCCGAATACACGCGTCCCATCGTTCAGGGAACCACTCCGGCGGTGTTGGACACCCTGGGCATCGGACACTATCAGGGCACGGCCATGCCAGGGGCTGCGGGAAACTTCGCCGTGGCCGGGCACCGGCAGACCCACGGCGCCGTCCTGGACCATATCGACGCCCTGGTGCCCGGCGACCGGATCTACGTCCAGACCCGTGAGGGCTGCTATGTCTACGTGTTCCGGAACAGCCAGACAGTCCTCCCGTCGCGGACCGACGTCCTGTTACCGGTGCCAATGCGGCCGGGAGCGGCGCCGGCGGAGAGCTACCTGACCATGACGAGCTGCAACCCGCGGTTGGGCTCGGAGGAACGCTTTGTGGCCTACGCCCTGCTGGAGCGGTGGCAGTCCCTTTCCGCCGGCCCGCCGGCTGAAATTTCCCGGGCGGCCCGCGCGGCCGGGGCAGGCTGACGAATGTATGGCTGGCTTTTCCGCCGCCTTCCCGGGCCCTTGTGGCTCAGGATTGCGACCGCGCTGGTGCTGGTGGCCGGAGCACTGGTATTGATGGTTCAGTTCCTTTTTCCCTGGCTGGCGCAATTCACCCAGTTAACAGATTCAACGATTGGTTCAGCAAGGCACCCATGAGCACAACCAAGATCCTGGTCGTAGACAACTACGACAGCTTTGTCTACACCCTGGTCGGCTATCTGCAGGAGCTCGGTGCGGAGACCACCGTAGTTCGCAACGACGACGTCACGCTCGCCGAGGCGATCGAAATGGCCGAGGCGCGGGACGGGGTCCTCATCTCCCCCGGTCCGGGGAATCCGGCGGGGGCCGGCGTCTGCATTGAGCTGATCAAATGGTGCGGCAGCCACGAGAAGCCCATGCTGGGTGTGTGCCTGGGGCACCAGGCGCTGGCGGAGGCCTACGGCGGAACCGTGACGCACGCTCCCGAACTGATGCACGGCAAGACCTCCCTCGTCGAACACCATGGAACCAGCGTCTTTGCGGGACTCCCCTCGCCCCTCACGGCCACCCGTTACCATTCGCTGGCCGCTGTCCGCGAGAGCATCCCGGAGGTCCTGGAGATCACCGCGGAAACGGGCACCGGTGTGGTGATGGGCCTGCAGCATCGCACCGCCCCGCTGTGCGGCGTCCAGTTCCACCCGGAATCCGTCCTGACCGAAGGCGGCTACCAGATGCTCGGCAACTGGCTGGAGTCACTCGGCATGGCGGGCGCTGCCGAACGGGCAGCGGACCTGAGCCCGCTCATCAAGCACTGACCCGGCAGGCACTGCACGCGCCGGCGCGGCGGTAGCCGGTACTTTCGGTTCTCCCGGCCGGATTAGGGGAACAATCCGCCCAGGGCCGCGTCCTCTTTCGACGCGCTCTTGGTGGGCGACGGTGTGGGCGACGGCGGGGGAGGCGGCGCCGGTGCCTTCGCCACGGTCACGGTGATGGTCTTACCCTGTTCCACGAGCGAATCCGCGGCATCGGCCTGGCCTGTCACCTTGCCCGGAGCCACCTGGGAATTCTCCACTTCGGTGGCCTTGAGCAACAGGCCCTGCTCCTTCAGTTTCGCTTCCGCTTCCGCCAGCGGCAGCCCGATCAGCTGCGGCACAGCCACCTTGCCCGTGGAGACGACGATTTCGACCGCGTCCGCCACGGCCACAACCTGGCCCGGGGCCGGGTTGGTGGTGATGACAATGCCGACCGGAACCGTGGGATTGTTGGACATCTTGGTGGTGAGGGCACCTGTCAGCCCTGTTTGGTGGAGGAGATCGCGGGCTGCGGCCTCGGTCCGGCCGGGCAGGTCCGTCGGGATGGTGATCGCGCTGGGGCCTTCGGAGATGTTGAGGATGATGTCCGAGTTGGCGTCCATGGAACTCCCGGACGTCGGCACGGTGCCAATCGCGGTGCCTTTGGGGATGCTCTCGTGCTGCAGCCGTTGGAGTTGTGGCTTGAAGCCGGCGTTGTACAGCCTTTGCAGGGCCTCCGATTCCGTCAGTGACGTCACCGTGGGAACCAGCACCTTGGTTGCCTGTGGCGGGGCCTGATTCATGAGGTTGTACAGCCAGAGGCCGCCGCCGGCCAGCACCAGCAGTGTGAGGACCACGAGCGTCGCGATCCATGTGCGGCGGCGCGTCTTCTGGCGCGGGGTGTGCTCGCGTTCGACCGGCAGCGCCAGGGGCAGGCTGCCGGTGTCCGCAATGCCATAGAGTTCGGTGCCTGCCGGCTGCAGGACTTCCTCGTCGTCGGGCGTTTCTTCGGCGGGCCGCAGCCGGCCGCCGGGGGAATCGTCGAGGAACTTGGCTCCGGTCAGGGAGAAAGCCGCCGTGGGCGCCAGGGGGTCGTGCCGGGGAACCGCGTTGGTGGGGTCGGTGGGGGCCTCGCTGGCGGACGGCGCCGTCACCGGCACGCCGCTGCGCGCGGCCCGCAGGGCGCGGCGGAAGGCGGCGGCGTCCTGGAAACGGTCGGCGCGGTTCTTCTGCAGGGCCTTCATCAACACGCTGTCCAGCGCGGCGGAGACGTCGGGGTTGAGGCTGCTGGCGGGCTCGGGGATCTCGCGAACGTGCTGGTAGGCCACGGAGACGGGGCTGTCGCCGATGAACGGCGGCCGGCCGGTCAGCATCTCATAGAGAAGGCATCCTGCGGAGTACAGGTCGCTGCGCGCATCGACGGCTTCGCCCCGGGCCTGTTCCGGGGACAGGTACTGGGCGGTGCCGACGACGGCCTGCGTCTGCGTCATGGTGGCGGACGAGTCCGCCATGGCGCGGGCGATTCCGAAGTCCATGACCTTGACGCTGTTTGAATCCGGGCAAAACATGACGTTGGCGGGCTTAATGTCGCGGTGCACGATTCCGGCCTTGTGGCTGTAATCGAGCGCGGACAGCACACCCAGCGTGAAATCGATCGCCTGATCGATGGTCACGTCCTTGGCCCGCACCATGTCGCGTATGGTCTTGCCGGAAACGAACTCCATCACGATGTAGGGCACCCGGACGCTGTCGTCGTGGTCACCGGGGACCGCATGGTCCCCGGTGTCGAAGACAGCCACGATCGACGGGTGGTTGAGTGCCGCGACGGCCTGGGCCTCGCGCTTGAACCGGGCCTGGAACTGCGGGTCCCGGGCCAAGTCCGGGCGCAGCAGTTTGACGGCCACGGTGCGTCCCAGCCGGGTATCGAGGCCGCGGAAAACATCCGCCATGCCGCCACGGCCGATCAGCTCACCCAGCTCATAGCGCCCGCTGAGGACGCGCTGCGTGTTCGCCGGGCGTTCCTCCCTGTGCGACGGAGTGCGGGGTGTATTGCTCATGATCGTTTAGGGTCCGGACTTGGTAGCTGAAGGTGAAGGTGAGGTGGCCGTGGCCTTGGCGAGGTGGTAGGTCACGACGCTGCCGGCGGTCACTTTGGACCCGGCAGGAGGCTGCGAGCTCACGAAAGTGCCCGGATCTTCCTTCTTGTCCGTCGGACTGACGTCGGCTCCCTTGGCCCAGCGCAGCCCGGCGTCCTGGATGGCCTGCTGGACCGCAGACTCGCTTGCCCCTGCCTTGATGGACGGGACCTCGACCATTTCCGGGCCCTTGGAGTAGCTGACGGTGATGGTGGTGCCGGGCTGGACCGCACCGGAAGGATCGATGTTGGTGACGGTGCCCGGCGTCGCGTCGTTGACGACCTCGACACCGGTGACTTGGAGCCCCTTGCCGATCAGCTCGTTGCGGACATCGTTGTACGGACGCCCCAGGTAGGCATCCGGGATCAGGTTGATCGCTGCCGGGGTGGATTCGGTGGGTGTGGCGGAGCTGGGCGTGGGGGTGGGGGTCTCAGACGGGGAAGCGGACGATGCCGAGGGCGTGGCACTGCTCGGTTTCGCGATGCTGGATGTGGCACTGCTCGTGGCCGGACCCTGCGACGGGAAGAGACTGCCGGCCTGGCTCAGGACCACACCTACCAGGGCGAACACCACGAGCAGGATCAGCGCAATCAGGGGCCAGGTCCACGGGCTGCGTCCGCGGCGCTTCGGCTCCTCCGGTTCGTCGTAGTCTTCCTCTTCCTCTTCCTGCACCCAGCTCCGCTCGGCGGCCAGGGCATCGGCGCGGTTGAGCGCGTTGCGGGCGCCGTAGCCGCTGGCGGCGGCAGCGCCGGCTGCCAGGCCAGCGGCTGCACCTGCACCGGCGGCGCCCACGACGGGCAGCGCGGATGTCGCGGACGTGGATTTGTCCTCTGCCGCGCTGGAGCCAATGACGCTGGTGGCCGCTGTGGGGACGTCGACGGGGGCCGTGATGGGTCCGGTGGCTGCCTCGAAGAGCAGCATGCCCGGCACAGCTGCGTGTGCGGCGGCGATATCACCGTTGCGGATGGCCTCGGCTGCCTCGGAGAGCTTGATGGCGTCGGCCGGGCGGTTCTTCGGATCCTTGGCCAGCATGGACATCAGCAGGGCGCGGACGGGCCTGGGCAGCGTGTCCGGCAGCGGCGGCGGCGCGTCGTTGACCTGGGCCAGCGCGATGGCGATCTGGGATTCCCCGGAGAACGGCCGGTGGCCGGTGAGGCATTCGTAGCCGATCACACCGAGGGAGTAGATGTCCGAGGCTCCGGTGGCAGTCTGCCCCGTGGCCTGTTCCGGTGCCAGGTACTGGGCGGTGCCCATCACCTGGCCGGTCTGGGTCAGCGGAACCTGGTCGGCCAGGCGCGCGATGCCGAAGTCGGTGACCTTGACGCGGCCGTCGGGGGTGATGAGCAGGTTCCCCGGCTTGATGTCACGGTGCACGAGGCCCTGCGCGTGGGCGACGGCCAGGGCACGCGCCGTCTGCGCGATCATCGAAAGGGTGCGGTCCGGGGACAGCACCTGTTCGTGCTCGATGATGCTGCTCAGCGGCTGCCCCGGAACCAGTTCCATGACCAGGTAGGCGGAACCCTCTTCCTCGCCGTAATCGAAGACGTTGGCGATACCCACGTGGTTCAGGAGGGCGGTATGGCGTGCCTCGGCGCGGAAGCGCTGCAGGAATCCGGGGTCGCCCGTGTATTCCTCCTTAAGCACCTTGATGGCGACAATGCGGCCAAGGATCAGGTCTTTGGCTTTCCAGACTTCTCCCATGCCGCCGATCGCAATGCGCGTGGTCAGCTGGAATCTGCCGCCGAGGGTGATTCCCGAAGTAGGCCTCACTTATTCAACACCGCCTCAAAAATCTTCTTCGCGTTCGGACTGGTTAGGTTTGCGCCAGTGGTGATGTCTACGCCTTCCATGACGATGGTGACGGCCACTTGCGGGTCATTTGCCGGGGCAAACCCGGTAAACCAAGAATTGTTCAGGCCGTTGCCGAGTTCCGCGGTACCGGTCTTGCCGGCCACCTGGACACCGGGCACAGCCGCACGGTGTGCGATGCCGTCGTCGACGACGCTGACCATCCACTCGTTGATCTGCCGTGCGATCTCCGGGGTCGTTGCGGTGCGCAGGGCCTGTGGTTTCGGTTCGTTGATTGTGCGCAGGTCAGGGGCGCGTACGGCCTTGATCAGGTTCGGCTGCATCTGCACTCCGTCGTTGGCGATCGCCGCCGTCATGGTGTTGATCTGCAGTGGCGTGGCGCGGACGTCGCGCTGGCCGATCGAGGACTGCGCCAGCCCGGCGTCGTCCAGGGGTTCGCTCGGGAAGAAGCTTGGGGCGCTGTCCAGCTTGAGCTGGTCGCCGAAGTCCTGGCCGAAGCCGAATTTCCCGGCCTCGTCTCCGATGGCCTTCTGCCCCAGGTCCAGGGCGATGCTGGCGAACGGTGTGTTGCAGGACTGCTGCAGGGCAAACGCGAACGACGCCGTCGTGCGCGTGTAGCAGTTGCCGCCCGCGTAGTTGGGCAGCTTGTAGTCGATGCCGGGGAAGGACATCTCGGCCGGGTTGGGCAGGTCGCTGTCCTTGTTGTACTTGCCCGATTTCAGCGCCGCAGAGGTGTCGATGAGCTTGAACACCGATCCCGGTGCCAGCAGCTCGCCCGTGGGTCCAGAGACGTTCTGGTTCAGGTTGATCCCGGGGACCTGGTTCAGCTCGGTGTAGTTGGCCTGTTCGGCGGCAGCGTCCTGGGTGGCAATCAGGTTGGGGTCATAGGACGGCTTGGACACCATGGCCAGGACCGCGCCGGTCTTCGGGTTGGTGACCACGATGTGCCCGCGAATGCCGTCCGGGATGAGGTCGTACGCCAGCTTCTGGAGCTTGGGGTCCAGGGTCAGCTCCACGGACGCGCCCTTGGGCTGGTTGCCGAGGAACAACTGGCCCACCCGGTCCAGGAACTGCTGGTCCGAGCTGCCGGCCAGGACATCGTTCATGGACTTCTCGAGTCCGGTGAGGCCGTAGTTCTTGGAGAAGTAGCCGGTGACGCCCGCGTAGAGCTCCGGCTGGGAGTACGTCCGCTGGAATTTGCAGCTCTCCGTGGCGGGCACGGACTCTGCCACCGGGGTGCCGCCGACAATGATCGCACCGCGGTCGTTGCAGTAGTTCTGCAGGATGGCGCGCCTGTTCCAGGCATTGGCCTTAAGCTCGTCGGCGCCGACCACCTGCACATAGCTCAGCGCGCCGAAAACCAGCACGAACATCGCGATGGCGGCAATCCATGAATTGCGGATGGCCTGGTTCACAGCTGTTTCACCGCCTCGGTGGGTGCGTCGGGACTGTTTCGGGGATCCGGCGCCGGTTTGGACGGCAGCACGGGGAAGTTCTTGCGGGCACCCGGTTCCTGGCCGGGCGGCAGCGGCGTTGTATCCACCGGGCCGCGCGCGGAGTGCGAAATCATGAGCAGCAAACCCACAATGATCCAGTTCGCCAGGAGCGAGGATCCGCCGGCGGCGAGGAACGGCGTCGTAAGTCCGGTCAGCGGGATCAGGCGCGTCACACCGCCGATCACCACAAAGCACTGCAGCGCGATCGCGAACGAGAGCCCGGTGGCGAGCAGCTTGCCGAACGCGTCGCGGGTGCCCAGCGCGGCGCGGAAGCCCCGGGTGAACAGCAGCAGGTACATCAGGACGATCGCGAAGACGCCGATCAGGCCGAGTTCCTCACCAAAGGAGGCGATGATCATGTCGCTGTTGGCGAAGGGAACCAGGTTCGGCCGGCCCTGGCCGAGGCCGGTGCCGACCAGGCCGCCGTTGGCCATGCCGAACAGGCCCTCGACAATTTGGAGGCTGCCGCCGAACTGCCGGCCGTAGACCTCATCGGTGAAGGCGTTGAGCCAGCCGTCGATCCGCAGGGCCACGTGCGAGAACACGCGGGCAGCGACGAAGCCGCCGACGATAATCAGCACCAGGCCGATGATCACCCAGCTGATGCGGCTCGTGGCGACGTAGATCATGACGAGGAACAGGCCAAAGAACAGGATCGAGGACCCGAGGTCGCGCTGGAAGACCAGCACGCCGATGCTCACGAGCCAGGCGGTGATCATGGGCCCCATGTCCTTGAACCGCGGGAACTGTACCGGGCCGATCTTGCGGCCGGCCAGCAGGATCAGGTCCCGGTTCGACGACAGATACCCGGCAAAGAAGATGGCCAGCGTGATCTTGGCGATTTCACCCGGCTGGAAGGTCATGGAACCGATCTTGATCCAGACGCTCGCACCCAGGACCTCTCCCGCCGAGATGCCAGGAACCAGCGGCAGGATGAGGAGCACGGCGCTGATGGCCAGCGAAATGTACGTGAACCGGCGCAGGATCCGGTGGTCCTTGAGGAACCAAATGACCGCGATCGCGACCGCCATGGCCACCAGGGTCCAGCGCAGCTGGTTGTTGCCGGTGTCTTCGCCCACCCTGTCCAACCGGTGGATCATGGCCAGGCCCAGCCCGTTAAGGGCGACCACGAGCGGAAGTATTACCGGATCGGCATATTTTGCGCGGAGCCGCAGCACCACATGGAAGGCGAGTGCGGCCAGCGCGAGGAGTCCGGACTGGAACCAGAAGTCGGTATCGAACGCTTTCTGCCGGTCCACGCCCACGAGTGCCTGGGCGCCAATCCCTACAGCGAGGGCGAGGACCAGGAGGACGAGCTCCACGTTTCGTCGTGGCCTGGGCACGGGGTCGATGGGTGTCATTTGGCCCCCTCGCAATTCGTAGTGGGGGTGGCGGATGGCGACGGCTTGGCCGTTCCAGGGGAGGCCGCGGCACTGGGCGTCGCCGTGGAGCCCGGCTTGGCAGTCGTGCCGGGGGAGGGGGTGGCGCCGGCGGCCGTCGCTGCGGGGGACGGGGTGAGGCATTCATCGGCCGGGGCGGTCGTGCCGGTGCGTTCCAGGTTTTTGACGATCCGCTGCGCGTCGTAGAGATCGCGGGCGGGCACCGTCTGGCGCACCCGCTGCTGCGAAAATTCGGGAAGGTCGGACATCTTGATATCGGTTACCGCTTCGAGGGTGGAAAGCTGGATGGGCCCGAGACGCTGGGAGACGCCGTTGAAGATGGCCACATGCTGATCGTGTTCGCCGATGTAGTAGCGCGTCTGGGTCCAGGCGTAGCCAAGCCAGAGCCCGACGGCCAGCAGCGCGACAATCGCTGCGGCAATGGATACCGTGAGCCACCGGCGCGGCCGTCCGGCGGGCCTGAAGTCGTCGGCCTCCTCGCGGTCCTGTTCGGACTTGTGGGTGAGGACTGTGGCCGCGCGCCGGGCCACTGTGCGTCCGGCGATGGAAGGAATGGACCCTGATTCCGCTGCTGCTGCGGCGGCCCCGACAAGTTCGTGGGGGCGCATGGAGAGTTCTTCACGCAGGACTTCGGCCGAGAGGTGTTCGCCCAGATGCGGGTCGGTGGTGGTCTCGGGCTCCTTGCCCTCGGCAGCCTTCTGCGCGGAGGCGCCCGGCGGTGTACCGCCGGCCGGGGACCCTGGGGCAGGGTCGGCCGGCGGCGTGCCGGATGCTCCTGCCGCCGCGGCCGGCGCGGCGGACCCCGTGTCCTGAGCGGAGTTGTCCTTTGTTCCGGACTCGCCGGGGGTCTTCGCGGCACCGACGGTGCTGCCGGCCAGGGGTCCGGCCGGGGCGGCGGGCGCTGACGTCCCGGCGGCCGCTGCGGGCGCGGGGACGACGTCGACGGCGGCGGTCCGGACGTCATCGCGGGTCGGCTCGGCGATGTCGAGTACCACCACGGTCACGTTGTCCGGGGAGCCGGCTTCCAGCGTCAGTTCAATCAGCAGGTCGGCGCATTCGCCCAGGTCCTTCGTCTCCCGGACGGTGCGCTCCACGACGTGGCCGGCCACGTAGTTCAGGCCGTCCGAGCAGAGCAGCCAACGTTCCCCGGCCTGGACAGCCAGTGTGTCGAGATCCAGCTCCGGGCTGGCATCGACGTCCCCCAGCACGCGCATGAGGACGTTCTTGTGCGGATGCGTTTCGGCCTCTTCGGGGCGGAGCCTGCCCTCATCGATGAGGCGCTGGACGAAGGTGTGGTCGACGCTGACCTGTTCGAACTCGCCGTCGCGCAGCCGGTAGGCCCGGGAGTCGCCGATGTGGGCGAAGTGGAGCTTTCCTTCGGCGAGGAGCAGGGCCGTGACCGTGGTACCCATCCCGGCGAGCTTGGGATTGATGTGGACCAGCTCGGACAGCAGGGAGTTGGCCGTCTGGATTTCGTCGGCGAGGACGGTGCCGGCGTCGCCGTCGTAGTCATCATGGTCCAGATGGATCATGTCCAGGACGGTCGCGGCGGAGGCGACGTCGCCGCCGGCATGGCCACCCATGCCGTCGGCAACGACGGCGAGGTGCCGGCCGACGTAGGCGGAGTCGTCATTCTTGGCGCGTATTCGGCCGACGTCTGAACGCGCGGCGTAGCGCATGATGAGCGGCCGCTTCGGGGCAGGTGTTTTGCCTTCGGCCCTGTCTGCGGGAAATTCCGGGGCAGCCATGGCTACGGCCTCAATTCGATGACCGTCTTGCCGATTCTCACGGGGACGCCCAGCTCCACCGGGAGGGCCCGGGTCAGCTGCTGGTCTGCCAGATACGTGCCATTAGTGGAGCCAAGGTCCTCGATGAACCAGCGGCTGCCCTGCGGGAACAGGCGGGCATGGCGGCCCGAGGCGTAGTCGTCCTCCAGGACGAGAGTGGCTTCCTGTGCCCGGCCAAGGAGGATGGGGCTCGCCGCGAGGGCGATGGTGGTGCCCTTCAACGGTCCCTCGGTCACGATCAGCTGGCGGGCCTGCTGTTTGACGGGGGCCGGCGGCGGTTCGGCAAGGGAAGGATTCTTGCGCACCTGGCGTGCCGTGGGGGCTCCGGCCGCCGCCTTGCGGCCGATCATCAGATCGCGTCGCATGGCCGAGACAATGCTGAAGATCAGCACCCACAGGAGGATGAGGAACCCGAAACGCAGGGCCGTGATGGTCAATTCGCTCATGCGCGGCCGCCTGGGTGGGCGGGCAGTAGGCGGAAGATGATTTTGGTTCGTCCCATCATGATCGTGGCGCCGTCAGCGAGATCCGAACTGCCCACGATCTTTTGGCCGTTGACGTAGCTGCCGTTCGTGGAGCCGAGATCGATCGCCTGGGCCGTACCAGGCCCAGTCCGGATTTCCAGGTGGCGGCGCGAAACGCCGGTGTCGTCAATAAGGATGTCTGCCTCGGAGGACCGTCCGAGGACGATTGAGGGCGCGTTCAGCGAATAGCGCTGGCCGTCGATGTCCAGTACCGGCTGAAGCTGTGCCGGCTGGCGCGTCGGAGCCGCCGGTACGTTGCCGTGGACACCCGGCTGTGCCGGGACGGAAGGGGCGGAGGCTTTCTCGGTCCGCGACGTGATGTCGAAATTCCCGGCGCGCTGCTCCTCATCGCGGCGGAAACTGATCCGGACCGGGCCCTGGAGAGTGTAGCCCTGGCTCCGGACATGGTTGATGACGACGTCGCACAGTTCCTCCGCGAGCGGTGTGCCCCATTCCTGGGCGCGCTGGAAGTCGTCGCTGCTGAGGAGTACGTCAAAAACGTTGGGGGCCAGGGTACGTCCCGCGGCGATCGTGATGGCCTTGTTGTCCACCTCGGTGCGGAGGCGGCTCGCGATCTCGACAGGCTCAACCTGGGCGCGGGAACCGGTGGAGAAGACTCCGCGGACGGCCTTTTCGATGCCGCGCTCGACTTTGTCCAGCAATCCCATGGTCCTTCTCCTTTCCTGTTGGCTGCAGGGCAGCGCTCGTTCGGGAACTCGGTTTCCAACTTTTGCGAGCCCGCGCTCAGCGGACACTCCTACATCAGATACTACTGGGCGTGTCTGGGAATGGCCTCAACGGACGCCGCGGTGGCGGCGTCAAAATGAGCGGCTGCCGCGCCCTGACGTGCGCGGACACCGCCGGCCGGGCTGCCTCACCGGGTCCCCACGTGACGCCCGGCGGCCGGGCAAATGTGGCCGCCACACGACCCCAATCAGTGGGCTCTTGGGCTCGATTGGTGTTTTCCGGCAATTGTCCGTTATGCTTGATCTCGCTGCTTTTACGAGGTTGGCGGTCCGGGAAACCGGCCCTATCCGAGTGGAAGAAGTTGCGCGCGAGTGGCGGAACGGCAGACGCGCTGGCTTCAGGTGCCAGTGTCCGAAAGGGCGTGGGGGTTCAAATCCCCCCTCGCGCACGCAAATCGAAAGAACCCCGGTCATGGACCGGGGTTCTTTTGTTTAACCCCCGCGGAGGCAGCCGGCGTCGTCCGTCAAAAGTGGGGAAACTCCGCGGCGGACCAACCCCAAGGACACCCGCGCTAAGCTGCGCGCAGGGCCCCGAGCCCGGCGAGGAGTGCCTCGAGTCCCAGGCTAAAGGCGACGTCGGCCGGTTTTTCATGGCCTTCCTCGGCCAGGCGCTGGACGGCGGCGGTGAAATGCGGTGTCGACGCGGCCATGGTGCCGGAATCGAAGATGTCCGCCGGCGCCGTGACGTCGTAGGCGGAGCCAAAGATGAACGATTCGATCGCGACAATGGCCGGGACAATGCGCTCCTGCGGAAAGCCTGCGCGGCTGAAACCGGCGCTGACCGCCTCATACATGGCCAGTGTCTTGGGCGCGTCGGTCACGGGCAGCACGGCAATGACGGGGATCAGCGGGGTGTGCTTGGAAAATACGTCGCGGTAGCTCCAGGCCCAATCCCTCACGGCCTGTTCCCAGTCCCCGGCCTCGAAGGCGGTGACGTCAACGAACGAGGTCAAGTGGTCTTGGACGAGGACCAGCACATCCCGTTTGGACGAGACATGGTTGTACAGCGCCGAGGGCGCCACATTGAGGGTCCTCGCCAGGGCAGCCATGGTGAACCCGTCGTAGCCGCTCTTGCCAATCAGCTGCAGGGCCGCCGAAGTGATGCCGTTCTGGTCCAGCACGGCCGCGGCGGGCCGTCCCGCGCGGCGGCGGGGCCTGGCGGCGGGTCCGTGCGGATCGGCGGGGGCGCTGGTTGCTGCCGTCATTCCGGGCCTTTCTTTTCTGCTTGTCTACTCGGCTTGGTTGGCGGTTTCGGGGTGACCCCGTTCTGCCCTACTTTACGGGCGAAATTCATTAGGCGGAGGGTCTTCCCCGAAGGGCGCGGAAGGTCTATCATTCTAAATGAACGCCATTCATTTAGTGGTCCGCATCACTCTAGCGGCCACGGGGAGGAACATCATGCTGGAACTTGACCGCGACGTCGTCATCGTAGGAGCCGGTCCGTCAGGCTTGACCGCCGCCCGCGAGCTGAAGAAGGCCGGGCTCAGTGTGGCGGTGCTCGAGGCGCGGGACCGCGTGGGCGGCCGGACCTGGACCGACACGGTTGACGGGGCCATGCTCGAGATCGGCGGCCAGTGGGTCTCGCCGGACCAGACGGGGCTCCTGGGGCTCCTGGATGAGCTCGGGCTGCAGACCTATTCCCGCTACCGCGACGGCGAATCCGTCTACATTGGCGCGGACGGCAAGCGCACCCTGTACACCGGTGACACCTTCCCGGTCAGCGAAACCACCGCCGTCGAAATGGACAAGCTCACGGCCCTGCTGGACTCCCTGGCCGCGGAGATGACTCCCGAGGAGCCGTGGGCACACCCCAAGGCCCGCGAGCTGGACACCATCTCCTTCCACCACTGGCTACGGCAGAACTCAACAGATGAGGAAGCCTGCAACAACATCGGCCTTTTCATCGCCGGCGGCATGCTGACCAAACCGGCCCACGCCTTCTCCGCCCTGCAGGCCGTCCTCATGGCTGCCTCGGCGGGGTCCTTCACCAACCTCACGGATGAGGACTTCATCCTGGACAAGCGGGTTGTCGGCGGGATGCAGCAGGTTTCGCTGCTGCAGGCCGCGGAACTGGGCGACGACGTCGTCCTCGGCAGCCCGGTCCGCACCATCAACTGGGCCGACGACGCGAGCGGAGGCTACCGTGTCACGGCCGTCTCTGACCGGGCCACGGTGAACGCCCGTTTCGCCATTATGGCCGTGCCGCCGAACCTCTACACCCGGGTGTCCTTTAACCCGCCGTTGCCCCGCCGCCAGCACCAGATGCACCAGCACCAGTCACTTGGCCTGGTCATTAAGGTCCACGCCGTCTACAGCAGCCCGTTCTGGCGCGAAGACGGCCTGTCCGGAACCGCCTTCGGCGCCGGCGCCATAGTGCAGGAGGTCTACGACAACACGAACCACGAGGACCCGCGCGGCACACTGGTGGGCTTTGTCTCGGATGAGAAGGCCGACGCTATGTTCGAGCTCAACGCGGAGGACCGCCGCCGCACCATCCTCGAATCGATTGCGTCCTTCCTCGGCGAAAAGGCCCTGGAGCCCGAGGTCTACTACGAGTCCGACTGGGGTTCGGAGGAATGGACCCGGGGGGCCTACGCCGCCAGCTACGACCTTGGCGGACTGCACCGCTACGGCAAGGACCAGTTGACGCCGGTCGGGCCGATCTACTGGTCCTGCTCGGACCTTGCGGCCGAGGGCTACCAGCATGTTGACGGCGCCGTCCGGATGGGGCAGCTCACGGCGGCCAGGATCGTCGCAGCCGCGGACCGTGCGTCCGTCGCCTCGTAGAAATCCCACCAATTCAGTTCAATGCAGTCCAGAACAGACAGGAGAGCGGCCAGATGCGTTACGTAGTGGGGTATTCAGCCAATGCCAGAGGCCATGATGCGGTCAATCTGGCCGTCTCCCTGGCGCTCGGGCGGGGGGCGAGCCTGGACCTTGTGCTGGTGGTGCCCGAAGTGCAGCACTCCGGGCACGCCCTCGCACCGAAGGCTGGCTTCGAAAATCTGCTCAATGAGCAAGCCCAGGAGTGGCTCGACCAGGCCCTGGCGCTGGTTCCATCCAGTGTCCCGGCGCAGGCCCACATCCGCAGCCATGATTCCGACGCGCACGCACTGATCGAGGCAGCCGAGGAACTGGGCGCGGACATGCTCATCATCGGAGCCACCAGCACCGGGATCTTCAAACGGTTCACGATCGGGTCGGTGGCCAGCGCCCTGCTCCACGCCTCGACCGTTCCGGTGGCCCTGGCACCGCACGGCTACTACCGCAAGGAGGCCCTGACCCGGATCAGCTGCGGGCTCGGAACCCGGGCCGGCGCGGAGAAACTGCTCGATTTCGCCCTCGGCATGGCGTCGAACCGGGACGTGCCGCTGCGCGTGGTGTCGCTTCTGGCCCTCGACGGCGGCGATGCGGCCGATTCAGCCGACGCTGCCCGGGAGTATGCGGCCAAGTGCCTTGCCGACGCACTGTCTGCCGGCGGGCCGGAAGTCCCGGGGGAGGCGAAGGCGGAGGCCCAGGTGGAGGCGAAGACGGAAATTGTCGTCGCCCACGGGCGCAGCATCGAGGAAGCCGTGGACCGTCTGGACTGGGAAGACGGCGAGGTCCTGTTGATCGGATCCAGCCGGCTTGCCAAGAGCCGGTCCATCTTCCTCGGCAGCACAGCGGGCCGCATTCTGCGCGCCCTGCCGGTGCCGATGATCGTGGTCCCCAGCGACTATGAACTCAAGCACGTCAATCATTCAGCGTCGAGTGACACCCCCCGAGAGGCACAACAATGAGCGCAGACCATGCGATGCCCAAGCCGTCGCAGACAGGACAGCACACGGGACAGCACGCAGGACAGCACACCGAACAGCAGCACGGACTGAGTGAAAAGGGCCTGAAAGCCGGATCGGTGGGGCTCATTGGCGCCGTCGTCATCGGCATTTCCTGTATCGCCCCGGCGTACACCCTCACGGCGGCCCTGGGTCCCACCGTGGCCGAGGTCGGCGTGCAACTGCCGGCGATCTTCCTGGTGGGCTTTGTCCCCATGCTGCTGGTGGCCTTCGGTTACCGGGAGCTGAACAACGCCATGCCCGACGCCGGGACCTCCTTCACCTGGGCCTCGCGGGCGTTCGGCCCCTGGCTTGGCTGGATGGGCGGCTGGGGGCTCATCGCCGCGACCATCATCGTGCTCTCGAACCTGGCCGCCGTCGCGGTGGACTTCTTCTACCTCATGCTGGCGCAGATCTTCGGCAATCCCGAACTCGCCGACCTCACGACGAACCTGCCTCTGAATATCGCGACCACGCTGGTGTTCATCGCCCTCGCGTGCTGGATCTCCTACCGCGGCATGGAAACCACCAAGTCCGTCCAGTACGTGCTCGTGGGATTTCAGCTGCTGGTCCTCGCCTGGTTCTCGATCGCAGCGTTCAGCCACGTCGCCAGCGGAACCGCCTTTGACGCCACGGCCATCTCCCCGGACTGGTTTAACCCCTTCGCCGTGGGATCCTTCTCCGCCTTCGCCGCCGGCGTTTCGCTGTCCATCTTCATCTACTGGGGCTGGGACGTCACGCTGACCATGAACGAGGAGACCAAGAACCCGGAAAAGACCCCGGGACGTGCCGCCACGATCACCGTGCTGGTCATCGTGATCATCTACATGACGGTTGCCCTGGCCACGCTGAGCTACGCCGGCGTCGGCGACACGGGGCTGGGCGCCGGAAACCCGGAGAACCAGGGAAGCATCTTCGCCGTCCTGGCGGGACCGGTGATGGGCCCGTTCGCCATCCTGATGTCCCTGGCCATCCTGAGCAGCTCCGCCGCGTCCCTGCAGTCCACATTTGTCTCGCCGGCCCGCACCCTGCTGTCCATGGGCCATTACAAGGCCCTGCCGCAGAAGTTCGGCAGGATCAGCCCCACATACAAGTCGCCGAGCTATGCCACGATCGCCTCGGCCGTCGCGGCCGCCGCGTTCTATGTCATCACGCGGACCACGTCGGAAAATGCACTGTGGGACACCATCACGGCCCTGGGCATGATGATCTGCTTCTACTACGGCATCACCGCGTTGGCTTGTGTCTGGTTCTTCCGCGCCGAGGCGTTCAGCGGAGCGAGGGCCTTCTTCTTCAAGTTCCTCGCGCCACTCCTGGGCGGCGTCATCTTGCTGGTCATGTTCGTCAAGACCGCTTACGACTCCATGGATCCCGCGTACGGATCAGGCTCGTCGATCGGCGGTGTGGGGCTGGTCTTCATCCTGGGCATGGGCGTCATCCTGCTGGGCGTTGTGCTCATGCTGGTCATGGCCAAGCTCCGCCCCGAGTTCTTCAGGGGCAAGGTCCTGACCCGCGGGCACTGAGTCCACTGCCGTTTCAGGGAAGGTCCCGGGAAGGTCTCCGTCCGGCAGCCATTGGAAAGTAAGCACACTTACCAATAGGCTGTCCGGAGGGGGACCTTCCTCCGTTGGAACCAGAACGAGGTGAGAGCATGTCGGATGCCGAAAGCATCAGCAAGGTCACGGACATTATCAACGATTCGCACATCGGAATGTTCACCACCATCAACGAAACAGGCGCCCTCGTCAGCCGGCCGCTGGCCGTCCAGGAGGTCAAGGACGACGGCGACATGTGGTTTTTCACGTCGGCGACCACCTCTCAGGTGGCCCACATCCGCGCCAACCCGGCGGTGAACGTCTCCTTCGGCAAGCGCACCGAGTGGGTTTCGGTGGCCGGGACCGCTGAAGTGGTCACTGACCGGCAGCTGATCCACGACATGTGGAATCAGGTGGTGGAGGCCTGGTTCCCCGATGGGCCGGATACCCCGGAGGTGGTCCTGCTCCACGTCGACTCGGACTCCGCCGAGTACTGGACCAGCCCGGGCGGCACGGCGGCCACCGTGCTGCAGTGGATCAAGTCCAAGGTGACCAACAGCCGGATGAGCGTCGGCGACAGCGGAACGGTCGAGCTGTAGCGCGCTGAACCTGGTCCGTCGCGCTGAGCCGGACCGGCGTGGGCCGCTGTCTGCCTAGTCGGTGATTTTCAGGCCGGTGCCCCAGTTGAAGGTTGGGTACGCGGGGTTAGCCTGCAGCGCCATGACCAGCAGCTGGAAGCCCTCGAGTTCGCGGGCGTGGCGCAGTCCGCCCACTTGGAGCGGACGCAGCCCTGCGGCTTCGGCGAAGACCGCAACCTCGTTGCGGGCCTCTTCGGAGTCCGAGGCGATGAAGACATCCATCGGCTGGCCACCGGCCGCACCGGACCCGAGCGGGCCCGCTAAGGTGGTGTTGAAGGCTTTCACCACCCGTGCGCCGGGGAGCAGTGCGGCGATTTCTTCGGCCGCCGACGTCCCCGGGGCAACCACCAGCGAGTCGAAGGTTTCGGTGTCGATCGGATTGCAGATGTCCACGACCGTCTTGCCGCTGAGCGTGTCGCCGAAATGCGTGGCAACTTCCTTGGCCGGGCCGAAGTACAGCGCCAGGACGACGATGTCGCCCTCGGGAACCTCGCTCAGGCCGCCGGAGCTGGTGGTGCCGCCAAGTTCAGCAGCGAGCTTGGCGGCATTCTCCGGCGTCCGGTTCAGGATCTGGACGGAACGGCCGGCGGCGACAGCCCGGGTGCCGATCGCCCGTGCCATGTTTCCACTGCCGATGATCGTGATGTCAGTCATGATGGAACCTTTCGAAGGTGGCGGCGAAGTGCCGGATCGGCAATTCCGGGAATCAGCCGTGCGCGTGGTCAGGGCCAGGCAGCCCGGCGGCGCTGACACCGGCCGCGCGTTCGGCGGCAGCCAGGGCATGTTCCAGCCGTTCAACGGCCGGGGCGTAGGCGGCATCGGTGCAGGCGCGGTCCGTACGGCCGCCGAGGCCCTCGGCGGCCTTGATCGCCCGAATCAGTGCCGCGGTTTCCGGCTGCCGGGTATCGCTCATCGCGGGATAGTCAATCGAGAACCCCGGGTCCAGTTCGTACCGCTGCCACCGGGCGAGGGCGCTCCGGTGCCGTGCGGCGGCCGCCTCGTTCATGAGCCGGGTCTCCCGGCTGGCCCGGCGGGCTTCCTGCCGGCGGAGCAGCCGGGGTGTCGCTGCCAGGGCCGCCAGGGCAACCCCCGCGGCCAGCATCCCGAGCGCCAGGCCGGCCCAGGGCCATGTGGAGGAAGCCAGGACGATGGCGGGCACAATGACGGCGAGTCCGGCGAACGCGTCCCAAAACGCGCCGTCCGCGCCTTCGGAGGGTCCGTCGTCGGCCGCCAGATGTTTGCGGGCGAAATAGACCGAGGCGAACGCTGCCCCGGCAACCAGAATGGCGAGGGCCAGGAACTGCCAGGCCGCGAGGGCTCCGGATAGTGAAAGCGTCATTGCACACCTCCCCGGAACGGTCCCGGGCGGGCGCTGTTCCGCTAGTTCCATTGGAATCCCTGGCGGCGGGGCCGTCAATGCCCCGCCGGTCGAGGTGATGCCCGGCGCCGGCGCGGACGCAAACCCAGGCGCCAGGGCCAGGCGCGAAGGCCGCGTCGCGGTTCCGCCGCCGAGCCTCCCGGCGTAGCCTAGGGGCCATGCGACTGAAAATGTGCAGCATCCACGTCAAGGATCCAGCCTCGGCCCATGAGTTCTACACCGGCACGCTGGGGTTCGAAACCCTGATGGCCATGCCGGAGCACAACCTCTTCATCGTGAAGGACCCCGATGGTACCGGGGGCGCCGGACTGCTGCTGGAGCCCAGTGACAACCCGATCGGTGCGGCCTACATGAACGGCCTGCACGACGCCGGGATTCCCGCGATTGTCTTTGGCGTGCCGGACGTGCGCGCCGAATACGAGCGGCTGGCGGCCAAGGGCGTGATGTTCCAGGGGGAACCGTCCGAGGGGCCCGGCGGGACCAGCGTGGTGCTGGATGACGGCTGCGGGAACTTCGTGCAGCTGCACCAGGACTAGGTGCCGGACCACCGCAACCCGGACGGGCCTAACGGCTCACCTTGTCTTTGTCCGGGTGCTCGTCGCCGATATGGCCCGGTGCGTTGGCGGCCAGGACCCGAGCCACGAAGGAGGCATACTCCTCCATGTAGTGGCGCAGCAGACCGGCCGTGGCCTCGTCCTTGACCTCGCCGTCCTCGCCGTAGACCTGCGTCCGCGGGATGAAAAGAGGGGCCGGGAGAAAGCGCGTGCCGCTATTCGGCCTTGGCGCGGGCTTTCTTGGCGTCCTTCTTGGCGGCCTCGTCCTTGACCCGCTGGGCCTCGGCGCGGACGGCGGCGTGGGTGGCGCGCTCGGCGACCAGCCAGGCCGGGGGAGCCTGGAGCAGTGCGGTGATTTCCGCCGTCGTCAGGGCTTCCTCAACACCACCGCGGGCCAGGCCGGCGATGGAGACGTTGAGCTTCTGCGCCACCACGGGGCGCGGGTGCGGGCCGTTGCGGCGAAGTTCCGCGAGCCACTCCGGCGGGTTGGCCTGGAGATCGGCAAAATCAGCGCGGGTGATGGTTGAATCCTGGAACTCCTGGGGTGTCGCCGGCAGGTAGATGCCAAGCTTCTTGGCAACGGTGGCCGGTTTCATGGACTGGGAGTTTGCAGAGGTCATAGTCCAAGGGTATCTGGCGGGATGACCGCAGGGCACCAACCCAGTACCAAACCGGCACCGGATCAGCACGGTGCCGCCATCCCTGCGGACCCCCGCGCCACCCCGGGCGGTACTGTGAACATGTGTCCGCAGCAGAAGAAGCACCCCAGACCCCAGACGAAACCGCCGCCGTACCGGTAGAAGCTTCCGGGCGGGAGCTGCGCTTCGCGTACGTCGCCGGTGTGACGCCCGGCAAATGGATCCGCCGCTGGGAGGAACGGATGCCCGATGTTCCGCTGCACGCCTTTATGTCCGACGACGGCGCGCAGCTGTCCGTGCTCCGCGACGGTTCCGCGGACCTGAGTTTCGTCCGGCTCCCGGTGGAACGCGAGGGCCTCAGCGTGATCCCGCTCTACGAGGAGCAGCCCGTGGTGGTGGCACCGAAGGGGCACGAGGTCTCCTTGTTTGAAGAAGTGGATCTGGCGGACCTGTCCGCCGAGACGTTTCTCGATGTGCAGGAGCTCGGCGGCCCGGCGATGGCGCTGCAGGTGGTGGCGTCCGGTGCAGGGCTGGTGATCCTGCCGATGTCCGTGGCCCGGCATTTCAACGTCAAGGACACCGTGGCGCGGAAACTCACGGGGGCGCCCGGCACGGAGATCGCCCTGGCCTGGCCGAGCGACGCCACGGACGAGGTCATCGAGGAATTCATCGGTATTGTCCGCGGACGCACCGCGGCGAGTTCCCGCCAGCCCTCGGCGCAGCAGGAGAAACCCAAACGCGAGCCCAAGCCGGACCGGCGCGGCACCGGAGCCGCGAAGAAGCCCAAGGTGGCGCAGCGTTACGCTCCCAACCCGGACAAGGGCCGTGGCAAGGGATCCCGGAAAAAGGGGAAACGCTAGGCCTGTGGAGTTGGACGCTCTTTGGCGGCGTTCTGTGGTCGCTGGGTGTCTCCTTCCGGGGGACGCGCCGAGCGGCCGCCGAGGAGGCCAGAGGGTTGCGAGACGATCTGGCGTGCAGCGTTTAGGGCACCTTCACCGGGCGGTTTTGCGGGCAGGTCTGACGGGAATCGACCGACCGCGGAAACGCGGAGATCGTGATCTGGAAATTTAGGGTGGCGCTTTCGCCGGTGAGGGAACGGCTTCCGGGCGGGCGTGGTCTAGTTTTCGTGAAGTACGAGCACGAGAATGAAACGCATGATCCCGCTCCCAAATAACCACGGTCCAGTCGTGCTGAAGTACCCGCTGGCGGGCAGGTTCCGGGCGCGGAATAGCCCCGCTCGACGGGTGCCAAGTCATGGTACGGATTTGATGGGGACCACCTTCGCCATCGACTTCATCCCCGTGGACTTTCACGGGCGGTCAGCTGCGTGGACCTGGCGGGCGGTTGTAGCGACGGAACGCCCCGACAGGTTCGTCGGATTTGGTGCTGCCGTAATGGCACCTGGTACCGGCAGCGTGGTCATCACTCATGACGGCGAAGACGATCACGAAGCTCGACGATCGCAACTGACGCTCGTCGCATACATGGCGGGGCAGCCACAGCGTATCCAGCGCGGGGCGGCTGCCATAGCTGGCAATCATGTCGTAATCGCCCTGGGCTATGACGGACCGTTCGTGCTGATTGCCCACTTGCGCAAGGGGTCGGTCTGCGTCGAGGTCGGTGAAGCGGTCGAGAGCGGCCAGATAATCGGTCAGTGTGGAAACTCAGGGAACAGTACTCAACCACATGTCCATGTGCAGGTTACCGACAGCATTCAATGGTCACGAGCGAGGGGCCTGCCCATCGCGTTCGAGACCCCGACAGGTGTTGAGCTTCCATCCGAGTCACAGATCATCCGCGTGTCCTGAGCAGAAGCATCTGTACGCTGGAGGATCCCTTACCAACGTGAGGTCTGCATCCATGCCGAACTGTGGACAAAGTTTTACTGGGTTTGTACCTATTGAAGGGCCGAGCACCAGACGGGCGTGCTTACCGGATCTGTCGGTGAGTTCCAGCCCGGTCCCGCGTCTTCAGCAACATCCACCATCCGCGCGCGAACTTTGGGGGCACGTTTGAAACTCTTGCTTACATCAGGCGGCGTGACGAACCCCAGCATCCACTCCGCGCTCGTGCAGCTTCTCAACAAGCCGATCGCCCAGTGCCACGCCCTGGTCGTCCCGACAGCGCAGTGGGGTCACCCGATGTGCGGGCCGGCATCGGTGCGGGGCCTCCTGGCCGCCGCGCCCGACTTCCGTCACTTGTCCGGCCTGGGCTGGGCGTCGCTCGGCGTTCTCGAGCTCACCGCGCTGCCCACCATCGGCGCGGAGCGATGGGTCCCCTGGCTTCGGGAGGCCGACGTGCTCTTGAGCGACGGCGGCGACGCGACGTACCTGTGCCATTGGATGCGGGAGTCCGGGCTGGCCGAGCTGCTGCCGTCGCTGCCCGACACGGTGTGGGTGGGAGTGAGTGCCGGAAGCATGGTGATCCGACCTCGGCGGCCCGGCCTATGCCATCGACGAGCAGACAGCTATCAAGGTCGTCGACGGCTCCGTCGAGGTGGTTTCCGAAGGACAATGGAAGAAGTTCGGGTGATAGGTGCCCAGCATTGTTGACTCCTTCACCTAAGGCCGCAGCGCCCGGAAATGGATCCTCGACGGGGACGCTCAGTGTCACTACTCTGAGCAGGTGAATGAACGCATCATGTACGTCCAGCTGAAGACAGGCCATGGAACGGACAAAGGCCCGTCATGGATCTCGCGCGTGCGCTTCAGTAAGACCTGGCGCACCGCGTATCTTCAGGGGCGCACACTGCATCGGGTGACGGGTACCTCTCGCGCAAATTTCGACTCAAACTTCTACGACGTCGATTCGGGCGATGAATACTGGCTCTCAGGACCCAAGCGTGACCGAACTGACGGCCGCTACAGCTCGCAACAACCCATGGTGGAAGAGGATGCCCGCGAAGCGTATGAGGCATTCTTGCACGGGGCACCGCTTCCTGGACGTGAGAACGGGTAGAGCCAGACCGGTGCCAGCGTCCCGTACGAGGATCCGCCACCGGGCGCATAAGGCCGGGTTGACGAACCCACCAGGATGCTGTCGTGGATCTTCTTCCATACCCCTTTTTCAACTGTCCTGCCGGCTGAGATCCTCAGCTATCCGTTCGGGGAGCCGCCGCTGCAGCACATTGCTCCACGCGACCAGGGCAAATGTCACGAGGACGGTCGCCCCAAAATAGATCAATGTCCCGGGGAAGCCCAGGGAGATGCCGAGGACCTGGCCTGTAAAGACCTTTGCGCCGATCAGGACCATCAGCACGGCGGCAGCAAGGTAGCCGACCTTGGATCCGCGGGAAACCGTGCGCCCCTTCGGAAACCGTTCTGCGTACTCCTTGGGGCTGCCGAAAGCATCTTCAGGACGCGCACCTGTCTCCTGCAGGTGGCTCTGGAGTTCCCGGAGCAAATCGGCGACCTGGTCCTCGCTGAGCTTACGCTGGCGGAGTCCCAGCGCAAGGGCTCTAAAGTACCCCAAGGTGGTCATGCCGGGTTCCCTTCCATTGTCAGTATCGCCGCTACTCTTGCCGTGAATTCCTGCCAAGCACCGGAGGTCTCGCTTAGCCAGGTCTCCCCTTCGGGGGTGATGGTGTAAAACTTGCGGCCTGGACCTCCATTGCCTTCGCGCCATTCGGAGCGGACCCTTCCGTCGGCCTCGAGCCTGTTGAGTACCGGGTAGACGGTGCCGCCGCCGATGCCAGGCAGGCCCCGCGCGCCGAGATCCTGCACAATCTGGTAGCCGTAGGACTCGTTCCGGGTCTGGACCTGTTGCAGGATGCACGGTGCCAGGACAGCCCGGATCCAATCGCTGGGCCACCTTGGATCATCACTCATGGCTAGACGGTAACATCGTCTAGTTTGCCTGGCCATCTAGTATGGCGGTCGGGATCGCTCTCCGCGCATAGGTCACGGACGCCATTTAGCGCTGCGAAAACACCGCCATTTACTGCTGCAACTTACAAGCGTTCTGGTGCGGCACCCCATCGGCAAATCTGTTCCGCTCAGCGTTCCTCCAGCGGGACGTTTGAACGGTCTGTAGGTCGCCTTTCAACGGAACGGGGCATTGAAGCTGCTGGGAGGGGCGCAGCTGCATTCGTATGGGATTCGCGTACTAGCCACGTAGGCTACCGCGAAGACACAACCATTGGGGGTAATCAGTGAACAACATCGAAGTCTTTGGCATCTCGTACGTCCTCTATCTGATCTTCACTGCCGTGCTGATCGGCTTGGCACTGTACGTTCTGATCCTCGTGATCGTCTTTCTCCGGCTGCGTATTGCCGAGCTGAAGCGCGCCCTACCTCCCAAAGGACACGCAGAGCGGCAATGACTGAAGTCAGGCGCACTGGCCCCTCACCCTCCTCATTCCGAGACAAGGCGATCACAGATCGCCGCCACGAGGCGCCGAACTCCACACGCTAGGGGTGCTGCCCGCTACTTGGCGCAGGCGTCCTGAAGGGCCTTGACGGATTCGGCCGGAACCTGGTCGCCGGAGTCGGCGATCTGGCGCAGCGGGGTGGTGATCTCGGCGGGAGTACCCGCGGCTTCCGCGCTGGTGACAAGACCGCCCAGCAGTTCCTTGTCCTTGGCGCTGACCAGACCGTTCTCCACGATGGCGCAGGCCTGCTTCTTCACTTCATTGCCGGCCGCCGTCGCAGCCTGTGACGCCCCGTCGTTGACGGCCTTTTCGGTAGCGTCCTGCACTTGCGCACAGCCGGTCAGTCCGATCAAGAAGGCGGCAGCGGCAAGGGCGGCGAGACGTAGTTTCATCCATCCACCCTAACAAGCGCGGCTTGTGCCGCCCGAGGAAAAAGGGCAAACACCAGGCCGTAGCCGTGTGAGCACCGGCGCGCATAGGCTCGGTGAGTGGACATCGTCGAGTTCCTGACCGCACGCATTAGAGAAGACGAAGCCGCCGCCCTGAAGCTGCTCGGCGATCCCACGCTTGCCGTCTCCGGCGAGTGGTATGAACGCCGCCTGCTCCGCGAGTGCGAGGCCAAGCGCCAGCTCATCGGCATCATTGAATCCGCACGCCAGTCCGTGCTGGCCGCCTTGGTCAGCCAGGAACCCGCCGACGCCGGATGGGTGCCGGACGTCATCGAATGGACCACGCTCTCCCTGCACACCCTGGCGCTTCCGTATGCAGACCACCCCGAATTCCAGGCGCACTGGCGGATCACGGGATAGCCGTTAGCGGTTGACCCCGGAGATGTTCACGGGTCCCGGAAACCTGCAGGAAATCTCCGCGGCCTACGCTGGTCACACCGCGGCGTCTGCGGTCCGACAGCCGGCTGGTTCTTGAAGGGATACCGTCATGCACCTCTTGCCCCGTGAGCAGGAAAAGCTCATGATCGTGGTCGCGGCGGATCTCGCCCGCCGCCGCCAGGCCCGCGGACTGAAGCTGAACTTCCCCGAGGCCGTCGCGGTGATCAGCTACGAACTGATCGAGGGCGCCCGGGACGGCCGGACCGTGGCGGAGCTCATGAGCTACGGAACCACCCTCCTTGGCCGCGACGACGTGATGGAGGGCGTGCCGGAAATGATCCACGACGTCCAGATCGAAGCTACCTTCCCGGACGGCACCAAGCTCGTCACCGTCCACGACCCGATCCGCTAGGAGCTTCGATGATTCCGGGAGAATACGTTCTCAGTTCCGCGCCGCTGGTCATCAACGCCGGCCGTGAGGCGGTGGACGTCGCGGTGACCAACACCGGCGACCGTCCCGTCCAGGTGGGCTCGCATTATCACTTTGCCGAAGCCAATTCGGCGCTGCAGTTTGACCGGGCGGCCGCCTACGGCCGCCGGCTGGACATCCCGGCCGGCACCGCCGCGCGGTTCGAACCTGGGGACAGCAGGACCGTCAGGCTGATCGAGCTCGCTGGCGGCCGTGAAGTGTACGGACTCAGCAACGCCGTCAACGGCCCACTCGACGAGACCGGACTCCATGTTTCCGAACTCCACGTTTCCGAACGGAAAGGTGACGCGCAGTGAGCTTCGAGCTATCCCGCAGGCAGTATGCGGACCTCTACGGCCCGACGACGGGCGACACCATCCGCCTGGCCGACACCGACCTGTTCCTTGAGATCGAGCAAGACCTCACCGTCTACGGCGAGGAAGTGGTGTTCGGCGGCGGCAAGGTGATCCGCGACGGCATGGGCCAGAACGGCCAGCTGACCCGGGACGGTGCGGGTTCCGGCAGTATTGGTTCCGGCGGCGGAGTCCCGGACACCGTGATCACCAACGTCGTCGTGCTGGACTACACCGGCATCTACAAGGCCGACGTCGCCCTCCGGGACGGCCACATCTTCCGGATCGGCAAGGCCGGCAACCCGCAGATCACCGACGGCGTGGACATCGTGATCGGTGCCAGCACCGAGATCATTGCCGGCGAGCGGAAAATCCTGACGGCCGGCGGGGTGGACTCCCACATCCACTTCATCTCCCCGGACCAGGTCGCGGCCGCCCTGTGCAGCGGCGTGACCACGATGGTCGGCGGCGGCACCGGTCCCGCCGAGGGCACCAAAGCCACCACGGTCACCCCGGGCGCATGGCACATCGGCCGGATGCTGCAGGCCGCCGAGGGGCTCCCCATCAACATCGGGCTGTTCGGCAAGGGCCACGCGTCCGCGGTCGAACCCCTGGCCGAGCAAATCCGCGCCGGCGCGATCGGGCTCAAAGTCCACGAGGACTGGGGCTCCACCACGTCCTCCATCGACACGTCGCTGCAGGTCGCGGACCAGTACGACGTCCAGGTGGCCATCCACACCGACACCCTGAACGAGTGCGGCTTCGTGGAGGACACCATCCGGGCTATCGACGGCCGCGTGATCCACACCTTCCACACCGAAGGCGCCGGCGGCGGCCACGCCCCGGACATCATCAAGATCGCTGGGCTGCCCAACGTCCTGCCGGCCTCCACCAACCCCACCCTGCCGTACACGCGCAACACCATCGAAGAACACCTGGACATGCTCATGGTCTGCCACCACCTGAACCCGGACATCCCGGAGGACGTGGCATTCGCGGACTCCCGCATCCGCGCCGAGACCATCGCCGCCGAGGACGTCCTGCAGGATCTGGGCATCTTTGCGATCACGTCCTCGGACTCCCAGGCCATGGGCCGGGTGGGCGAAGTGGTCATCCGCACCTGGCAGGTGGCGGACAAGATGAAGAAACAGCGCGGCGTCCTCAAAGACCCCGACGGCGGCAGCCACGGCGCCGCGTCCGGCCTGGGGGCGGAGAGCGACAACTTCCGGCTGAAGCGCTACGTGGCCAAATACACGATCAACCCCGCCATCGCGCAGGGCATGGCCGACTCGATCGGCTCGGTGGAGGTCGGCAAGTTCGCGGACCTGGTGCTCTGGGACCCCGCGTTCTTCGGAGTGAAGCCGGACCTTGTGCTCAAGGGCGGCCAGATCGCCTACGCCCTCATGGGGGACGCCAACGCCTCCATCCCCACTCCGCAGCCGCGCACCATGCGGCCGATGTTCGCCGCCTACGGCAAGGCGCTCCAGCAGTCCTCTATCACCTTCCTGTCCCAGGCGGCGATCGACGCCGGGGTCCCGGCGGAGCTTGGACTGGAGAAGGTCATCCGGCCGGTGTCCGGCATCCGCAGCCTCACGAAGGCGGACCTGAAGTACAACGGCTCCACCCCTGCTATTGAGGTGGACCCGGAAACGTATCAGGTGAGCGTCGACGGCGAGGACGTCACGTGCGAGCCCTCAGACGTGCTGCCCATGGCCCAGCGCTACTTCCTTTTCTAGGCTTCCAGAGGAGACCACCATGATCATCGAAAAGGTGCTCGGCAACACCCACGACCTCCCTCCGGGTCCGGACCCCTATTTGGGGCTCCACCGGGAAAAGGTGGTGCTGCCCAGCGCCCAGCTGGTCAAACGCATCCAGCGCGTCACCACCGACCACGGGAAGGAACTCGGCATCCGCCTCCCCGCCGGTTCCGGGGACCTGCGCGACGGGGACATCCTGCACGTGGCCGACACCAACATGATCGTGGTCTCGGTGCTGGCCACCGACGTCCTGGTGATCGCCCCGCGCTCCATCCACGAGATGGGGGTGGTGGCGCACTCCCTGGGCAACCGGCACTTGCAGGCCCAGTTCTTCGACGCTTCCTCGGAGTACGGGGCGGAGGTGATGGTCTGTCAGTACGACCACACCGTGGAGGACTATCTCAAACACGTCGGAGCGCCCTACGACCGCCAGGAACGCGTGATGCCCGTCCCCTTCCGCCATGCCGAACACTCGCACTAGCCTCTGCCGTTGCGGCTGGGGCGCCGTGGGCGCTGCGGCGGGTGATAGGGGTCGTGCCCGCTTCGCGGTGCCCGCCACGCCGCGACCCCTATCACCCGCCTTCGCATGTTCGACAGCTTGCCTTGCGTCGTGGGGACCGTTATGACTTACCAGTTGGCATTGCAGCAGCTGACGGACTCGGCGCTGCCTACCGGGGCTTTTGCCCACTCGCTGGGGTTTGAGACGTATGTGGAGCGCGGCCTGGTGCGGGATGAGGCGAGCTTTGGGGTGTGGCTGGCGGCGTTCATTTCACAGCAACTGACATATTCGGACGCACTGGCCATCCGGTTCCTGTACGAGGGTGTCACTGTTGCCGAACTGGATGCGTTGCTGACCGCCCAGTTGCTGCCCCGGCAGCTGCGCGAGGCCAGTACCAAGATGGGCGGCCGGCTGCTGGAGATCGGCGCCGAGATCTTTCCGTCCGCTGAACTGGCGGAGTACCGGGAGCTGGTGGGTTCCGGCCGTGCCGCCGGGCATCAGCCGCTGGCGTTCGCCGTCGTCGCCCGGTCCCTGGGGGTCCCGCTGCCGGAGGCCCTCGCCGCTTACCTGTTCGCCGCCGTCACGTCATTGACGCAAAACGCCGTCCGGGCGATCCCGCTGGGGCAGAACGCCGGCCAGCGGCTGCTGCGGAACGCCGCCGACGACGTCGCCTCCGCGGTCGAGCGGGTCAGTCACCTCACGGCTGACGACTTCGGGGCGGTCAGCCCCGGTCTCGAAATTTCGCAGATGCGGCACGAACGCCAGCGCGCCCGCATGTTCATGAGCTAACTGATCTGTACAAAAATGCCTTACGAAATATGTCTGGAGAAGAATATGTCTGAGCCCGTCAAGATCGGCATCGGCGGCCCGGTGGGTGCCGGCAAGACCCAGCTCGTGGAGCGGCTCACCCGTCACATGAGCCGGGAGATCTCCATGGCAGCCATCACCAACGACATCTACACGATCGAGGACGCCAAGATCCTCGCCGCCAACGGGATCCTCCCCGTCGACCGGATCATCGGCGTCGAAACCGGCGGCTGCCCGCACACCGCCATCCGCGAAGACACGTCCATGAACACGGCCGCCATCGAAGAGCTGAAGCAGCGGCACCCTGACCTGCAGGTGATCTTTGTGGAATCCGGCGGCGACAACCTCTCCGCCACGTTCAGCCCCGAACTGGTGGACTTCTCGATCTACATCATCGACGTGGCCCAGGGCGAGAAAATCCCGCGCAAGGCAGGCCAGGGCATGATCAAGTCCGACCTGTTCATCATCAACAAAACCGACCTCGCGCCGCACGTCGGCGCGGACCTGGCCGTCATGGAGCGGGACTCCAAGGAATTCCGGGGCGAGAAGCCGTTCTGCTTCACGAACCTCAAGACCGACGAAGGGCTGGACCGTGTCATCGAATGGGTGCGGCGGGACGTCCTGATGCTCGACCTGGCGCCATGACGGCGACCACACCTGCTGCGGTCCCCTCTGCGGCGACAGGCCCGTCTCCGGGTGCTTCGTCGGGGATAAGGGGCCGTGCCCGTCCCCAGCCGCTCCCAACTCTCGCAAGCTCGAGTCGGGGCCCTCGCGGCAGTGGGCCCCCCGCGGTGCCCGCCACGCCGCGGCCCCTTATCCCCGACTCCGCTTCTGCTGTCGAGTCACCGATGGGGGAACTGGAACTCGTCGTCGAAAATCGGGGCGGACGTTGTGTCGCCACGCATCAGTTCCATCGCGGGGCTTTGCGGGTTCTGCGGCCGCACTACTTGGATGCGAGCGGGCAGGTTTGTTATGTGCTCGTCAATCCTGGCGGGGCCTATCTTGGCGCTGACCTGTATGTGATTGATGTGGAGGTGGCGGACGGGGCGAAGATGCTGCTCGCCACGCAGTCGGCCACCAAGATCTATCGGACTCCGGGATCCTTTGCCGAACAGCGGATGCGGCTGCGGCTCGGGGAGGGCGCACAGCTGGAGCTGGCCCCGGATCAGGTGATCGCCTACCGGGAGGCCAGCTACCGGCAGAATACGTGCGTTACGGTGCGGCCGTCCTCGAGCCTCATCATGGCTGAAATTGTGACCCCGGGGTGGTCGCCGGACGGGGCCACGTTCCGGTACGAGGAGCTGCGGCTCCGGACCGAAATCCGGGTCGAGTCCGGGGGAGCGGGCGGGCTGCTGGCCCTGGACAACGTGCTCATCCGCCCGCCCCTGGGCGATGTGACGGGGATGGCGTTCATGGAGGGCTACAGCCACCTGGGGTCGCTGATGGTGGTGGACCCGCGCGTGGACCAGGCCCTTGCCGACGAACTGCACGAGATTACGGCCGGGTACGGCGCCCATACCGGCATTTCGCTGACGGCCGCCGTGCTGGGAACGGCCGGGCTGGTGCTGAGATCGCTCTCCAACAGCACGGAGGAACTCAAACGCGTGCTCGGGGCCGCCACCGCTTTGCTGCGCAAGCGCTGGTACGGCCAGGATCCTTTGGATCTGAGGAAGTACTGAAGGCCACGACCGGGCAGAAGGCCGCGCTGCACCGGCCAAGGGCTGGTGTTCGATACCGCCACCACGATCGGGCTGTTGGTCATGGCGACGACGGCCTCGGCGACCCGCGCCGCTGATCACAGCCGGCGCGCGCCCTCTGCCGGCAGGACAGAAAAGACATCCGGTGCCCGGAGCCCGCGCGCGGCGAAGCCAGCCAGGACTGCGGTCCTGACCCGAGCGGCGTCGTTTACCGGAACCAGGGCGATGGCGGACCCGCCGAACCCGCCACCTGTCATCCGGGCCCCGATAGCCCCGCTGGCGCGCGCGGTGTCAACGGCCAGGTTCAGTTCCGGGCAGGAGATCTCGAAGTCGTCCCGCATGGAACGGTGGCTGGCGTCCAGCAGGTCCCCGATAGCCCGGGGCCCGTGGGACGTGAGCAGTTCCGCGGTCCGGGCGACCCGTTCGTTCTCGGTGACGATGTGCCGGACTCGGCGGAAGGTCACGTCGTCGAGGATGCGCTCCGCCCGGGGCAGATCGGCGGCGTCGAGATCGCGAAGGGCGCCGACGCCCAGGGCCCGGGCGCCCCGGACGCAGGAGGCCCGGCGTTCGGCATACCCGCCGGTGGCATGGGCGTGCGAGACCTTCGTGTCAATCACCAGGCAGACCAGCCCGGACTCCTCCAGTCCGAGCGGCACCGGGCGGGAGCTGAGGTCACGGCAGTCCAGGTAAACGGCGCAGTCCTTGGTGCCGAGCATCGAGGCGGACTGGTCCATGATGCCGGTGGGGGCGCCGACCACGTTGTTTTCGGCCCGCCGTCCGATGGCCGCCAGTTCGGCGCGGCCCAGGCCGGCCCCGGTGAGATCGGACAGAGCCAGGGCGACGGCGCATTCCAGGGCGGCAGAGGAGGACAGCCCGGCGCCGACCGGGACATCGGAGGACACGAACAGGTCAAAGCCCGGCACCGTGATGCCGGCGCGTTCCAGCTCCCACGCCACCCCGGCCGGGTACGCGGACCAGCCGGCCGCCTGATCCGGGACGAAGGTGTCGAGATCGAATTCGACCGGGTCAGCGCCCGCGAACGCGGAGGCCAGCCGCACGGTGCGGTCCGCCCGGACCGCCACGGCCACGGTGGTGGTGCGGTTGATGGCGAACGGCAGGACGAGGCCGTCGTTGTAGTCCGTGTGTTCGCCAATCAGGTTGACCCGTCCCGGTGCCTGCCAGACGCCGTCGGGCTCGTGGCCGAAATGGCCAGTGAAGGCGCGGGTCAGCGCGTCCGCCAGGGCCGTTCCGGTGGTGTCGGTGGTGGTCATGCCGTTCCTGTCCTGGCGTCCCGGAGCCGGGCCGCGACCTCTTCGGGAGTGGTGTCGTTGATGAAGGCGCCCATGGCGGCCTCGGAGCCGGCCAGGAACTTGAGTTTGTCCGCGGCCCGCCGCGGGGAGGTGAGCTGCAGGTGCAGGTACCCGGACCGGCGCAATACCGGGTCAAGGGGGGCCTGGTGCCAGGCGCTGATGTACGGCGTCGGGCTGCCGTAGAGCCTGTCGAGGCGGCCCAGCAAGTCCGGATACAGGACGGCGAGCTCGTCACGCTCGCCGCCGGTCAGCGCGGCGAGGTCCGGAACCTGGCGGTGCGGGACCAGATGGACTTCCAGCGGCCAGCGGGCCGCGAACGGCACGTAGGCGCTGAAGAATTCGCCCTCGAGCACCATCCGGGCGCCGTCGGCACGTTCATTCGCCAGAATGGTTCCGGTCAGGGTGGCCGTCCCGCGTGCCGCCTCATGGAACTGCCGGGCGGCCGCGGCCATGACCGCGGCCCGCGGCGTGACGTAGGGGTAGGCGTAGATCTGGCCGTGCGGGTGGTGCAGTGTCACGCCGATGTCCTGGCCGCGGTTCTCGAAGCAGAACACCTGCGCCACGCCGGGCAGGGCGCTGAGGGCCTCGGTCCGGTGCGCCCAGGCGTCGATCACGGTGCGCACGCGCCGGTTGCTGAGCGCGGAAAAGGTTCCGGTGTGCGCAGACGTGAACGCCACCACTTCGCACCGGCCGCCGGCCACCCCGCGGCTGCCCCAGCCCGGCGCTGCCGGGGCGGCAGCGAGATCCGGGCCGAGCGAGGGGAAGCGGTTTTCAAACACGGCGACGTCGTAATCCGCCGGGATCTCCGAGGGCCGCGCGTCGGTGCTCGGGCACAGCGGGCACTCGTCCGCCGGCGGAAGATGCGTCCTGTGTTGCCGGTGCGCGGCGACCGCCACCCATTCCCCGGTCAGCGCGTCGTACCGGATTTCCCCGGACGGGCCCCGCTCGGGAAGGTCACGGCGGTCCCTCGACGGGCGCTGCAGGGGATGGGCGGTGTCGTCGAAAAACAGGAGCTCGCGCCCGTCGGCGAGGCGTGTACTGGTCACCGCGGACACCGACGCCGGGGCGTCAACGCGGCTGATGATGCTGGTCATGGGGTTCCTTCGAAAGTGAGGGGACGTGCGGTGCCCGACCCCGAAGCAGGGGGCGGGGCCGGACGGTCAGAGGGCCTGGACGTGCAGGAGCAGGGCGTGCTCCGGGTTCAGGACCGGCAGGGGCAGGCCGACGTGCTGCAGGAAGGCGCCGGTGGCGACGGCCCCGTCTTCCAGCCAGGCGGGCGGCCGGATCTGGGTGAAGGTGTGCGCGTAGTCGCCGTCGAGAGGGGTGGGCAGTTCGGCCCGGACGCGGTAGTTTCGCTTCGGGTCAAGGCCCGGAAGCGAGGCCAGTCCGGGGACCTCGGCGGGGGCGGACGCCAGGGACACCGCCGCGAACAGGGCCTCGCCGGCGTCGTGCGCCACCACACCGTGGACACTCAGGGTGGGTTCGGCGGTGTCCGCGTTGACGCGCTTGCCGGAGTGGATCAGTGCGCGGTGGCGCTTGTACAGCGCAATGGCGCGGCGCAGCGTGGCCCGCTCCTCGTCCGTGGCTGCGCGGATATCCCACTCCATGCCGAAGTGGCCAAAGAGGGCGGTGATGGCGCGGAAGGAGATGTCGTGCGTGCGGGCGGTGGTGTGCGAGGTGGTGGGGCCGATATGTGATCCGACGAGTTCCGGCGGCAGGACCGACTGGGTCCACCGCTGGATGGTCTGGCGCTCCAGGGCGTCGTTGCAGTCCGACGCCCACACGCGGTCGGTTCGCTGCAGGATGCCGAGGTCCACACGGGCCCCGCCGGAGGAGCAGCTTTCGATCTCCACATCCGGGTGGGCTGCCTTGAGCGCGTCGAAGAGGCGGTAGGCGGCCAGCGTCTGCTCGTGAACGGACGGGCGGCCGCCGCGGCCGTGCTCGGTGAGGTCCCGGTTCTGGTCCCACTTGAGGTAGGCGATGGCGTTCTCTCGCAGCAGGGCGTCGAGGCGGCCGAAGATGTACTGCCAGGCCTCCGGGTTGGCGAGGTCCAGGACGTGCTGATGGCGCCAGGGGTGCGGGAGCCGGCCGCCGTCCTTGTAGGAGAGCACCGACGGGCCCACGATCCAGTCCGGGTGCTCGCGCGCGACGTCGGAGTCCAGGTTGACCATCTCCGGCTCCACCCACAGGCCGAACTCCATGCCGTGGCCGGTGACCGCGTCGATCAGCGGCGTGAGGCCCGCGGGCCACAGGCCTTCGTCGACGTACCAGTCGCCGAGGCCCGCATGGTCATCGCGGCGGCCGCGGAACCAGCCGTCGTCGAGGACGAACCGTTCCACGCCGAGCCCGGCGGCCGCTTCGGCGAGTTCGAGCAGCGGCTCGAGGCGGTGGTCGAAGTAGACCGCTTCCCAGGTGTTGAGCACCACGGGGCGGACCCGGCCGGACGTGGTGTCCACATGCTGCGGCCGGGCACGGAACCAGTCGTAGAAGGCCTCGGTGATGCCGTCCAGGCCATGGCCGGAGTAGGCGGCGAAGAGCGACGGCGTCCGGTAGCAGCCGCCGGGCGGCAGGACCACTTCGCCGGAGCCGAGCAGCTCCGCGGCGCCCAGCATCCGCCGGCCGTCGGTGAGGCTGTCGAGGTACTGCTCGTGGTTGCCGCTCCAGCCAAGATGCGTGGCCCAGACCTGGCCTGAGCGGTTGGCGAAGCCGGCGGTCCCGGCTGCCACCAGCAGCGAGGAATCGTGGCCGGTCCGGCCGTGCCGGCCGGTGCGGACCCAGGTGCCCTGCTGGACGGCGTGCCGCTGCGGGTGGTTTTCGCGGCACCAGCGTCCGGTGAGGTCGAGCAGTTCTGTGGCGTCCCGCGGCACCGGCAGCACCGTGGCGAGTTCGTCGAGCTGGTATTCGGCCGTGCCGCTGTTGGTCAGCGTGTGCGCCAGCTCCAGGAGGCCGCCCGGGTGAAGGGTGAGCTCGGATCTGACGTCGAGTCCGGCGGCGGCATCCCGGTGGATGATCAGTACGCCGCGGCCGCCGTCCTGCATCTGGGCGGACACCACCCGCAGGGCCGGCGAGAAGTCCAGGCCGGGGCCGCCGTCGGCGTTCCGGTGCCCGCGGAGGCCCGGCCGTCCGGCCCAGCCGGAGGAGGCCTGCGGGAGCAGCCCGGCGGTGACGGGGATGTCGAGGGCGGAGTGGGGTACTGGCCCGCGGAGGATCGCCAGATCGGGGAGGTTCTCCCCGAGGTCGGCGCCCCAATGGACGATCTCGGCCTCGCCGGAGTCGAAGGCCAGCAGGACGCTGGTGCCGGCAGAACGCAGGTGCACGGGGTGCATGGGGATTCGCTTTCGGTAGTGCGGAAGTCAGGTGCTGGTGCGCGGGATCCCGGCTCGGGGACCCCGCGCACCGGGCGCCGCCGCGGCGGGCGGTTGTGGCTTCGAACGCTTACTTGTTGAAGAGGGCGTTGACCTGGTCGTTGGCTTCGGTGAGGGAGCTGGCAGGCTTCTTGCCGGAGAGGACGGCGTCCATGGCCGGCTTCATGATGCCGTCCACCTTGGCTGCCTTATCCGCGATCGGGAACAGGAACGTGGTTCCTTCCTTGACGTGGGTGGTGAAGGCGGAGACGTCGGTGCCCTTGGCCTTGAACGCTTCGGCTGCCTTCTCGGAGGAGCTGGTGAGAGCGGGGAACACGACGGCCTTGGAGGCTACGACGTCCTGGCAGGCGGTGGAGGCGAGGTATTCGACCCACTTGACCGAGGCTGCCGGGTTCTTGGTGCCCGCCCAGACGGAGTCGGCCAGGCCGTTGAACATGCTGGCGCGCTTGCCTTCGGGGCCCTTCGGGGTGGGGGCGAACGCGGTCTTCACGCCCTTGTAGCTCTGGTACTGGCCGATCAGCCAGTCACCGGTGGTGTTGATGGCAGCCTTGCCGGCGCCGAAGTTGTCCGCCAGGCTGGCGCCGACGGTGGTTTCGAGCTTGGGCATGTAGCCCTTCTCGGTCAGTCCGGCCCACCAGGCGATGGTCTCCTGGAACTTGGGGTCGTCGTAGTTGAACTTGGTGCCCCAGGGGTTCTTGTCCGTGGCGGTCCAGCCGGTGGTGGCGCTGAGGAAGCTCCACTCGGTCTGGCCCTGCCCGGAGCCGCTTCCGGCCAGGCCGAGGCCGTAGACGGCCACGTTGTTCTTGTCGAAGCCTGCCTCGTCGCCGCGCACGCCCTTCTTGTCCACAGTCAGGTGCGCGATTGCCTTCTCGTAGCTGCCGCCGTCCTGCGGGTTCCAGTCCAGGTTGGCCATCTGCTCGGCGGTCAGGCCCGCGGAGTCCGTCATGGCCTTGTTGTAGAAGAGGCCTACGGTGTCCCAGTCCTTGGGTAGTCCGTAGCGCTTGCCGTCCTGGCCCACCCAGAGCTCGGGGAGTCCCTTGGTGTAGCTCTCCAGCTTGATGCCGTCCTTGGCCACTGCCTCGTCGAGGGAGAGCAGTTGCTTCTTCGCGGCGTATTCGGGGTACTTCGAGAGGTGGTTGGTGAAGACGTCGGGGGCGGTGCCGGCGACGAAGCCGTTGGTCAGCGTGGTCCAGTAGTCGTCCCAGCCGCGCTGGGTGATCTTGACCTTGATGTCCGGGTTGGCCTTGGTGAAATCGTCCGCGCACTGCTTGTAGGCCGGGAGCTGGTTGGCGTCCCACAGCCAGTAGTTGATTTCGCCCTTGGCCTCGGTGGAGGCCGGGGCGGACCCGCCACAGGCGGAGAGGGAGATGGCGATGGCTGCGGCGGCAGCGACGGCGCCTAGGGTCTTCTTCATGGTGGACCTTTCGTGGAAATGCTTCTTTGAGGGAACGCTTGTTGACGGGGGAGTGCGTGTTGGGTCGGGGCTATTTGATGCCGGAGAAGCCGATGGAGTTGACCACCCGCTTGCCGAAGGCGATGAAGAGCAGGAGGACGGGCAGGGCCGCGATCAGTGTTGCGGCCATCAGGCCGGACCAGTCGGGGGCGCCCTGCGGGGACTGGGACTTGAAGACGCCCAGGCCCACGGTTAGGACGCGGACGCTTTCGTCCTGGCCCACAAGAAGCGGCCAGAAGTACTCGTTCCACTGGCCGATGAAGGTCAGCAGCGCCAGCGTGGCCAGCGGGGCCGCGGCGTTCGGGAGCACGATTTGGAAGAAGATCCGCACGTGCTTGGCGCCGTCGAGCATGGCGGCCTCTTCCACCTCGCGGGACATGGAGAGGAAGAACTGGCGCAGGAAGAAGATGGCGAAGGGGGTCATGAACAGGAACGGCAGGGCCAGGCCGGCGAAGGTGTTGAGCAGGCCGAGGTTCTTGATCATCAGGAAGTTGGGCAGGGCTGTGAAGATCGGCGGGACCATCATGGTGGCCAGGAACAGGCCGAACACCACGTTCCGGCCCGGCCAGCGGAGCCGGGAGAAGGCGTAGGCGGCCATCGCGCTGAAGAACACCTGACCGGCGGTGGTGACGGTGGCGAAGATGACGGAGTTCCGCAGGTACAGCCAGAAGTTGATAGCGGCGCCGGAGCCGCCCTCGGCGATGGCTTCCTCGGGGCTCTGCAGCCCCAGGACCCGCTTGAAGGCGCCGAGGCTGAAGTCGGCCGGCAGCAGGTTGCTGGCGTTCGAGGCCAGGGAGGCGTTGCTGGACAGTGCGGTGCGGAGCATCCAGAGGAACGGCGCGATCGTCACGGCGACGGCGACGGCGACGAGGGCCCAGGCGCCGACGCGGCGCCAGTTGACCGGCTTCCTGGGAGTGGGAACGGTGGTGGCGGGCTTCGTGCGGGAAGGGGCGGAGGTAGTCATGGCTGGGGTTCCTTAGTCCAGATCCGATTCGTTGCCCTTGAGGAACTTCATCTGGACGAAGGCCACAAGAGCGAGAATGACGAAGAGAATGACGGACAGGGCCGAGGCGTAGCCGAAGTCGGATTCACCGAAGGCCTTCTGGTAGATGTACATCTGGATGACGCGGGAGGCATTGATCGGGCCGCCGCCCGTGGTCACTGCCACGGTGTCGAAGACCTGGAAGGAGCCGATCACGGTGACCACCAGGACCAGCACCAGCACGGGGCGCAGGAGTGGCATCGTGATGCTCCAGAAGGTCCGGGTCGGGGAGGCGCCGTCGAGCGAGGCGACCTCGTACACGTGGTTGGGGATGGACTGCAGGCCGGCGAAGATCAGCAGGGCGGTGTAGCCCATGTGGCGCCAGACGTTGACGCCGGCGATGGTGGGGATGGCCCATTGCTCGCTGCCGAAGAAGGCGATGCGCGGCAGGCCCAGCCAGTTGATGACCTCGTTGACGATTCCCAGCTGGTAGTCGAGCATCCAGAACCAGAGCAGTGCAACGATCACGTTCGCCACCAGGAAGGGCAGCAGCAGGGCGCCGCGGATGAGCGTGGACTTGGCGACGTTGTGCATCAGCAGGGCAAGTCCGAGTGCGATGGCGGTCTGGAAGCCGATGTTCAGTGCCACGTACTGGACCGTCACGGCCATGGCGTTCCAGAAGAGATCGTCCGCGAAGATCGCTGTGTAGTTCTTGGTGCCGATCCAGGTGGGATCCCCCAAAACGCTGTACTCGGTGAAGCTGAGGTAGACGCCGCGGATGCTCGGCACCAGGTAGAAGGCAACGAAGCCGAGCAAAGCCGGGGCGATGAAGAAGAGGGCGACCCTCAGGTCGCTGCGGGTTCGGCGCCGGCGGCGGGGGGCAGCGTTGCCCGTTCCCGGGCCGGCCGCCTTGCGGGCCGGGGCGGCTCCGCGGGCAGTTGTGGTGGTCATTGGTGGTTCCTCCGCAGTTACATGGATGCTGTGACGTGGATTACAACTGAGGCCTGAATCTACACGAGTAACTTTCCAATACGCAACCGTTTCTTTTATGTTTCCGGGCGGAAACTTTCTGCTCATCATCTGCTATTGACTCGAGTAGAAACTGGTGTGAAACTTGCGTGCATGACTTTCTCACTAGGCATCGTCGGCGCCGGACAGTTTGCAGGCGCCTTCGCCAAACTCTTCGACGCCCATCCCGCGATTTCAGAAGTCCATGTCACCGACGTCCTGCCGGAACGGGCCGAGGCCCTCCGGGAGCGGCTCGGCCTGGCGGGGACCTATCCCAGCTTTGAGGCCATGCTCGACGGCGACCTCGACGCTGTGGCGATCTTCACCCAGCGCTGGACGCACGGCCCGCTGGTGCTGCAGGCGCTCCGGGCGGGCAAGCATGTGTATTCGGCAGTACCGATGGCCATCAGCGAGGACGAGATCGCCCGGATCATCGAGGCTGTCCGGGAGACGGGCCTGACCTACATGATGGGCGAGACAAGCTACTACAACCCCGCCACCGTCTATGCCCGCAAGCGCAAGGCTGAAGGCGCCTTTGGCCGCATCTTCTACGCCGAGGGCGACTACGTCCACGACATGGATCTCGGCTTCTACGAGGCCTACCAGTACAGCGGCGGGGAGGACTGGAAGAGCACCGCCAGCTACCCGCCCATGCTGTACCCGACCCACTCCACCGGCGGGGTGCTGGGCGCGATCGGCGGCCATGCCGTCAGCGTCAGCTGCATTGGCGTCCCCGACGAGCGCGGGGACGGTGTGTTCGACAAGGACGTCAGCATGTTCGGCAACGACTTCTCCAATGCCACCGCGCTGTTCGAGCTTTCAACCGGCGGGTCCATGCGCATCAATGAGATGCGCCGCGTCGGCTACCCCTCCCACCTGCGCGAAAGCCGCTTCCGTTACTTCGGCACCGAAGCCAGCTTCGAGCAGCTGGCCCTGGTCAGTGTGTGGCAGGACAAGGAGTCCGTGACCGATGTCAGCGACGAACTGGCCACCCGGGCCACGCTCGCCGCGGACGATCCGGCGCTGGCGGACGTCGCGCCGGCACTGCGGGACGCCTTCAGCTCCGGGCTGGCCGCCGTGCACGACGCCGGCCGGCTTCCGGCCGAGTTCCGCGGACTTCACAACGGGCATGAGGGCAGCCACCACTTCCTGGTGGATGACTTCGCCACGGCCGTCGACACGGGAACGCTCCCGCCCGTCAACGCCTGGGAGGCCGCCCGCTACACGCTGCCGGGGATCGTGGCGCACGAGTCCGCCCTCCGCGGCGGGGAGCGGTTGCCCGTGCCGGACCACGGCGACGCCCCTGTTCGGCTGCCTATGCAGGGAACCAATGGGGAGGGCTTTGCCGGGGAACTCCGGCGGTAGCATGGTCACTGTGCCACACTCGCCCGCCTCCGCCAGGCCCACGATCACCCGCAAAGACGTGGCCAGGCTGGCGGGCGTCAGCACCGCCGTCGTCAGCTATGTGGTGAACGGCGGCCCCAAGCGGGTCTCCCCGGTGACGGCTGCGAAAGTCCGCGAGGCCATCAGCGCCCTGGGGTATCGTCCGAACGCCGCGGCGAGGGCACTGAAACTTGGCTCCAGCGAGATGCTCGGCATGGTGGTCCCGGACACCACCAACCCCTTCTTCGCCACTTTGGCCCGCGCCGTGGAGGAAGCCGCGGCGGCGCGCGGCTATGCCCTGCTGCTGGCGAACTCGGGCGGATCGGCGGCCAATGAGCGCCGCCAGGTCAGGAACCTCGCGAGCCGCCGCGTTGACGGGGTCTTCCTCTCCAGCGTGCTGTTCGAACCCGACCTGACCGAGCTGGAGCATTCGGAGATCCCCGCCGTGCTGCTCAACCACAGCACCGAGGTGCCGGGCTTCAACTCGGTCGGCGTGGAGCTGCTGGAAGGCTCCCGGCGTGCCGTCGAGCACCTGGTGGGCCACGGCCACCGCAACATCGCTCTGGTCATGGGCATGAACGCCGGCAATGATCTGGACGCCCGAGAGGTCGGCTGGCAGCAGGGCCTCGCGGAGGCAGGTCTCCCGGAAGGGCCCATTCTGCGCTGTGACTTCGACCGGCAGGGCGGCTACCGGGCCGGGCAGCGGCTGCTCGCGGCCGCGGACCGCCCCACCGCCGTGTTTGTCAGTTCCGACTTGCAGGCTGTCGGGCTGCTGCGCGCGGTGTCCGAGGCCGGGCTGCGGGTCCCCGAGGACCTGGCGGTCTTCTCCTTCGACGGCTCGGCTGAAGCGGAGTTCAGCTGGCCGCCGCTGAGCACCGTGGCGCAGCCCGTGCAGGCCATGGCCGAGGCCGCTGTCGAGGCGCTCATTGGCTTCCAAGAGGCCGACCCCGGTCGGACGTATATTGCGCCCTAATTTGTGCGGGTACCCGGTGCGCGGCTACCGGGCAGCCGACGGCGCCGTCCGATCCTCCGCGGCAGCCGCGTCGCGGGCTGGCTGCGGGTCGCGGAGCTTGCCCGGCGGCCGGCTCACTCGCCGTGGACGGCGGCCTGGCGCTCCTCGGACCGGTTTAAATAGGCCAGCAGCAGCTCGCCGGCGCGGTCCAGGTCTCCGGCTTCCAGGGCGGTGCAGATTTCCTCGTTGTCCGGCAGCCAGCCCCGGTAGAAGTGAGCATCCATAGTGGCCTTGTGGAAGAACAGCCGCATCTCGGCGAGGACCTGAGACATGATCGTGTCCAGCCGCCGGCTGCCCGCCAGGGCCACGATCGCGCCATGGAAATGCTGGTTGGCGCTGCCCAGGCCTTCCTCGTCATTGGCGGCGGCTGCGGCCTTGCCCTCTTCAACGGCGGCCCGGACCGCGGCCACTCGCTCCGGGCTCCCGCCGCCGCGGATCGCACTGACTTCAATGGCGCGGCGCACGGTATAGACGTCGTGGATGTCGCCGGCCTCGAGCCTGGCCACGAAGACGCCGCGGTTCGGGTGCCGGACCACCAGGCGCTCGGCCGCCAGTTCGGCGAAGGCCTCGCGGACCGTGTTGCGGGAGACGCCCAGGTCTTCGGCGATGGTCGACTCCGTGAGCCGGGCTCCCGGCAGGAGCAGGCCCTCCGCCAGTTGCAGGCGCAGCTCAGCCGCCACCCGGTCCGCCACGGAGGGGAGGGCCACGCGCAGCCGCGCGGCAGCTGCGCCGAGGGCGGAGCCGGCAGTCCCATCGGGAGTCGTCATAGTGCCGAATCTACACGATTGTTCCGATGTTTAATCGTCGGATTGTTGAACAATCCGACGAAGTGATGCATCCTAGTAGGGGGCTATCATGAGACGAGGATCACAAATGGCAACCATTGACCTGAACAGCGACGTTGGCGAGTCTTTCGGACGCTGGACCCTGGGCGACGACGCAGCGATGTTCCGCTCGGTTTCCAGCGCCAACGTGGCGTGCGGATTCCACGCGGGCGATCCCAGCGTCATCCGCCGGACCTGCCGCGAGGCGGTGGCCGCCGGCGTCGTGATCGGCGCCCACGTCGGCTACCGCGATCTGGGCGGGTTCGGCCGGCGCTTCCTGGACATCGATCCAATCGAACTGGCGGACGACGTCGTGTACCAGATCGGTGCGCTGCTCGCGCTGGCCGCTGCCGAGGGTGGCACGGTCAAGTATGTGAAGCCGCACGGCGGCCTCTACAACGCGATCGTCTCGCACACCGCCCAGGCAAGGGCCGTCGTCGACGCCGTGAAGTCGGTGGATCCCAACCTGCCGATCCTTGGCCTGCCGGGCTCGGAAGTGCTGCGTCTGGCCGAGGCTGCCGGGCTCAGGGCTGTCACCGAAGCTTTCGCGGACCGGGCCTACAACCCTGACGGCACCCTCGTATCCCGTTCGCTCCACGGCGCCGTGCTGGAGAACCCTGCTCTCGTCACTGAGCATGTCCTCCGGATGGCCACCGACTCCGCTGTCCGCACCATCGACGGCTCCATCCTGAAAATCCGCGCCGAAAGCATCTGCGTGCACGGTGACTCCCCGGGAGCCGTGGCCATGGCCGCCGCCGTCCGCGAAGCGCTCAACGCCGCGGGCATCACCACCGCCGCTTTCGCCTGAGCCGGAGCTCCAGCACTTCACACCCCGGCCCCACCGGGACCACCCTTACTTCAACCCAAGCAACAGGCAGCACCCGCACACCTGGAGGAAAACCATGACTGCAGCACCGCATCAGGCCACCCCGGCCGCCGGCAAGAGGAGGATCCCGCCAGGCGCCCTCAAGGCCTACATCGCGAGCCTCACCGGCACCTCGCTGGAGTACTACGACTTCGCGATCTACTCAGTGGCCTCGGCTTTGGTGTTCCCCAAGGTCTTCTTCCCGGGCAACGACGAATACGTCGGGCTGCTCCTGTCCTTCTCGACCTTTGCAGTGGGCTACCTCGCCCGTCCCATCGGCGGCGTGATCTTCGGCCGGCTCGGTGACAAGATCGGCCGCAAGCACGTCCTCGTGACCACCCTGTTGCTGATCGGCATCGCAACGGTGGTGATCGGCGTGCTCCCGGGCTACGCCACCATCGGGATAGCCGCACCCATCATCCTCGTTTTGCTGCGCCTGGCGCAGGGCATCGGCGTCGGCGGCGAGTGGGGCGGTGCCGTCCTGCTCTCGAGCGAATTCGGCGACGCCAAGCGGCGCGGCTTCTGGTCTTCCGCCGCGCAGATCGGCCCGCCTGCCGGCAACCTGATGGCCAACGGCGTCCTGGCCGTGCTCGCCGCGACCCTCAGCAACGAAGACTTCCTCTCCTGGGGCTGGCGCGTGGCCTTCCTTGCCTCGGCCTTGTTGGTGGGCTTTGGCCTGCTGATCCGGCTGAGGCTCGAGGAAACCCCCGTATTCAAGGCCATCCAGGCCCACGGCGAACAGCCCAAGGCCCCCATCAAGGAGGTTTTCACCAAGGAGCCGCGCGCCCTCGTGTCCGCCGCCCTGTCCCGCATCAGCCCGGACGTGCTGTACTCCCTGCTCACCGTCTTCATGGCCGTCTACGCCACCAAGGAACTGGGCATGAGCACCAGCAACGTACTGACCGCCATCCTGATCGGCTCCGCCTTCCAGCTGGTCCTGATCCCCGCGGCGGGCGCCCTCACGGACCGCATCAACCGCCGCCTCGTATACGGCATCGCCGCCGTCGGAACCGCCATTTACATCCCGCTGTTCTTCGTCATGATCCAGGACAAGTCGGTCCTCACCCTGACCATCGGCATCGTGATCGGGCTGGCCTTCCACGCCTTCATGTACGGCCCGCAGGCCGCTTACATCACCGAACAGTTCCCGGCCCGGCTGCGCTACGCCGGCAGCTCGCTGGCCTACACGCTGGCCGGCGTAGTCGGCGGCGCCATCGCACCTTTGGTCTTCACCGCCCTCTTCGCCGCCAGCGGCCACTGGTTCCTGATCGCCGGCTACCTGGCGGTCGCCTCGATCGTGACGGTGATCGGGCTCGCCATCGGGCGCAACCCGCATACCGACGAAGAAGAGCGGCTCCTGCAGGAAGCCCACGCCTGAGCACTTTGGATCCTATTCAGCGGATCCTGTCCACCGGCACCGGCACAATGAGTGAGGCACCTCGTGATTGAGACAGCAGGGGAACCCCCGAAGGTAGAGAACACAACAGTTCAACGGGTCCGCTCCGTGCGGGCCGTGGGAACGCGCGCGGTCCTGGCCGAGCTCTCCGGCACCCAGGACGTGCTTGCCCTGCAGGCGCTGCTGCTGGAGACGCCGCTGGCGGGCCAGCAGGACGTCCTGGCCGCGGCCGAGACCGTCCTGGTCAAGGCCGATTCCCCGGCATCGGCCCGGCGCATCGCCGCCCGGCTGCTGCAGCTCGACCTCACCGCCCCCGTGCAGCTCGACGGCGGCCTGGTTGTCATCGAGACCGTGTACGACGGCGAGGACCTCGCCGAAGTCGGGCGGCTCACCGGCCTCGGAACCGACGGCGTCATCGCCGCCCATTCCGGCCAGGTCTGGACCGTGGCCTTCGCGGGCTTCGCGCCCGGATTCGGGTACATGGTGGGGGACAACCAGCAGCTGGAAGTGCCCCGGCGCAGCTCGCCGCGCACCGCCGTCCCCGCAGGCTCCGTGGCGCTGGCCGGCAACTATTCGGCCGTGTACCCGCGCCGCTCCCCGGGCGGCTGGCAGCTGATCGGGCGCACCAACGCCAGGATGTGGGACCTGGGCCGGGAGCAGCCGGCCTTGGCCGCCCCGGGCCACCGGGTGCAGTTCCGGCCCGTCCGGGACGCGGTGCTCGTCGCGGAGCCCGCGGCTGAGCATGCGGGCACAGAGCCGGAACCGGCTGCGGGGGACGTCGCCCGCGGTCTCAGGATCGTTTCACCGGGGCTCCAGAGCCTGATCCAGGATCTCGGCCGGCATGGCCACTCCGGCCTGGGTGTTTCCGCCGCCGGCGCGCTGGACCGGGCCTCGCTGCGCCGGGCCAACCGCCTGGTCGGCAACGCCCCCGGCGCAGCCGGCATCGAGACCGTCGCGGGCGGCCTCAAGGTCCAGGCCGTGGGGGACCAGGTCCTCGCCGTCGCCGGGGCGCCGTCGGAACTGAGCATCGCCTCCGCGCCGGACGACGCCGGCGATACGTGGCAGCGCACCGTGCCGGTGGCCACTCCCTTCGCGCTGCTCGAAGGCGAAACGCTCAGCATCGGTGCGCCGCAGAGCGGCTTCCGCAGCTACCTCGCGGTCCGCGGCGGGGTGGATGCGGCCCCGGTGCTGGGCAGCCGCTCCACGGACACGATGTCCGGGATCGGCCCCTCGCACCTGGCCGCCGGGCAGGTGCTGGCCGCCGGCGGCGAGGCCGAATCCGGCGTCGTCGGGGCTCCCGAACTGCAGCCGGACTACCCGGGCACCGGGGTGACCGTCCTCGCCGTCGTCCCCGGCCCGCGCGCCGACTGGTTCGATCAGGCGGCACTGGACTCCTTCACCGCCCAGGACTGGGACGTGCTGCCGCAGTCCAACCGCGTCGGCATGCGGCTGGACGGTACACCGCTGGAGCGCAGCCGCCAGGGCGAACTGCCCAGCGAAGGCACCGTCGCCGGCGCCCTGCAGGTTCCGCCGGAGGGCCTTCCCGTGCTCTTCCTGGCCGACCATCCGATCACCGGCGGCTACCCGGTAATCGCCGTGGTGGTCGACTCCCAGCTGGACCTCGCCGCCCAGGTCCCGATCGGCGGCAGGATCCGCTTCCGCTGGGCCGAATCCGCCACCACCACCGAACACGCCACCAATAACGAAGAAGCGAGTAACTGATGCGCAAGGTCCTGATCGCCAACCGTGGAGAAATCGCGGTCCGCATAGCCCGGGCCTGTGACGACGCGCAGCTGGCGTCCGTCGCTGTCTACGCCGACATCGACGCCGACGCCCTGCACGTCTCGGCCGCGGATGAGGCGTTCAGCCTGGACGGCAACTCGCCCGCGGACACGTACCTGAACATCCCCAAGCTCCTCGCCGTAGCGGCCCAGTCCGGTGCGGACGCCGTCCATCCCGGCTACGGTTTCCTCTCCGAGAACGCCGACTTTGCCCAGGCCGTGCTCGACGCCGGGCTGACCTGGATCGGTCCGACGCCGGACGCGATCCGGCTGCTCGGCAACAAGATCACGGCCCGCGACGCGGCCGTCCGGGCCGGCGCACCCCTGGTGGCCGGCAGCGACGGTCCCGTCGACACGGCGGCCGAGGCCCGCGCCTTCGCCGAAGAGCATGGCCTGCCGATCGCCATCAAGGCCGCCTTCGGCGGCGGTGGCCGCGGCATGAAGGTGGTCCGGGTCATCGACGAGGTCGAGGAAGCCTTCGACTCCGCCGTCCGGGAAGCCGTTGCCGCCTTCGGGCGGGGCGAGTGCTTCGTGGAGCGCTACCTGGACCGTCCGCGCCACGTCGAGGCGCAGGTCCTGGCGGACGCGCACGGCAACGTCGTGGTCGTCGGAACCCGCGACTGCTCCCTGCAACGCCGGCACCAGAAGCTCCTGGAAGAGGCCCCCGCGCCGTTCCTGACCGACGAGCAGACCGCCCTGATCTACGACGCCGCCAAGGCCGTCTGCCGGGAAGCGGGCTACTCCGGCGCCGGCACGGTGGAATTCCTCGTCGCGGCGGACGGCACCGTGGCCTTCCTCGAGGTCAACACCCGGCTCCAGGTGGAGCACCCCATCACCGAGGAAACCACCGGGATCGACCTCGTCCAGGAACAGTTCCGGATCGCCTCGGGCGAGCCCCTGCGCCTGACCAAAGACCCGGCGCCGCGCGGACACGCCTTCGAATTCCGGCTCAACGCCGAGGACGTGGGCCGCGGCTTCCTGCCCTCGCCCGGCACCATCGGCGAATTCGCCGGCCCCACCGGCCCGGGCATCCGCCTCGACACCGGCGTCCGCTCCGGCTCCTTCGTCGCACCACAGTTTGATTCCCTGCTCGCGAAGCTGATCGTCACCGGCGCGGACCGCCAGCAGGCCCTGCGCCGCGCCCGCCGGGCCCTCGCCGAAATGCACATCACCGGCGTCGCCACCGTGCTGCCGTTCCACCGGGCCGTGCTGGAATCCCCGGACTTCACCTCCGAGGACGGCCTCGGCATCCACACCCGCTGGATCGAAACCGACTTCGCGGACAGCATTTCTGCCGACCCCGATTACAGCACCACCGCCCCCGACGGCGAACGCCGCACCATCACGGTCGACGTGGACGGCAGGCGCCTCGCCGTCGGCCTTCCGGCGGATTTGCTCGACGGCTGGGCCCGCGCAGGCGGTCCGCTGCCCGCGGGCGTGTCTTCGGTGTCCGACGCCGGTGCCGCCGCCGCTGCCGACCCGGGGGAGTTGCGCGCGGACATGGCCGGGACCGTGGTCAAGTGGCTTGTCGAGCCGGGAGCCGAAGTCTCGGCCGGGGACCCGGTAGTGGTCCTTGAAGCCATGAAGATGGAAACCCAGGTCTCCGCGCACCGGGACGGCACCGTCACGGACGTCCGCACCGAAGCGGGCGGGGTTGTCACCGCCGGGGCCGTGCTCGCGCTGATCGGGTAGCCGGATTCTGCAGATATTTGGCGAGTCAGTGGGCCGTTTCCGCCGCGCGGAAGCGGCCCTTTGCCCTCCGTGTTTGGCTATTTGGGCCGCGCTGCCAGGGCGGATGCCAGGGCGGTGGCCGAGCCGGGGCTGCTGTCGATCCGCCAGTCTGTTTCCTTGTTGAAGTTGAACCAGACAACTGCTGTGACGTCGGGCTGGGCAGCCAGATAGCTGATCAGTTCCGTGTTCCAGTCGGCTTTGGACCCGCCTTGTTCGGCAGATGACGTCTCTGCCACGAGCACGTGTTTGCCTGGGGCAAGTCGTCTCAGTTCGGACAGGCCCGGGCCGAAGAGCTCCGATGGCCAAAGCCAGCTGCTCCAGGCTGCTGATGTACCCCAGTTGTAACCGTCGAGGGCTACTTCATCCACGTAGGCGGAGCCCGGATACAGGCCGTCGAGCGGGGTTGACCCCCAATACGGAACGTTGGGATTCCAGACCCAGGAGATGTTGGAGGCGCCGGTTGCCGCTACGACGTCATGGACGTGCCGCCACGCCGCAGCGTAGTCGCCGGGTTCGTTGCCGTTGACTCCTTCAGACCAGGGGTACCAGTTTCCGTTCATTTCATGCCCGAAGCGCACCATCACTGGATGTCCCCAGGCCGCCAGCGCCTGGCCCCACTGCCGCAGGTAGGGGTCGAAGTTACCGGCCGTAATGCGGTCCAGGGCATAGGCCGGCTGATCGGTTCCGCCGCCCCAAGCCCATGGCTCCCAGGTCAGCAGGGTTACGGCGCCTCGGCTGCGAACAGCATCCAGCTCCGTGATGGGCGGGCCTTGATTGAAGTCCTTGTAGGACAGAATGACCGACGGCGCCTCCCCGGTGAGGGACGCGGCCCCGTCCAATTCCGCCTGGGCCAGCGGCCCGCCGGGCGTGCCGACGCCGAAGCGCAGCGGCGAGCCGTTGATGACGGGCGGCGCAGGTTCCGCCACCGGCGCGGCCGCGACGACCGTAAAGCCCGTCGACGCCTTGACGGTGCCGGATACGGCTTGGACGTCAAGGACCGGCTGGGACGTCTGCGGGATAACGACGTCGGCGGTGAAGTATCCGGAGGCACTGACCTTGAAGGCGGCGGAACTGGCTCCGGCGCTCACGGTTCCGGAGCCCTTCTTGGGAAAACCGGTGCCGGTGACGGTCACCGCGGTTCCGGCCGGGCCCTTGGCCGGGCTGAGGCTAAGGGACGGGGAGGCGGCCTGGGCGGGTACCGCCGCGAACAACAGGGCCGAGGCCGCCAGGGCAAGTATGCAGGCCAGGCTTCTCAACGGCTTCATCGTGACTCCTGGGCCGGGCCCCGGCGAAGCGGGGCATCCTGACGGGACGCAGCTTGCCTACCGGAAGCCTTAATATCCAGTGTCCGTCAGGACGGTTCCGCTCCGGGGCCAAAAAGAGCAGGAGATCCCGAGGATTGTCCAAGGATTCCGCTCAGTCGTGCAGCGGGGACTTTGACAGGATCCAGGTGTTGGTCCCGTCCTGGCGCTTGAATGTCACGGTGGTGACCAGGGCGCGAATGAGAGCGAGCCCGCGCCCTGATTCAGCCTCGCCGTCCGGCATGGCGGCGTCAGTATCAATGGGGTCGGGGCAGGCGGCATTGAAGGCACTGACCCGGGCCTCCAGCCTGACGGACGTAGCGCTGATGTCCACCCCGAGTTCCACCGGTTTCGTGGATTCGGGAACGGCGTGCTGCACCACATTGCTGGCAGCTTCGATCACGGCCGTGGCGAACGTCATGCGGTCCATGTCCGGGACGAAGGAAGCGTCTTCCCACAGTTTGTCGAGCTCGGTATGCACGGACTCAATGGCCTCCGGAAGTGCCGTCTGGCGGAGCGTCCGCCGGGCGAGAATGTCAGTCATCCCCGAAAGCTTCAGCCGCGGAGGGGTACGAAGTCAGGACTTTGTCCATGCTGGTAAGGCCCAGGACCATTTGAACCTGGGGCTGGACGGCCGCGATCCGAAGGTCGCCGCCGGCTTGCCGGGCGGCCTTGAGGCACCCGATGAGCGCTCCCAGCCCGGACGAGTCCATGAACGCTGTCGCTTCGAGGTTGATCACGATCCGGGCGGAGCCCGAAGCGACAACTTCCGCCACCAGTTCCCGCAGTTTCGGCGCCGACACCATGTTGAGCCGGCCGGCGGCTGTTATCTCGGCGTAGCTGTCTTTCACTTCATAGCTCAGGTCCACGGAGGGCCCTTTCGGTGGAGGTCTCGTTGCTGGTGTCGGGGTCATCGCCGGAACTGCCGGCAGGGTATCCGCGGTACAGGACGGCCCGCACCAGGATGCTCATGACGATCAGGTCAAACACCACCCAGAATACGTTGACGAGTGTGCCGACCGGCTCGGACATTCCGGCAACGAGCCGCCCAATCCCAACAACCGACGCGATGAACAGTACGACCGACACGGCGATCTGTGGGCGGATCAGGCTCCATCGTGGACCTCCGGACTGGCGGTCCTTCGGCGTGACGGCGAAGCCGAGGGGGTGTCCGAACCAGACATTCCGGGCCGCCGTCGTACATGCTTTGATCCAGGTGGGGAACAGGGCGAGGCTGTATTGCTGACCGCGCCAGGTGGGGATGCCCCTGCCGGCAACGGCAAAGAGGAGCTGGTTGACCACCATGAACGGAATGAATCTCAGGAAGAAGTCGGCGCTGAGGCTGGTGACGGGCAGGATCCCGAAGATCAGGTAAATGATCGGCGCGGCGAAATAGACGACGGCGGCGAAGCCGCTGAGGTAGGTCCACATCGTTGCGAAGTACATGAGCCGCTGGCCCAGCTTCAGCCCGCGCTGAAGGAGCGGGTTCTCCCGCAGGAACACCTGGATGGTGCCCTGGGCCCAGCGCAGGCGCTGGGTCAGCATGGTGCCGATGTCTTCGGGTGCCAGCCCGTAGGCCAGGACCTCGTGGTGGTAGACGCTTTGCCATCCCATGGCGTGCATGCGCATGGACGTGGCCATGTCCTCCGTCACGGAGATCGTGGCCAGCGGCATGACCGGCTGAGCCTCGTCGGTCCGTTCGACCGACAACGCGTCCAGCACCGCCTGCACGGACTCGATTGCCCCGAGCGGAGACCAGTCCCGGGCCGCCATGCGCTGCACAGCATCGTCGGTAACCACGGGTACTCCGGCGTCACCGAACTCCACCGGCGACATTGCGGCAATCTCCTCCAGGTCGGCCTGAAGGGCGGACACGTCGGCCAGCACCAGTGCCTGGACGGCCTGGTCCACCCGGCGTCGTGCCCGGTACGTGATTTCGCTGAGCGAGTCGCCGGCGTCGAGCCGGCGGCGGGCCTCTTCGGTTGCCGCTTCGACCTCGTCGAGGGTGCGCTGCATAAGCATGGACTCGCCGGTTGCCGCTTTGCGTGCCTTGCGGATGGCGGCCTGGGATGCGCTGAGGGCGCGCCGGATACTCTTCTCGGTTTCCCTGACGTACCCCAACAGTCCCAGCTGCATGAGGGCCTCCCGGCGGAGGATGGCGTTGGAGCCGCAAAAGAAGGCAGCGTTCCAGCCGTCCTTGCCCTGCTGGATGGGGCCGTAGAACAAGGGCGCCTGGCTGCCCAGGGGATCGTCGGCCGGGACGTTGCTGAAATATTGGGGCGTTTGGACGAGGGCGACTTTGCGGTTGTTGAAGTAGCCCAGCGTCCTGTCCAGAATGTCCGGTTCGGGGATCTGGTCCGCGTCGAGGATGAGCAGGAACTCGCCCTCGGTTTGCATCAGGGCGTTGTTCAGGTTCCCCGCTTTCGCGTGCCGGGGCATCCCGCTCCATTCCGCGCTTCGGGTCACGTACCCCAGTCCGCTCGCCGCGGCCAGTTGCCGGAGCGCGGGCCTGTCACCATCGTCAAGGATCCAGGTGCTGTGCGGGTGCCGGATCTTTTGGGCGGCAAGCGCCGTCGTCATCACCAGCGCCAGCGGCTCGTTGTACGTCGTTATGAAAACGTCAACTGTGGCGTCCGCGGGGGCCGGTGCGGGCGGTGTGCGGGACTTTAGCCGCCAGACTGTCATCCCGAAGAGCAGCACGTCGATCAGGCTGTAGGTCTCGGCGGCGACCAGCGGCACGGCGATCCACCACGCGTCCCAGTTCAGTGACGCGAGCCAGCGCCAGGCCACGTAGTTGACGCCGGCCAGCAACGTCAGGAGCACGAGGAGCCGTACCCCGAAGAGTTGCGCGGCGCTCCCGGAGCGTTGCTGTGGCGCGTCGGCGCCGTCGGGGTCTGGGTAGCGCGGCGTTTCGGTCACACGAGCGTCCTTTCGCGAGGGGTGAGTGGGCGTTGGCCGTCCCGCCGGACGGCGAGGATGGTGACGTCATCGGGATTGGAGGTGCCCTGTGCCCGCCGGTGCACGGAGTCCACGAGGTCTTTCGCGGACTCCGCGGCGACGCCGAGTTTTCCGATCTCGTCGACGGCGGCAAGGGTTCCGTCGTAGAGGTCCAAGACGCCGTCACTGAAGCTGACAATCATGTCTCCCGGGTTCAGCCGGGTCTCGAACGATTCCCACCGGCTGTCCGGAAGCAGGCCCACCGGCATGTTTTCCGAGGAGAGCCTCTCCCAAGTGCCATCTGTCCGGATAACCAGGGTCAAGCCGTGGCCGGCGTCCGAGAACAGGATCCGCCCGTCGGAGGCCCGGAGCCGGGCGTGGAACAGTGTCGCGAACGAGCCGGCCTGGCTCAGGTCGGTGGCAAGGCAGTCCTGCGTCAGTGTCAGCGCCGTCACAGGGTCTTCGCTGTTTTTGGCGCTGCGGATGACGGCGCGGGTGGTCGCGGCAATCATGCCGGCCCCGGCGCCCTTGCCCATGACGTCGCCGAGGGTGAACCCAAGGCCGTCCTCGATCAGGTACCAGTCGAAGAAGTCTCCGCCGACGGCCTTGGAGGGGATGCAGGCCCCGGCAGTCTGGTAACCGGGCAGGGGAGCGGCGTTCTTCGGCAGCAGAAAGCGCTGGATCTGGGCGGCCCGGCTGAGTTCCGCCGTCGCCGCGGCCGCCTGGGCCCGTGCGGAGTGCAGGCGGCGGCGTGCCCGCCGCGCCAGCTCGTTGACCACAAAGGCGCCCAGGACAAAGATGAGCGTGCTGTAGAGCCCGCGGAAAAGTTCGTTCGGGTTCGCATCGATGCTGGAGCCGAGGGCGAACGGGACCATGATCGCCACCGTGGCGCCCACAGCCGCGTAGCCAACATTGTGGCGGCCCTCCCTGGCCGCGAACCAAAGTACCGGCAGCAGGACGATCGAGGCATAGATTGAGTGGCTCTCTCCGGTGCCGTGGCGCAAAGCGCCGGCCGCCAGGAAATCCAGGGACGGTACGATCGCTGCAAATCGTGCCGGACCTGGCTGGGCCGCCGCCGCGGCGTACCCGGTCGCGGCAGCCGTCAGGGCCGCTCCGGCAACCAGGGCACCCCAGTCACTCACCGTGAGGGTCGGGATGGTGCTGCTCATGACCGCGGCCACGATGAAGAACACCAGGAATGGGACCTGCTTCCAGAACGGTGAGAGTTCGTCCACACCCGTCAGGACGGCTTCACGCGTTACAGCCACTGACTCCCCCTTGATCCGCCAAGTGTTGCCCGGCGTTCGTCCCGAAGGCATCCTACCGGGCCTCGGTGCGGCGCACACGGCGGGCGCACTTAGACGGATTCTGGTTCGCGCTGAAGCAGGACCGCCGTGATGTCGTCCAGGATGCCGCGCTTCCCCCGCCGGTCGCACAGTTTCTTCACAGCGGTGTCCGGATGATCCCGGGCCTGGCGGCTGTCCAGGGCTGCGGCGAGACGGCCGAGGTCGCCGCCGTGCAGGTCCAGGAGGCCGTCGGTCGGAATCAGGATGGCATCACCCGGGGCGAGCCTGAACGCGTGCGTGTCCCAGCTTTGACCGGGTATCAGGCCCAGTGGCGGCCCGGTCGGGGACAGGCGTTCAATCGTGTTGTCGGAACGGAGGATGTAGCTCAGTCCCTGGCCGGCGTCGGCATAATGGCCTGTGCCGGTGGCAGGGTCTATTAGCGCATGGAACACCGTCGCATAAGACCCCACACGGGCCAGGGTATCGTCGAGGCTCCCGGCCACGTCCTCGAAGATGCGGGACGGCTCGGCTTCCCAGCCGGTGTGGGCGAAGGCGGACCGAACGGTGCCGGCCACGATGCCCGGACCGATGCCTTTGCCCATGGCGTCGCCGACGGTAATGCGGAATTGGCCGGCCGCTGTCGTGCCGAGCTCGTAGAAGTCACCGCTGAGTCCGGAGGCGGGGTAGAAGCAGGTGCCCAGCGAGTAGCCGGCCGGCGCGGGGGGAGTGGGCGGAAGCAGGGCCCGTTGCACCCTGGCTCCGTTGTCGATGTCCCACGAAAGGTTCATTTCGCGCTGGATGATTTCAGTGAGGTCCTCGAGGATCTTCTGCTGCTCTGCGCTGAATGCCCGGGGCGCCTGGTCGATGATGCAGAACGTTCCGACGTGCGTCCCGCCGGGCCCGGTGAGGGGATGGCCTGCGTAGAACTGGATGTGGGGATTGCCGGTCACGAGCGGGCTCTGCCGGAAGCGTTCGTCGGTGAGGGCGTTCTCCACGATCATGGTTCCCGGGGACTTGATCGCCTCGGTGCAGAACGTGTCACGCCGCTCCGACTCGCGGGCGAGCGGACCGACGAAGGATTTCAGGAACTGCCGGTTCTCGGCGATCAGGGAGATGCTGGCCGCACTGACGCCGAAAAGCCCCTGAGCGAGCCGCGTGATCCGGTCGAAGCGCTCCTCCGAGGGTGTGTCCAGAAGGCCGGTTCTGGAAAGGTCCTCCAGCCGCGCCCACTCCGGGGCTTCAGCTCCACGGAGTCGGGATTCGGATTCGTAGCCCGTGCTTGTCATACGTCCTTCACACATCTGAGGCGATTGAGCCCAACGAGGCTGTCACGGCCGTTTGACGTGGGAGTACGCTGCCCCCGCGGCGGGCTCCCACCCTTCGATCGAGCTCATCGCCAGCCGGCGGGACCTCGGTCAGGCTACCCTACCGTCGATCGGGGCCCGGGGCGTTGTCGCGTCTTAAATGTTCGTTCCCGTGCAGTCCGCAAATACTTTGAACGGTGAAACGCCCGCCCGGGCAAGTCCAGGGCGTTCCTGTCTCACGCGGCGTGGGGGCAGCCGCAGGAGGCCTGTCCCGATGTCTTTGCCGAACGGGCCAAACAGCCGTCGACGACCGGTCTGGTCGCCGATTCGCGCAGAGCCTAGAATCGGGCTGGGCGCACCGCCAAGGCACCGGCCGGACACGCCCCCCGCAGAACCAAGGCCATGTTCCAGCGGTGCCAGTAGAGGAGGCCCGCCATGACGGTCATCAACAGGCCCATGAGTTCGCTGCCGCGGGAACGCGCGTCCCGTGGGGAGTCCTGACCGCCATGGACACCCCGGGAAAACTTGAATCGGAACAAAAGTACGACGCCGGGATCTCCGCGCCGCTGCCGGATCTGCAGGAAATCGAGGGTGTGGACCACGTCGCCGAGCCTGTGACGGATCAGCTTGAGGCTGTGTACTTCGATACGCCGGCCCTGGCCCTCGCGGCACGGCGCATGACCCTGCGGCGCCGCACGGGCGGAGCCGATGAGGGCTGGCACCTCAAGCTTCCCGCCGGAACGGACCAGCGGGAGGAGATCCATGCGCCGCTGGGCCAGCCGGAGACTGTTCCGGAAGAACTGTCCGACCATCTGCAGGTCTTCATCCGGGGCGAGGCACTCGTGCCCGTCGCCCGGCTGAGCACGCGGCGCACCACCTACCGGCTCTATGGGCCTGGCGGTGAGCACCTGGCCGACTTCGCCGACGACCACGTTCGTGCCGAGGCCCTGCGGCCGCCCGGACCCGCCGTAGATTGGCGTGAATGGGAGCTCGAACTCGTCCACGGCACAGCGGGGCTCTTCGAGGCTGCCGCCGCAACCCTGACATCTACCGGAGCCAGCCACTCCGCTTATCCTTCCAAAGTCGCCCGCGCCCTGGGCGATGCCTGGCCGGCCGAGTTCAGTCCCCGGACTCCGAAGCCCCGGAAGAAGGGACCGGCAGTCGACGTCGTGACCGCCTACTTGGACGCGCGGATCGGCGACTTCATCGCCAATGATCCGGGCGTGCGGATGGGGACACCGGATTCCGTCCACAAGATGCGGTCCGCGACCCGCCGGGCGCGGTCCGCCCTGGCCACCTATCGCAAACTCTTCAACCGGTCAGCGGTGCGGGAACTCCAGGCCGAACTGAAGTGGCTGGGCCAGGTTCTGGGTCCGGCCCGCGATGCCGAAGTCATGCTGGAGCGGCTCCGCCAGCACATCCTGGAGCTCCCCGAAGTACAGAGGTCCGGCCTGTTGACCCAGATGATCGAGCAGGAACTGGTCGCAGCCCATGACGCGGGCTACAGAAACGTCCTGAAGACCCTCCGGACCGGCCGCTATTTCCGTCTCCTGGGCGCCCTGGAGGACTTCCGGGACCACCCCCCTGCCAAGCCCCGCGCCTTCCGGCCCGCGCGCAAGGTGACGGCCAAGCTGGTGAACAAGGCCGCACAGCGGGTGGAGCGTGCCCGGAAGGCCGTCAAAGGCTCCGCCGACACGGCCGCACGCGACACGGCGCTGCATGAGGTCCGAAAAGACGCCAAACGCCTGCGCCACGCGGGCGAATCGGTCACGGAGATCCACGGCAAACGCGCCGCCAAACTCACTAAAGCGGCCGGACGGCTCCAGACAGTACTCGGCGACCATCAGGACAGCGTCATGGCGACCGACCTCCTGCACAGACTCGCGGCCACCCCGGACCGGCCCGCCGATACCGACCTCGGCTTCGAGAGCTTGCTGGCGATGGAAGAACGCATTGCCCGCAAGACGGAGACCAAAGCCCGCAAGGCAGGGAAAAAGCTTCGCGGCCTGCGGCTGCGACCCTGATCCGGGATGCGTCGAGCTACCGGACGGACAGCCTGCGGGCCATCGCGGACACTCTGCCGCGATCCTTGCGGTACATGGCGGAGTGATCGAGAAAATCCTCCCGTCCGGTAGCCGCAGCGCGGCCGTCCGTCAGCTCCGCCAGTTCGTCCAGCCTCGCCGCCAGGGTTTGGAACACTTGCCCGTGTCCGAAGCGGACACCATACGCGTCAATGAGGGCATCCAGACGGGACAGCCGCTGCTGCTCGTCCGGGGCCCCGGGGCCGCCGTTCTCTCCCAGCGGCACGAGCCGGTAGGCCAGGTAGGCAAAGTCCCAGATCCGTGGCCCCGGCGAGGCCGTGTCGAAGTCGATGAGCGCGGTCAGCCGCCCGTCGGCAAACACCATGTTGTACGGCGCAGCGTCGTTGTGGCACACGACTTCTGCGGGCTGGTGCGTGGGCAGCTGCCACGTGAGATCCGCCCGGGCCAGTCCGACGGTGGCGTCGTGGATGCGGCGGAGTAGGGCCCCGGCGTCACGCAGAAGGCAAGGTTTCCAAATCCAGTCCGGCAGCGGGTAATGTGCTGCATCGCCGTCGAGGAAGCTGAGGACCTCCCGGCCATGTTCGTCCATGCCCAGTGCCTGGGGGACCTCAGTGATGCCAGCATGCCGAAGCGTTTCGAGGAGCGAATGGACGGCTGGCGTCCACGGTCCTGCGGTCCGGCGCACTGTGTCACCGACCCGCGTGACGAGAGTCGAATTGCCTCCGGCCAGAACCTCTTCCCCATCCATCCGCCCAAATCTACCCGCGTCGACCCCGCCGCAGGCTAGGGGGCAAGGGCCCGCCCCGGCATCACAGGGCCCGGACATCGGCGTCGACTGCGTCACTTTGTGCCCCTTCCGAAGATGGAACCGGGACGGTCTGCCGCCAGCGGGCGCATCCGTGTCAGGATCAGTCATGACCGACCGCCTGATGCTCCTCGACACTGCGTCGCTGTACTTTCGTGCGTTCTACGGCGTGCCCGACACGATCCGCCGCGGGGACGGCACCCCGGTGAATGCCGTTCGCGGGCTGCTCGACATGATCGCACGGCTCACCACCGACTACGGGGCGACGCATCTCGTCGCGTGCTGGGATGATGATTGGCGCCCGCAGTGGCGGGTGGATCTCATCCCGAGCTACAAGTCGCATCGGGTCGCCGAGGCGGTGGCGGGCGCCCCCGATGTGGAGGTGGTGCCGGACGCGCTCGAGGCGCAGATTCCGATGATCCGCCGGGTGCTCGAGCTCGCCGGCATCGCCGTCGTCGGGGCTGCTGACCACGAGGCCGACGACGTCATCGGCACCTATGCCAGCCACGCCGAGCTTCCGGTCGATGTGGTGACAGGCGACCGCGACCTCTTCCAGATCGTCGACGACGCCCGTCAGGTGCGGGTAATCTACACCGCGCGCGGCATGAAGAACCTTGAAGTCCTGACCGACGTCGTCGTCGTCGGCAAGTACAGCGTGTTGCCCGGGCAGTATGCCGACTACGCGACCCTGCGCGGTGACACCTCCGACGGGCTGCCGGGCGTTGCCGGCATCGGCGAGAAAACCGCCGCGTCGCTGCTCGGCGAGTACGGCACGCTCGACGGGCTGCTCGCGGCTGCCGCGGACGCAGGGAGCGGGCTGTCCACCGCCGTGCGGTCGAAGCTCGCCGCGGCGGCCGACTACCTCACGGTCGCGCCCGCCGTCGTGAAGATCGTGCGGGACCTGGAGCTGCCGACGCTCGAGGAGGCGGGCGCGCAGCTGCACCCTGTCCCAGGCGGTTCGCGCGCCGAGCTTGAGCGTCTCGCCACAGAGTGGAACCTCGGCGGCTCGGTCCGGCGGCTCCTGGAGGCGTTCGACCTGCGTCGTTAGGGGGAGTCCCCTGGATTGTGGGGGCAAATGGCCGGGGCGGAAGTGCGATCCGGACCGCACCTCCGCCCTCCGCCGGCCTGTGTTCAGTGTTTCTTGAAGGCGTCCTTGACCTTTTCGCCGGCCTGCTTCAGGTCTGCTTTGAATTGGTGGCTTTTGCCTTCGGCCTTCATCTTCTCGTCACCGGTGGCTTTGCCTGCCGTCTCTTTGCCTTTGCCGTGGAGTTTCTCGGTGGCGTTGTGGATCTTGTCACCCAGGCCCATGATGATCCTCCTTATTTGGTCGCCCCCGCGACGTGAATGCCATGGAGGCCACACTTAATTGTAGGGACAGAACCGTGGAAAGCGGGGGCCATTTGGGGCGGTCCGGGCGCTCCTCGGCTCCAGGACAACAATCGAAATCAGGCGATCACGGGGCCGGAATGCAATTCCCGCCAGGCGGAGATATTCGGGCAGGGACCATTGGCAGGGATGGCTGCGCGCCAGCTGAAGCGGCGGTGTTAGTCGGCAAGGATGCGGTAGAGCGCGCGGCGGGTGTCATCGATTACCGTCATTGCGGCATTGCGTTGTTCCTCGGTTGCCGAGAAGCGGAATTGGTGGATGACTCCCACGAGTTTTCCGACGCTCTGGTGGAACGCAGGTCCGGATCCCTCGGGGTCGGTGTTCCAGGCGTTCCCCAGCTCCTCGGCGTGATCGGCCACGTAGGCCTTGCCGGAATCGGTGAGGGTGAACTCGGTGCGCCGGCCATCGCCTACGGGCGCAATGAGCTCTTCATCAACGAGCTGCTGGAGCGTCGGGTAGACGGACCCCGGGCTCGGCCGCCAGGCTCCCGACGTCTTTTCCGCAATGGTCTTGATCAGCCCGTAGCCGTTGGACGGTGATTCGGCCAAGAGGGAGAGAATCGCCGAACGAACATCGCCCCTGCTGGCCCGCCGTGACCCGCCGGGGCCGAAACCTGGTCCGAAACCCGGGCCGAAACCCGGCCCAAACCCGCGGCCCGGGCCGAAACCGCTGTGTCCGTGGGGTCCGCGGCGGCTCCTGCCGCGCCCGAAGCGTGCCTGGGCGGGACCGCCATCCGTGAATTTGTCGTCATGCATGCCTTTCATAGCGGCATCGACCTTCCAAATCAGGTGAAATCAATGATGGTCGCCGATCATTCGGCGATAATTAACGATATATCGGTGAATATCATCGGTCAAGGGTCGATCCACTTCGGTGTCCGTTGACTCAGGGAGGTTGCCGGCCGCCGTCGGGCACGTCCCGGAGAGAGCAGGTCTTCCGGGACGGCCGCCGTTATCCGTGGCCCGGGCGAGGCGGTGGTCCGGCCGGCGCTGCCCGGTCGAACGTGGGCACCGTTGTCACCGATCCCACGTTCGGGAGTGCGTGGCGGGTGGCGTGGTCGATTTCGTCGTGGACTGTGGCAAGTTCCCCCAGGTCGGTGATCGTGGTCAGGGGAATGGAGACCTCGACGTGAAGCCGGTGGCCGGACCAGCGCAGCCGGGATGTTGCGCCCGCGGGGGCGTGGGCGGTGACAACCGCTGCCAGGCGTTCCGTCAGGTTCGGGTCGACGCCGTCCATGAGCCTGCGCCCGATGTCGCGGATGGTTCCCCAGAGGAGCATGGCGATGGCTGCGGAAATGAGCAGTCCCACGATCGGATCCGCAAGCGGAAATCCGAGCCAGATGCCGATGACTCCGGCGACGACGGCCAGCGACGTGAAGCCGTCGGTGCGGGCGTGAATGCCATCGGCGACGAGTGCGGCGGAACCGATCCGCCGTCCCACGCGGATCCTGTAGATCGCGACAAGTTCGTTGCCGGCAAAGCCCACGAGTCCGGCGGCGAGCACCCAGCCCAGGTTCTGGACGGGCTGGGGTTCAAAGAAGCGGCGGATGGACTCGACGGCGGCCACCACGGCGGAGAGTGCGATCATCGCCACAATGAACAGTCCGGCGAGGTCCTCGGCACGGCCGAATCCGTAGGTGTACGTCCGGGTCGCGCGGCGGCGTCCGAGCAGAAAGGCGATCCACAGCGGTACGGCGGTCAGGGCATCGGAAAAATTGTGGACCGTGTCCGCCAGCAGTGCCACGGAGCCGCTGATGAGGACGATGACCAGCTGGAACAGCGACGTGGCCCCCAGTCCGAGCAGGGAGACCTTGACAGCGCGAATGCCTTGGGAGCTTGTCTCCAGGACTGAGTCGATCGAGTCGGCGGAGTCATGGGAGTGGGGCACGAAGAGCTCCTGCAGCCACCCCTTGAAGCCGGTCGCGTGGACATGACTGTCCGGCCCGTGGTGGTGGTGATGGTCGCCGTCGTGAGCATGTCCGTGCGCGTGCGGGTGGACATCGTGGCCGGGGCGCAGGGGCTGGTTCATGCGCCGGCCTCCCTCTTGAGGCTGTGCGGGGCGGTGCTGTGATGCGGAGCCGTGCCGAGCGTGTGTTCGGCCTGGTGAATGGCGTCGGCCACGAGCTGCCAGGCGTGCCCGTCCTGCAGACGGTAGTAGACTTTGGTGCCCTCCTGGCGGGTGGCGACCATGCGCGCCAGCCGCATCTTGGCCAGGTGCTGGGAAACCGCGGCCGCCGATTTCCCGGCCTTTTCGGCCAGCACGTTGACGGGCAGCTCGCCGTGGCGCAGGGCCAGGATGAGCCTGACCCGGGTGGCATCGGCCAGCATGGCAAAAACCTCCACAGCCAGTTCGACGTACTGGCTGTCCTCGGTGAGCCCCCCCCCCCCCCCCCCCCCCCCCCCCCCCCCCCCCCCCCCCCCCCCCCCCCCGCCCCTCCTAGCGGGTCGAGCCGGGACTTTCGGACGGGCGGGACATGCTACCGCCCGCCGAGGGATACGGCTTGAACATGCTGCTGGGACTGCAGATAGCCGAACAGTTGCCGCAGCCCGAACGACCATTCCGGCAGCTCTTCCGCAGCGCCCACGGGATTGATCAGGGCCCCGAGATGGCTGCTTCTGATCGTCACTCGGTCGCCCATGTGGTGGGTGAATCCCTGCCCCGGCTCGTCGCGGTCCTGGGTCGGGGCGAACAGGGTGCCGGTGAACAGCGCGAACCCGTCCGGGTACTGATGGTGCTTGCCGAACGTCGCCGCCACGAGTTCCTCGAACGGCCGGCTGATCCGGGCCACGGAGTTCCGGCCCTCGAGCGAATAGCCGTCCTGGCCCTCGACCCGCAGCAGGATCTCTTCCTGGCGCAGCGTTTCCAGGCTGAATCCGGCATCGAACAGCCGGATCAGGGGGCCCAAAGCGCTGGACGCGTTATTGTCTTTCGCCTTTCCCAGCAACAGGGCGCTCCGGCCCTCCACATCCCGGAGGTTCACGTCGTTGCCAAGTGTCGCGCCCACAACCTTGCCGGCCGAGGTGACGATCAGCACCAGTTCCGGCTCGGGGTTGTTCCATGCGGAAAAGGACGGGATCCCGATTCCCGCGCCAAGTCCCACCGAGGACAGGACCGGGGCCTTCGTGAAGACCTCGGGGTCCGGTCCGATGCCCACCTCCAGGTACTGCGACCAAAGACCCTCCGCGATCAGGACCTTTTTGGCCTGGGCCGCTGCCGGGGAGCCCGGGCGGATCGCGCCGATGCTGCCGCCGAGGGCGTTGCTCACCAGCTCCCGCACCTCGTTGGCCTTGCTGGCGTCCCCGCCGCAACGCTCCTCGATCACGCGCTCGATCATGCTGTCCACGAAGGTGACGCCGCAGGCTTTAATGACCTGGAGGTCCACCGGCGCCAGGAAGTGGGGCCGCGTTGGGTCCTGCGCCAGGGACGCATCGACCACGTCGGAAGTCTTCCAGCGCGGCGCAACCATCGCGGCGCGGACGTCCGCCACAACATCCGGGCGTTCTAGGAGTTCGGAGACCGTGCCGGCCAGCTGGTGGAGATCGAACACCCCCTCCTCCTGGACCGCGACCACCCGCGGTCCCGAGGTTTCAACGTCCCAGACGCGACCGATCAGCAATGCCTGCGCCGCATCGTCCGGGAGCACGGACGCGCCGCCGATGTTCAGGGGTGAGTTCATCACTGGGCCTCACTCTCAGGAAGTCCCTCGGAGATGACGGGACGCCGCCAGACTCCGTCCACCCGCTGCGGCACGTTCCAGCGGTTGGCGTCCTGCAGCGGTTCGGGCAGCCGCCCCTCCGGGAACGACTGGTAGGCCACGGGCCGGAGGAACCGGCGGATTGCGGCCGTTCCCACCGATGTGGTGGCGGACGTCGTGGCAGGATAGGGTCCGCCGTGGTGCTGGGCGTAGCTGACGGTGACTCCCGTGGGCCAGCCGTTCCAGAGCACCCGGCCACTGATGTCCGTCAACCGTTCGGCGAGGTCGGCGACGTCGTCGCCGGGCTCCGCCTGGAGGGTGGTGGTCAGCTGTCCCTCGAGAAGTTCCGCGATGGCTGGGAGTTCCGACTCGTCGTCGTACTCCACCACCAGGCTGGCCGGTCCGAACATTTCCTGCCGGAGGATCGACGGATCGCTGCGCACGGCAGCTGCCGTCGTGTGAAGCACAGTCGGCGCCGGAGCCTCGGCGAAGTCTCCTTCCACCAGGACATCCACGCCTGCGCTGTTCTGCAGATCGGTCACTGACTGCCGGTATCCGTCGTGCAGCCGGGAGCTCAGCAACTGGGTTGCCGCGAAGTCCGTCAGGGCGCCACCGAGGACCTGCCGGACGAGATCGGTCTGTCCGCGGGGAACAAACAGCAGCCCCGGCTTGGTGCAGAACTGGCCCATTCCCATCGTGAATGAGCCGGCGTAGCCGCTGAGGATTTCCTCGCGCCGGGACCCCCAGGCACTCTCGGTGACGAAAACGGCATTGATGCCGCCCAGTTCGCCGAAGAACGGAATGGGTTCGGGCCGGGCCGCGGCACGGTTGAACAGGGCACGTCCTCCCGCCGTCGAGCCCGTAAACCCGATGGCCTTGACCGCCGGGTGGTCCACCAGGGCCTCCGCCGCGGGTCTGCCGGTGACGAGCGAGAAAAGGCCTGACGGTGCTCCAGCCGCGTCGAGTGCGGCGATCACCGTCTCGGCCGTGCGAACCGCAAGGTTCAGGTGTCCGTCGTGTGCCTTGTGCACGACGGCGCAGCCGGCGGCCAGGGCCGAGGCGCTGTCGCCGCCCATGACGCTGAAGGCGAAGGGGAAGTTGGACGCCCCGAAAACCCCCACGACGCCGATCGGCACGTTGAGCCGGCGCAGGTCCGGTCGCGGCCCCATGCCCCAGTCCGGGTCTGCGTGGTCGATGGTGGCGTCGAGGTGCTCGCCCTGGCGGATTTCCGCCGCGAAGAGCCTGAGCTGGAAGACGGCGCGTTTCAATTCGCCCCGGAGCCGGGCCTCGCCCAGATGCGATTCCTGGTGGGCGATTTCCACCAGCGAATCCGCATCAGTTTCCAGGCCGGCGGCTGCCGCCTCCAGCCATGACGCGCGGGTGTGGGGATCGGCCGCGCGGCCCTTTTCGAACGCGGCCTGGGCCGCGTCGATGCACGCATTGAGGTCCTCAACCGTGGTTGTCATCGGACCGCCCCGGCTTCGGTCAGGGACGCGCCCGTGACGGCGGCGCGGCTTCCCACTTCCACCCACCCTGCTCCGGCGGGGAACTCCCAGCGGGAGCGGGAGGCACTGAACATTTCGGCGCCGGTGCCCGGCAGTTCCGGGGCGGCGTACCGGCCGTTGATGATGCGGACCGGCTCGGCGAAGTGCTCGTGAAGGTGGTCCACGTATTCGATCATCCGTCCTTCCTGGGTTCCGGTGATGGCCGCGTAGTCGAAGAACGAGAAGTGCTGGACGAGTTCGCACAGTCCCACACCGCCGGCGTGCGGGCAGACCGGCACGTCGAAGCGGGCGGCGAGCAGGAGGTTGGCGATGTTCTCGTTCACGCCTCCCACCCGCGTGGAATCCAGCTGGAGGACGTCAATGGCCCCGGCCTGCAGCAGCTGCTTGAAGACGATGCGGCTCGCCACGGCCTCGCCGGTGGCGACCCGCACGGGTGCAACACCCTTCCGGATCTCGGCATGGCCCAGAATGTCGTCCGTGCTCGTGGGCTCCTCGATCCAGTAGGGGTTGAACTCTGCGAGCTGGTTGACCCATTCGATGGCCTCGGAAACTTCCCACCGCTGGTTGGCGTCGATCGCGATCGGGAGATCGCCGACGGCCTCCCGGGCCAGGGCCATGCGGCGGCGGTCATCGTTGAGGTTGCCGCCCACCTTCAGCTTGATCATGGAGAAACCGTCGGCGGCTGCCTTCTTGCTCAACCTGACGAGTTTCTCGTCGCTGTAGCCGAGCCACCCGGGCGACGTGGTGTACGCGGGATATCCCTCCACTTTCAGGGCCGCGATCCGGGCAGCTTTTCCGTCTTCGCCGGCCCGCAGGATGTCCAGCGCCTGCTCCGGGCTCAGGGCGTCGCGAATATGCGTGAAATCGACGACGTCGACAATTTCCTCGGCAGGCATCTCGCTGAGGAGGAGCCACAGGGGCTTGTTTTCGCGCCGGGCGCGGATGTCCCAGAGGGCGCTGACGAGCGCACCGCAGGCCATTTGTGTGACGCCCTTTTCCGGGCCGAGCCAGCGCAGCTGGGAATCGTGGATGAGGCGCTTTGATGCGCCGCCGAGGTCGTAGATCAGTTCGTCGATGTCCCGGCCGACGAGCAGGCGGGCGTAGGCGTCGATGGCATGCGTGAGGATTTCGTTGCCGCGTCCGCAGCTGAACACAAAGCCGTGGCCCTCGTCCCCCGCATCGGTGCGGATGACGACATAGGCGGCGGAGTAGTCGGGGTCAACGTTGACCGCGTCGGAGCCATCGAGTTCCAGCGACGTGGGGAAGCGTACGTCCTGGGTGTGGATGGAGATGATGGAAGGCATGGATATCTTCTCTCAGGTCAGTTCAATGAGTGGACACGATTCCTATATGAATTTCGATAATCATATAGGAAACGTGATCCAGATCAAGTGTTCCGGAGAGAAAAGAAGCCCCGGCCAAGAGGCCGGGGCTTACCTTCAGCCGACGATGTGCGGCTTTGGTGGTCCGCTGTCCTCCAGCGGCGAGAGGGCCGTGTTGTCCTCGAAGGCCTGGGCAAAACGGGTGAAGGAGTTTCTGATGTGCTCGGCCATGGCCTCCTCGGCGCGTTCCGGTTGGCATGTCCGGATGGCCTCCCGCACGGCCGAGTGCTCGGTCACGGTGATGGCGCCGTCGACGTCTGCGGGGTAGAGGCGGAACGTGTGCAGATGGCAGTGGGTTTGCGCGAAGGCGTGCCGCACAACCGGGTTTCCAGCCGCCGCGAGGATGGTGTCATGAAAGCGGGTGTCATGGGCCACGAGGTCCTGCCGAAGGTCGCCGCTGTTCTGCATCCTGTCCCGGAACGCCGACAGCTCCTTTTCCAGGGCTGCGGCCGGATTGGCGAGCCGGTCCACGGCGGCGGACCGGGCCGCCCACGGCTCGACCAGGAGCCGGAATTCAAAAAGGGAGCGAAGCTCGGCCAGGTCCAGCAGGGGCGTGGTGCTGTAACCGCGCCCCGGCGTGTAGACCACCAGGTTGTCGCCCTCCAATCGTTGGAGCACTTCCCGGACCGGAGTCTGGGAGACGCCCATGCTGCGGGCAACGGCATCGATGTTGATCCGCGTGCCGGGTTCGATTTCGCCCGTGAGGATGGAGGCGCGCATGGCCGAGTAGACATCACTCACGGCTGCCTTGCCTCTGGTTGGATCGGACGATTGACGTGGGGGCACGCGGTTACCTCTTTGTGTGGGGTGGTGGGAGTCGCTGTGGGAATCATAAGCCACAGGGCGTCAGGGGGTGGTCTGAAAGTTTTTCCGGCGGGGGACTTGTCGTGGATCACATTCTCTATATGATTAACCAGATTCCTATATGATTTTGGCGCTGGCACTCTTGGCGTCTGACCCTCCCGGTGCCCAGGCACCCGAAGCCATGTTTATGTCAAAGGAGACCGCATGACTGCGCTCGGCAGTAAGCTCGCCCCCAAGTCATCCCTCAATTCGCCCCGCACCATGACCCGCAAACGCTGGATGATCATTTGGCTCGCCTTCATCGGGCTGAGCATCAACTATCTGGACCGGTCCAGCCTCAGCGTGGCCTTGCCGTTCATGGGCAAAGACTTTGAACTCTCGGCAACCCAACAGGGACTCATCTTCGCCGCCTTCTTTTGGGCCTACGACTTCTGCCAACTGGCAGCCGGCTGGTACGTCGACAAGGTGGGGCCGCGGAAGTCGTTCTCCCTTGCAGCGGTTTGGTGGTCCGTCTTCACCATGATCACCGCCATGTCCACGAGCTTTTGGTCCCTTTTCGCCGCCCGGTTCCTGTTGGGCGTGGGTGAAAGCCCGGCGCCGAGCACCGCGGCCAAGGTGGTGGCCACCTGGTTCCCGGTCCGCGAGCGGGCCTTTGCGACCAGCATCTGGGATTCGGGCTCCCGTGTGGGTGCGGTCATCGCCCTGCCCATCGTCACTTTGATCGTGGCGTTCACCTCGTGGCACGCGGTCTTCATCATCATCGGCATTGCCGGCCTCGTCTGGGCCGCCGTGTGGTGGAAGACGTACCGCAGCCCCGCGGAACACCCGACTGCCAATGCCGCCGAGGTGTCCTACATCCAGGAAGGTGGTGCCCGGAGCGAGGCGAACGACGACGCCGGCGCAGCGAAGCTGCCGTGGCGGTCACTCTTCAAGTACCGCACCATACTCAGCATGATGTTCGGCTTTTTCTGCCTGAACGCCGCTATCTACTTCTTCATCACGTTCTTTCCGAGCTACCTCGTGAAGGAGCGCGGGTTCGACCTGCTCAAGCTCGGGTTCTTTGGTGCCATCCCGGGCATCTGTGCCGTGGCCTTCGGCTGGCTGGCCGGCTATGTCGCCGACCGTGCGGTACAGCGCGGCGTCTCGGTGACCCGGGTCCGCAAGACCGCCATCGCCGGTGGCCTGATCGGCGGTTCGGTCATCATGTTCGCTGCCGTGGTGCCGGAGGCATGGATGGCCCTGGCGCTTCTTTCAGTAGCGTATTCCAGCCTCACTGTCGCCGCCACCGGCATCTGGTCCCTGCCGGCCGACGTCGCCCCGAGCTCCCGGCACGTAGGATCCATTGGCGGACTCCAGAACTTTGCCTCCAACCTGGCCGGCATCTTCACACCGATCCTGATCGGCGTCCTGGTGGATCAGACGGGATCCTTCGTGGCGCCGCTCGCGGTCATTGGAATCGTTTCACTGATCGGGGCCGCGAATTACCTGTTCGTCCTTGGCAAGATCGAGCCCCTGAAGGTCCCGGCAGCAGTCTCGGTGTAGGTAACTTGGGGCCGCCACTCAGTGTTTCGGGTGGCGGCCCGTCCGACGTCGGGCAGTTGGCTGGCACGGTAGCGGACGCTGGTGAACCCCGATGCTATTTCGGCTTGAACGTTAGGACTCGACCGGTGCGTCCGGATGCCGAAGACTCAACTGCCCGGCGTGAAAGTCGAAATGAAGGGAGGGGTACGCGTAAACGTCGTTGAGCGTCATCCGCGGCGTGAAGAAAGGGTCCCACCTGTCGGGGAACGGCATCGACCTCGCGAGGGATTGGGAGCTCTCGAGTTCGAGCCGGCGGGACAGTGCAGTGATGGTTTTGTCCAGTTTCCGGCCCATCCGGCGCCTGTTGTAGACCCGGGCGGCGGCCCGGGAACCCCAGTAATTCACCACATCAAACGGACCGGTGCCCGCGTTGAGGACGGCAGCGAATGCCCGGCCAACCGGGCGGGGGAGCCGGCTGACGACGTGGACGAGCGGAAGCAGGGCACGGACCACCATGTAGCCGAAGACCATGTGGAAGAGCAGCTCCTCGTTGGTCCAGCGGGTCCCGTCGCTTCTGCGGTCGAGATCCTTGGGCGCAGCGTTCTGCAGCACGGCGTCGAGGTGACGGCGGGCGTGGCTGTACCCGGCCAGGATCTCTTCCCTCATCGGCTCCACGATGTGCCCTTCGTCGTCTCTCGTCGTCAGCCGGCAGCGGCCATGAAATGGTCCGCATTCATGGACGCGTGCCTTCATTATGTCCCGCGTCGATCAGCCGCAGGCGCAGAGGATCTCTCAGCCGATCGCGGAAGGCCTGAGCTTCCGCACGCTTCCGGCGGCAGCGAGAACGGCGGCCGTGGCGGCTGAAGCGGTCATGGCGTACGCCATGCCCGCGTAAGTGCCGAGCCAGGCTGCCAGCAGTGGACCCGCGGCCGGGGCGACGGCCGTAACAGCAGTGAGCGGTGCCACGAACAGTCCCTGCAAAGTGCCAAGTCTCTGGGTTCCCCAGCGGTCAGCCACGATGGTGGCCTGCAGCAGTGTCTGGCACCCGCGGACCGCGCCGGCGAGCATTCCCGCCGCGATCAGCGCCGGCATCGGGCCGGGCAGTGCAGCGAGCAGGAAGACGGCGCAGGCCGCCGTTCCGGTGATGACCTGCAGCCGGGCGCCGGCCGGGATGGCCGCGAACAGTAGCCGGCCGCCGACCTGGCCGGCGCCCACGAGACCGAGACCGAGCGCGGCCGTGGCATAGTCGGCGCCTTTCTCTACGAGCAGCGGAATGATGTTCAGCGTCACGGTGTAGAGCCCAAGGCAGAGCAACACCATCAGCGCCTGCAGGCCCAGGAATTCCGGACTGAGCCGCACGCCCCGCACCATCACCCGTTGGTCCGTGGCGGGGATTCCGGGGGCGGCCGTGGCCCAGTTCCGGTTCAGGTATCGGGCGTGCAGCGGCACGGTGATGATTCCCATGATCCCGGCGAGGATGATGAAGGCGCCTCGCCAGCCGAACGCGGATGTCAGGGCAGCGGTGAGCGGGGCAAAAATGGTGGATGCGAACCCGGCGACAAGGGTCAGGACTGTCAGGGGCCGTACCCGGGCGCGTCCGTACCAGCGGCTGATCACCGTAAAGGCCGGCTGATACAGCACCGCGGCCTGCGCGGTCCCGGCGACGAGCCAGGCCGCAAAGAACACTGGCAGATTGGGTGCCAGTCCCACCACGACCAGGGCCAGCACTCCGAGCAGGGATCCGGCGATCATCAGCCCACGCGGCCCGGTCCTGTCCAGCATCCTGCCGACGGCGATCCCGGCCAGCGCGGAGACCAGCAGGCCGGCGGAAAAGGCTCCCGTCACGAGCGCCGGGTCCCAGCCGGTGTCCTCGCTGATGGGCCGGACTGCCGCGATCAACGAGTAGTAGAGCACGCCCCAGCCGGTGGTCTGGGTGATGCACAACGCGGCGAGGCCGCCGCGCGGTGCACCCTCCGCGACCAATGTCCTCGATATCGCCGGGGCGGGCACGGCTAGTCCCCGGTGAGCTCCGCATGCAGCTTCCGGACCCGGGCCCTGATGTCGTCCCGGACCAGGCGCATGCGCTCCAGGCCTTCGATGCCGCGTTCGGAGGGCTCGTCCGTATCCCAGACCTCGAGCCGCTTGCCCTCGCGGGGTTCGAGCTTGGCTTCGTTGCCCAGGACGATGACGACATCGACCGCGTCCAGGACCTCGTCGGTGACGGGTTTCGGGTGTTCGCCGGTGATGTCGATGCCGAGCTCTGCCAGGGAGTCCACGGACTGGGGGTTCAGCGATTCAGCGGGTTTGGTCCCGGCAGAGTGCACCGTGACGGTCCCGTTGGCGAGCTGGTTCATCAGTCCGGCGGCGAGCTGCGATTTTCCGCCGTTCTTGCTGCAGACGAACAGGACGCTGGGTGTTTTCGTGGTCTCGGTCATGCGTTCGATTCTTCCTTATCGGCGCTCGGGCTGCTGAGCTGATGCTGCCAGTGGGTCTTCGCCGGAGCGGCCGTGGGACAGGCCGGTGGGGAAGCCGACGAGCACCGGCTCGGGAGCGGCGCAGCACGAGGGCTCTGATGCGACGGCGACGGCCGCCGGAACGTCGCAGCTGGTGCCGGCGTCGGAGGAGCAGACGCCAGTCTCCGGGAGTTCCAGCTGGACGGTGTCCGCGGCCTCGCGGTCACCGGCCAGGGCGGCCGCGACGGAACGGACCTGCTCGTAACCGGTGGCCAACAGGAAGGTCGGCGCCCGGCCGTAGGACTTCATGCCGACGATGTAGAAGTCCTTTTCCGGGTGGGCCAGCAGTGCTGCGCCGTGCGGGGGGACGGTGCCGCAGGAGTGGAACTCCGGGTCGATGAGCGGACCGAGTTCGGTGGGTGCTTCGACGGCGGGGTCCAGGTTCAGCCGGAGTTCACGCAGGATGTCCAGGTCCGGGCGGAAACCGGTGCAGGGAACGACGACGTCGGCCTCGAGGGTCCGGCCGTCAACGGACTCGACGGTCACGTGCGAGGCGAGGGACTTCAGCGAGCCAATGCCGAAGCCGGTGTGCAGTTCGATGGTCCCGGCCTCGACGAGGCGGCGCAGGCGGGCCCCGAGCTGGCCGCGGGCGGGCAGCCCGTCGGCGTCGCCGCCGCCGTAGACCTTCTCGGCGGACGCGCCGCGGACCGCCCAGAGGATCCGGGTGCCCGGTTCGACCTTGGCCAGGTCCGCGAGGCTGATCAGGGTGTTGGCGGCGGAGTGGCCGGCGCCGACGACCAGGACACGGCGGCCGGCGAAAGCGCCACGGTCACGGCCCGTGACGTCAGGGAGCGGCGAGGAGATCCGGTCCGCGGCGGAGTCTTCGCCGATGGCGGGAAGCCCGGAGGTCCCCAGCGGGTTGCGAGTGGACCAGGTGCCGGAGGCGTCAATGACCCCGGCCACGGTGTGGTCGCGGATTTCGCCGTCCTCGTGCTCAACCCGGACCACGAACGGTGTGCTCTCGCGGTCACGGGTGTGGGTCTTGTCCATGCCGGCGCGGGTCGCGGCGATGACCCTGGCTCCGGTCTGCAGACGCGAGGCGATCTCGGGAAGGGCAGCCAGCGGTGTCAGGTAGTCGTCGATCAGTTCCCCGCCGTAGGGCAGGGCCGTCGGCCGAGGCGACTCCCAGCCGTCGGCTTCGAGCAGGCGGACGGCGGCGGCATCGACGTTGAACCGCCACGGCGAGAACAGCCGGATGTGGCGCCACTGCTCGATCGCGGCGCCCGCGGACGGGCCGGCTTCGAAGATCAGCGGTTCGAGTCCGCGTTCGATCAGGTGGGCCGCGGCGGCCAGGCCCACGGGGCCGGCGCCGATCACGGCAACGGGAAGGTTCTTCGCTGAATCCATGTTTGTCCTCTTTCTTATCAGTGAGTGGTTCGGGCCGGTCCGCCGGTCCCGAAAGGGGGCCGGCGTGCAGGGGCGTCAGCAGCAGTCCTGATCCTCGTCGTCGCAGCATCCGTCGCTGCAGCATCCGGTGTTCATTCAGCTCACCCCCTCTCCGTCCTCTGTCAGACGTGTGGTGCTGCCCCTTACTTGGCGGCAGGGGTCAGGGACCCGATCAGAGCCTCAATGCGGGTCTTGATTTCGTCGCGGATGGGCCGGACGGCTTCCACGCCCTGGCCCGCCGGATCCTCCAGGACCCAGTCCTCGTAGCGCTTGCCGGGGAAGTAGGGGCATTCGTCGCCGCAACCCATGGTGATCACGACGTCGGATTCCTTCACGGCCTCGGTGGTGAGGATCTTCGGGATTTCGGCGGACATGTCGATGCCGAGCTCCGCCATGGCCTCCACGGCTGCCGGGTTGACCTTGTCCGCGGGCTGGGATCCGGCGGAGCGGACCTCGATCCGACCCTCCCCGAGGGTGGTGAGGAAGGCGGCGGCCATCTGGGAGCGGCCGGCGTTGTGGACGCAGACGAAGAGGACGGAGGGCTTCTTGGCGGTTTCGGTGCTCACGGGGTTTCTCCTGGAATCAGTCGGGTGGCGGGGACTTCGCGGGCCGGTTGCGGTCCCGCGCCCGACACGTGCAGCGCTCGGCGGAACATTGATAAGGATCGATGTACAAAGTATTGGACCATAGATTGATGATTGTCAATATTTACTGTAGGAGGTTCTTTGCGCCGGACCTAGGTGGCGGTTACGCGGGGTGCAAGGTCTTTGATGCGGCGGGTGATGTCGTTGAACGCTGTGTCGAAGGCTTCCTTCGTGCCCAGGCGCAGCGGGTCCGGCACCGACCAGTGGATTCCACCCAGCCCGGGCAGTTCCTCGTGGGCCTTGTCGCAGACGGTCACGATGAAGTCGTCCTCGCCTGCCACCTGCTTCAGGAAGCGCGGGGGAAGGTCCGCAAGGTCCAGGCCGTGTCGGCGGGCGACCTCGATGGCTCCCCGGGCGATGCGGTCCGCAGGGTGGGTCCCGGCAGAGGTTGACGGAATGTCGCTGACCTGCTGCCAGAGGGCGGCGGCCAGTTGAGACCGGGCGCTGTTGTGCGTGCAGACGAACAGGACGCGGCGGGCACCGTGCTCCGCCCCGGGAGCGAGGCCGTTCAGGGCGCCGGTGGCGAGGCGGATATAGCTGCGGCGCCGGTCAGCTTCGGAGCGGCTGCGCGTTGCCAGGCCGGCATCTTCGAGCGTCCTCAGGTGGTGGGAGAGGAGATTGGACGGCATGCCCAGCTCTGCTTGCAGTTCCGTTGGGGAAAAATCCCCGAGGGTGAGCAGGTCTACGATGCGCAGCCGCGCGGGATCTGCGAGGGCAGCGTGCCTGGCTACCCGCCTTCGGAGCGAGTCAACTGCTTCAATACTCATTGGTTCAATTTTGACTGAGTTAATTCTTTGGATCAAGCTGTTGCCATGACTTCCAACCAGCCGCCGCTGTGGCGCCGCGCCGTGGCCGAACTGCTCGGCACCAACCTGCTCGTGGCCATCGTCGTCGGCTCCGGGATCGCCGCCCAGCAGCTCTCCCCCAGTGACGTTGGCCTGCAGCTGCTGCAGAACAGCACCGCTACGGTGCTGGGCCTGACGGTGCTGATCCTGATGCTCGGGCCCGTGAGCGGCGCGCACTTCAACCCCGTGGTCTCCCTCGCCGACTGGATCCTGGGCCGACGTGGCGGTACCGGCTTGACCCTGCCGGAGCTGGGCACCTACGTAGTCGCCCAGACCGTGGGCGCGGTCAGCGGCAGCATGGTCGCGAACGCCATGTTTGAGGTGGGCACCTCCATCTCGTCCAAGGAGCGCGCAACCCCGGGGCATCTCCTGGGTGAAGTTGTCGCCACTGCGGGACTGGTCCTGCTGATCTTCGCCCTGGCTGCCACAAAGCGTGGCGTCCTCGCCGCGCCGGCGGTGGGCGCCTACATCGGAGCCGCGTACTGGTTCACGTCCTCGACCTCGTTCGCGAATCCGGCAGTGACGGTGGGCCGCATCTTCAGCGACACCTTCGCCGGCATCGCACCGGCCTCCGTTCCCGGCTACGTTCTGGCGCAGCTGGTCGGCGCCGCAATAGGACTTGGCCTCCTCCTCATCCTGTTCCCCTCCGCGGCCCGCACCTCCGGCGGCGTCGTCCTGGCGCACAGTTCCGAACCGGCCCGCTCCTAGCCTTAGCCGGCGGCCAAGCAATAGGGCCTCCACATAAACAGATCTGCGCCAAGTCGCCGACCCGAGCTCTCACGGATAATATATTGATGATTGTCGATATCAGGGCATAATGGGTACATGAAATTGTTGCCTGTACTCGAGCCGGCCACGGATGAATCCTGCTGCACCCCGGCAGGGCCCCCTGCCCTGGGCGCTGAGGAGGCGAAGCAGAGGGCCCTGGTTTTCAAGGCGCTGGCCGACCCGAACCGGCTCCGGCTGCTCTCCATCGTCAAGGCCGGCGAGTCAGGGGAGGCATGCGTCTGCGACCTCACCGAGCCCCTGGACCTGGGCCAGCCCACGGTCTCCCACCACCTGAAGATCCTGGTCGAGGCCGGGCTGCTGCACCGTGAAAAGCGCGGCACGTGGGCCTACTACTCCCTGGTGCCAGGGGTGCTCGAGCAGACGGCCGGGCTCCTGGCGACGCTGTGACCGCGCAACGGTCCGCGGTGACGATCCGCTCCATGCGTGAGGACGACTGGCCGGCCGTCCAGGGGATTTACCGCGAAGGAATCGCCACCGGACACGCCACCTTTGAAGCAGACGTGCCGGACTGGGAACGCTTCACCAGCTCCCGGCTGCCCGGCCACCGTCTGGTCGCCGAGGCGCCCGAGGGCGGGATCCTTGGCTGGGCGGCTGTCTCAGCGGTGTCCGCGCGGCCCGCGTATGCCGGCGTGGTCGAACACTCCGTCTACGTCGCCGCTGAAGCCCGCGGCAGGGGAGTCGGAGCCGCCCTGCTTCAGGCCCTGGCCACATCGACCGAGCAATGCGGGATCTGGACCATCCAGGCCAGCGTCTTCCCGGAAAACGAAGCAAGCCTGAAGCTCCACCTGGCGAACGGATTCGCCGTCGTCGGCCGGCGGAGCCGCATCGCCCGCATGAGCCACGGCCCCAGCGAAGGCCAATGGCGGGATACGGTGCTGATCGAGCGGCGCTCCCCGGTCGTCTAGGACCCCGCCCCGCCAAACCGCTGGAAGGATGCGCTTTGCTGGGCAAGCCGGCGCATGGCCAGGAGCACCGGTTCCATCAGGAGCGTCCCAAGGACTACGTGCCGCATCGCGGCCTCGGAGGAATCCGTGGGAACACTTTCGACGTCGGCCTCCGCGATGTCCTGCATTGCCGCGGCGTAGCGGTCCAAGAGCGCCGCTGGCGCCTCGAATCCCGCCTCCGAGAGCCCGTGCAGGGCCTTTGCCAGGGCCGCCTGGGTATCGCGGTCGCAAGTCTCAGCGCCCCAGCCCCAACGGTCCAGGAGCTTTTGTGCTGAGGAGAGGTCGACGTCGTCCGGTGCAGTCCGGGAGACCGCATGGTGCGCGATTCCGAGCAGGTCGTGGCCCGACTCCGGCGGGTTTTCCAGGCCAAGCAGTACCTCGCGGGTGGCGCTGACGCTGAGCCCGGCGGTGCCAATGAGTGCCCGGATCAGCTTCAGCCGCCGTACGTGCGAGTCGTCGTAGCGCGCCTGGGTCGCGGAGGTCAGGACGCCGTCGTGAAGCAGTTTTTCCCGAAGGTAGTACTTGATGGTGGCCACAGGAACATCCGTGGCCGCGGCCAGCTGTGAGATGCGCAAAGTTTCTCCTTGACTTAGATAGTAGCACTCGCCAATATTGGAGAGTATAAGTATCTAGTTAGGAGGAAAGTATGGCACGCATCAATGCTGGACGTTTCACGCACCGCCATTCCGGTGACTTGGTGGTCTTCCTCATCGGCATGCGCATCAACAGTCCCTGGCGACCGGATCTGTGGCTTCCAGTCTTCTTTGCGATGCCCCGAATGCTGACCGAGCTCCTTAAGGAGCCGGGTTCCGGCCTTCTAGGCTTTCGATTTGCCCTCGGAGCCGGCGGGCCGGTCATCGTGCAGTACTGGGACTCGCTGGACAAGCTGTATGCCTACGCCAGTGCGCCCGAATCCGAGCACAGGCCGGCCTGGACTGCCTTTAACCGCCAAGCCAGGAAGGCCCCCAGGGCCGTCGGCATCTGGCATGAGACATTCCAGGTGAGCCGGGCCGAGAGCATGTACGTCTCGATGCCTACCGAAGGTCTCGCGCAAGCCACGGAGCTGGTGCCTGTCGGGCCCGGAAGCCATCACGCGAAGGATCGGCTGTCTAAGCCCCGCTGATGCGGCGCAGGCTTTCCTAGCGCAGGAGCGTGTTTTTCTGCCGCGGCTTGACGATCGAGTTCTGACCGCAGTTGGTGCAGGTGATGTCGTAGGTCCTGGAAGTCGTGAAGACGGGGATGAAAAACACGGTGAATTTGGTGGCGCGTTCCTGCAGTTGATGCTGCGCGAATTGGTGGCAGTACTGGCACGTTGCCTTCCGTTCGGGATGGCCACGCAGCACGGTCTTGAGGCTGAGGAGGACAAACATGGCGCATCCTTTCAAAGCAAGTTCCGGATCAGGGTTTGGCCGGAGCCTCCGGCAGCGGGAGGCGGGCCGCGAGCCCCGAGAGCAGGATGGTGATTCCCTCATCCAGCTCGGCCATCCCGTCGTAGTCGGCGAGAACCGGGGCGAGGGCGCGGAGGCGGGGGAATTCCTTCGGCGGCAGGCGGTGCAGGCCCAGGCGGAGTAGGGCCTCATTTTCCTCGGGGTCGACGACGAATTCCTGCAGTTCGTTGAGGATGTGCCCGTAGAGGTATCCGTAGTAGGCGCGGTAGACGTGCAGTGCGTCAACGGGGGCGAATCCGGCGTCGATCAGCAGGGACAGGATCTGCTCCAGCGGACGCAATGTTCCCAGCGGCCGCAGTCCCAGGGGCGTTGACAGGGGGCGGGTCACGAGGAGGGGCACGACGTTGGGGTGCCGGAGCGCCAGGAGCCGCAGGTCGTGGGCAATGCGCCGGAGCTGCGACTGCCAGTCGGGATCATCGGGAATGATGGCCAGTTCATTCAGTACGAGTTCTGAGACGCCGTCCAGCAGGGCTGCGCGGTTGGCGGCGTAGCGGTACAGGCTCATGGGGTCCCGCCCGAGTTCCTGCCCGAGCCTGCGCATGGTGAGGGCGTCGAGTCCTTCGGCGTCCACCAGTGCCAGTGCCGTCGACAGGACAATCTCCTGGCTGAGGCGAGCCTTCTTGCCGGGAGCCGCAGGGGGCGCCGGATGCTCTTCGGGCGACATGGTTTTCCGTTCGGGTCGATACAGGGTGGTGGCATTTTCGGGATGAAAAGCCGGTTGCTTAATGTGTAGTCTACGCATACAGTCTACATCGTAGAGTAGTTGCATTGACTGGTTTCCGCAGGATGTGGACCCCCAGCCCAGTAACGCTTTATCCCCGGATCTGCGGTGACGCAGCAGTGCGGGATCTTGCTTCATCGCCCCGTGCATGGCCTTGACGCTCAGCTGCTGTAGCCACACGGCGGCACACAATGCACCGCGAAGAAACGAGCCACTCATGGCAACTTCCCAATACGACCAATTCCTGCAGGAAGCCACCACCCGGGACCCTGCATCCGACCACGCCCTGGGCAGGGACTGCCTCTACGGGCTCTACACCAGCTGGTGTTTCCTGAGCCAGACCACGCCCCGCTCCGAAGATGCCTTCTGGGCGGCCATGAAAGAAAAGCAGGTCCATCCCAAGCGCAACGGCCTCCGCATGAAAGGACCAGCCGCGGCGGACTACATCCTGGCCAGCTACCCGGGCCTGGTCTGACCCGGATGACCATCACGTCAAGCACGTACTTGCCCCGGGATGCCCACCAGCCCCGAGGGCGCCGGCCTTGGTGTGCGACATGTGAGACCGACCGGCACCTCCTTCTGGACTCTGTCGCCACCATGAATCCTCAGCAGGAAACCCTCGCGGCCGCCATCAGCTGTACCAACTGCGGCAGCTCGCACGTGGTGGCTACGACTGCGGCGTTTCTCGCAACCATCCCGGCGCGGAACGGGAACAGCGGCGGTGCCGTGCACCGGGAGGACGCCTACCGCCACTGCCAGGAGCCGATGTCCGCAGTGGACCCCGAGCGGCGAAGTCCGCACCGGGCGGTTTCCACTCACGCCGGGAGTCCGGATTTTCTGGGCGAATATCTCCGGACGCGTGTTCTCCGGTGCCGGTGCGGGTTCCAGATGGAAATACCCCGCCCGTGACAGGCAGCACCCTCCAGGGTCTGTATCCAGCAAAGTTTTAGGGGCACACCGTTTCCAGCCACAGCACTGCCACCACCGGACCCTCCGCGGCCCACAAACAACGACCCGGGCTTATGGACATGGATCTGTCCCCGCAGGGACTCGCAGATGCCCCGGCGAATGAAGTCGACCCGGACAGCCTCGTCTACACCGGCAACAGCTGAGGGGCTGCACCCTTGGGCCCCTCCGGCCGGTACCCCGGGCCGGGCTCGCATCGACGCACTTTTCACCGGCCGCAGCCAGTATCGCTGAGGCCCACGTAGGAGAAAAACATGAAGATCCCTGACGCGCGCGGACCCATCAGCGGTGGCCTATTCCGGCTTCTGGCCGACGGGACCGGAGATGATTCTGCAGCCCAGGGCACGCTGCGCGATCTTATCGAGGGACAGCTGGCACTCACCGATGACATCATCGACGACGGCGATGTGCAATTGACCCTGTTCTGCCTGTACGAGCTGCATTACGGCGGCTTGGATGGGGTGGACAACCGCTGGGAATGGAACCCGGGGCTGATCACACTCCGGCAGCTGCTGGAGGGACCGTTCGAACTCGCGCTGCGGTCCGCGGCCCGCTCGTCCGCCGGGTCAGTCCAGCCTGCTCCTGCCGCCCGCCGGGACAGCGATGCGGTGGCGGACATTCTCTTCGGGCTCGCGGGCCAGGACGGTGGACCGGGCATGTCCCGCCATGTGGCGAAGAAGGCAACCCTCGGGCAGCTCCGTGAATTCCTGGTCCACAAATCGATCTATCAGCTCAAGGAAGCCGATCCGCACACCTGGGCGATCCCGCGGCTGACCGGGCGTGCCAAGGCTGCGCTGGTGGAGATCCAGGCTGACGAGTACGGCGGAGGCCGTCCGGACCGCATGCACAGCGCAATGTTCGCCCGGACCATGCGGGGGCTGGGGTTGGACGATGTCTACGGCGGATATGTGGACGCCGTCCCGGCCGTCTCTCTCGCCGCGGTCAACATGATGTCCCTTTTCGGCCTGAACCGCAGACTACGGGGGGCCATCGCAGGGCATCTGGCGATTTATGAGATGACGTCCTCCCGGCCGAACCAGCTCTACGGCAACGGTTTCCGGCGGCTCGGGTTCGGGGCCGATGTGACCGCGTACTTCGATGAGCACGTCGAAGCGGACGCCGTCCACGAACAGATCGCGGGCCGGGATCTCGCCGGAGGGCTCGTGGAGGCAGAACCGGACCTTCTTCCGGACGTCCTGTTCGGCGCGACGGCGGCGCTTGCCATCGACGCCCGGCTCGCCGCGCACATCATGGGGGCATGGGAAACCGGCACGTCCTCGCTGAAGCCGCCTGTCCCCGCCGGGGTCTGACCCGGGCATGAACCCCAGACAGGGAGCACGAATGAACCAAAAACAACAGGAATCCTCCAATGACGGCGCCATTGTTATTTGTCCCGACGGACCGATCCTGGTCCGCGGCGAATTTGAGATCGTCACCCCGTCCGGGGGAGCAGTGCCGCGGACGCGCAAAACAGTCGCCCTGTGCCGCTGCGGCGCGTCCGCGATCAAACCCTACTGCGACGGCACCCACAAATTGATCGGGTTCCGAACCGAATTCCCCGCCACCCCGGGGACGAAAGAAGCGACGTGAGGCACCCTGCGGGGAGTGCCCGCCACCAGCCGGGATCCTGACGGCGCCAGGACCTCTGGGGCGGCGTCCGTCTCGCCGCCGGCATGCCGGGGCTCGTGTACACGCTCGTTTCGGCACCGGGGGAATGCTGCTTCGGCGCCGGGGAATGGTTGGGGATCTGTGGCAATTATCGCCGGATTCGTGGCCTCCGTTGGGCGAAGTACCAGCGCCTTAGGCAGCCCGGCGCCTTACTCAAGGCGCGGGCGTCGTGCTCCGCAGTGGTGGGCTGGGCAAAGGGGGCCGCGGGGCAACGAACGGGTAAACAACGGGCGACGGAAAAAATAAAGCATATTTTTTAGGAAATATTTGACTCAATCTTTGAGGCGTGGCACGCGCGCGGAGAGTTTGTGCAAGCGCTTACATCGACCGGGGTGTGAGGCGTTTTGGTGCTTGAAATGTGGTTTTGATTCCTCGCCGGCACTGTCTACGGTGATGAACGTCCAGGAGGTCAGCACCCTCCCGGGCCACAGGCGGGGCCCTACCGAGGTCCCGTCCCCTCGACACGATGGCGTCCTCGATGACGCCTGCGGTGTCATTCGGGGCTGCCGGAGTTTCGAGGAATGAGGGCATAAGCCCGTCTTCCACGAATGGTCTCAACTCCGCGAGAAGAGCAAAAATGCACGAGCACCCCAATACACACCGGAAGCTGCGGTGGCGTTCTGTCGCCGCGGCACTGGCGGCGGCCGTGGCGGCCTCCGTCTTCCTTGCCGTTCCGTCAGCCCAGGCAAACACGCCCTCGGATCCGCCGAGCGGCGGGCAGATGCCGGCGCCGACACCCGGCTTCCCCCTGCCCACGAAGCACACGCAGCAGGCGTTTGATCCGGCAGCGGCCTTCACCTCCAAGTGGACGCGTGCCGATGCCAAACAGATCATGGCCCAAAGCAGCACAGCCGTGACCCCGGGCCAGAACTCCATGAGCCCGAACGTCACCATGCCGGAAATCCCCCAGGACTTCCCGGCCATGAACAACGACGTGTGGGTTTGGGACACCTGGTCCCTGACCGACGAGAACGCAAACCAGATCAGCTACAAAGGCTGGGACGTCATCTTCTCACTCGTCGCCGACCGTCACGCCGGCTACGGCTTCGACCAGCGGCACTGGAACGCCCGGATCGGCTATTTCTTCCGCAAGACCAACGCCGACCCGGCCAAGGACAAGTGGAACTACGGCGGACACCTGTTCCTGGACAACACCTCCGTCGGCAACACCGAATGGTCCGGCTCCACCCGCCTCATGCAGGGCAACCACGTCAACGTCTTCTACACGGCAACCACGTTCTACGACGTTGCCGAGCGCAACGCCGGCGGCGGCGGCATCGCCCCGGATGCCGTGATCGCCAAGGCGCTGGGCAACATCCACGCCGACCAGAACGGCGTGAGCTTCGACGGCTTCGAGCACACCAAGCTCCTGGAGCCCGACGGCGTCATGTACCAGAACAAGGCCCAGAACCCGGGCTTCGCCTTCCGGGACCCGTACACGTTCGCAGACCCGGCGCACCCGGGTAAGACCTTCATGGTCTTCGAAGGCAACACCGGCGGCAAGCGGGGCGACTACAAGTGCACGGACGGGGACCTGGGCTACCAGCCCGGCGATCCCCACGCCGAAGCCACGAGCACCGTGAACTCCACCACCGGTTCATGGTTCCAGACCGCCAACGTGGGCCTGGCCGTGGCCGACAACAAGGACCTGACCAAGTGGCACTTCCTGCCGCCGATCCTGTCCGCCAACTGCGTCAACGACCAGACCGAGCGTCCGCAGATTTTCATCCAGAACGAGGCCGGCAAGAACAAGTACTACCTTTTCACCATCAGCCACCAGTTCACCTACGCGGATGGGATGCGCGGCCCTGACGGCGTCTACGGCTTTGTCGGCGACGGCGTCCGTTCCGACTTCCAGCCCATGAACAACAGCGGCCTGGCTCTGGCATCCCCCACGGACCTCAACATGCCAGCCAATGCTCCCGAAGGGCCGGATCCCCGCCAGAACGGCCGCCAGTTCCAGGCTTACTCGCACTACGTGCAGCCGGGCGGTCTCGTGCAGTCCTTCATCGACAACGTGAACGGTGTCCGCGGCGGTTCCCTCTCGCCCACCGTGAAGATCAACTTCCGCAACGGAGTTTCGGCAGTTGACCGCACCTTCGGCCAGCGCCCGGATTCTCCGGGCGCTTCCGTCTCCCGCACCTGCAGGCCCCAGCTGAGGCGGGATAGCTTTCACCAGAACCAGGAATGTTGAATCATGAAAAACCTCGTACGCCCGCCGGCGCTGAAACACGGAAGGCCGAGCCGCCGGACGATCTGGATAGTGGTGGCAGCAGCGGCCGCGGCCGTCCTGGTCGCGCTGGCGCTGGTCCCTTCGGCGGCAACCCGTCCGGGTGCCCAGAGCCACGCCGAGCAGGCACTCCGGAGCATCGCCGACGCCCAGACCGAAGCCAAGGAATCCCGGGGGATTTACGGCTCCTATTGGCTCAGCAGCGGTGACCGCACCCTTGAGCAGCTGGCGCATCCGATCCAGACCGAGGGTGTGGCGGACGTGCGAAGCATCGCATGCCCCGACGGGTGGGTGGCAGCCGCGCGGACCGGAGATGACGTCGACGTGATGTCCAGCCAGGAGGACCGGGTGGTCCGTGCGGGATCCGGTGAGGTCGTCCGCCCGGACTGCATGACCTCCGAAGCCGTCGGGTCAATGCTCGCGGATCTGGGCGGTCCGCCGCAGATGCCGGCGGCCGCGGCTTCATCCTTCGACCGGCCCGAGGGGGCATCCGCGTTCCGGCCGGGCTATCACATCACCCCCGGGAAGAACTGGATGAATGATCCGCAGCGTCCGATCCTGCTCGACGGCGTGTGGCACTACTACTACCTCTACAACGCCGGGTACCCGGAGGAGAACGGCACCGAGTGGTACCACCTGACCAGCACAGACCTGGTGCACTGGAAGGACGAGGGGGTGGCGATCGCCAAGTACAAAAACGGGCTGGGCGACATCGAGACCGGAAGCGCCGTGGTGGACCGCGACGACTCGGCCGGCTTTGGCAAGGGAGCCGTCATCGCGGTCATGACGCAACAGGACCAGGGAATCCAGCGGCAATCGCTGTTCTATTCCACCGACAACGGATACTCATTCACCGCGTATGCGCAGAACCCGGTCATGGAAAACCCCGGCGAACCGAACTGGCGGGATCCTAAGATTATTCGCGATGAAGCCCACGGCCAATGGGTGATGGCACTGGCCGAAGGTGAAAAGATCGGCATGTATACGTCGACGGACCTGAAGAACTGGCACTACGCGTCCGGCATCGAACGCACCGGTCTTGGCACCCTCGAATGCCCGGACCTCTTCCAGTTGGATCTCGACGGTGATCCATCCCAACGGACCTGGGTCCTGGCCGCCAGCGCCAATGGCAGCGACGAGGGCTTCACCACCGGCGTTGCCTACTGGACTGGAACGTGGGACGGAACCCGGTTTACCCCGTCCGACGAGCCGCACCAGTGGCTCGACGCCGGCGCCGACTTCTACGCCGCCGTGACGTGGGATGATCCGAGGCTCACCGAAAGCCAGCGGATGTCCTCCCGGCACGCCCTCGGGTGGATGAACAACTGGGCGTACGCGCGGCAGCTGCCCACGGAGGACTGGCACGGCGGCGCCGACTCCCTTGTGCGCGACATACGGCTGGAAACAATCGCGGGAAAGCCAACCCTGGTGTCGAGCCCCTCCGCCGCCATCAAGTCTATTGAAGGTCCGGTGGAAACCACCGGGGAACGCCGAATGACGCCGGACGGCGCAGGACAGCTGCCGGCTCCGCAAGGCGGGGCATACCGGCTCGATGTGACTCTTGAGCGGACGGCGGAAGACGACGGTTCCGTTGCGAGGATCGAGCTCGGAAGCGACGCGGGAACGTTCGCGACTGTCGGATACGACTTTGCCAACGAATCGGCCTTCATCTCCCGCGAGACGGATGCTGCCGCCACCGGCAGGGCCGAACTCAGCCCGGGCTACCGGGCCGTGCGACGCGCAGCCAGCCCAGCGCGGGACGGGAAAGTGGAACTAACGATATTCGTCGACTATTGCTCGGTTGAAGTTTTCATCAACGGCGGCGAAAAGACCCTGACCTCACTCGTTTTCCCCACGGCGGGGACGCCGGGCATCAAAGCCGTCACCGCAGGCGGCACGCTGACGCTGAAGTCCTTCAGCTACCGGCGGTTGGCCTCCACCCAGTGAACAGCACTTAGGCAGCTCGTCCTTCCGGGCTTTGGCGACGACGGACGGGACTTTGCCTCCGTCGTCGGACGCCGTCACGTCCGCGAACGTAGCTGCAGCCTTTTCCGCGCCTCGCAAACCGCCAGGCCCGTCCAAAGAGCACCTTATGACCCGCCACGCACCCCTCTGCCTCGAAAAACCGGACGTGATCGTCGTCGGTGAATCGCTCATGGAGATCGTGGTGCAGACCGAGGGCTCCATCTGCTTCATTTCCCGGCCGGGGAGCAAGGTGTGGCGGTGGGGGACCATACGGGCCGCGTTAGGACTGGGCATGTGCTTCGGGAGCCGGTGTACTGGGCCAAGGGATGGGCTTCGACGGCGATGTCGAGTTCTTCCAGGGTCGGGGGGTTCGCTCCCGGGCGCTGAACGGTAATGGCCGCGGCTGCAGCTGCGGTGTGTCCAAGCTGCTCCAGGACAGCCGGGGCGAAGCCTTCGGTTCCTCGGGTGAGAAAGCCCAGGATCAGGGCGGACATGTAAGAGTCCCCGGCGCCGATGGTGTCGGCAACCTTGGACTTCACGGCAGGAATGCTGATGTTAGCGGCGGAGGTGGTGAATTGTGAGCCGTCGGCGCCCTTGGTGATGACGGTAAGTCCGGTGCCCAAACCGAGGATGTGGGCCGCGATTTCGTCCAGGCTTTTTTGGGGGTACAGCCATTGGGCGTCTTCGTCGCTGAGTTTGACGACGTCGGTTAAGGGCACGAGCTCTTCGAAGGTGGCTTTCGCTTCTGCATGGCTGCCGAGCAGGGCCGGCCTGATGTTGGGATCGTAGGTGATCATGCAGTCTCTGTGGGCCTGTTCGAGCAGTGATCTCACCGCACCGGCACCGGGTTTGAGGAAAGTGGCGATGGATCCGGTGTGCAGTATTTTCGGGAAGTAGGCGGGGGCCGTTGGGGCAAGGTCCCAGGAGATGTCGAAGTTGTATCTTGCGGAGCCGTCGGGTTCAAGGGTTGCTGTTGCCGATGCGGTCCGGCTGAGTGATTTTGATCCCGGCAGAAGTGTGACTCCTGCGCTGCGGAGATGGTTTTCGATGGAGATCCCTCGGGCGTCCGGGGCGATGGCCGTGAGCAGGCCTGTGGCTACGCCCAGGCGGCCAAGTCCGTAAGCGACATTGGCCGGTGAGCCTCCTGGGTGTTCCACTGTGTCGTGCGACGTTGTGACCACGTCAATCAGCGCTTCGCCTACCACCATGACGTCGAGCGGCTGGTGGGCGTCGTGCCGGGCTGTTTTGAGGTAATCCATGGTCTGTCTCTCGTGGGGTCTGATGGCGGGGTCTGTCCGAGGTGCATCAGTCCGCTGACCGGCAACCCGGTCAGCGGACTGATGCAGGGGCAGCAGTTGTTCAGGCGGTGGCTGCACCGGTCATGATCGCAACTGCATCGGTCATGGTGTGTGATTGCGGGGTGATGGTGGCGGCGCACTTGCCGAGGCGCTGGATGTGGATCCTGTCCGCCACGTCAAAGACGTGGGGCATGTTGTGGCTGATCAGGATGACCGGCAGGCCGCGGTCCCGGAGATCCCGGACCAGCTGCAGGACCTGGTTCGATTCCCGCACGCCGAGTGCCGCCGTCGGTTCATCCAGCACGACGACTTTGGAACCGAACGCTGCGGCGCGGGCCACGGCAACGGCCTGGCGCTGGCCGCCGGAGAGGTTCTCCACCGGCACTGTCACGTCCTGCAGGGTGGAGATGCCCAGCCGGGTCAGCTCATCCTTGGCCTTGGTGCGCATGCCTTTGGTGTCGAGCATCCGGAACACGCTTCCGAGGAGTCCCGCACGCCTTTCCTCCCGACCCAGGAACAGGTTGGAGGCGACGTCGAGGGCCGGTGAGACGGCGAGGTTCTGGTACACGGTTTCGATGCCGTGGACACGGGCGTCCTGCGGCCGCTTGAAGTGCACCGGCTGTCCTGAGACGAAGAGTTCTCCTGTGTCGGGAACTTCGGCGCCGGTGAGGCACTTGATCAGGGTTGATTTGCCTGCACCGTTGTCGCCAATGATGGCCAGGACTTCACCCGGGTACAGGTCCAGGCTGACGCCGTCCAGGCCCACGACACGGCCGAAAGTCTTGACGAGGTTCCGGGCCTGCAGGATGGGCTCGCGCGTGGCGACGTGGGGGGCTTCAAATTCAGTCATGGTCATGACTTGACCTTTCGGATCCACTGATCGACGGACACAGCAACAATGATCAGGACGCCCACGGCGAGCGTCTGGTAGAGCACGTCCAGCCCGGCGAGCGAGAGGCCGTTGCGGAAGACGCCGACGATCAGGGCGCCGAGGAGGGTTCCCCAGACGGAGCCGCGGCCGCCGAAGAGGCTGGTTCCGCCGATGACGACGGCGGTGATGGAGTCCAGGTTCAGGTCGACGCCGCCATTGGGGCTGGCTGCGTTGGTGCGTCCGATCTGGATCCAGGCGCCGACGGCCAGGACGGCGCCGGCGGCGAGGTAGACGCTCATGAGAACCCGGTTCACCGGGATGCCGGCCAGGCGGGCGGCTTCCTTGTCATCGCCCACGGCGTAGACGTGCCGGCCCCAGGCCGTCTTGCCCAGGATGAACGCGACTGCGATGTAGAGCAGGAGCATCATGACGACGCCGGTGGAGATCCTGACCGGGCCCACCGGGAAGGTGGTTCCTGTCCAGGTCAGCAGGGGCGGCATGGCCGAGCCGCGCACTGTCGCTCCGTTGGAATAGAGCAGTGTCAGGGCGATGAAGATGTTCAGCGTGCCGAGGGTGACGATGAACGGCGGGAGCCGGAACCTGGTGACCAGGAATCCGTTCAGGGCTCCGGCGGCGAGTCCGACGACCAGACCGGCGAGCAGGGCAAGAGGGGCGGGTATTCCGTTGTTGACGGCGAGCTGGGCCATGACCATGGAGGACAGGATCATCACGGCCCCGACGGAGAGGTCGATGCCTGCCGTGAGGATAATGAGGGTCTGGGCGATGGCTAGGGTGCCGACGACGGAGACCTGCTGGGTGATCAGGGAGAGGTTTTCAACCCGCAGGAACCTGTCATTGAGGAGGCTGAACACCACCACTGCGATGAGTAGCACGAGGGCGGGGCTGACGGCGGGGTAACGGTGGAGGATATTGCGTATCCGGCTGAGCGGTGTCTGGCGGTCGAGGAATTCCTCGGCCAGGTCGGCCTGCCCGGCGCTGGGCGGTCCGGCGGTCTGTTGCTGGGTCACGATTGGTCCTGATCTTCGGTGATGGTTGCTAGGGCGGAGCTAGCTCGGTATATGAAGTGCGGGGAGGCCGACAGCGAACTCCGGCCTCCCCGCCCGCAGTGACGCTGGGTGGGTTACTTTCCCCAGCAGATGTCGGAGGCTTGGGTGGTGGTGATGCTCTTGACGCCGTCGACCGGCTTGTCCGTAACGAGCTCGACGCCGGTGTTGTAGAAGTCCAGCCCCGGTGAGTTGGCCGGCTTCTGGCCGGTCTTGGCGAGGTCAACGATGGCCTTGACACCCAGTTCGGCCATCTTGACCGGGTACTGCTGGGCCGTGGCACCGATGACGCCCGACTTGACGTTGTTGACGCCCGGGCAGCCGCCGTCCACCGAAACGACCAGGACGTCTTTTTCCTTTCCGGCGGCCTTCAGTGCCTCAAAGGCGCCGGCCGCGGCGGGTTCGTTGATGGTGTAGACGACGTTGATGTTCGGGTTCTTGGACAGGAGGGTTTCCATGGCGGTGCGGCCGCCGTCCTCGGCGCCCTGGGAGGCCTGGCTGCCGACGATCTCGTAGTCGCCGCCCTTGCCGCCGGTGTACTTGCCGGTCTTGGCTTCGTCGCCGTTCTTCTTTTTGTCCGCGGTGTCGATACCGAGGCCGGTCAGGAAGCCCTGGTCCCGGTTGTAGTCCACCGAGACCACCTTGTCGTCAAAAAGATCGACGAGGGCAATAGTGGCTTTTTTCCCCTCCAGCTGAGCCGCGGTCCACTTGCCGATGAGCTCACCCGCGGCGAAGTTGTCTGTCGCGAACGTGATGTCAGCGGCATCGGCAGGGTCCGGCGGCGTGTCCAGGGCGATGACGAACAGGCCGGCATCCTTTGCCTTCTTCAGGGCATCCACGACGGACGGGCCGTTGGGGGTGATCAGGATGCCCTTGTCGCCCTTGGAGATTGCGTTCTCGATGGCCTGAATCTGGGTGTCCTCATCGCCGTCAGCCTTGCCGGCTGCCAGCTTCAGGTCCACACCCTCGGCCTCGGCTGCCTTCTTCGCGCCGTCCTGCATGGCGACGAAGAAGGGGTTGGTGGTGGTCTTGACGATCAGCGAGACGCCGACCTTTTCACCGGACGCGCTACCGGTTGATGAGGTGGACGGGGAACTTCCGCCACAGGCTGAAAGACTGAGCGCTCCCAAGGTCAGCACTGCTCCCGCAGCGAACAGGCGGGTGGCCGTTGAACGGGGTGCTTTGGAACTCAACATTGAATCTCCTGGTGTTTGAGGCCCTCACTGGCCTCGACAACGATGTCATGTACGATGTAATCAGCATCACACCGAAGAGTCAATAGATGCAACTTAGAAGGAGCGATTTTTTTGACAACGATGTCCGATCGTAGCCAGCCGGCCCTTTCCGCCAGCCGCCCGACAATGCGCCACGTGGCTGCTCTTGCCGGCGTCGGGATTAAGACCGTGTCCCGGGTGATCAACGACGAACCTGGCGTGTCGGACGCTACCCGGGAAAAGGTGCTCAGCGCTTCACGACAACTCAACTACCAGCTGGACATGGCCGCCGGCAGCCTGCGCCGCGCGGGCAGAAGAACGCTCTCCGTCGGGCTCCTGCTGCCGAGTGTTTCCAACCCGTTCAGCGGCGAGATCAACAGGGCAATAGAAGATGCGCTGGGAGCCAGGGGAATCGCGGTTTTTGCGGCCAGCCTGGATGACGACCCCGAACGGGAGCGGGCCATTGTTGCGGCGTTTCTTGGCCGGCGCGTCGATGGGCTCATCCTCACACCGATCGCCAGGAGCCAGGCGTATGTGATCCCGGAGCATTCCCGTGACCTGCCTGTGGTCTTCATCGACCGTGAACCGGTAGGAGTGGAAGCAGACGCCGTCGTGACCGACAACGCCGCAGGCTCCGCGAGGGCGGCCGCCCACCTGATCAGCCGCGGCCACACCAGGCTTGCCTACCTGGGGGACCGCACCGACATCCAGACCGCCCGCGAACGCCGTCGGGGGTTCATGGAAGAGATTGGCCGGCAGGGAATTCCCACCTCAACGGTTCCCGTCCGTGAAAACCTTCACGACGAGGAATCGGCCAGGTTGGCCGCGTTGGAACTTCTCACTGCTGCCGAACCACCGACGGCGATCTTCTCCAGCCAGAACCTCATCACATTCGGCGCCATGCGTGCTCTGAGAGAGCTCGGGCTCAGCAAACGCGTGGCCTTGATAGGGTTCGATGACTTCACGCTTGCCGACATGATGGATCCCGGCGTGACAGTCATCGCCCAGCATCCCGAGCGGATCGGGAAGCTGGCAGCAGAGCGGCTCCTGGCCAGGATCGATGGCGACCAGCAGCCCCCGCATACCTATGTTGTCCCGTCTGAGCTGATACAAAGGGGCTCCGGGGAACTCCGCCCTCCGGCCTGACGGGGTGCTTCCTGAACCATGTTTTCGAACCCATTGACCTGAAAGGGATCACGATGACCAAAACCCTCTACGCCGAATTCACCGTCAAGCCAGGCAGCGAAGCCCGTGTTGCTGAGATGATGCTCGAGCTGACCCGGCACGTCCGCCAGGAACCGGGCAACGAACTGTTCCTTCCCTATACACGGGAAGAAAATCCCCGGGAGTACTTTGTCTTCGAGGTCTACCGCGACGAAGCCGCGTTCCAGGAACACATCGGCGCCGACTACGGCGCCAGATTCAACGAGGAACTGGCCCGCCACATCGAAGGCGACGCCTCGGAGCTGACTTGGCTCCAACCGGTGCAGTAGGCCTCGGCCACGTCGTCCCCGCGGACCCAGGTTTGCGGGACCTGCCGCATCCTGCTCCCAGCACCGCGTACCGGAAAAGATCCTTCCAAGCCGTCTGTTGGTGGGGAACTTCGTGCTGCCCGTCCATCGCTTCACCTGCCTGAGCAGAGGGCTCGTTCGTTCTCAACTCGAGTCGCCAAGAACCGTTGACTTGTCTGATGGACATCACTTAGTGTCCTTCGCACTGACAACGTTGTCTACCGTAGACACGCGCGATGAAGGGCGAAACTAGCAGATGAAGAGAACGACCACCAGCAGAACGCATGCAGTTTCTGCACTGACACTCGCGGGACTGACGCTGGCCGCGGCACTGGCAGGTTCCCTGCCGGCGTCGGCCGCTACAGGCCTCGGAGACGAACCCTACCGGCCGGCCTTCCACTACACGCCCGCAAAGAACTGGATGAACGATCCCAACGGAATGGTCTTCCACAAGGGCGTCTACCACCTCTACTACCAGCACAACCCCTCCGGAAACACCTGGGGGAACATGTCCTGGGGCCACGCCACGTCCACGGACCTGACTCATTGGAAGGAGCAACCGCTGGCCATCTCCACCGATGACCAGGAAGATGTCTTCTCCGGAAGCGTGGTGGTGGACAAGGACAATTCCTCGGGGTTGGGCACTGCGGAGAACCCGCCCCTCGTGGCCATCTACACCAGCGCGTACAAGGACGCCTCTGCGCACCGCGGCCTGCAGGCGCAGTCCCTGGCCTACAGCCTGGACGACGGCCAGACGTGGACCAAGTACTCCGGCAATCCCGTGCTCAACCGGAACTCTGCCAACTTCCGCGACCCGAAGGTGGTTTGGTACGACAACCCGGCCGGCGGCGGCTACTGGGTGATGACCGCGGTCGAAGCGCAGGAGCACAAGGTGGTCCTCTACAAGTCCGCCAACCTCAAGGATTGGTCGGCGTTGAGCGAATTCGGGCCAGCCAATGCCACCGGGGGACAGTGGGAATGCCCGGACCTGTTCCCGCTCGCCGTGGACGGTGACCCCAGCAACGTCAAGTGGGTCATGGTTGTGAACATCAATCCCGGCGGCGTGGCCGGCGGATCCGCCGGCCAGTACTTCGTCGGAAACTTCGATGGCACAACCTTCACGTCCGAGTCCACCAAACCGGCCGCGGCGCTTCCTCCCGGCACGGTCCTGGCCGGGTTCAACGACGGAAACTACAACGGCTGGACCGTCAACAACGAGCCCGGCAACTGGAAGAACGGTCCCTTCGGTGACACGCCCGCCTCAGGCACCCTTCCCGGCCAGAGTCCCGTGACCGGCATTGGCGGCAGCGGTCTGATCAATTCCTTCAACGACGGCGACTGGCCGCTCGGGTCCACGCAGTCACCAACCTTTACGGTGTCCGATGACTATTTGAACTTTCTCGTGGGCGGCGGCAAGCACCCCAGCGTCTCCGACAAGCTGGATAACGCACCACCCGCGGGGGAGCTCAAGTTCGACGGCTTCGAGGGTCCTGGGGGGACAACACTGGCCGACGCCGGCTGGACCGGAACCGGTGACCTCACCCCCAACTTCCAGCCCGCCAGCAGCGGCGGGGACTTCTATATCGGGGCCAAACGGGTCAACACCTTCGAGACCGGCAGCGCGCCGGGCGATGACCGGCAGGGCACCCTGACATCACCGGAATTCCCCATCACCAAGAATTTCATGAGCATGCTGGTCGGCGGCGGCAACCGCTCCGCGGACTCCGGACAGATCCTGGCGGCCCAGTTGCTCATCAACGGCAGCGTGGTCCGCTCCCTCGCGGGAGACAATTCCGGAATCCTGAACTGGAAGGGCTGGGACGTCTCCGAATTCGCGGGACAGAATGCCCAGTTGCGGGTGGTCGACCAGGCTACCGGCGGGTGGGGACACCTGACCCTTGACCATGTCATGCTCACCGACAGCGCCGCTGTTCCCAGGTCCGACGAAGAATCCGTAAACCTGGTAGTCAACGGACAGGTGGTCCGTACGGCCACCGGAAACGACAGCGAAACGCTCGACTGGGCATCCTGGAACGTCAAAGAATTCGTTGGCCAACAGGCGCAAATCAAAGTCGTCGACAACAACCGATTCGGCTGGGGGCATATCCTCGCTGACGAGTTCATAGCGAGCTCCACAGCGGCCACAACCCGGCTGCAGTCCTATGACTGGCTGGACTACGGCCGCGACTACTACGCCGCCGTGTCGTTCGCCAACATGCCCGAAGGCAAGCGGGTCATGCTGGGCTGGATGAACAACTGGGACTACGCCAACGCCATCCCCACCAACCCGTGGCGCAGCGCCATGTCACTGCCGCGTGAAGTGAAACTGATCCAGACCCCGGCAGGTCCCCGACTCACCCAAAGCGCCGTGAAGCAGGTCGACAAGCTGGCCCAAAAGCCGCGCTACTCGACCACGAACGGCATCCGGATCGCGGAGGGGGCAGTCCCGTTGCCGGCGGCCGCCTCCGGCCAGGTCCAACGAGTCGACATCACGTTCGCTCCGGGCACGGCCAAGAAATCCGGCATCACCGTGCTGGGCGACGGGACATCATCCACCGTCATCGGCTACGACGCCACGACCGGGAAGCTCTTCGTTGACCGCACCAACTCCGGCAACAGCGCGTTCCACCCGGCCTTCGCTTCCATCGAGGACGCCCCCGTCACCCTGGACAGGAAGGGCAACATCACCCTGCGGATCTACCTCGACCGCTCTTCAGTCGAGGTGTTTGCCCAGGACGGTCTGCGGACCATCACCGACCAGGTATTCCCCAACGCCGGAGCAGACAAGATGGCCCTCTTCGCAGAAGGCGGGACCGCCCAGCTCAAATCACTCACCGTGACACCGCTGGAAAAGGCAATGTTCCTCCCCGAAAGGAAGTAACCCGGCCCACCGTCTGGCCTGCTCCCAAGGAGTTGGAACTGAAGGGACTGCGTCCGGCATTGCACCGGGCGCAGTCCCTTCAGCGTGTCCGTCACCGCAGGGGGCACGCTGACGCCCAAGTCCTCCGGCTACCGGCGGTTGGCCGCCACCCAGTAATCAGCTGTTGCCCGCGGGGCTGGGGATCCGGACGGCCCTGCCGCTGACCACTATTCCGCCGGCAGCGGGAATGTCCACAGTGAGCAGGCCCGGCCGGCCGACGTGCCTTCCCTGGTGGATGAGGACCCTGGACGGGGGAACGACCAGGCCCAGGATGCGCAGGTAGGCGCCGACCGCCGCCGCGGCGGCCCCGGTGGCGGGGTCCTCCGTGATGGCACCGACAGGGAACAGGTTCCGGGCCTCGAATTCGCCATCTGCGATCGGGTGCAGGACGGCCACCGTCGCGGCCCAGCCCTGTTTGTCCATGAGCCGGCGCACGGCCTCCGGATCGAAGGAAAAGGAGTCGAAAAGTTTGCGGTCCGCGACGACCAGCACCGGATGCCAGTTCCCCGAATACGCGATCCGCGGCGGATAGCCCGGATCGAGATCGTCCCGGCCGATGCCGAGCAGGCCAAGGAGGTCGGCCAGGACGTCGTCGTCGAAGGCGGCCAGCTGTGGTTCAACGCCCGTGAATGATGCGGTGATGTCGGCGCCGTCGCCCGCTGTTTCGATGCGGACGGGGCCGACAGGGGTCTCGAAGGTGAAGGCGCCTACCCCGTCGCGTGCGCTTAGCGCAACGGCCAGCGCAATCGTCGCATGGCCGCAGAATGGCACCTCGGCGATTGGCGAGAAGTACCGAACCCGGCTCCGGCGCGGGTCCCCGCCGACGCCGGGCTCCGTCACGAAGGCCGTTTCCGCGTACCCGACGGCGGCCGCCACCGCCAGCATCCCGGCGTCGTCCAGGTGGCGGGCATCCAGCACCAGGCCGGCAGGATTGCCGCCGGTGGGCGTCGTGGAAAAGGCCGCGTAGCGCAGGACCTCCGGGGTGGTGTTTTCCATACACCGATCCTCCCATGCCGGGTCACCACATCAGGGGCCCGCGTTGTGGCTGTCGAACAGGGTTAGTGAATCGCAGACAGGCCCGTCGGCGGGAGCCCAGTACGTGTCGGGAGGATTCGACTACGACCATTCCTGCATCTGAGGGCTCAACGGGCCCCGATTGGGACAAGACATGTCAGACCGCTAGTACTTGACCTCGGTCCTGAGGTCGCGGATCGCTGCCTCGACGTTGGAGGCTTCGTCCCGGAGGGAATCAGCGGCCTGAGCCAACGTGGCGTCGTTCGGCACCGCGGCGACGGCGGCATTGAACTTGGCTTCGGCTGCCTTAACCGCATCCGCCCGTTGTTGGGCGAGGTTCTCGCTTGCCTTGGCCAGATCCTCATAGGTCGCCGTGACCTGGTCTTGGGCGGAGTGGACCTGCTCGATGGTGGCGTCCGGCTTCAGCGTGGCCTTGAAATTCGCCAGGGCCGCGGCATGGGCATCGGCAGCAGGGCAGACTTCCGACACGCTCGCGGGCGGGCTCGAGATGGCCGCGGTGGGGCTCTGGGTGGCAGCCGGCGGACTGGTTTGGCCGCATCCGGTGAGCAGTACGACGGCGGTCGCAAGCGCGATGGATCCCACGACGATTGCGTGCGGTTTCGACATTTGGAGGCTCCTCTCCCAGCTGGGCTCGCCCCCGGGCATTGGGCACCGAAGGGCATATCCATCGTCTGCCCGGACGCCGGTGCGGACCTCATCCGCCGGGGGTGAAATGGGTGGGAGTGCACGGCCGGCACGGGCCCAAAGGCCCTTTTGGGACCGGCGGAACGCGGGTATTAATGGTTGTGCCACGGCGGGACGGGTCCTCCGCGACTGGTGTTGAAGCCGGGGCGGGCGGTCCAGGGCGGATGTCACAAACTTCCCTGGGCCGCCGCGGCGCTGATGCGGTTCGCCGCTGTTCCGGCAATAGCTTGCCGGAACAGCTCTCGGGAATAGCTCAGCGGAACAGCTCAGCGAAACAGGTCGCCGGGACAGCCCGGAACCATACCAATGCGACAGGGCCTTTGGCTTTGACAAAGACGGGGCCTTTGGCTCTGACAAATGGGAGGCGCGGCGGTGTCCGCCCGGACGTATGCTGTTTTCATCGGTTCAGCAGTGAGCTGCGTGCTTTGATTTCGAGCGTGGAACATGACCCAAGGAACTGCAAGAGACGGCCGGCAGGATCGTTATGCCTCCTTCTGGGAGCTGCACTTCAACGACCCGGATGTCGGTGCCTTCCTTAGCGAAGCCGTGAGTGAGTTTGTCGACGACATCGGTGGTCCCGGCCGTGGGATCAGCTGGGCAGTCACACTGGTCTGGTCCGCGGAGGCCCTCACGCTGACCGCGGGCAGCGCACCGGCGCGGGCCGCCGACGAGGGCGCTGGCCCGGGTACGCCAGCGCCGCCGCAGCCTTCGGGGTCCGGTCCCTCGTGTCCGTTCCACTGGTCCCGCAAGCGGTCTTCCATGCCGCAGTGAACCTGTACGCCCCGTGGCCGCACGTCTTCACCAGCGCAGACATCATCGCAGCGGCTCGACTGGCCCGCTACATCTCCCGCGCACTGCGTTTGGTCCAGGAGCTGGCGCTGCGGTCCGGGGGCGGCGCAGATCTCTCCTCGGCGCAACTCTCCCGGGCACTGGCCGGACTGGCGCTGCGGACGCTGGTGCGGGAGTACGGGTTTAGCGAAGAGGGGGCCCTTGACTACCTTCGCAGCGTTGCGGGCGGAGCCGCGCGGGAATCGTCCGGCGGCACGGTCCACGTCCTGGTGCCCGATTCCGTTCCGGCCCAGAACGTGCCCCAGCCCAGTCCCTATGCCGCGGTGCCACGCGGCGGAGACACGCCTCCCGTCCGTCGACGGCGGCGCAGGACGGGAACTCCGGCCTAGGCGGACATCGGCACGGGCCCACCGGCCCCGGCAAACCGGGCTCAGCCAGGGCAACGGTCAGGCCGCGCTGGCGTCTTCTGTCCCGTGGGCGTGGTCCGGCCGGAGGATCTTCAGTGCGCCGGCCCACGCGATCACTTGGTCAAACAGGGTCTGCAGGCTTCTTTCCGCGGCCGCCGTCGGGATGAAAGTGCGGTAATTCGCGAACTCCGTGGCCAAAGGAAGCGCCACCTGGGCCCGGACGTCGGCCATCTGCAGCTCTGCGGCCACTGCGCGGAAGTGTTCGACGGCGCGGATGCCGCCGCTGCTTCCGTAGCTGACAAACCCGGCGGCCTTGTTGTTCCACTCCTTGTAGAGGTAGTCCACAGCGTTTTTCAGCGCTCCGGGGATCGAGTGGTTGTACTCGCCCGTGACGAAGATGTAGCCGTCGAATCCGGCGACAGCTTCGGACCAGGCCTTGGTGTGCCCGAGGCTGTACCGGCCCAACGAGGGCGGCATTGGCTCGTCCAGCAGCGGAAGATCAAAATCGGCGACGTCGAGGACGTCAAAGGTGGCATCGCCGCGTTCTGATGCCCGGGCATTTACCCAGTCGGCGACGGCCTTTCCGAGGCGTCCGGGCCGGGTGCTCCCGAGCACGATAGCGATGCGGATCATGGCGGGCTCCTTTCCGGAAGTTGTGTTTGCCCACACTCAGAACAACAAAACGGGGGGCCCGAAACTTCCGCAACCGCCGCGGCCCCGGGGTTCAGGGCTTGCGCGCGGCGCGTCGATGGTCTGGCAGGATCCGTCCGCCCCGCAGGACGGTCACGAGGTCGAAGCCCGGGTCAACGGCGATGATATCGGCGCGCATACCAGCCCGGAGGCCTCCGATCTCGGTCTCCAGGCCCAGGACCCGGGCCGGAACCAGGGTGGCCGCCGCGACGGCGTCCGCCGGACTCACGCCCGCCGCGATGGTGGTGCGGACAACCTCCAGCAGGGTGGCCGTGCCCCCGGCAAGAGCACCGCCACTGCGCAGGGTGGCCACGCCGTCGTGCACCACAACATCCGCGGCGCCGAGTTCGTAGTTCCCGTCGGGCAGCCCGGTCGCCGCCATGGAGTCCGTCACCAGCGCGATGCCCCCGGCTCCGACCAGGTCAAACACCATCCGGACCGTCTCCGGGGCGAGGTGGACGCCGTCGCCGACGAGCTCGACCACGACCGTGCCGGCGGCCGCCMGCCGCAGGCACGCGGCCACCGGTCCGGGACTCCGGTGATGCAGGGGAGGCATGCCGTTGAACAGGTGGGTCACCGTGGGCCGGGCCCGCGGGCCGAAGGCCCCGGAAGCCGCGCCCGTGCCGATGAGGTCCGCGGCTTCCGCCAGCGATGCGGCGGCGACGGGGGCAGCGGCATCGGTATGGCCCAGCGAGGGGGTCACGCCGTGGTCCGTGAGAATCCGGAGGAGCTCACTCGCGCCTGGCAGTTCCGGGGCGTACGTCATGGTCCGCAGGGCGCCGCCGGCCGCCGCCACCAGCCGCCGGAGCAGTGCAGGATCGGGGTCGCGGAGCCAGCGCGGGTCCTGCGCGCCGCAGCGGGCGGCGGCGAGGAACGGCCCCTCGGAGTGGACGCCGGCGATCAGTCCCTCGGCTGCCAGGACCTTGAGTACGCCGAGCGACCGCACCAGCTCATCGTCCGGGGCGGTGACGAGGCTGGCCAGGAGCGTGGTGGTCCCGTTGCGGTGCAGGAAGTCCACGGCCGCCCGGCACGCCCTGTCATTGCCGGCCGGGAATCCGCCGCCCGCGGCGCCATGGCAGTGGAGGTCGACAAGCCCGGGAAGCAGGGAGCTGCTGGGCGGCAGTGGCAGCTCCTCCGCATCCGGGAAATGAGCGGCGTCAAAGCCGCCGCTGGGTCCCGCGTAGGCGATCCGGCCGCCTTCCACTGCCACCACGCAGTCCGGTGTGCAGGCGCCGTCCGTGATGAGGGCGCCCCGCAGGAGGTAGGCAGGAGCGGGGGCGGCGTCGCGGTCCTCGAGGGGCAGGATCATGGTGCCTGGTTTCTGTGTGGCCGGGCGTTGGCGGGCAGGTACGGCTAGTTGAAGACTAGCTTGGCAGGTTCCGGAGCCAACTCCGTGCCAGACCTAGCGCAGCACCACTGTCCTGTTGCCCTGCAGGATGACGCGTCCCTCGCAGTGCCAGCGGACGGCGTTGGAGAGTGCCCTGCATTCGGTATCGCGTCCGGCGGCCACGAGATCGTCCGGGCTGAAGGTATGGTCCACCTCCACCACTTGCTGGGAGATGATGGGCCCTTCGTCCAGCTCCGCGTTGACATAGTGGGCGGTGGCGCCGACCGTCTTCACGCCCCGGGCATGCGCCTGGTGGTACGGCTTCGCGCCCTTGAAGCTGGGCAGGAAGGAGTGGTGGATGTTGATGGCGCGGCCATCCAGCTGGCGGGTGAGGTTGTCGCTGAGGACCTGCATGTAACGGGCCAGGACCACCAGTTCCACGTCCATCCGGTCGATCAGTTCCAGGAGCCGCTGTTCGGCCGCAGGCTTGGTGTCCGGGGTGATCGGCACATGGAAGAAGGGGATGCCGTGCCATTCGACGGTCCGTCGGTGGTCGGGGTGGTTGGAGACGACGCCGACGATCTCGATGGGCAGCTCTCCGGTGCGTGCCCGGTACAGCAGATCGTTGAGGCAGTGCTCGAATTTCGAGACCATGATCAGCACCCGCCGTTTGGTCCCGTGCCGCCGCAGCTCCCAGCGCATGCCGAACTTTTCGGCGACCGGCACAAACGCATCCCGGAGCAAATCCAGCGTGGTGTGGTCTCCGGCGGACGCGAAGTGGACCCGCATGAAGAAATGGCCGTCCAGTTGAGAGTCGAACTGTTTGCTCTCCAGGATGTCGCAGCCCTGGTCCAGCAGGAAGCCGGACACGGCGTGGACAATCCCGCGCGTTTCCGGGCAGTCCAGGGTCAGGACGTGCTCCACGGTGTCGGGTGTCTGGTCCGCGGCCATGGTCAGCACTCCACGACGTTCACGGCGAGGCCCCCGCGGGAGGTTTCCTTGTACTTGGTTTTCATGTCTGCTCCTGTTTCGCGCATGGTCTTGATTGCTTTGTCCAGCGAGACTTTGTGGCTGCCGTCGCCGTGGAGGCACAGGCGGGCGGCGTTGATGGCTTTGACACTGGCGATCGCGTTGCGTTCGATGCAGGGTATCTGCACGAGCCCGCCGACGGGGTCGCAGGTCAGCCCGAGGTTGTGCTCGATCCCGACTTCGGCGGCGTTTTCCACCTGTTCCGGGGTGCCGCCCAGCACTTCGCAGAGTCCCGCCGCCGCCATGGAACACGCCGATCCGACTTCGCCCTGGCAGCCGACCTCCGCCCCGGAGATGGAGGCGTTGATCTTGAACAGGATCCCGACGGCGGCCGCCGCCAGCAGGAACCGGATGACGCCGTCGTCGTCGGCGCCCGGGACAAACTTGACGTAATAGTGCAGCACGGCCGGCACAATGCCGGCGGCGCCGTTGGTGGGAGCGGTGACGATCCTGCCGCCCGCGGCGTTTTCCTCGTTGACGGCCAGCGCGAAGAGGTTCACCCATTCCATGGCGAGCAGCGGGTCGGCAGGCACGTGGACGAGCGAAGGGTTCCGGGCATCCGCCTCGGCGCTGAGCGCGGATGCTGCCAGCGTCCGGAACAACGCCGGGGCGCGGCGTTTGACGTTCAGCCCGCCGGGCAGGATGCCCTCGGCAGCGCAGCCGTTGTCCACGCATTGGCGCATGACGGCCCACAGTGCCAGGAGTTTTTCCCGGAGGTCGGCCTCGCTGCGCCAGACGAGTTCGTTGGCCAGCATGACGTCGGAGACGGACATATTCTCGCGGTGGCATATTTCGAGGAGTTCGTCGGCTGTTGTGAACGGGTAGGGCAGCACTGTCTCGTCGGCCACCACGTGGTCAGCGCCCTGTGCGTTGCCATCGACGACGAAGCCGCCCCCAATGGAATAGAAGCTCCGCTCGCTGAGGACGTCGCCGGCGTGGTCAAGCGCCCGGAAGGTCATGCCGTTCGGATGGGCCGGCATCGACTTGCGGCGGTGCAGGACCACGTCCTCATCCCAGTTGAAATCCACCCGGTGATGGCCGGCGAGCTGCAGCTCGGCATCCAGGGCAGCGGCAGCCACCTGGTCATCAGCGGTGCCTGTGTCCACGCTCTCGGGATCCTGGCCCTGAAGGCCCAGGACGACGGCCTTGTCCGAACCGTGGCCCCGGCCGGTGGCGCCGAGAGAACCAAACAGCTCGGCCTGCACCCTCGCCGTTGAGCTCAGCTGCCCGTCGCTTTTGAGCCCGTCCGCGAACCGTTTGGCCGCCCGCATCGGGCCGACCGTGTGGGAGGAGGACGGCCCGATGCCAACAGAAAACAGGTCCAGGACGCTGAGCGCCATCAGGGAACCTCGGTGGACGCATATTCGCGCATGGCGTCGAGGAGCCAGCGGCCCAGGAACTCCGCGAAGGATGCCCGCGGGAAGATCCGGTAGGTCTCGTCCCCGGTCTTCCACAGAATGGCGGGGATGCCGCCGATTTCCGTGGACAGCGCCGTCCCGGGCTTGAAGACCCGGGGGTGCAGGTCCAGGGCGCAGCCCTTTTCCAGCACGGCACTGGCCCGCGGCCCGGAGAGCTCAAGCGTGGTGCGGTTGGCGGAGAGATCCACCACCTGGCCCTCGCCGTCGCCCAGTGCTGCGATGAGCGCCCGGGGGAGTTCGCCGCCCAGGTTTTCGTGGGATTCGGCGGGGGCCACGAGCAGGAATTCTGCCGGGCCCAGCCACAGCACCGCGGTGTCGCCGCTGCCGCGGACTTCCCCCGAAGCGGAGGGCAGCCCTCCGGTCACAGTGCCCAGCCGCTCCCCGGCCTCGCCGGCCGGATCGACCCGGAGCCCTGCCATGGTCAGAAACGGCACCTCGCGCAGCTCCACGGTGCCCGCAACGGATCCCGCTTCAAAAGCTGTCCTCAGGACCGACGCCGGACTCTTCCTAAGGGTCTGGATCTTCTTGGAATTTTCGAGTGCTGCTGTGTCAGCCATCTTTACGGGCCCCTTCAGAGTCAAAAAGTACTGTTTCTGCGACGATTACGTCAACCAGCTGGTCGCCGGCGGCGGCCACCAGGGTTTCGCCGATGCGGTTGCGCCCGTTCTTGATCAGGGCCAGCGCAAACGACCTGCCCAGCGCGGCGCTGTGGTAGCTCGAGGTCACGAACCCCTGCATCGGCACGGGGCCGTAGGCGGGGTTGACGGTGATGCCCTGTTCCACCAGCTGGGTGCCTTCGGGGAGCCGGATGGTGCCGTCCACGGGGAGGACGCTGACCAGGTGTTTCCGGTCGGTGCGTCCGGCGTCCTTGCGGGTGTAGGAACGTTTGCCGATGAAGTCCTTGACCTTGGACACCACCCATTCCATGCCGGCGTCCTGCGGAGTTACGGTCCCGTCAGTGTCCTGACCGACGATCGGATAGCCTTTCTCCGCCCGCAGCACGTGCATGGTCTCGGTGCCGTACGGGGTGATGTTGAACTCCGCGCCTGCCGCCGCCACCGCCTCCCAGGTGCTCAGCCCGTACCAGGACGGAACATTGATTTCGTAGGCCAGTTCGCCGGAGAACGAGATCCGGCAGACCCGGGCCTGGACACCGGAGGCCAGGGTGGTCTCGCGGAACGTCATGAACGGGAAAGCCTCGGCGTCCAGGCCGCCGCTGACTGCCAGTTCCGGCGCCACTTTGGCGAGCACGGCGCGGGATTTCGGTCCGACGACGGCGATGGTGGACCACTGCTCCGTGACGGAGGTGCAGTGCACATCCAGTTCAGGCCACTCGGTCTGCAGCCATTCCTCCAGCCAGTCCAGCACCTTGGCCGCGCCGCCGGTGGTGGTGGTCATGAAGTACCGGTCCTCGTCCAGGCGGAGCGTGACGCCGTCGTCGAAGATCATCCCGTCCGGGGTGCACATGACGCCGTAGCGGGCCGAACCCGGAGCGAGTTTCTTGAACGCGTTGGTGTAGATGCGGTTCAGGAACTCGCCGGCATCCTTGCCGCGGATCTCGATCTTGCCCAGGGTGGTGGCGTCCATGAAGCCCACGGATTCCCGGACGGCGGCGCATTCGCGAAGGACCGCGGTGTCCATGTCCTCGCCGTCCTGCGGGTAGTACCAGGGCCGCTTCCACTGGCCGACATCTTCGAAGAGGGCGCCCTGGTCGACGTGCCAGGGGTGGATGGAAGTGAGGCGGGCGGGGTCGAAGAGTTCACCGCGCTGGCGGCCGGCCAGGGCGGCGAACGCCACGGGCGTGAAGGGGGCACGGTACGCGGTGGTCCCGATTTCGCCGATGCTGGGTGTGCCATCGGCAGGTTCACCGCCGCCGTGTTTCAGCGCGGCAGCGATCACTCCGATCGCGTTCACCCCGGAGGTCTTGCCCTGGTCGTTCGCGGTGCTGATCGAGGTGTAGCGCTTGACGTGTTCCACCGAGCGCATGCCGGCCCCGGTGGAGCGGAGGACATCCGCCACGGACTGGTCGCGCTGGGAGTCGACGAAGTGGTGGTGCCAGTCCGCCGGACCGCCGTCCTCCCCGGGAACCAGCCACAGCTGGCGGGTCGGGGCGGCGGCGCGCGGCGGCGCGGGCGTTGAAGGCTCGACGTCGGAGTCGAAGCCCGCGGCCAGGACCGCTGCGGCCCCGGCGGAGACGCCGTCGGCCACGCAGTCGTCCAGGGCGAAGGTGCCGCGGCCGGAGCCGGCCACCTGCTGGTTGGGAACCATGCTGTTAGGGACGAAGGCGGCGAGGTCGTCGTCCCAGCGGAGCCTGCCCTGGCGCTGGGAGTGCAGGTGCACCACGGGTGACCAGCCGCCGGAGACGGCGAGCAGGTCGCAGGCGAGCTGTTCGATGCCCGAGGTGAGTTCGCCGGCGTCGTTGATGCTCCGGACGGTCACGCCGATGAGCCGGCCGTCGCCGGACGCATCGGCCGTCGTGTTGGCGACGGCGCTGCCGATCAGCACCCGCGTGCCGGCCGCGGCGGCTGCCGCGGCGGTTTCGCTCAGCTGTGCGCGGGCGTCCACGACGGCTTCGACGGCGATGCCGGCGGCGCGGAGGTCGGCGGCCAGGGCGTAGGCGCTGTCGTTGGTGGTGCTGATGACCACGCGGGAACCGGCGGCGACGGCGTAGCGGTTGAGGTAGCTTCGGACCGCGGAGGCCAGCATGATGCCGGGGCGGTCGTTGTTTTCGAAGACCAGCGGGCGCTCATGGGCACCCGGGGCCAGGATGACCTGGGCGGCGCGGATGTGCCAGATCCGTTGGCGGGACACGCCGGGTGCGGCCGGGGTGAGGAGGTGATCCGTCCGGTTCTGGGCCGCGATGACGTAGTTGGAGTCGTAGGAGCCGAAGGCGGTGGTGCGGTTCAGTACCGTGCACTCGGCTGCGGAGATCAGTTCGGCTTCAACATTGGCCACCCATTCCAGGGCGGGCTGCCCTTCGATGGTCTCCGCGAGGGCGGGATCGGTGGATCCGGACAGCAGTGATCCGCCGAGCTCGGGCTGGTCGTCAATGAGGATGACCCGGGCACCGGCGCGGACGGCTTGCCGCGCTGCGGCCAGGCCTGCGGGCCCGCCGCCGACCACGAGGACGTCGGTGTGGACGTATTTCTTGTCGTATTCGGCGTGGTCCTCGGCCGGGTCCAGTTTTCCCAGTCCGCTGAGGTACTCGGCGCTGAGGCCGTCCACGAGGGACACCGTGGTGGCGGGGAGCATGGATTCGGCCACGTGGCCCGGGAACCGGGCGGCGACCTTGACCAGGGCGTTGGATTCCTCCACCCCGGCGGACATGATGCCGCGGGGCCGTCCCTCATACAGGGAGTCACCCGCGCGGAGCCGGCCGTTGGCCAGCAGCGCGGAGGCGAGGGTGTCGCCGGGGTGGCCCGTGTACTCACGGCCGTCCAGGGTGAAACGCCAGGTGACGCTGCGGTCGATGCGGCCGCCGGTGCTAAGACGCGCGGGCTGCGGCTGAGCGGTCATTTGACTGCTCCTTCCGGGGATACGGGGCTGGTGAGGGTGGGGGCTGTGGTCCCCGTGGCTGCATTTTCCTTGTCAGGGCGCGGTTGGCCCATCGGGTAGACGGCCTGGATGTCGTAGGTGACGGTGTCGCGGAGCATGTTGAACCATTGCCGGCACCCGGTGCTGTGCAGCCAGCGTTCGGCGAAGGCGCCCTTGGTGTTGTCGCGGTAGAACAGGTACTCGGCCCATTCGCGGTCTGTGAGCTCTGCCGGGTTTTCGGGGTAGGCCACGTGGGCCTGGCCGCCGTAGTGGAATTCGGTCTCGTCGCGGGGACCGCAGTTGGGGCAGGGAATCAGGAGCATGTCCTTACCTCTTTCTAATGGGCCACGGCGGCGGCGCCGTGTTCATCGATCAGGGCGCCGGTTTCGAAGCGCTCGAGTGCAAAGGGCTGGTTGAGTTTGTGCGGTGTTCCGGTGGCGATCGTGTGGGCGAACGTCAGCCCGGCGGCCGGCGTGCCCTTGAATCCGCCGGTTCCCCACCCGCAGTTGACGAACATGTTCTCCACCGGGGTGGTGCCCACGATCGGGGAGGCATCCAAGGTGGTATCCACAATCCCGCCCCATGTCCGGAGCACGTGGGCCCGGGCAAAGATCGGGAAGAGTTCGACGGCGGCTGCCATCTGGTGCTCGATGACGTGGAATGATCCGCGCTGGCCGTAGCCGTTGTAGGAGTCCACTCCGGCGCCCATGACCAATTCACCCTTGTGCGCCTGGGAGACATAGACGTGGACGTGGTTGGACATGACCACGGTGGGGTGGACGGGCTCGTGGAGCTCGGACACCAGTGCCTGGAGGGGGTGGGACTGGATGGGGAGCCGGAACCCGGCCATTTCGGCCAGCACCGAGCTGTGTCCCGCCGCGCAGAGTCCCACCTTTTCGGTGTTGATGGTGCCGCGGTTGGTCTTGACGCCCACCACCTTGTTCCCGTCCTTGACGAAGCCGGTGACTTCGCAGTTCTGGATGATGTCCACGCCCAGCTCATCGCACTTGCGGGCGAACGCCCACGCGACGTGGTCGTGCTTGGCGATGCCGGCGCGCGGCTGGTAGGTGGCGCCCATGACCGGGTAGCGGATGTTGTCGTTGATGTTCAGGATGGGGCAGAGTTCCTTGACCTGCTGCGGGTCCAGCCACTCGGCGTCGACGCCGTTGAGTTTGTTGGCTCCGACGCGGCGGACGCTTTCGCGGACGTCGCCCAAGGTGTGGGCCAGGTTCATGACCCCGCGCTGGCTGAACAGGAAGTCGTATTCGAGTTCTTCGGGCAGGATCTCCCAGAGCTTCAGGGCGTGCTCGTAGATCGCGGCACTCTCGTCCCAGAGGTAGTTGGAGCGAATGATGGTGGTGTTCCGGGCCATGTTGCCGCCGGCGAGCCAGCCTTTTTCCAGGATGGCGATGTTGGTCATCCCGTGGTTCTTGGCCAGGTAATACGCCGTCGCCAGTCCATGTCCGCCGCCGCCGACAATCACGGCGTCGTAGGAGGACTTGGGGTCCGGGTTGCGCCAGAGGAAGTCCGGGTGCTCGGGCAGGTGTTCGGTGGTCATTGTGCTGCTCCAATCAGTTCTGCCTCAAGCCCGGTCGCCGCTGTGCTGGTGCCGAGATGCGGGTAAAGGGGGAATCGGTCCGCGAGGGCGCTGACGCGTCCGCGCAGTTCAGCGGCGGTTTGGTCGCTGAGTTCGTCCCCCGGCGCCTGCGAGATGAGGGCGGCGGCGATGATGTCCGCCACCTCGGTGAACTCCGCGGCACCGAAGCCGCGGGTGGCCAGGGCGGGGGTGCCGATCCGCAGCCCGGAGGAGACCATGGGCGGGCGGGGATCGAACGGGACGGCGTTGCGGTTGACGGTGATGCCGATCCGGTGGAGCCGGTCTTCGGCCTGCTGCCCGTCCAGTTCCGAGTCCCGCAGGTCCACCAGGACCAGGTGCACGTCGGTGCCGCCGTTGACCACGGAGATCCCGGCCGCCGCGACGTCGTCCTTCAGGAGCCGGGACGCGAGAATCCCGGCGCCTTCGAGCGTGCGCTCCTGGCGTTCCTTGAACTCGGGGGACGCCGCGATCTTGAAGGCCACGGCCTTGGCCGCGATCACGTGTTCCAGCGGGCCGCCCTGCTGGCCGGGGAACACGGCGCTGTTGATCTTGCGTGCGTACTCCTCCTTGGCCAGGATCACGCCGCCGCGCGGGCCGCCGAGGGTCTTGTGCGTGGTGGTGGTGACGACGTCGGCGTAGGGGACCGGGTTCGGGTGCAGCCCTGCGGCGACCAGGCCGGCGAAGTGGGCCATGTCCACCATGAGGTAGGCGCCCACGAGGTCGGCGATGCGGCGGAACTCGGCGAAGTCCAGCTGCCGGGAGTAGGCGGACCAGCCGGCCACGATCATCTTGGGCCGGTGCTCAAGGGCCAGGGCCTCCACTTCGGCCATGTCCACCAGGTGGTTGTGTTCGCTCACGTGGTACGGGACCACGTTGTAGAGCTTGCCGGAGAAGTTGATCTTCATCCCGTGGGTGAGGTGGCCGCCGTGCGCCAGGGCGAGTCCCATGATGGTGTCGCCCGGTTCCAGGAGGGCGAACATGGCGGCGGCGTTGGCCTGCGCGCCGGAGTGCGGCTGGACGTTGGCGTACTCGGCGCCGAACAGGGCCTTGACCCGGTCGATGGCGAGCTGTTCGATCACGTCAACGTGCTCGCAGCCGCCGTAGTAGCGCTTGCCCGGGTAGCCCTCGGCGTACTTGTTGGTCAGCACCGACCCCTGTGCCTCCATGACCCCGGCGGGGGCGAAGTTCTCGGACGCAATCATTTCCAGGGTGGACTGCTGGCGCCTCAGTTCCCTCGCCACGGCCTCTTCGACCTCGGGATCGACTACGGAAAGTCGCTCGTTCAACTGCTCAACCACGGTTGCTCCTTTGAAATACCACTATTGCTATGACTGATATATCAGTGTGAGAACAATGGTATGATTGAGATTACACCAGAGTCAATAGCCGGAAGCCGAGTGGAACCAGGCTTCCGGTTGAAATCCAGAAACGGAGCCGAGCTGTGAATGCACTCACCGTCCTGCCGCCCGCAGAGGACGAAGCCATCTCGCAGGCGGAGGCCGCGTACCGGCAGCTGCGCGACAAGCTGATCATGCTCGAAATCCGGCCGGGCGAACCCATCAATGACGGGCAGCTCGCCGCCGAGCTCGGGTTCGGCCGCACTCCCGTGCGCGAGGCGATCAAGCGGCTGGAAGTGGACCACCTGGTGGTTTCCTATCCGCGACGGGGAACCTTTGCCACCGGGGTGGACTTCACGGAACTGGCCGACGTCTCGGAAATCCGGGAACTGCTGGAACCGCTGGCGGCGCGCCGGGCGGCAACGCGGGCCAACGCCGCCATGCGCCGCGAACTGCTGGATGTCGCCAAGACCATTGCGGAACTGGCTCCGAGTCCCGCAGAGTCCCGGGAGCTGATGCGCTACGACCTGACGGTGCACCGCCTGATCTACCGGGCCGCGGCCAACCCGCACCTGGAGGACACTCTGATCCGCTACGACAACCTGGCCACGCGCATCTGGTGCCTGGTCCTGGACAAGGTCCCCTCGGTCAGCGGCCACATTAGCGAGCATGTGGAGCTGCTCAGGGCGGTGGCCGAGGGTGACGCGGACAGGGCCGGTGAACTCGCCCTGCACCACGTCACCAGCTTCGAGGAGACCATCCGCAAGGTCCTCTAGCCGCCGGCTGGCCGCGCAGGCCGAGGGCTAGTCCGACGCCCTTCGTGCCTGGCGTTGCGCAAATTACCCACCGACACCCGAACGCGGGCGAGTCGGGTATTTGCCGCGTCGCCGAACAGAATGCGCGTCGAGGCTCGGCTTTATTTCTTCCAGCGCTTCGGCCACGTCACGTTCATCAGGAGTAGTCCCAGCAGGAGCGAATCGACGGTCATGATTGCCGCCATGAGATAGGCCCACCCGGCCATCATGGCTGGACCGCCGTCCGGCGGCCGGAAGTGCCCGTGCGTACCAGAATGCCCATGACGATCTCCTGACGTGGACCCCCCAGTCACTCGATTGTCCACCCAGTTTGCCACCGCGTCGGTCGGGGCGGAACTGCCGCGCTTCCCGGCTCAAGCTTTTCCCAAGCTGACGCGCACACGTCGCAAATGTGCAACTCTGTCACGCTGAATGCAACTGTCATAGTGTCGCCCCCCGGGCATCTACCGCGCGGCTGCAGCGGCGCCTCTCTTCCAGGCGGTCGGCAAAGTAGGCAACAAAAAAGCATTGACTGTGTCATGCGTCACGCCTAATCTGGTGCAACAGCGTTGCACTGATTGCAACTCCAAAACACTTTGGTGGACACATGAGTAACGAAACTTCCTCCCCCGCCACTCTTGCGGGGCAGACCAGCCCGGAGTCGAATAACGGGCATGGCAGTACTTCCTCGGGACCAACCACGTTGAGAGGCCATGCGGCCCCTGGCGGCCACGATCCCGCAGTCAGCAGGGAAACCCGACGGCGGGTGGTCGCCGCCAGCTTCATCGGGAACTTCGTCGAATGGTTCGACTACGCCGTTTACGGCTACCTGGCCGCAACAATCGCCGCGGTCTTCTTCCCCGAGTCCAATCCCCAGACCGCGCTTTTGCTGACCTTCGCCTTGTTCGCGATCTCATTCCTGGTGCGGCCGCTTGGCGGCGTCGTCTGGGGCCACATTGGCGATCGGGTGGGGCGCCGTACCGCGCTTTCCCTGTCAATCCTGATCATGTCCGGAGCGACCTTCTGCATCGCCCTGATCCCGGGATACAACGCCATCGGCATCTGGGCACCGATCCTTCTCCTGGTGGTGCGCGTCGTCCAGGGCTTCTCCGCCTCGGGCGAATATGCCGGCGCGTCCGCCTTCCTGGTGGAGTACGCCCCCGCGAACAAGCGCGGCCTGTACGCGGCCGTGGTTCCGGCCAGCACGGCCGCGGGCCTGCTGCTCGGCTCCCTGCTCGCGGGCCTGCTGACCGTCCTGCTCAGCGCAGAGGCGATGCAGAGCTGGGGATGGCGCCTGCCGTTCCTGCTCGCCGCCCCGATGGGCCTGATCGGACGCTATATCCGCACCAAGCTCGAAGACACGCCGGTGTTCCGCGAACTGGCAGAGGAGGACCAGGCCATCAAGGCCCCGGTATCCAGCCTCTTCCGGAACCACTGGCGGTTGCTGCTGAAGGCCGTCGGAGCCGTGCTGCTCAACGCCGTCGGGTTCTACGTGATCCTGAGCTACATGCCCACGTACCTGTCCTCGGAGCTCGGTCTCGGTGCGGCCGAATCCTTCCTGGCCACCACCATCGCCCTGGTGACATACATCGGGTTCATCTTCCTGACCGGTATGCTCTCGGACCGCTACGGCCGCAAGAAGGTGCTGATCGCTGCATCCCTGAGCTTCATCCTGCTGACGGTGCCGGCCTTCGCCCTGCTGGGCACCGGGAACTTCCTGGTGATCGTCTTGGTCCAGATCCTGCTGGGCGGCATGCTGACGCTCAACGACGGCACGCTCCCGAGCTTCCTGGCGGAAATGTTCCCCACCCGCGTCCGCTACAGCGGCTTCGCCGTCAGCTTCAATCTCTCCAACGCGCTCTTCGGCGGCACTGCACCGTTCATGGCCACCCTCCTGATCGCCGCGACGGCCAATGACCTGGCGCCGGCCTGGTACCTGGCCGGCGCCGCGGCCATCTCCCTGATCGCCGTGGCGCTCTCCCGGGAAACCAGCAAAGAACCGCTGCGCCACGAGTAGTCCCGGCCGGCCCCCAAATTTTCCCCTCCAAAGAACAGCACTGCAGAAAGGCACCACCACCATGACCATCGCAACCTCCAACAACGCTTCGTCCATCGCCGAACTGGAGCGACTGAAAGTCCTGCACAACGGGCAGAAGGAAAAGCTGACCTTTTCCAACGCCGAATTTGAGCGCCGGCTCGGCGGACTGCGCCGCATCATGGCCGAGAAGGACCTGGACGCCGTCGTCCTGACCAGCTACCACTCCATCAAGTACTACTCGGACTTCCTCTTCACTTACTTCGGCCGGTCCTACGCCATGGTGGTCACCAAGGACGACACCGTGACAGTCACGGCCAACATCGACGCCGGCATGCCGTGGCGGCGCAGCTACGGCGACAACGTGGTGTACACGGACTGGCGCCGGGACAACTACATCTTCGCCATCCAGGAGGCGCTTCGCACCCGCGGAATCAACCCCCGCCGGCTCGGCGTCGAAGACGATTCGCTCCCGCTGGACAACCGGAACAAGATCCAGGCAGCCTTTGCCGGGGCCACCCTGGTGGACGTGGCCCAGGCCGCGATGCGCCAGCGGATGATCAAATCGGCCGAAGAGATCGAGGTGATCAAGCACGGGGCCCGCATCGGTGACCTGGGCGGCGAAGCCATCCGCAACGCCATCACCGCCGGCATCACCGAATATGAGGTCGCCCTGATCGGCACCGAGGCCATGGTCCACGAAATCGCCCGGACATTCCCGGATTCGGAAATTCGTGACACCTGGGTATGGTTCCAGTCCGGCATCAACACCGACGGAGCCCACAACTGGGCCACCACTCGCAAGATCCAGGAACACGACATCCTGTCCCTGAACTGTTTCCCCATGACGTCCGGGTACTACACCGCACTGGAGCGCACTTTGTTCTACGGCGAACCCGACGCCCGCTCCCTGGAGCTGTGGAACATCAACGTGGAGGTCCACAAGCGCGGACTCGAGCTCATCAAGCCGGGAGCTGTCTGCAAGGACATTGCCGCCGAGCTGAACGAGATCTACGTGGGCCACGGACTCCTTGCCAACCGGACGTTCGGCTACGGACATTCGTTCGGCGTCCTGAGCCACTACTACGGCCGCGAGGCCGGACTGGAACTCCGCGAGGACATCGATACCGTGCTCGAGCCCGGCATGGTGGTCTCCATGGAACCCATGATCACCGTCCTGGACGGCCAGCCAGGCGCCGGCGGCTACCGCGAGCACGACAGCCACGTCCACCGTGGCGCCGCTTTTGGGCCCTCATGCGGAATGATGGTAGACACCATGACCCCAGCAGAATCTCCCGGGACCACCGGAAACGGCGACACCAAGGGCACCTCCGTCATCGTCAACGCCATCGCCGTGCTGCGAACCTTCACGGCGGACGAACCGTTGCTCGGGGTCACCGAGATCGCCAACCGGGTGGGCCTGCACAAGAGCACCGTTTCCCGGATCCTGGCCACCTTCGAACAGGAACACCTGGTGGAACGCGACCCGGAAACCCGCCGCTTCCGGCTGGGGCTGGGGCTGATCGCCGTCGCCGGACCGTTGCTCGCCGAACTGGAAGAACGGCGCGTGGCGTATCCGGTCCTGCGCGAACTCACCGAACAGACCGGCGAAACCAGTGCCCTCATGGTGTGGAACGGCGCCGAGTCGATGTGCGTGGAGCAGATCGCGAGCCACCACCAGATCAAGCACACCACCCCGCTGGGAGCCCGGTACACCGACGCCATGAGCGCCTCCGTGCAGGTCTTCCTGGCCGCAGCGCCCGTCGAACGCGTCCGAACCCTCCTGCGCAGCGGAGCGATCAGCTACCCGGGACTTGATGACGCGGGCCTGGATGGCTACCAGATCAAGCTCAAGGATGTGACGGCCCGCGGCTGGGCCATCAACTACGGCGAATCCTCCATCGACGAAGTGGGCGTGGCCGCTCCCGTCCACGACCACCGCGGCAACATCGTGGCGGCCGTCCTGATCTCGGCGCCCCGGTTCCGCGTCTCACGCGAAGGACTGCAGAGCCTGGGCGAAGCGTGCACGGCTGCGGCTGATAAAATCACCAGCCGGCTGGGCGGCCGCGGGTCCCGCGGCAACGACTAACGCCGGGCCGGCAAGCAACACCCACCCGCCTCAGCTGAGCCGGGCCAGCCGCGTGGCCAAATGCAACGCCGCAAGCCGGCCCGTCCGCCGGGGGTCGCCGCCGCACAGCTCGAAGATCCGCTGCAGCCGTTGATGCATCGACTGCCGTTCCACGTGCAGCTCCCTGGCCGCCTGCGCGGTGTTGCATCCGGAATCCAGCCAGGTGGCCAGGGTATCGAGCAGCCGCGAATTGCGTTGGGCGTCATGGTCCAGGAGTGCGCCCAGCTGCTGGCGCACGAAGTTGCGCCGCTGCCTGGTCTCCAGGCTTCCCACCGCAAGGCGTTCGACGGCGAATGCCTCGGAATCGATCACGGGACAGTGCGGGCCGGTTGCCCCCGCCGGTGAATGTCCCAGCGCGTCCGCCAATTCCAGCGTGAGCTTGGCTTCCGACAGGGACCAGGGAGCTTCGGAGATCCCGGCGGCCAGCGGGCCAACGGCAACGAGCGTATCGGCCAGCGCGGGCAGCCCCCGCAGGCCGGCCAGGAGCGTATCCCGGCTTTCGCGCGGATTATCGCCCGGCAGGACGGCCACCGCCAGGAGCTCGGCGTTGTCGACGTAGGTGGCGCTCGGCTGCGCCCCCCGGGTCAGAAGGCGCTCCACCGGCGCCCGGAGCTGTTGGAGCATGTCGGAGCGGATCACGATGGCCACGAGCGCGGCGCCCGGCGGAATCCCGGCCGCGGAAGCCAGCTGCTGGAGCCGCCAGGTCTGGCTGCCCGAATCTATCGCGCGGAGCAGGGCCGCCCCGGCGACTTCCTTGAGCCCGGGAGACATCCGCTGGAGCAATGCCAGGGCCAGAATGTCCACTGAGCGGTTCCCGGCTGTCCGGGCCAGGTTCTCGTCCTCGCCGGCCGGGACCCGGAGCAACAGCTGGGCAGCGAGAATGCCGCGGATCGGCACGTCGATGTGGATCAGGCGTGCCTGCTCCTGCGGCCCAAGGGAGGAGGCGTCGGCGTCGGAAGCCTCTGCCTGCCCCGGGGTTGCGCTGGCCAGGGTCGCGCCCGCTATGGACGTCAGGGTCACCTCGGCATTGATGATGCCGGCCAGCACGGCGAGGATCCGGTCCAGGCCTCCGCCGTGCGCCAGCTCGACTGCCATGGCGTGACTGGCCTCGTCCGCCCGCCGCAATTGGGACACCGAGTCACTGACCAGCATCGAGTTTATGGCCTGCATGACGCCGACGAACGGCACCACCCCGCGAAGTTCGATCAGCGGCAGCCCGGCTGCTTCGGCGGCCGCCACCATTGAGGACGGCAGAGACGGAAGGGCCACCCCGGTTTCGATGGCTACGGCCGCCACACCCCGCTCTGCCAGTTGGCGAACGTAGTTGACCTGCCGCTCCTCGGAGGCCTGGGCGAGAGCTTCTCCGCCGGTCAGCAGCAGCTCCCCGCCGGCAAGCAGCGGCGCGATGTCGATGATTTCGCTGGAGTGGATCCACCGCAGCTGGGTCCTGGCGGCAGCCCGGGCCGCCGCCCGGATGACGGGATCGGCGGCCGCCAGCGTCGGATGGTTCAGGGCGTCTTCAAGACGAATGGACATTACACTCCGTCACGTCGCTCTACGTTTGTTTAGACACATTGTATATGGCTGAATGTGGCCTGCGACACATAATCTTGAGGAATCCCACACATCCTCGGAGGCTCCCCATGCGACAAAAATCCCCAGCGGCCCCAGCCGGCACCGCGCCGGAAGCCAGTGAAGACCACGAAGCGTGGCTCCACCCCATCCCCGAATCAGAGCGGACGCGCAAAGTGTCCGGCCAGTTCTGGATCTGGGCTGGCGCCAACCTCGCCCCGATCAACTGGGTGCTCGGAGCGCTCGGCATCCAGCTCGGCTTGGGGTTCGCGGACACGGTCACCGTCCTTGTCCTTGGCAACCTGATCGGGATGCTGCTCTTCGGATGCTTTGTCCTGCTGGGGCAAAAGACGGGGGCGACCGGCATGGTCCTGGCCCGCGCCGCCTTCGGCCGGCGCGGAAACTACCTCCCGGCGGCGATCCAGGCCCTTCTGGTGATCGGCTGGTGTGCAGTCAACACCTGGATCATCCTGGACCTGGTCATGGCACTGTTCGGAACCCTGGGGTGGGTTGATCCGGAGGCCCACAACTATGCGTGGAAGATCGCCATTGCCACCTTCATCATGGCCGCCCAGGTAACCATTGCCTGGTTCGGCTACAAGGCCATCGCCGCCTTCGAAAAATGGACCGTCCCGCCGACCATCATCATCCTGACCGTGATGTCGGCAGTGGCCTGGTTCGGCATGAAGATCAACTGGACCTACGCCGGCCCGGCAGGACACATCCTGGAAGGCTCGGAACGCATCGCTGCGATGAGCGCTGTCATGACGGCGATCGGCATCGGCTGGGGCATCACCTGGTTCACCTACGCCGCAGACTACTCGCGCTTCGTCAGCACCACGGTGCCCAAGCGCAAGGTCTACCTCGCGTCGGTGCTGGGCCAGTTCATCCCCGTCGTCTGGCTGGGCATTCTGGGGGCCAGCCTGGCCACCAACACAGGGGAAATCGACCCCGGCAAGCTCATCGTCCTTAACTTCGGCGCGCTGGCCCTGCCCGTGCTGCTCATGGTGCTGCACGGCCCCATCGCGACCAACATCCTGAACATCTACACCTTTTCCGTAGCCACACAGGCGCTGGACATCTCCATCAGCAGGCGCAAGTTGAACCTGTTCGTCGGCGTCTTCTCCCTTGCAGTCGTGATTTTCTTCATCTTCCAGGAGGACTTCGCGTCCGTGCTGGACGCATGGCTGATTGGGCTGGTCGCCTGGGTGGCTGCCTGGGGCGGAGTCATGCTGGTCCACTACTTCTGGATCGAAAAGCGCTGGCCTGGTAACCCGGCCAGGCTGTTCGACGCCGTCGGCACCAAGCGGCTGCCGGGCGTGAATCCGGCCGGCATCGCCTCGTTGATCATCGGCATCTTCGCCACCTGGCTGTTCATGTACGGGCTGGTGCCGGCAATGCAGGGACCCATAGCGGTCGCCCTGGGCGGGTGGGATTTGTCCTGGCTCGCCGGGGGACTGTCCAGCGCTGCCGCCTACGCCGTCCTCGGCCCGCGTTTCCACCGCAAGTTCCTTGATGTTCCCGACAGCGAACAGGCCGCAGATGCGCCTCACGCCAGCGACCTCGCGGTCCCGTCAACCACCCGCACCGCCCTCTAGCAGGAGACCAGCCCCGTGAACTTCCCCGCTTTCGCCGACACCGCCCATCCCATCACCTGGCCCGAAGGTCATCGGGCCGCAGCGTCCTTCACCTTCGACGTCGACGCCGAATCCTGCACCATCGCCCATGACCCGCAGAGCACCAGGCGCATGTCACTCATGACGCACCAGTCCTACGGGCCCAAGGTCGCCGTCCCGCGGATCCTGCAGATCCTCGAGCGCCAGCAGATCCAGGCGACGTTCTTCGTCCCGGGATTCACCGCCGAATGCTACCCGGACGTGGTCCGGCGGATAGCCGACGGCGGCCACGAGATTGCGCACCACGGATACCTGCACGAACACATGCAGGGCATCGACGCCGCCACGGAGGCGCGGTACCTCGACCGGGGCCTGGATGCCCTGGCCAAGGCCGCCGGCGTCCGGCCGACCGGCTACCGTGCCCCGTGGTGGGAGCTCAACTGGCATTCCGCGACGCTCCTTGCCGACCGCGGGTTCCTCTATGACTCAAGCCTGCTCGACGGCGACGCGCCGTACCGCTTCAGCGTTGCCGAGGCAGACCCCCGCGATCTCGTGGAAATCCCTGTCGACTGGGCTCTGGACGACTGGGAGCAGTATGCCTTCTATCCGGGCGTCACCGGAAGCGGCGTCATCGAAAGCCCGGCCAAGGTCCTGGAAATGTGGACGCTGGAGGCCGAGGCCCACCACGCTGCCGGGAGCTGCTTCGTCCTGACCAACCACCCCTTCATTTCCGGCCGGCCGTCCAAGGCCGTGGCACTGGAACAGCTGATGGACCGGGTCAAGTCGATGGACGGCATGTGGGTCACCACCATGGAGAAGATCGCGCAGCACACGCGCGACTCCGTCGAGGAGATCCACACCCATGCGCGCATTGCCGTGCCCGGGTTCCCGGATACCGGCGCACAGTTCACGCCGGCCGCCGTGCGGCAGCCCCAAGGAGCCCCGGCGCGGCGCGGGGCCGGAATCTAAGGCACAATTCGGCCCTTGCAAGGTCCCCGGCCCGGCCCCTCAACAGAAGGTGGTTGGGCCGGGGACCTTCCTGTGGGACGCTCCGGAGGCTGCGGCGAAGAGGTGTTTAGCCGGTCTTGGCCATCGCGTAGGCCACGGTGCCGTAGGCCAGGGCCCCGGACATCTCGGTGAGCAGTTCCGGGTTGGTGTTGGCGATGGTGTCGCAGGCCTCGTGGTAGCAGGGATCGAGGTCTTTGCCGGCCTCCCCGCCATAGGTCTGGGCCTGGGCCTGGGTCTTCCTCTTCTCATCGCCGGTGAACAGCCCACCGCCGGGAATGCCGGCCGAGAGGAAGGCGTCGTAGTCGGACCCGCCGTCAAAGGGCGTGGTCTCGGCCGGCAGCGCGTTCTCCTGGAAGTAGCGGAAGAAGATGTCCTCGATCGCCTTGGACCCGGCCGGGCCGGCGTGGCCGAAATCCGTCCCGTCCCCGTCATGGACCGAGCGCACCCCGTTGGGCGAGGCCACCATGTCCACGTTCAGGTTCGCCGCGGTCTGGCCGATCTCGGCCGCGCTGAGCTCGTCGACGTAGTGCTGTGACCCGTACAGGCCGTCCTCCTCGCCGCCCCAGAACGCGAACCCGGACCCGGTTGGCCGGCGTGATCCCGGCCTCCTTCATCCACCGCGCGGTCTCCAGGACCGCCGCGACCCCGCTGCCGTTGTCATCAATGCCCGGTCCCTCCTGCACGGAATCCAGATGCGCGCCCACCGCCACGGTGTGCTCGGCACTGCCCCCGGTGTCGGCCAGGATGTTGAAGGACTCCACCGTCTTGCCGCGCCGGCCATCCTCCTTGAACGTGAAGCTTTGCCGCACCGGCGCATGCCCGGCCGCACGCAGCTGCTCCTCAACATAGCGCCGCGACCCCGGAGGTACAGGCCGACGTCGAGAGCAGGACCAGGGCCAGGACTGAGGGAAGTACATGCTTGCGGAGAGTGATCATGCCGGGAGCCCATCACTAGTCGGTACAAGTTCGCTTGTTTCCGGCTCGACTGGTCACAACGCTCGCCACTGACACTCCAGTAAGTCGCGGCCACCATCGCCCGGCAAATACTCCTATCAGGTCGAACCATTGTCGGTCGCCCCGCTGTATCCGCAATAGCGCCTCGCTGTGAATTTCCTGTGCAAATCAGGCCCCGGTAACCGGCAGCCGGGGGACCATCCGGGGCCGAAGCCCGGGAGTTTCTTAAAGCAATACAACTGTTGACTAGTGAGCAACTTCACAGTTACAGTTGCGAAACCGAAAAGCCGCCGGAAGGCGGACTCGAGATCTCCAGGTGGAGTGGATGGCGCGCGCGAACCGCGGCCGTCACTTCTTCTTCTCACTCCACTGTTTCTTCTCATTTCACTGCGCCACACGCAATGACACGCACCGCACCCCACCACGCCCGCAATCCTGCACGCCTTCTTTTGGCGTGCCCGCGTCCATGAGAGGCACTTCCCCCATGACAGCATTCCGTTCCACTCCCTTTGACCGCAGGCAGCTCCTCAAAGCGGCAGCGCTGACGCCATTTGCGGGTCTGGCGCTGTCCGGCTGCGCGGTGAAGCCCGCCGAAAGTGCCGCCGCCAACAAGACGGTGACGGTCACGTCCTATGGTGGCTCGTACAACGACCAGCTGACCCAGACCATCCTGGACCCGTTTTCCAAGCAGTCGGGAATCCAGACGACGCTGTTGGCCAACACCTCCCTGGCCGCGCTCAAGGCCCAGGTCCAGTCCGGCGACGTGCAGTGGGACCTCGTGGAAATCACGGCGCCGGAGTATGAGGTGGCCGTGGCCGAGGGGCTGCTGGAGAAGTTCGACTATGACATCATCAGCGACAAGGGCCTGCCCGGATACGCGAAGGCTGAATACGGCATCAAGTACCTGAGCTTCCTGTTTGTCATGGCGTGGGACCAGAAGGTCATTTCTGACGCGCAGGCACCGAAAGACTGGGCCCAGTTCTTCGACCAGGGCAAGTACAACACCAAGCGCTCGGTGTACAACCAGCTCTCCGACAGCTCCGTCCTGGAAGCCGCATTGCTGGCCGACGGTGTCCCGTTCGACAAGATCTACCCGCTCGACGTCGACCGGGCCCTGAGGGTCCTGGGCCAGCACCCGGGCAAGGACCGGCTGCTGTACCACGCCGCCAACCAGGAGCCCATCCAGCAGCTCACCTCCGGTGAGGTCTCGCTCTCAACGAGCTTCAACAACCGCATTAACGCAGCCCGCAACGACGGCGCGAAACTGAACTTCTCCGCCGAAAACGCCGTCCTCGCCGGCGACTACTTCGTGGTTCCGAAGGGCGCCAAGAACAAGGAAGCGGCCTTCAAGCTGATGAACTTCATGTCCAACGACGCCGAGGCCGGCGCAGCGTTCGACAAGGTCACCAACCTGACCCTGGCCAACACTCCGGCGCTGTCCAAGCTGCCGAAGGAAATCGCCGACACGCTTCCCACCAGCCCCCGGCTCGCGGACAAGATCCTGGTCCGCGACGACAAGTGGTGGTCGCAGAACCTGAAGAAGACCGAGCAGCAGTTCAAGCTCTGGCAGGCCAGCTGACATGAGCAACGCAACTCTCGAACGTCCACGGCCGCGGGGCCGCGGGGCGCCGGCCTCCGCTGAGGCAGCACCCCGACGGCGGCGCAGCGGCTGGTGGCTGCTGCTGGCTCCGATCCTGGCCTTCGACGTCGTGCTGTTCCTGACGCCGCTGGGCAAACTGGTCGGCGCAAGCTTCGCCGACAACGCCTACCAGCGGGTCCTCGAGGACCCGTTGGTGGTGCGCGCACTGGTCAACACCCTGACCATCAGCCTGGCCAGCACCATTGTCACTGTGGTGCTGGGCTACATCATCGCCATGGTCCTGTGGCGGGCCGGCAATGTCACCCGGGTGATCCTGTTCGCCGTCGTACTCCTGCCGTTCTGGACCGGCATCCTGGTGAAGAACTTCGCCTGGGCGGTCCTGCTCCAGGACAACGGCATTGTGAACGCATTCCTGCAGGGAATCGGGCTTACAGGTGCGCCGATCCCGTTGCTGCACAACCGGTTCGCCGTGATCGTCGGCATGGTGCACTGCCTCCTGCCATACGCGGTGTTCCCGATCTTCTCCTCGCTGACATCAATTGATGACCGGCTGGGGCTCGCGGCCCGCTCGCTTGGCGCGCGGGAAGGATCCGTCTTCCGCAGGATCACGCTGCCGCTGAGCATGCCCGGCATCTCCGCGGCCGGGCTGCTGGTCTTCATCATTAGCACGGGCTTCTTCATCACCCCGGTGGTGATGGGCGGACCCGGCGACATGATGATCGCCAACCAGATCGACTACTACGCCCGACAGCTCACGGACTTCTCCGGGGCCGCTGCGCTGGCCGTCATCCTGACGGTCATGGTCAGCATCCTCGTAGCCGTCTACCAGCGCGTCCTCAAGGCAGGAGGCCAACATGAAGACAACTAATCCGCAGCACCGCCTGCTGGCGCTTCTTTCCATCCCGGCCTTCCTGTTCCTCGTCATTCCGACGGCGATTGTGGTGCCGGTCGCGCTGAACGACAGCCGCTACATCACCTTCCCGCCGGAGGGAATCTCCTTCGCCGCCGTGGCCGGATTCTTCGCCGACCGGGCCTGGACCTCCGCCCTGACGGCCAGCCTGCAGTCGGCGGCGATCGCCGTCGTGATCGGCGTGCTGCTGGGCGCCACCGCGGCGATCGGCCTGCACGGGCGCAAGTTCCCTGGCCAGCCCGCCGTGGTGGGCCTGATCCTCGCACCGATGATCGTGCCGACCGTGGTGCTGGCGCTGGCGTTCTACCAGTTCTTCATCTCGATCGGCATGGTGGGCAGCATCGTCCCCATCGGCCTGGCGCACGCCGTGATCGCGACCCCCTACGTGTACCTGACCACCCGCGCCAGCCTCGCCGGGCTCAACCCGGCCCTGGTTCGGTCGGCGCAGAGCCTCGGGGCCGGACCGCTCTCCGTCCTCCGGCACGTGTATCTGCCGATCATCCTGCCCGGCCTGATCTCCGGGGCGCTCTTCGCGTTCTCGGTCTCCATCGATGAGACGGTGATGTCCCTGTTCATGCAGTCCCCGGGGGCCACGACCTTGCCGGTGAAGATGTTCACGGATATCCAGTTCAACCTGACCCCGAAGATCGCGGTGTCTTCCGCCCTGCTGGTCAGCGTCGCCACCATCGGGCTGCTGCTCCAGGTCTTGTTTGTCCTCAAGCGCCGCTCTTCAACCCGGATGCTGCCGCTGGCCGTGTCCGCACAAACGTAAGGAAAGTCGATGACCGCATCAGTGATTTCCGCGGAGTCAATTCCCGGCACGGCCAGGGCCGCCCGGGGCGCCATTGAGCTCCGCCAGGTCAGCAAGCACTACGGCGACGTCGTTGCCGTGGACGAACTGGACCTGACAGTCCAGCCCGGGGAGTTCGTGACCCTCCTGGGCCCCAGCGGCTCGGGCAAAACGACCACCATGATGATGGTTGCGGGCTTTGAAGACCACACCGCCGGAACCGTCCTCATTGACGGCAAACCCGTGGACTCGCTGCCGCCCCGGGACCGCAATCTCGGTGTGGTGTTTCAGAACTACGCCCTGTTCCCGCACATGAGCGCGCTGGAAAACGTGGAGTTTGCGCTCCGCATGAGGAAGGTGCCGCGCGAGGAACGCCGCCAGCGCGCCGAGGAAGCCCTCGACCGGGTGGGACTGGGCAAGATGGGCGGCCGCAAGCCGCTCCAGCTCTCCGGCGGACAGCAGCAGCGGGTGGCGCTGGCCCGGGCACTGGTCTTCAACCCGGCCGCGCTGCTGCTCGATGAGCCGATGGCGGCCCTGGACAAGCGCCTCCGCGAGCAGATGCAGGAAGAGATCAAGACCCTGCAGAAGGGCCTGGGCATCTCCGTGCTGTTCGTGACGCACGACCAGGACGAGGCCATGGCCATGTCGGACCGGATCGTGGTGATGAGGGACGGGAAGATCGTGCAGTCCGGCCCGCCGGAGGAGGTGTACAACCATCCCATGACCGACTGGGTGGCCAGCTTCCTGGGCGACACGAACCTCATCCCGTGCACCATCGTGGAGCGCAACGGCGAGGAAGCCGTGGTGGACCTCGGCGGACTGGGGCTGGCGAAGGTCCGGGACCGCGGGGCAAGCGGTGAGAACTACGCCGTCTCCATCCGCCCGGAGCACCTCAAATTCAGGACACGGGCCTCCGCGGGCAACGGATGCGCCGCGACCCTGATGTCCTCCACGAATCTGGGCGCCACGGTCCGCCACCGCCTCACGGCCGGCGGCCACGAACTCCAGCTCCGTGAGCTGAGCTCGGACAGGGGCGCCGGGATCCGGCCGGACGAGGAACTGTGGGTGGGCTGGGACGCGGACAAGGCCCAGCTGCTGGTCCTGGAGTCCTGACCGCGGGACATGCCCCCCTCTGGCGCCCAGGGATGGACATAGGCCCACTATGTCCATCCCTGAGCCGCGCCGGGGGACATGTCCCCGCGGGACCCCGGGACTTGCCCACTGCCGAGGTCCGCCACGGGACATGTCCCCACGGGGCCGCGGGACATGTCCACGGCTGAGCGCCGGCAAGGTGCGGGACTTGCGGACTACACTCAATTCCGGGCGGCCACGTGGCCCTTGACGGCCAGAAACAGGTCCAGTGCCCGCGACGAGGAGGCCACCATGGCCGGCGGCAGCCGCGAACCCGGCAGGACGGTGACCTCGAAGGTCCTCTCCATCCTGGCGGCCTTCGAACAGTCCCGGGGCGCCCTCAGCCTGACCGACATCGCCGAAAAGTCCGGCCTCCCCTTGAGCACCGCCCACCGGCTGGTCAACGAGCTCACCGACTGGGGCTTCCTTTCCCGCGAGCCCAACGGCCGCTACCAGCTGGGCATCCGCCTCTGGGAGCTCGCCCAGAATACCGGCCGCCAGCTTCGTGACGCGGCCCGGCCATACGTCCAGGACCTGTTCTCCCTCACCGGCGAAACCGCGCACCTGGCCGTCCGGACCGGCCACGAAGTGCTGTACATCGACCGCGTCTACGGCTCCAAACGGGTACCTCGGGCGTCCCGCGTCGGCGGTCGGCTGCCCATGCACGCGACCGCCGTCGGGAAGGTCATCCTGGCCTTCGAGGAGGACTGGGTCCGTGACGCCTACCTGAACCGGCAGCTGGAACGGCACACCGCGCACACCCACGTGGACCCTAAAAAGCTGGCCGCGGAGCTGATCCAGATCAGGGAGCAGGGCTACGCCACCACCCTCGAGGAAGTCCGGCTGGGTTCCTGCTCCATCGCCGTTCCGGTCTTCCATACCGGCAGGATAGGTGCCTCGATCGGCCTGGTGCTGCCCACCAATCAGGCCGCCACGATGACCCGGCACCTGCCGGTCCTGCGGGGAATCGCGGCGCAGATCGAACGCGCCACTGCGCGGATCCCGCTGGAAACCCTGCTGGGCAGCCACGTCGCGGGAACGGACTAGGCCGTATCCCCGCCCCCGCAAGGGCGCTAGTAACTGGCTTCCGCTCAGTGGAAGTCAGCCCTGCCGTTCCGGGGTGAGGGGGGCCACACTGGTGAATAAGAACCCCCGGCATGCACTGGCGCTGCCGGCGGGACCGAAAACCAAGGAGCCCAGATGTCATCGTCGACTGAAACGGCCGGCCGCTGTCCCTTTGGCCACGGCGCGGACGCCCCTGCCGGGCACCACGGCTACGAGCCGTTCCAGATGAAGGATCCCTTCTCCGCCTACGCCGAACTCCGGGCCGAGCAGCCCGTCATGTTCGACGAGCGGATCGGCCTCTATGTCGTCTCCCGTTACGACGACATCAAGGCCGTCTTCGAGGACTGGGAGACCTTCTCCAGCGAAAACGCCCAGGCCCCCGTCCGCGAACGCGGCGCCGCCGCCAAGAAGATCATGGACGACGGCGGTTTCACCGCCTACTCGGGGCTCTCCGCCCGCCGGCCGCCGGAGCACACCCGCATCCGCGCCGTGGTCCAGAAGGCCTTCACGCCCCGCCGCTACAAGGCCCTGGAACCGTTCATCCGGCAGAACGTCGTCGAACTGCTCGAAAAGATGCTCGCCCGGCCGGAACGCCGCGGCGACATGGTCAAGGACCTCGCCTACGACGTCCCCACCATCACCATCCTGACCCTGATCGGCGCGGACGTCTCCCAGGTGGACACCTTCAAGCGCTGGAGCGATTCCCGAGCCGCGATGACCTGGGGCGACCTCAGCGACGAGGAACAAATCCCGCACGCCCACAACCTCGTGGAGTACTGGCAGGAATGCCTGCGCCTGGTCAGGGTTGCCCACGAGGAAGGCGGCGACAACCTCACCGCGGACCTCGTGAAGTCGCAGCAGGAAGGCGCCGAAATCTCGGACCACGAGATCGCCTCCGTCCTCTACAGCCTGCTCTTCGCCGGCCACGAGACCACCACCACCCTGATCTCCAACGCCCTCCGCGAACTCCTCGCCCGCCCCGAGCAGTGGCAGCAGCTCGTGGAGGACCCCAAGAAGATCCCCGCCGCCATCGACGAGGTCCTGCGCTACGCCGGCTCGATCGTCGGCTGGCGCCGCAAGGCCCTCAAAGACACCGAAGTCGGCGGCGTCGCCATTGCAGAGGGCTCGCAGCTGCTGCTCCTCATGGGCTCCGCCAACCGGGATGACACCAAGTTCGACGCCGGCGAGGACTTCGACATCACCCGCCCCAACGCCCGCGAGCACCTCTCCTTCGGGTACGGCATCCACTACTGCCTGGGCAATATGCTCGCCAAGCTCCAGGCCAAAATCGCCCTCGAGGAAGTGGCCCGGCTCGCCCCGGAGCTGCAGCTGGAGAACCCGGAAGCCATCGCCTTCCGCGAGAACCTCTCCTTCCGCGTCCCCGAGACCGTCCCCGTCAGCTGGAAGGCCTGAGAAATATGCACAGCAACGAATACATCCAGTTCTTCGACGGCGGCATCGAACCGAAGCTCGAAAACCTTGGCGGCAAGGGCGCCTCCCTGGTCACCATGACCTCCGCCGGCATGCCCGTCCCGCCCGGCTTCGTGGTCACGACGGCCCAGTTCGACGCCTTTATGGAGGAAGCCGGCATCACCCGGGACATCCACGAGCTCCTGGCCGGGCTGGACCCCGAGGACATGGGCCAGGTGGACAAGGTCTCCGCCGCGATCCGCGAGGACATCCGTTCCCGCCCGGTGCCGCCGGCCCTGCGCGAGCTCACCGTCACGGCCTACGAGTCCCTGATGTCCCGCTTCGACGCTCCCGTCCCGGTGGCCGTCCGCTCCAGCGCCACCGCCGAGGACCTGCCGGACGCCTCTTTCGCCGGCCAGCAGGACACCTACCTCTGGCTCGACGGCGTCAAGGCCGTCACCGAACACATCCGCCAGTGCTGGGCCTCGCTCTTCACTTCCCGCGCCATCATCTACCGGCTCAAGAACAACATCCCCAACGAAGGCCTCTCGATGGCCGTCGTGGTCCAGAAGATGGTCAACGCCCGCGTCTCCGGCGTCGCGATCACCATGGATCCCACCAACGGCGACCGCTCCAAGATCACCATCGACTCGTCCTACGGGGTGGGCGAGATGGTGGTCTCCGGCCAGGTCACCCCGGACAACATCATGCTGGACAAGGTCACCCTGACCGTCATCTCCGAACACCTCGGCGATAAGCACGCCGAACTCGTCCCGGACGCCGTCGCCGGCCGCCTGGTGGAGCGGGAGGTCGACGCCGAACGCCGCGGCCGCCGCAGCCTCAGCGACGCCGAGCTCACCGCCGTCGCGCAGATGGCCAAGCGCGCGGAGAAGCACTACAAATGCCCGCAGGACATCGAATGGGCCCTCGACACGGACCTGCCCGCCGGCGACAACCTGCTCCTGCTGCAGTCCCGTCCGGAAACCGTGCATTCCTCGAAGCCGGTTGTCCCGTCCTCGGCATCCGCCGGCGGCTACTTCAGCGGACTCAGCCCCGCAGGCTCTTCAGCCACATCCGCTTCCACGACGGCGCCGGCCAGCTCCACGCCGTCGTCCACCACGCCGTCGTCCACCAGGCCGTCGTCCTCCAGCAGCTTCAACCTTGGCAGCATCACAGCCTCCCTGCTGAAGCCCTCCTTCTAAGAAGTTTGACCCGCTAGTCCGCTGCGTCACCCAGGCTCAACGCCGAGCCCGAATTGAAAGGACCGCCATGTCCCTGAAGTCCTTCCCCAAGCCCTCCGAGCTTCCGGTTCCCGCCGGGGCCGAGGGCTGGGAAAAGATCTACCCGTACTATCTGGTCTTCCAGGACAAGCTCAAGGAGCAGGAGGACGCCAAGTTCTGGTTCTGCGACAGCCAGCACTGGCCCACCGTGTTCAAGCCCTTCGAGACCATCGGCGGCGAGTTCGCGGTCAAGTGCCTGGGCCAGTACAACGCCCGGCACCTGATGATCCCCAACGCCAACGGCATCGAGTTCCGTGTCCACCTGGGCTACCTCTACATGTCGCCCATTCCGGTACCGGAGGGCCAGATCGCGGCCCGCGTGCCCCTGTTCGAACAGCGCGTGGGCCATTACTTCCAGAACTGGGACCAGCTCCTCAAGCAGTGGCACGTCAAGGTCAAGGGCACCATCGACGAGATGGAAACCATCTCCTTCCCCAAGCTCCCGGACATGGTCCCCATGGAGGACATCCTCTCCGGCAAGGGCAAGGACGGCTCCGAGAAGCTGTTGGAAAGCTACGACCGGCTGATCCAGCTGGCCTACCAGAACTGGCAGTACCACTTCGAGTTCCTCAACCTCGGCTACATCGCCTACCTGGACTTCTTCAACTTCTGCAAGCAGGTCTTCCCCAACATCCCGGACCAGTCCATCGCCACCATGGTGCAGGGCGTGGACATGGAGCTCTTCCGCCCGGATGACGAACTCAAGCAGCTCGCCAAGCTCGCTGTCGAACTGGGGCTTCAGCCGAATTTTGGCAACACCGACGACGTCGACGTCACCCTAGGCGCCATCGCCGCAGCCCCGGGCGGGGACCGCTGGGTGGCCCAGTACGAGGGCGCCAAGGACCCATGGTTCAACTTCACGGTGGGCAACGGCTTCTACGGCCACGACAAGTACTGGAACGAACACCAGGAAATCCCGCTCGGCTACATCGCGGACTACATCCGCCGCGTGGACGAGGGCCAGGAAATCATGCGCCCGGTGGAAGCCCTGATCACCGAACGTGACCGCATCATCGAGGAATACCGGGACCTGCTGGAAGGCGAAAACCAGGCCCTCTTCGACGCCAAGCGCGGACTCGCCGCCACCGCCTACCCGTACGTGGAAAACCACAACTTCTACATTGAGCACTGGACCATGGGCGTCTTCTGGCGCAAGATCCGCGAGCTCAGCCGCATGATGCAGGCCGAGGGTTTCTGGACCGAACCGGACGACCTCCTGTACCTGGGTCGCAACGAGGTCCGCGACGCGCTGTTCGACCTCGTCACCGGCTGGGGCGTCGGCGCCAAGCCGATCGGCCCGGACTACTGGCCGGCCGAGATCGAGCGCCGCCGCGGAATCGTGGACGCGCTCAAGACCGCCCGGCCGGCCCCGGCACTGAACACCCCGCCGGAATCCATCACCGAACCCTTCACCCGGATGCTCTGGGGCATCACCACCGAGCAGGTCCAGCAGTGGCTGGGCGCCGGCGAAGCGGTGGAAGGCGGCGGCCTGCGCGGCATGGCGGCCTCTCCCGGCGTTGTCGAGGGCCTGGCCCGTGTCATCACCGACGCGGACCAGCTCTCCGAGGTGCAACAGGGGGAGATCCTGGTCGCCACCGTCACCGCGCCGTCCTGGGGCCCGATCTTCGGCAAAATCAAGGCCACGGTCACGGACATCGGCGGCATGATGAGCCACGCCGCCATCGTCTGCCGCGAATACGGCCTCCCGGCCGTGACCGGAACCGGCTCGGCCTCCACCACGATCAAGACCGGCCAGCGCCTGCGGGTGGACGGCACCAAGGGAACGGTCCAGATCCTCGACGCGCTGATTCCCGACGCCGGGGAGCCGGAGCTGCAGGTCACCGGACCCGGGGCGCACAGCCACAGCCATGTCTGATCCGAACATGCCAGCTTCAAATATGTCTGCTGCGGAATATGACGGTGCGGACCGGCCCGCCCGCACCGTCCTGATCACCGGTGCCGCCGGCGGGCTGGGCCGGGCGTTCGCGCTCGGCTTCGCCCGCCGCGGATACCGGGTGGCCGTAGCGGACGTCAACCTCGAGGGTGCGGAGGAAACCGCCAAGCTGGTCCTGGACACCGGGGCCGAGGCGGCAGCCTTCTACGCCGACGTCACCAGCGTCGACTCCACCGAGGCCCTCGCGAAAAGCTGCGCGGACTTCGGCAACGGGAGCATCGACGTCGTGCTCAATAACGCGGCGGTGTATGCGGGGGTAACCCGGAGCCCGTTCGAGGACATCGACCCGGCCGAATGGGACCTGGTGATGAACGTGAACCTCAAGGGACCCTGGCTCGTGACCCGGGCCGCAAGCCCGTACCTGCCCGAAGGCGGGCGCGTCATCAACCTCTCCAGCGCCACGATCTTCAGCGGCTCCGAACAGTGGCTGCACTACGTCGCCTCCAAAGGCGGGGTGGTGGCGCTGACCAGGGTGATGGCCAAGGAACTGGGTCGGCGGGGGATCACGGTCAACGCGATCGCCCCCGGCTTCACCCTCACCGAGGCTAGCTACGGGCTGATGGCGAACGCCGAGAACTACGGCGTGGACCGCGGTGCCATCAAGCGGGCCAGCCAGCCGGAGGACATCGTGGGCGCGGCGCTCTTCCTGGCCGGGCCGGACAGCTCCTATTACACGGGGCAGACCATGGTGGTCGACGGCGGCCGCCAGTTCATCTGACCGCTCTGTCCCACTCAACTTTCCGACTTCTACCCCGACTTCAACCCCCAAGGAGGACCAATGCCAACGGTTCATTTCACCGACGCCGAGGGCGACGTTCGCGACGTCCAGGGCAACTCCGGCGACTCCGTCATGGAGACCGCGGTGCGCAACGGCGTCCCCGGCATCGTCGCGGAGTGCGGCGGCTCGCTGTCCTGCGCCACCTGCCACGTCTTCGTCCGCGACGACTGCCTCGCGCAGCTCCCGCCGATGGAGGACATGGAGGACGAAATGCTCTACGGCACTGCAGTGGACCGCGAGGACAACTCACGGCTGTCCTGCCAGCTCCGCCTCACGGACGAGCTCGAACTGTTCGTCACCACCCCGGAAACCCAGGTGTAGCCATGAGCACCAACGCGGTTGAGCAGGCGGCACCCGCGGCGGCCGCCGAGGGCGCCGCGCCGTCGGGCACGCCGGCCCGCACCGGGCTGCTGATCATCGGGGCGAGTCAGTCCGGCGTCCAGCTCGCGGTATCCTTGCGGGCCCTCGGCTTCGCCGAGCACATCACCCTGCTCGGCGACGAGGACCACCGCCCCTACCAGCGCCCGGCCCTGTCCAAGGAGTTCCTGCAGGGCACGGTGGAGAGCGAATCGTTGATCTTCCGCTCCAACGAGTACTGGGCCGAACACAATGTGGACCTGGTCAAGGGCGAATTCATCGTCCGGATCGACAAGGACGCGGACGGCTCCGGAGTGGCACACTCCTCCGGCAGGCAGTTCCCCTTCAAACGGCTCGCCCTCACGGTCGGCGCCCGGGCCCGGAAGCTGGAGATCGAGGGCGGGGACCTCGACGGCGTGCTGTACTTGCGCAACGCCGACGACGCCCTGGCACTCAAGGCACGGGTGGGGGACGCGCACGATGTGGTGGTGATCGGCGGCGGTTTCATTGGCCTCGAAGCCGCCTCCAGCCTGCAGAAGATGGGCAAGAATGTCACGGTCCTGGAGTTCGGACCCCGCTTGGTGGGCCGCGCCGTCGGCGAGGAAACGGCCGAGTACTTCCTGCAGGCGCACCGCTCCCGCGGCCTGGACATCCGGCTCAGCACCAGCGCGGCGCGCTTTAGGGCGGACGACGGCGGCGCTGCAGTTTCCGGCGTCGAACTCCAGGACGGCACCGTGCTGCCCGCGCAGATCGTGCTGATCGGCATCGGGGTCATCCCCAACACCCAGCTGGCCGAACAGCTCGGCCTGACGGTCGACAACGGGATCGTGGTGGACCGCTTCGCGCTGGCCTCGGACGGCACCACGGTGGCGATCGGCGACTGCGCCAACATGCCCAACCCGGTGCCCGGCTCCGCGCCGGGGGAGCGGATCCGGCTGGAAAGCGTCAACAACGCGATCGAACACGCCAAGGTGGCCGCCTACTCGCTCACCGGCCGGCGCGAGGAATACGCCGGCATCCCATGGTTCTGGTCCAACCAGGCGGACCTCAAGCTGCAGATCGCCGGACTGTGCAACGGCTACGACCAGACCGTCCTCCGGCGGGACGAGGAACGCGGAAAATTCAGCGTCCTCTACTACCGCCAGGGGCAGGTCATCGCCGCGGACTGCGTCAACGCGCCGCTGGACTTCATGGCCGTCAAGAACGCCCTGGCCAAGGGCCAGAACATCCCTGCCGAGGCCGCTGCCGATCCGGCGACACCCCTCAAGACGATCACGACGGACAGCTAGCCCCGCGGCTGGCCGCCCCCGAAGGAGCATTATGACCACCCCCAAGACCCCGGTTGCCGACGCCGGCAGCGGCGCAGCCGGGACTACTGCCGCCGCCGTTGCCCACCCGGCGGCAGAAGCGTTTGCCGCAGCGTACCCGGTCCGGCCCGTTCCGGCGACGGGACCGGTGGAGACGTCCCCGATCGCGACGACACCGGCCGCGCTCGAGGAACTCGACCCGCTGTGGCGCGCCGTGGTGCACGAGACCCGCACCCGCGGCAACGACATCCACCTGCCGATCTCGCTCGCCTTCGCCGAGCGGCTCTGCCGGGCCTACCCCGACGCCGACGCAGAGCTCGTCCGCGTGGCCACGCTGTTGCATGACACCGGCTGGGCCCACGTGGACGAATCCCGGATCATCTCCGAGGGCTTCGCCGGCGACTGGCGCAAGGCCGCGATACGCTACGAACACGAAAAGCAGGGCTGCGAGGTGGCCCGCCGGGTGCTCCCCGGGCTGGGCTACTCTCCTGAGTTCGTGGAGCGCGTCTGCGACATCATCGACGGCCACGACACCCGCCCCGTGGCCCACTCGCTGGAGGACGCGCTGATGCGGGATGCGGACCGGCTGTGGCGCTTCGACCAGGCCGGGATCGCGCTGGCCTCCTCCTGGTTCGGGATGGACCCGGCCACGTACACGGACAGGCTGGCCGCGGAAATCGTGCCCGAACTCATCACCCAGGCCGCCCACGACATGGCCGTCGCGGATCTGGGCCGTTCCACCGCCCTGCTCAAGACCGCGGTGATCCGATGACCGCCACGAACCACGGAGGGACCCCCGCCGGCACGCCTGCCGGGACGCCGGCGCCGGGGAGCGCGGCGCCCCCGTCGTCCGTTCCCGCCCTGGCCGCACGCGCCGCGCTGATCCTGCCGCACACCCACGTGGACAGCCTCTTCATCGATGGAGCCTGGACGCCGGCCCGCGGCACCGGCCGCAACCCGGTCACCGACCCCGCCACCGGCGAAGTCTGGGGCTCCGTCCCGGACGGAACGCTGGAGGACGTGGATGCCGCCGTCGACTCCGCCCGGCGCGCCTTCCAAGGCGAATGGCCGCGGCTCGCGCCCTCCGAACGGGCCTCCTATCTGCTGCGCATCGCCGAGGAAGTGGAGAAACGTGCCGGGGAACTCTCCCTCACCAACACGCGGGAGAACGGCTCGCCCGTCTCCGAATCCTCCGGGGCGGCAGCGAACGCCGCGGGCATCTTCCGCTACTTCGCCACGCTCGCCGGCCACCTGGAGCGCGACGACGTGCGCGCCTTCCCGCGCGGCGGCGGTGAATCCGTAGTGCGGCGGGACCCGCTCGGCGTGTGCGCGCTGATCGCGCCCTGGAACTTCCCCATCAATCTAGTGGTCATCAAACTGGCCCCGGCCCTGCTGGCCGGCTGCACCGTGGTGATCAAACCGGCGTCCCCCACGCCGCTGTCCCTCCGGGTGATCATCGACGCCGTCGCCGCTGCCGGAGTTCCGGCCGGCGTGGTCAACCTCGTCACCGGCTCCGGCCGGCTGGGCGACGCGCTGGTGAAGCACCCCGGCGTGGACAAGGTGGCCTTCACGGGTTCAACGCCGGTGGGTCGGAAGATCGCCGCCGCCTGCGGAGAACTGCTGCGGCCCGTCACCCTGGAACTCGGCGGGAAGTCGAGCGCGATCGTGATGCCGGACGCCGATCTGGACGCCATGTCCCAGGTCCTGATCCGTTCGTCCATGCGCAACACCGGGCAGACCTGTTACATCTCCACCCGCATCCTTGCCCCGGCGAGCCGCTACGAGGAAGTGGTGGACATGGTGACCGCCACCATCGCTGCCGGAACGCAGGGCGACCCGCTGGATCCCGGAACGGTGTTCGGCCCGTGCGCCACGGAATCGCAGTACCGGACCGTGCTGGAGTACGTGGAGTCGGGACTGGCCGAAGGCGCCCGCGCCACCACCGGAGGCCGGGCGGCGACCCTGGGCGGCGGTCTCGAAGGCGGGTACTTCGTGGAACCAACCGTGTTCGCCGACGTCACGCCGGATATGAGGATTTCCCGCGAGGAGATCTTCGGCCCGGTGATCTGCATCCTGAAGTACGACGACGCCGACGGCAGTGTTGATGAGGCCGTTGCGCTGGCGAACAACACCGAGTTCGGTCTGGGCGGGCTGGTATTCGGGCAGGACCCGGCCGCGGCGCTGGCCGTCGCGGACCGGATGGACACAGGTTCGGTGGGCATCAATTTCTTTGCCTCCAACCATGCCGCACCGTTCGGCGGCCGGCACGACTCCGGCCTGGGGACCGAGTACGGCATCGAGGGCCTGAACGCCTACCTGAGCTACAAATCGATCCACCGGAAGGCCTGATCCAGAAGCCATTGGCGCCGCGACGGGACCACGGGATGACCGGGACCGCGCCGCGACGGGACCGCGGGACATGCCCTCCTCTGGTGTAGAGGGATGGACATAAGCCCACTAGGTCCATTCCTGGGCCGCGCAGTGGGGCATGTCCATTCCAGGAGGGGGACATGTCCCAGCGGGGGAAGCGGCAAGGGACATGCTCATTGCCTGGCAGCATCGGAGAGCAGGTCCGAGACAAGAAACCACGCTGCAGGGGACATGCTCATTGCCGGGCAGCGTCGGAGAGCATGTCCCGCGCGGGCGCGAGGGCGGGCGGGAGGAAGCAGGCGTCAGACTCTGTTGCGGTCCGCCACGCGCACCGGGCCACAAACCCCTGGCTTGTCAGGACCGGCCCTACAATGGTCTCGATGATGCCAGGACATATAGCAGCTGCTGACGGAAAGAACGTGCTGAGCGTCAGCGCGGGCATCATCACATCCGTCTGGCAGCCGGGCACGTTTGTTGATGTCGACGATGCCAGGGACGCGATGCTGGCCGTAGCGCAGATCAGCGGCGGAATACCGATGCCGATGCTCTCCGAAATGACGGACGTGGAGATCAGCGCGGCCGCCAGGTACGAGTTCGCGCAGACAACAGGGGTTCTGGCGATTGCCGTGCTTGGATCCAGCACAGTGGATCGCGTGATTGCGGCGGCCATGAGCCGGCACACCCGCTACCCCCACGAATTCTTCACTTCCCGGGACGACGCCATGGCATGGCTGAACAACTTCACCTCCAGCGGCGGCCAGCCCGGGGGATACACGGACGGCATTTCCGCCCTGGCGTGACAGTGCCGGCCTGCTCCGGTTAGGCCTTGTCCACCGTAGTCGTGGCGGCCTCGGCCTCCTTGACCTGCCGGTTGGTCGCGGCCCAGCTGGCCAGCAGCCGTAGCGCATCTTCCGACGCGGAGCCGGGCTCGGCGTTGTAGACCAGCAGGGACAGCCCGGCGTCGGCGGAGACGTCCATTGCCTCGTACATCAGGTGGAGATCCCCGACCACCGGGTGGTGCAAGTGCTTGAGCCCGGTGTAGTGCTGGCGCACGTTATGCGCCGCCCACATGGTGCGGAAATCCTCGCTCCGCGTCGATAGTTCACCGACCAGGTCGGTCAGCCCGCGGTCGTAGGGGTCCCGGCCGGCCTCGGTGCGCAGGATCGCGACGGTGTCGCTCGCCGCGCGGTCCCAGTCCGGGTAGAAGCTGCGCGAGCGGGCGTCCAGGAAGATGAACCGGGCATGGTTGGCCGGGCGGGCCGGACCCGCATACATGTCCGAATACAGGGCATAACCCAGCGGGTTGGCCGCAAGGACGTCCATGCGTCCGTTCCGCACAAAGGCGGGCGAGCTGGTGATGGCGTTCAGTGTCAGCTGAACGCTGCGTCGGACGGACTCCGCGGGACGGGGACGACGGCGGGTCCGGCTGCCCGGGGCCGCCGCACGGGCCAGATCAAAGAGGTGGGCCCGTTCGGCGTCGTCGAGTTGCAGGGCCTTTGCCACAGCGTCCAGAACTCCCTCCGAAACGCCGGACAGGTTTCCCCGCTCCAGCCTCGTGTAATACTCGACGCTGACGCCGGCCAGCATGGCGACCTCCCCGCGGCGCAGGCCGGGTACCCGGCGTTTCGCGCCGTACACCGGCAGTCCCGACTCCTCCGGGGTGATCTTGGCCCGGCGCGAGGCAAGGAACTCGCGGGTCGCCTCTCGATTATCCATGCCATCAACGTTAGGCCTTTGGGCTCCGTGAGGGAGGCCCTGCCAGTACCCCTATCAGCAGGGACTCCCTCACGGCTGCGATACCGGGTTTGATGGATGGTGTTCCGTTGAACAACCCCCAACGATCAACAGCAGGAGATTCATTGCTTACCGTCAACGCTTACGCATCACCGTCCGCGACCGAGCCGCTCGGCCTCACCACCATCGAGCGCCGCGACGTGGGACCGCACGATGTCCTGATCGAGATCAAGTACGCAGGGATCTGTCATTCCGATATCCACACCGTCCGCGGCGACTGGGGCCCGCAGACCTATCCGCTGGTTCCCGGGCATGAAATTGCCGGCATCGTCACCGAGGTCGGCACGGCCGTGACCAAGCACGCCGTCGGCGACAGGGTCGGCGTCGGCTGCATGGTCAATTCCTGCGGCGAGTGCGTCAACTGCCAGGCCGGCGAGGAACAGTACTGCCTCGCCGGGAACACCGGCACCTACGGCGCCGTCGACCGTGACGGCACCGTCACCCAGGGCGGCTACTCCACGCACGTCGTCGTGACCGAGGATTTCGTGGTCACCATTCCCGAGGGCCTCGAGCTCGACGTCGCCGCGCCGCTGCTGTGCGCCGGCATCACCATCTACTCGCCGCTGAACCACTGGGGCGCGGGCCCCGGCAAGAAGGTCGCGATCGTCGGACTGGGCGGGCTGGGCCACATGGCCGTCAAGATTGCGCACGCCATGGGCGCCGAGGTCACCGTCCTGTCGCAGTCGCTGAAGAAGCAGGAAGACGGGCTGAAGCTTGGCGCGGACCATTACTACGCCACGAGCGACGAGAACACCTTTACCGACCTTGCCGGCACTTTTGACCTGATCATCAACACGGTCAGCGCCGCGATCGACATCAGCGCCTACCTGCAGCTGCTGACCCTCGACGGCGCACTGGTCAACGTCGGCGCGCCCGCGGAACCGCTCCCGGTGAACGCGTTCGCCCTGATCATGGGCCGCCGTTCCTTCGCCGGCTCGATGATCGGCGGCATCCGCGAAACACAGGAAATGCTCGACTTCTGCGCCGAGCACGGCCTGGGCGCCGAGATCGAGGTCATCCCGGCCGCGAAGATCAACGACGCCTACGAGCGCGTCCTGGCTTCCGACGTCCGCTACCGCTTCGTGATCGACACCGCCACCCTGAACTAGGACGCCGCGCACGAAGAACCCTGGGATTGGGCGGACGCGGCCTCCTGTCGCGCCGCCACCCGAGAAAACACCCTGTGAGGAAATGACAGTGGAAATCCAAGCCAAGAAGCCAAGCGTCAAGGGACCGGCGCAGATGTTCACCGGCGACGTCTGGTTTGACGTCATCGCTGCCCCGCAGCCCGAACCGTCCCGCATGCGCGTCAACGCGGTGCACTTTGCCCCGTGCGCCCGCACGGCCTGGCACTCGCACGCCGTCGGGCAGACCCTGCACGTCACCGAAGGCGTCGGCCTGGTCCAGGCCCGCGGCGGCGAAGTGACAGAGATCCGGCCCGGCGACACGATTTACACGCCGCCGGGCGAATGGCACTGGCACGGCGCCGCGCCCGACAATTTCATGACGCACCTCGCGATGTGGGAAGCCCCCGCGGAGGGCGCGGAGTCTGAGTGGGGCGACCTCGTGACCCCCCGCACCGGCATGCCTGGCACCGCGCGGGCTATTGCCCCGGGGCCCGGTACGACGGCGTCTTCTTGGCTGCCGCGTCGAGATCCTCTGCTGACATGAGCGGTTTCAGGTGCAGGTTCACGGCACCGGTGGAATTGATCATCAGCGACAGGGCCACGGCGTTGGCCTGGTCGGGGATATCGAAGACCCCGACGACGTCCGTCTCGCCGAAGGCGTAGTAAAAGCTTTCGAGTGAGCCGTCCACCGACTTGAGCGCCTCGACAACAGCATCACGCCGCTTGGTGCCGCCTTCACGCATGAGTCCTTTGATGCCGTCGCCAACGTAGTTCGCTTCGAACAGATATTTGCTCATCGTTTTTCCTATCCTGTGTACGCCCAGGACATCGGCATCCGAACATGTGCCCGCTCCCAACGATGGAAGGTCCGAGGCTGGCCCCAGAGTGGGGTCTGCCCACATGCTAGGCCTTCCACTCCACCCATACAACGGTTCATTTGCGGCCACAACCGCGCTCCGGGCAATCGGCACTACCGCCGGCCGGAGGACAGGAACATAATCGGCGTATCAACCCGTACGGACAATGGAGGCGATCGACGTGTCTGTTTATACGCTCGGAATCTGGCTGGTGCATCCCGGCCGCGAGAACGATTTTGTGCAGGCCTGGCGGGATCTGGCCAGGAAGACAAAGGAAGACTTTCCCAACGCCAAAGCCGTGCTGATGCACGATCGCGACGTCAAAAACCGGTTCATCAGCACCGGCCCGTGGGAGTCCCTGGAACAGATTGAGCAGTGGCGGGACTCTGCCCTGTTCAAGCAGGGCGTCGAGGCGATGAAGGACATGCTGGAGCATTTCGAGGCGCGCACCCTGGACGAGGCCGCCAGCATCGGCTGGGACGCGACCGATATGTGAATTTCCCGGGACCGGGACCCGGGTGGCCGCCGGCTGCGCGGCGCGGGTTCCTGCCGGCTATTCGGCCTGCAGCGCCTCAAGTAGGGCAGCCAACAGGACATCGTTCCGGCCCCAGACGGGATCGAAGATTTCCACGTACCAGGCGTCCGCCAGGACCAGGGCCAAGGTCTCGTTGGTCTCTGCCGCCCAGTCCCTGAGCTGGTCTTCCCCAACGGGCCCCTCGCTGCTGCCGAGCAGGGTTGCGACGTCGTCGTCCTGTACGGTCACCGGGATGGAGACGCTGCTCGCCTCACCGGGGTCATGGACGACCGTCACCAGGCTGGTCCGAGCTGACAGCGTCAGCAGCGTCGACGCCGTATCCGGGCCGCAGAAGGCCGTCACGTAGGCGCGCTGCGCGAGGCCCCCGGCCTGAACGCCCGGCTGCGATTCCTTGGTGAAAAGCCCGTTGCGGTTGAGCCGGGCGAGGTCTCCGGCGATGGCCGCGGTCTCCTCGTCGAACCCGGGCGCGAAGACTCCCGGCTGGTACTGGCTGTTGCCCTCCAGCCAGCGGGCGGTCAGTTCGCCGGCCGCCGGGATGGTGGAGGCCTGCCGCCAGACTTCGCGGTCCGCGAGAAGCCGGCCGAAGCTGTCCCGTTCCGTCGTGAACCTGGACTCTGACATTCAGGCCTCCTTGGCTGTGGAATGCGGGGTGGACTGCGCTGTGGGGTGCGGGGTGGAGTGCGTCTGCGGAGCGTGGTGCTGCAGGAGCACGGACAACCGTTCGCAGCTGATCCGCAGCGCCTCCAGTTCACGCCGGCTGTAGTCCTCGATGATCGCACGGATCCGCTCGGTGAGGTGCTCGTCGTCGACCTCGAACTCGTGGTTCAGCGTGACCACGGAGAGCCCGTCAGCCAGCCGGATCTCCCAGTCACCGCCGAGCTCCCGGAACGGGGGTTCGAGGTTCAGCTGGTGGAACTCGGCGCGGAGGCTGGCGGTGTCAAAGACGCGCCAGCAGTGGCTTGAACTGAGTGAGCCGTTGGACACCACGGACGTGCGGAGCTCGTGGCCGGCGTCGTCGCCGCTGACGCGCTCCGAGTACACCGTCAAGCCGTCGAGGTAGGGCCAGTGCGAGGCGTCGCGCAGCATGCTGAAGACAAGGTCCGCCGGGGCGTTGATGCCGAGCCGGTCCGTGGTCCGGTGCGTTTGCTGGTGCGTGCTCACTGACAAGTTCACCCCTCCTGTGTCGTGCTGTCACCTTGCAGGTCTTCTATGCAGGCTAGGCCAGTTGCGGCCTGCCGTGAACAAATCCGTCCCGTCGCGTCACGCAGGGCAATCTTCGGTAACACAGGGCATCCGCAGGCCGCGTCCGCGGACGCCGGATGAACGGGTGTTACCGCCTGTCTCCCTTGGTTTCACCCGGTTTCACGGCGCTTTGACCGGCTTTCCCGTGCCCCGGATAGTTGCTGGCACCAGCACTAATTCAGTCCACTCTCAAGGGGAGAACATGTCCAGTCTTTCGTTTAAATCAGGCGCCGCGGTCGCGTTGGCGGCTACCACTGTCCTGGGTCTGGCGGCCTGCTCCGATCCCGGCGCTGCTGCTGCCGGCGGCCCGTCGGCGGCGCCGTCGTCCTCCACCGGTGTGAAGCAGTTCAACCTCTCTCCGCAGCAGGACCGCGTCAAGGCCACGGTGGATGCCGGGGCCGCCGCGCTCGTCCCGGAGGCCATTAAGAAGGACGGGAAGCTGACCGTGGCGGTCAGCCCGTTTGCGGCGCCGCTGGCCGTTTACGCCACCGACAACAAGACCCCGGTGGGCAACGAGGTGGATATCGCCGTCGCACTGGCCCAGTCCCTGGGTCTGGAGGCGGACATTGTCCCGACGGCCTGGGCCGACTGGCCGCTCGGCGTCGATTCCGGCAAGTACGAGGCCGTGCTGTCCAACGTCACCGTCACGGAGGAGCGCAAGCTCAAGTTCGACTTCGCCAGCTACCGTGAGGACAAGCTCGGCTTCTACGCGAAGGCGGACAGCAGCATCACCAAGGTCGAGTCGGCGCCGGACGTCGCGGGCAAGCGCGTGATCGTCGGCTCCGGCACCAACCAGGAGGCAATCCTGCTGCGCTGGGATGAGGAAAACAAGAAAAACGGCCTCAAGCCCGTGGAGTTCCAGTATTACGACGACGACTCCGCGTCCCAGCTTGCCGTCCAGTCCGGACGGGCGGACCTGACGTTCGGCCCCAACGCCACGGCAGCCTACAAGGCGGCTTCGGACGCCAAGACCAAGCTCGTGGGCCTGGTCGACGGCGGCTGGCCGCTGAAGGCCAGCATCGCCGTCACCACCAAGAAGGACAACGGGTTTGCCGCCGCGGCGCAGGCCGGACTGAACCACCTGATCCAGGACGGCAGCTACGCCAAGATCCTGGACCGCTGGGGGTTGTCCGCGGAAGCCGTCGCGAAGTCGGAGCTGAACCCGGCGGGCCTGCCGAAGAAATAGCCGCCGCCGGAAACGCCACTACCTGAAACGTCGATTGCTCCGTAACTGCCCTTCTGGGGGCTGAAAACGGCGGCTACGGAGCAACCGATGGTGCCGGGCAGAAGGAATCCCCGCCGGAACATCTCCGGCGGGGATTCTTAGTGTCTGCCTGGTGTTGCATGCCTGGATGGTCGATTGCTCCGTAACTGCCCTTCTGCGGCTCGAATAGGGCGGCTACGGAGCAACCGATGGTGATTGCCTAAGCTCGTGCCGTGACGGAACCGGCGTCGAGGCCTGCCCCGGCGCCTGCCCCGCCGGCCTCGATGCTTGCCCCGCCTGCCCCGCCGGCGTTTGCGCGCACCTGGGTGGCCAGGCCGAGGTTCTCCCGCAGCGTGCTGCCCGCGTACTCCGTGGGGTACACGCCGCGCTCCTGCAGTTCCGGCACGAGGTGGTTGACGATGTCGTCGAGGCCGGACGGGATGAGCCACGGCGAGATGTTGAAGCCGTCGACGGCGCCGGTCCGGGCGTACTCGCTGAGCCGGTCCGCGACCTCGGAGTACGAGCCGGTGAAGGTGGAGTCGCCCCGGCTGGTCTTGGCCGAGACGAACTGGCGGATGGACAGGCCCTTCTCCTTGGCCTCGGCCCGCCACTGGTCGGCCAGCTGGCGTGCCTTGGCACCGTGGAAGCCGCTGCCGCGGGTTTCGGAGGTTTCTTCCACCACGGGGTCGATGTCCGGCAGCGGGCCGTCGGGGTCGTAGCCCTGCAGCTCCCGGCCCCAGAACTGTTCGAGGTACGCGATGGCCTGCTGCGGACCGATCTGCAGGCTGCGGACCCAGGCCTTCTTCTCGAGGGCCTCCCGCGGCGTGGCGGCGAGGATGAACTCGCTTGCGGGCATGATTTTCACGTCCTGGGCGCCCCGGCCGGCCCGGAGGGTGCGCTCCACGATGTCGCGGCGGAACTCCAGGGCGTCATCGAGCTGCGGGTGCGCGGAAAAGATGACGTCCGCCTGCCGGGCGGCGAAGTCCCTGCCCTCGGGCGAATCTCCGGCCTGGAACAGCACCGGCCGGTACTGGGCGCTGCGCGGCAGCCGCGGGGTGACGTCGACGGTGTAGTGCCGGCCGGTGTGGCGCACGCGCCGGACCGCGCCCTCCGCCGACCACCGCTCGGCGGAGGCTGAGCCCGCGACGGCATCGTCGTCCCACGCGTCCCAGATCCGCTTGGCGGTTTCCACGAAGGCCTCGGCGTGGGTGTACCGGTCGGCGTGGTCCAGGTAGCCGCCGCGGCGGAAGTTGGCGCCGGTCCAGGCGTTGTCCGTGGTGACGATGTTCCAGGCCGCGCGGCCACCGGAGAGCAGATCCAGCGTGGAGAGCCGGTGCGCCAGGTCTGCGGGGTCGTTGTACGTGGTGTTCTGGGTTGCGACCAGCCCGATCCTGGTGGTCACCGCGGCCAAGGCGGCGAGGGCGGTCTGCGCGTCGGGACGGCCGGCGACGTCGAGCGCGTGCGGGCGGCCAAGATGCTCGCGCAGCCGCAGTCCTTCGCCGAGGAAGAACGCCGCGAACAGGCCGCGCTCGGCGGTTTGGGCGATGCGCCGGAACGATTCGAAGTCCGTCTGGGAGCCGGACTCGGCCGCCTTCCAGACGGTTCCGGAGTTGACGCCCTGGAAGAACACGCCCAGCTGGAGCTGACCTGACGGGGTGAAGCCGGCGGTGGCGGGGTGGTTGCTGTGGCTCATGGTGGGCTCCTTAGTTTTCCGCGCCGGGGGCAGTTGTTCCGGAGGTTATGGCGGCATATCGGCTGGCTGGCCGCGCCAGCCCCAGCCGATCGCGGAATGTGGCGTCCGGGCTGGTGGGGGCGAGGACCCCGCGCCGGCGCAGTTCGGGCAGCACCAGCCGCGTCAGTTCCTCAAGATCCGTGTCCAGCACCGCGGGGTGCAGGCGGACCCCTTCGGCCCAGGCCAGCACCTCGGTGAGCAGATCGGTAAGCCCGGCCGCCGAGCCGATGAACTGTGCGCGCGGGCTCTGCCACGGCGTGTGGCCGTTCAGCCCGGCCAGCTGCTCAGCGGCGGCCTGGCCGCGGGAGTCCAGCACGACGTCGAGCTCGGCGATCAGCGCAGGCCCATTGCCGCCGGCGGTGAGTCCTGCGTGCGTCGCCGCGAGCTCGGCGGCCAGGAGCCCGGGCGTCGGGGCCGAGACCAGGAGTGCATCGGCTGCCCCGGCCGCGATGGCCTCCGCGGGGAGGAGCCCGGCCGGGGCCAGGACAGGCAGCTGGCCCTGGGGCGGCCGCGGAATGATCGACGGACCCTTGACTGAATAGCTGCCGTTGTCGACGTCGATGTAATGCAGCTTGTCGACGTCGAGGTAGCGCCCGGTGGGGACGTCGCGGATCACGGCTTCGTCCTCCCAGGAGTCCCAGAGCCTGCGGCTGACCTCGATCGAATCGGCGGCCTCACGGGAAAGCCGGTCCCCGCGCACGGTGTCGCGTCCGACGGCGGCGGCATCGGCCGCGCTTGATGAAGCGGCTACCAGCCAGCCGGCCCGTCCGCCGGAGACGTAGTCCAGGCTGGCCAGCTGGGTTGCGATGTGAAATGGCTCGGTATAGACGGTGTCCACTTCCGGAATCAGTGCGAGTGAGCGGGTCACGGGGCCGGCGAACGCGGCGCGCTGCAGGGCGTTGAGCCGGGCCGCGGCGTCCGGGTGCCCGGCGTCCGGGTGTCCGGGGTCGGAAAACGTCACCGCGTGAAACCCGGCGGACTCGGCGGCGAGCACGGCACCGCGGAGGTGTTCCGGGCCCAGAACGGCTGCCGGTGCTGTGCGGGAAACCCGCCACGCGGCCGGATGGCTGCCGGCGCCGTCGAGCTCCAGCAGAAGGATGCCGTGTCCCAGTGGCCCGTCCTGGGCGGGATGGCTGCTCATGATGCGTCCTGTCGTTCGTAGGGGATCTGTTCGCCGGCCTCGATGGCCACCGGCAGACGGTTCTCCGCCGGCGGCAGCGGGCACGTGGCGAGGTCCGTGTAGGCGCACGGCAGGTTCACCGCCCGGTTGAAGTCGAGCCGGACCGTGCCGTCGGGGCCCGGAGCCGCCACGGTGAGCGAGCGGTTGGCCGCGTAGGTGCTCTTGCCCGACGTCGCGTCCGTGAAAAGCACCGACAGCGTGCCCGGAGCGTGGCCGTTGAACGCGGTGAGGCTCAGGTCCTCACCGCGGAGCCGGAAGCGGATTTCCCCCGGGGCCTCGTAGACGTGGTGGATTCCTTCGACGGCCGCTCCCACCGTCGTGGGCCGCGGTTCGGCGAACGGCACGAATATTCCCGAAATTGCATATTCGGTGCTGGGGGCGTAGGCGGGGGTGCCGCGGTAGCCGGTGAGCAGCGGGTTCAGGGGATGCCGCGGCCGCACGACGTAGCGGCCGCCGCGCTTGGCGAGCTCGATCACGGTATGGCCGGCGCCGGCGTCCTCGACCCGCAGGTTCAGGCCTTCGCGTTCGGGGATCGGGCCGAGGAACACGGCGGCTCCGGTCCCGTCCGGGTTCAGTTCCTGCCCGTCGCGAAGGACGCGTTCGCCTGCCCCCAAAGCCAGGCGGACGACGTCGTCCTCGACGCTCCAGATGCCCGGCGCGCCGTCCAGCCGGGCGGGTAAGGAATCCAGCCAGTGCAGGTGGGTGACGGCGAGGAAGCCGTGGGGGTCTGCGCGGTGGCGTTCGTGCGCCGCATGCCAGTCCGCCCAGGCGGCTTCGAATTCCCGTTCGGGGCGGCGGTCGGGACTGGTCCGGTGGGCCGGAACGCCGGTGCCCGGGGTGCGGCCAGCGTTCGTGGACGTTTCAGTGGGTGCGGACATAGGAGCTCCTGTGGTGGTTGTGGTCGGCTGTGACACGGGCAGCGGCGTCGGGTTCAGTGGAACCGGCGGCCTCCGGCCGGCCGGCGTACGGGTCGCCGTCGGCCCAGAGCGTGGTGGGCGCGGCGGCGCGGACGGCCGGAATGACTTCCAAGGCGAAGCGCTCCAGGATTTCCAGCTGCTGGGCGAAGGGCAGCGTGGTGGGCAGGGAGATGGACTGCAGGTCGTGGCCGTAGAGCGCGTGGTAGCTGAGGATCTTGTCGATCACCTGCTCCGGGCTGCCCACCAGGGCCGGGCCGTCAGCGACGGCGTGGTCGATGTCTCGGTAGGGGGAGTTGTTGCCGGGAACGTTCCGGCCGGTCGTGAGGGCCTCGTAGACCGGGCCGAACTGCTGCTTGGCCTCCTGCGTGGTGTCCGCGATGAACACCCCGCCCGCGCCCGATCCGGAGCCCAGGTACTGGTGCCGGGGATCGTGGCCGTGGCGGTCGTATTCCTCGCGGAAGTGGTCAATGAGCACCTTGTAGTTTTCCCGCGGCTGGATCGCGTTGGCCGTAAACAGTGGATCGCCCCACTGCGCCGCCAGTGCCGCCGAGGCCAGGCTGGTGGCGGAACCGTGCCAGACCCGCGGCGCCCCGGCGAACGGCCGCGGCGTGGTGGTGGTGGGCTCTGTCAGCGCGGTGCGGAACCTCCCGGACCACGTGACGTTTTCCTCGGACCAGAGCCGGCGGAGCAGGGCGTATTTCTCCGCGAGGAGCTCCCACTGGTCCACCAGGTCCAGGCCGAACAGCGGATACTGCAGCACCTCATTGCCCTTGCCGATCACCAGTTCCAGCCGCCCGCGGCTCAACTGGTCAATCGTGGCGTAGTCCTCCGCGACCCGCACCGGGTCCAGCACGGACAGCACCGTCACGCCGCTCTGCAGCCGGATCCTCGTAGTGACGGCGGCGATGGCGGCGAGCACCGTGGTGGGGGAGGAGGAAATGAACTCGCCCGCGTGGCGTTCGCCCACCGAGAAGCTGTCGTAGCCGAGTTCCTCTGCCCGGCGCGCGGTCTCCACCACCTGGTTGAGCCGGTCTGCGGTGGAGACGATCTCCCCGGTGACCGGGTTCTTCAGGTGCGGGATGATGTCGAGGACCTGGAACCTCACTGTGTTTTCCCTGCAGGGGCTGTCCCGAAGTTGGCCTCAGTGAAGGTCTTCGACTCGGGAAGGGCTTCCTCGGAGAGTCCCCAGCGGTCCAGGACCTTGGCGTAGGAGCCCTCCTTGATCGCGGAGTTCAGGGCGTCCGTGATGGCCGGGGCCAGGCCGTTGCCCTTGAGCGTGGTCGCCGCGACGAGGGTCTCGGACGGCCAGCCTGCATTGACCTTGCCCACCACCTTGAGGTCCTCGCGGGTATTTTCCCGGTAGGTGACGGACGGGTAGGGCGCGAGGTTCAGATCCGTGCGGCCGGAGGACAGGGCCAGGATGGTGTCGGCGTCGGAGGAGTAGTACTGCAGCACTGCGGGCGCTTTGCCCTTGGCCTCGAGCTCCTTGTTCCAGGCGATCAGGATCTTCTCCTGGTTGGTGCCCGAGCCCACGGAGATCTTCAGCCCGGAGATGTCATCGGAACCCTTGATGTTGTAGCTGGAGTTTTTCTTGGCCTCGAAGCCCATGTATGCGGCGCGGTAGCTGGAGAAGTCGAAGAGCTTCACGCGGGCGGCGTTGATGCCCACATTGGAGAACACGGCCTCGAAGTCGCCGGACTGGGTCTTCAGCGGCCAGTTCTCCCAGGAGGTCACCTGGACGTCCAGGTCCAGGCCCAGCTTGTCCGCTACCAGCTGGGCCAGGTCCACTTCGACGCCGATCGGGGTCTTGTCGTCCGTGGCGTGGAAGGACAGCGGAATGGCGCCCGCCGTCGTCGCGACGGTCAGCTTGCCGTCCTTGCCGATCAGCGCGGGGACCTTCGCGGCCAGGGCCGCGTCCTTCCCGGCCCGGATGCGCTGCTGGTCCGGCGAGGTGTTGTAGACGACGCCGTTGCGCGCCGCCGTCGTCGCCGGCTGTCCGCCGGCGGCCGCGGACGCGCCGGGATCGGAGCAGGCACTCAGCGCCATGGTGCCGGAAAGGGCGCCGATGAGGACGACGGCGGGAAGCGCCGCAGGCTTGCGCCGGGGGCCAGTACTGGGGCGGGCGGAGCTGGATGCCATGGGGGTTTTCCTTAGATGTTGAAAGCGGGTTCGATGACTTTGGAGAAGAAGCTTCGGGTGCGTTCTTCGCGCGGGTTGGTGAAGATCTCCTGGGGTGTGCCTTGCTCGACGATCTGGCCCTGGTCCATGAACACCACCGTGTCGGCGACGTCGCGGGCGAAGCCCATCTCATGCGTGACGATGATCAGCGTGGTGCCGGACTTGGCCAGCTCGCGGATGACGTCGAGGACCTCGTTGACCAGTTCCGGGTCCAGGGCCGAGGTGGGCTCGTCGAAGAGCAGGATCTTGGGGTCCAGGGCAAGAGCCCGGGCGATCGCGACGCGCTGCTGCTGGCCGCCGGACAGTTGGCGCGGGTAGGCGCCGGCGCGGTCCTTCAGGCCCACCCGGTCCAGCAGTTCCAGCCCGCGTTCGCGGGCCTCGGCCTTGGAGAGCCGGGGCTTTCCGGCCCGCGGCGCGACGATCGGTGCCTCGGTGACGTTTTCCAGCGCGGTCAGGTGCGGGAAGAGGTTGAAGTTCTGGAACACCATGCCGATCTCGGTGCGCTGCTTCAGGATTTCCTTTTCGCGCAACTCGTGGAGCCGGCGCCCGCGGACCTCGTAGCCCACCAGCGTGCCGTCGATCGCGATGAACCCGGCGTCGACCTTTTCGAGGTGGTTGATGGTGCGCAGGAGGGTGGATTTGCCGGACCCGGACGGGCCGACGATTACGGCGACACCGCCGGGCTCGACCGTCAGCGTGATGCCCTTGAGGACTTCCGCGGTGCCGAAGGACTTGCGGACCTTGGTGATCTCGACCAGGCCGCGGGTGGTTTCGGCGTCTGTGGCGGTGGCCGCGGACGGGGTTTGGGCGGCTGTGCGGAGTGCGGTGCTCATCGGGTGCCCCTTTCCTGGCTTGATTCCCGGGTGGCGGGCGTATGGATGGCGAGGAATTTGCGGGCCTTCTGCAGCGGTGTCAGGGGCAGCGTGCGGACGGCGCCCTTGGAGTAGTGGCGCTCGATGTAGTACTGGAACACGCTCAGGACCGAGGTGATGGCGACGTACCAGAGCGTGGCCACGAGCAGCAGCGGCAGGACCTGCTGGGTCCGGTTGTAGATGACCTGGACGGTGTAGAACAGCTCGGAATAGGCCAGGACGTAAACGATCGAGGTGCCCTTGACCAGGCCGATCACCTCGTTGAAGGCCGTGGGCAGGATGGCCCGCATGGCCTGGGGCAGGACGATCCTGGTGGAACGCCGCCAGGCCGGAATGCCCAGGGCGGTTGCGGCCTCGAGCTGGCCCTGGTCCACGGAGAGGATGCCGCCGCGGATGATCTCGGCGGAGTAGGCGGCCTGGTTCAGGGTCAGGCCGAGGACCGCCGCGGCGAACTGGCTGATCAGGGTGGTGGTCTGCGCCTCGAAGAAGCGCACGTCCGTGAAGGGGAGCCCTAGGCTGATTTTCTCGTAGAGGTAGCCCAGGTTGTACCAGAGCAGCATCTGCACCAGCAGCGGCGTGGACCGGAAGATCCAGGAGAAGGTCCAGGAGACGGAGACCAGCAGCGGGGACGCGGAGAGCCGCATCAGGGCCAGGATGAACCCCAGGATGAAGCCGAGCGCCCCGGAGATCGCCGTCAGCTTGAGGGTCTCCAGCAGGCCGTTCACAATCGACTGCGCGGTGAACCATTGCGCCACCACGTCCCATTCCCAGCGCGGGTTGGTGGCCAGGGACCAGGCGATGCCGGCCACGCCCACGGCGACGACGGCGGTGCCCACCCAGCGCCACGGGTGGCGGGCCGGGACCAGCCGGTAGTCGGCGTAGTCGGTTGCGGCCTTGCGGCCCGCCGAACCGGAGCCGGCGGTGCCGGCGGCCCCGGGTACGGCCCCGGCCGGTGCGGTCTCGGGTGCGGATTCGATGCCGGCGGACGCCGGCTCCGGGGCGGACTGTGCCACCGGGGTTGCTGTTGAACTCATGCGCCACCTCGCTTCTTCCAGTTGCTGTGGGGTAGTTGGCTGCCAATCTAGGGGCCGCCGAAATCGCCCTGCAAGGCGCCAGGTTGCATGCGTTCACGCGGGTTCGCACGGCGTCACACGACGAATTCTTGCCTCGATTTACGCCGCGTTACGCGGGGTGAACGGCCGTGAACGACGCCTCGACCGGCTCCAATTCGGGTGCCTAGCATGAGGGCTCCGCACCCGAGCCAGGAGACCGTCATGCCAGTGAATGCCCCATCCGTGGTCCTCGTCGGCGGCGGCCCGCGCACGGCCGGGCTGCTGGAACGCCTCGCCGCCAACCGGCCGGAGCTGCTCGCCGGCGCGCTCCAGATCCACGTCGTGGAGCCGCACACCCCGGGCGCCGGCAGGATCTGGCGCTACGAGCAGCATCCCGGGCTGATGCTCAACTCCGCCGCGGCGGACGTCACGATGTTCACGGATGCCTCTGTCCAGTGCGAGGGACCCGCGATCGACGGCCCCGGCCTGGCAGAGTGGGCCGCCGGGGTCCTGGACGGGTCCATCGCGGATGTCCCGGAACTCCCGCCGGAACTGCGGCGCCAGCTGGCCGCCCTCACCGGCGCCACCTTCCCCACCCGGCAGCTGCAAAGCGTCTACCTGGAATGGTTCTTCCGCCGTTCCGTCGCCGCCCTCGGACCGGACACCACCGTCACCGTGCACCGGGACACGGCGTCCGCCGTCGAACCTGTGCACCGTGAACGTCAACGCGAGCCGGAACAGGGACTGCACCCGTACCCCGAACGGGGTCCGGAACGCTACCGCGTCCGGCTGGCCGGCGGCGCGGTGCTGCACGCCGACGTCGTGATCGCCTCCCTGGGCCACACCGATGCGCTGCCGGACCAGGAGTCCGCCGCCTGGGCCGGTTTTGCCGCCCGGCACGGCGCGTTCCATGCGGCACCCAGCTACACCACCGACGTCGACTATTCACCCCTCGCCGCCGGCCAGGACGTGATTGTCTCCGGGATGGGCCTGGCCTTCGTGGACCTGCTGGTCCTGCTCATGGAAGGCCGCGGCGGCAGGTTCGAGGAGCTGCCCGACGGCGCCCTGCGCTACGTGCCCTCCGGAGCCGAGCCGCGGCTGTGGGCCGGGTCCCGCCGCGGCGTGCCCTACCACTCCAAGATCACATCCGCCCTGCGCGGCGAGGCCGCGGGGGATCCGGCGTTCTTCACCGCGGACGCCGTCGCGGCGCTGCTGGAGGCGCCGGGCGAACTGGACTTCCGCACCCAGCTGTGGCCCCTGATCGCCAAGGACGCCGGCTACGCGTACTACCGCGAGCTGTTCACCGGCTACCCCGGGCGGGTCCGGATCGGCTGGCAGGAATTCGCCGAACGGTTCGCCGCCGCGGACTGGTACAGCCAGGACCGCCTGCGGCTCGTCGCCGAGTCCGTCCCGGACGCAGGGCTCCACCTGGACCTCGAACGGCTGGACCATCCCTTCGCCGGCCGCGTTTTCGGGGGCCCCGCGGACTTCCAGGCCGCGGTGGCAGCGCACATTGACCGCGACCTTGAGCTGCGCACCGGACCGGACCATTCGGAGACCCTGGCCCTGTTCACTTCCCTGCTCCGGTCCTACATGGACCTGGGCCGGCTGGTGCCAGCCGAGCGGCTCAACGCGCGGTCGCAGCAGGAGGTCCAGGGCTGGTGGCACGGCTTCTTCAGCTTCGTCGACTCCGGGCCGCCGCCGCGCAGGCTGCGGGAAATACTGGCGATCCACCGGGCCGGGCTGCTGCAGTTCATTGGCCCGGGGCTGGAAATCGAGGCCGCGGAGTACTCGGGCCGGTTCGTCGCCCGCTCGGCCCAGTCCGGGATCACCGTTTCGGCGCCGGCCCTGATCGAGGCCCGGCTCCCGGCGCCGTCGGTGGCCCGTTCCGCGAACCCGCTGCTGCGCCAGCTGCACACCTCCGGGCTCGGCACGGAGCAGCAGCTCCTGACCGCCGACGGCACGCACGCGACCGGACGGCTCCTCGTGTCCGCCCGCAACGAGCTCCTCAGCCCGGTGGGCGAGCGGCGCGAGCGGCTGTTCGGCGTCGGGCCCGGCACCTCCGGCTGGGGCGCCGGCGCCTTCGCCCGGCCCCGCAGCAACGCCGCGCCGTTCCGTGAAAACGACGCCCTGGCCCGGCGCATCCTGAACCTGCTGGCGGACCCCATCAACGCTCAAGCGGACAACGGCCAGGCCAACAACGATCCAGCGGACGCCAGCCGGGCCGTGCCGCAGGCAGCCGCCGGAAAGGACCCGTCATGACCCCTTCACCACTGCACACCCCGCCCGTTGACGCCGGGTCGGCGGGCGCACCGACCTTGGACAAGTCCAGGCTGACGGTCCTGAACCTTCCCATGAGCGATCCCAGGGTCCGTCCGCTCCTGGATGAGCTCGCGCTCGAATACGACACCCGCTACGGCAACCTCTTCGGCCGGGGAGCCGCCGCGGAGGAACTCAACCGCTACCCTGCCAAGGAATTCGCCGCGCCGGGCGGTGCCCTGTTGATCGTGCGCGAGAACGGCGAGTCCGTGGCCGGCGGCGTTTTCCGCCGGCACGGCCAGCAGACCGCCGAGTTCAAGCGGATCTGGACGCATTCGGCGCATCGGCGCCGCGGACTGGCGCGGTTTGTTCTCGCCGAGCTGGAAGCACTGGCCGGCCGCCGCGGCTACCGGAAGGTCTACCTGACCACGGGCCCGCGCCAGCCGGAGGCGAAACACCTCTACCTGAGCACCGGTTACGAGGCACAGTTCGACCTCTCCGCCGACCCGGAAACCATCGGGCCACTGGCATTCACCAAGGACCTGCCCACCGCAAACCCCGCCGCGCTGCTTGGCCGCCAGGGGCCGGAGCCCGGTGCTTCGGGCTAGAGTTCACCCAGGGGGTCTGCCCTAAACCAACGTTTTCATGAGCCGCCGCGGACCCGGCGGAGAAGCAGCCGGGAGTCATCAGTGCGGCCTGGATCCAAGCCCACCATCCGCGATGTCGCGCGGACGGCCGGGGTTTCCCTGACCACCGTCTCCTACGTGCTCTCCGGCCGTTCCGGCGGCACCACCCGGATCAGCGAGGCCACCCAGGACCGGGTGCACGCCGCGGTCCGCGAACTTGGCTATGTGGCCAACCGTGCCGCCCAGGGAATGCGCCGGGGCCGGACGGAGCTGGTGGCCGTGGCCGTCGCGGACCTCGAGCAGCCCCGGGGCAGGGCCATCGCCGCGGTGCTGGCCAGGATCCTGCCGGAGCACGGCTACCAGGCGGTCATCCTGCTGGGCGGGAGTTGGCGGCAGTTCATGCTCTCCGGCGGCGCCGACGGCGTGATCCACGCCAGCGAGCCGGAGACGGACGACGATTCCGGGGCCATGGCAGAGCTCGCCGGCCGCGGCACGCCCCAAGTGCTCATCACGGACGACGCCGGGGCCGGCAGCCTCGCCGCCCGGGACGGACACGATGTGGTCCCCGCCGGAACGGAGACCCCCGAAATCCTGGCCGGTCGCGCCGTCACTTTGCTGCTCGAACAGCTGCGGGGCTAGGACCCCTTAGGCTTTCAGCGCGGCGGCCTCCGGTGCTGCGTCCTGCGGTGCCGCTTTCTGCGTTGCGGATTCCTGGGTTGCGGCCTCCCGGATCGGACGCCGGGCCAGCCACGCCGCCACGATCGCGCCGGAGACGTTGTGCCACAGGGAGAAGACGGCCGACGGCAGGGCCGCCAGCGCGCCGAAGTGAGCCGTCGCGAGGGTGGCGGCCAGGCCGGAATTCTGCATCCCGACCTCGAAGGCGAGGGCCCTGCGCGCCTTGTCATCCAGGCGCCCCAGCTTGCCGGCCAGGTAGCCCAGGCCCAGTCCGAAGCCGTTGTGGAGCACCACGGCCAGGAACACGATGCCACCCGCGGCGACGATCTTGCTGGCGCTGCCGGCCACCACAATCGCGACGATCAGGGAAATCACGACGGCGGAGGCCCACGGCAGCGCCGGCAGGACCCTGGCCACGAGCTTCTTGAGGAAGAGGCGGGCCAGCAGGCCGGCGATGACGGGCAGGAGGACGGTCTTGATGATGTCCTGGACCATGCCGCCGGCGTCGATGCTCAGGTACGAGCCGGCCAGGAACAGCACCAGTAGCGGCGTCACGATCGGGGCGATCAGGGTGGACACGGAGGCGACGGCCACGGACAGGGCGACGTCGCCCTTGGCGAGGAACGCCATCACGTTGGAGGCGGTGCCCGACGGCGCGCAGCCCACCAGGATCAGGCCCACCGCAAGTTCCGGCTCAAGGTGGAGGCCGACGGCGATCAGCCACCCGGCCCCCGGCATGATGACGTAGTGCGCCACGATTCCCAGGGCCACAGCCCAGGGGCGCTTGGCCACCGAGGCGAAATCGGGCGGCGTCAGCGTCAGGCCCATGCAGAACATGATGATGCCCAGCAGGAAGGGCACGCTGGGGGCGAGGGGTTTGAACGCCCCGGGGAGAAGGAAGCCGGTGAGCCCGGCCACCACCACCAGGATCGGGAAGACCGTCACCGCGATGCGGGCAATCTTTGCCTCGGCGGCGAGGGCGGGATTGGCCGGGACGTCGGCGGCAGCGCCCGAGTCCCGGGCGGTATTCGGAGTTTTAGTTGCCTCAAGCATCCAAGAATGGTGCCACCGGCGTCCACGGGGTGGCCACTTCGTGACCACCTGTCGGACAAATATGTCAGATTTTAGTGGCCCGTCGGGGGAGCGACTTGGGTAGGCTTTGAGGAGCGGGTGAGCTCCTCACGGCAAGCTCCCTGCCCTGCCCGGTGCGACGCAGCGCCCCCACATTCTTTGAACTCTGAAGGCGTCGTTGTGCCTTCTTGACCACGAACGGAGCCAGCAATGGCCGTCAAAACCGCCGGGGACGCTTCCGCCTTCACGCCCGAGCAACTGCAATCGGTCCGGGGCGCCTTGACGTCCCCGCGCCGGCTCAAGACCGAGGTCCTGGGCGGACTGGTCGTGGCCCTGGCCCTGATTCCTGAGGCGATCGCCTTCTCGATCATCGCCGGTGTCGATCCGCGGATCGGGCTCTTCGTGTCCTTCACGATGGCGGTGACCATTGCCTTCGTCGGCGGGCGCCCGGCGATGATCTCGGCGGCCACCGGTGCCGTCGCCCTGGTGACCGCGCCGCTGGTGAAGTCCCACGGCCTGGATTACCTTGTGGCGGCGGTGATTCTGGCCGGTATTTTCCAGATCGTCCTGGGCCTCTCCGGCGTGGCCAAACTGATGCGCTTTATCCCGCGCTCGGTGATGGTGGGCTTCGTCAACGCCCTGGCCATCCTGATCTTCATGTCGCAGGTGCCCGAGCTGATGGGCGTTCCCTGGCTGGTCTACCCGCTCACCGCGCTGGGCCTGCTGATCGTTTTCGGCCTGCCCAGGCTCACCAAAGCCGTCCCCGCACCCCTCGTGGCCATTGTGGCCCTGACGCTCATCACGGTGACGGCCGCCGTCGTCGTTCCCACGGTGGGGGACAAGGGTGCACTGCCGGACTCGCTGCCCTCATTGTCCCTTCCCAACGTGCCGAACACGTTCGAAACGCTGCAGGTCATCTTCCCGTTCGCACTGGCCATGGCCTTCGTGGGTCTGCTCGAATCCCTCATGACCGCGAAGCTCGTGGATGACATCACGGACACGCGTTCAGCCAAGACCCGCGAGGCCTGGGGGCAGGGCGTGGCAAACATCGTCACCGGATGCTTCGGCGGCATGGGCGGCTGCGCCATGATCGGCCAGACCATGATCAACGTCAAGGCCTCCGGCGCCCGCACCAGGATCTCCACGTTCCTGGCCGGCGTTTTCCTGCTCATCCTCGTGGTGGCCCTCGGAGACATTGTGTCCCTCATCCCGATGGCCGCGCTCGTGGCCGTCATGATTTTCGTCTCGGTCGCCACCTTTGACTGGCACAGCATCCGCCCGGCCACCCTCAAGGCCCTGCCCAAGAGCGAAACCACGGTCATGGCGGCGACGGTGGTGGTCACCGTTGCCACGCACAACCTGGCAGTCGGCGTCGGCGTCGGCGTACTTGTCGCGATGGTCCTGTTCGCCAGGCGGGTGGCCCATTTCGTCACGGTCGAGCGCTCCGTGACGGAGGACGACGGCGGCCGGGCCACGTATCGCGTGAATGGCGAGCTGTTCTTCGCCTCCTCCAATGACCTCTATACCCAGTTCGAGTACGCACTGGACCCGGAACGCGTCGTCATCGACATGCGCGATTCCCACCTGTGGGACGCCTCCACGATCGCCGCTTTGGACGCCATCACGGAGAAGTACCGGCAGCACGGCAAGAGCGTCGACGTCGTGGGCCTGAACCAGGCCAGCGCCCTGATGCGCGAACGCCTGGCCGGCAGGCTCGGCGCCGGGCACTAGCCATAACTCCCACGGACAACTGGCCGGCGCCCGTCCGGGCCGGTATTAGGTCATGCGTTTGGGTCTTTTTGTTTGCCTGGCTGCGGCCTACGGTGGATTTACGGCGCCGCCCGTCCGGGGTGGCCGGAGCTTGGAGGAAATCCAATGACGACGCACGTAGCCGACTGCAGCGTGAGCAATTGCTCCTTCAATGACCACTCGCACTGCAACGCGGCCGCCATTACCGTCGGCGGCGCCGCAGATCACGCCTCCTGCGCGACCTTCATCGACATCGGCGTGCACGGCGGGCTCCCCAAGGTGCTGGCCGACGTCGGCGCCTGCCAGCGTACCGAGTGCACCCACAACGACCATCTGATGTGCAAGGCGTCCGAAGTTCACGTCGGCCCGGGGGTCGACAACGCCGATTGCCTCACCTACTCCCACACGTAGGCCGCACCCGCCGTCCGCGCCCATCGAACCTCCGCTCCGTTGGCGTTGGAATCCACCACTTTTGGGGGCGGCGCCCGGCGTGTCGGGCCGAACCGCCGGCGAATCCCGGCGTCGCTGGTCCAAAGGTGGGGAGAATCGGTGGAGGCAGCGGGCATCCGCAGTTGCAGGCAGGCGCGCTAGCCCTGGGTGAGCCGGTACCGTTCGATCTGCTTGAGCCGCCGCAGGAGGCTGTCGCGCCGGGGGTGCGGGACGGCGTCGGCCGGCTCGGCGGTGAGCTCGATGTGTTCGGTGCCGTACTGCCACAGCAGCAGGTCATCGAGCAGCCGGTCCGGGCCCGGTGAGTAGCGGTGGTCCAGGGCCTTGCGGACTTCGGTGATCCTGTTGGCGCTAAGCAGCCCGGCGAGCTGCATGGTCTGGTTGAGGCCGTGTGCGGCCATGAGCTCCGCGGCCCAGCCCCAGTCGTCGTCAACCTTCCGGTCCACGTGCGGCAGCAGGGTCCGCCAGACGTCGCGGATCCGGTTGGGCGTCAGTTGCGCGGCACCCTCACCGTCCATGTCCCAGTAGCCGCGGACCTCCTCGTAGCGTTCGTGCAGGTCCGAGAACGCGCTCTCCACGGTCTCCAGCATGGCGGCCGTCGCGGTGAACTGGCGGTCGAAGTGCGGGGTCCAGGCCCGCGGGTCCTCGGCCTTGAAGCGGATGTCGTGCTCGATCTCGCTCCAGGCGTGGGCGAAGACGGTCCGGATCTGGCACTCGAAGAAGTAGCTGCCGTTCGGCGGGACGTCCGGGTTGAAGGCCAGCTGGTAGTCCTTGACGGCCTCGTTCTGGATGGTCCGCAGGATCAGGTGCCGGCTGGAGTAGCCGTATGTGCCGGACTCGATCGAGCCGATGTCCTTTTCCCGGTCCCCCCGGCAGTCAAAGAGCTGGCGCTGGCGCTTGATCAGATTCGCCACCACCGCGTTTTCCGCCGGCAGCTTCGTGATCACACGGATTCCCACCATGTCATTCAGGGTCCGGAACGGGTCCGGGAACTTCAGCACAGGTGGCCCGCCCGGCTCCAGCGGTTCCTCAATGCGGGAAATCTTCTCGCGGAAGGATTCAACGGTCTTGGTGCGTCCGGTGACGAACAACGGCGTGACTTCGGTGTCCTTGAGCATGGTCCGCAGCGTGAGCAGGACCTCCCGGGTGACCAGCTTCAGGGCAGGCCGGACCCGCTCGTACAACTCCACGTTCTCCTGCACGGAATCGCGCAGGCTCGCGTCCAAACGGTCCCAGTTGCTCGCCATGGGTCCAGCTTACGGCGCACCACCGACACCGGCCCGCAGGCGGTCACCGCCGGGCATGCCCGCGGGCATTTTCCGCACCAGCGGCACCGGACCGCAGGCGGCCGGCACCGGGCGCCGCCATGAGGCGGTGTGCGGGGGCGCCGCAGAGGCGGCATGCAACATGCTGGGCCTGCGCGGGGCCGCTTGGTGCCCAAGGTAGGCTCAGCACATGGCTGAAATGCGGCGGCGGACTATGATCGCGGCCGCAGCGGCGGTGACTTTGGGGGCAGTCTCCGCCGCCTGTTCACCGGGCCCCAAGGAGGACGCTGTGAAGAGGCACAAGTACCAATATGGCGAGGACCCCAGCCAATGGGGGGAGCTCTTCCTCCCGGAGGTTGCCGCCCCCAAAGGTGTGGTGGTGGTGATCCATGGCGGGTACTGGCGTTCGCAGTACGGCGCAGAACTGGGGGAGCCCCTTGCCAAGGACCTCGCCGCGCACGGCATGGCAGCCTGGAACCTGGAGTACCGGCGGGCCGGCAACGGCGGTGGCTGGCCCAACACGTTCGCCGACGTCCTGGCCGGAATCGACAAGCTCGGTGAACTCGCCGACGAGCACGGGCTGGGACTGGACCGCGTGGTGGCCCTGGGCCACTCGGCCGGCGGCCACCTCGCCGTCTGGGCGGCGGGACGCAGCCGGCTCGCCGGGCTCGGAGCCCCGGACGCGGACCGCCAGTTGATGCGGCGCGGCGACGACGACGGCGCGGTGCAGCTCACCGGCGTCGTCAGTCAGTCGGGAGTGCTCAACCTCGCGGCCGCCGAGCGGCTCAACCTCAGCAACGGCGCCGTCAGCAACTTCCTGGGCGGCTCGTCGGAGAAATATCCCAAACGGCATAAATTCGCGGACCCCATGAGCGCGGTGCCGCTGGGCGTGCCCGTATATGCCGTTCACGGTACGGAGGACGATACCGTCCCCGTGAGCCAGTCGGAGACCTATGCCGGCGCGGCCAAGGCTGCCGGCGCGCCCGTCCAGTTGCTCAAGGTTCCCGGCGACCACTTTGCGCTCATCGATCCGAAGGCGCCCGCGTACCGGAAATGCCGTGAACTCGTGCAGCAGCTGCTGGTCTGAAATCCGGGCGTCGCCAGGCCGGCCCGCCCGCCCCGCCCCCTCGCCCCGCCTGCCGGCGTCCCTGACGGCATCCGCTGGCCGGCGAAAGCGAATAGACTGGAGCGCAGGTGCGCCGGGAAGTCTGGTCGGCATTGTTCCGTCGACCCCATTTTGAGGATCCCATGAGCGCCCTGCCCCCTTCGCCCACACCCCCTTCACCGCATCCGCCTTCGCCGCCCCGCCTCACCATTTTCGGCCGGGGCAGCTACGCCGAGGCCCTGCGGATCGGCGAGATCCTCCGCAAGGAAACCGTGGGCGGCGCGCTGCTGGTCGCCGCGGCGATGGTGGCCCTCATCTGGGCCAACTCCCCGGCCTCGGAGAGCTACTTCGCACTGCGCGACTTCACCGTCGGCTACGCGCCCTGGCACCTTGACCTGAGCCTGGGCGCCTGGGCCGCCGACGGCCTGTTGGCCATTTTCTTCTTCCTGGTGGGGCTCGAACTCAAGCGCGAGTTTGTCGCCGGCGACCTGCGCCAGCCGAGCAAATCGGTGGTTCCGGTGGCCGCCGCCGTGGGCGGTGTGGCCGTTCCGGCACTCATCTACGCGGCCATCAACCTCTCCGGTCCCGAGACACTGCACGGCTGGGCCATTCCCACCGCCACTGACATCGCCTTCGCCGTCGCGGTGCTGGCGCTGATCGGTTCCCACCTTCCCAGTGCGCTGCGGATCTTCCTGCTGACCCTCGCCGTCGTCGACGACCTCCTGGCCATCGCCATCATCGCGATCTTCTACACCAGCGAACTCCACCCCGAGCCGTTGCTGCTGGCCCTGCTCCCGCTGGGCCTCTACACGTTCCTGGCGCACAAATACCGGCGGTTCTTCGGCACGCACGCAGCGGCAGCCTGGGTGATCCTGCTGCCGCTCGGCTTCGCAACGTGGGCACTCGTGCACGCATCAGGCATCCACGCCACCGTGGCCGGGGTCCTGCTCGGATTTGCCATTCCCGTCAAACGCTCGGAGGCCAGCGGCGGGCCCGAAGCCGGCCCGGGCCTGGCGGAGATTTTCGAACACCGGTTCCGCCCGATCTCGGCCGGGATCGCCGTCCCGGTCTTCGCGTTCTTTTCCGCCGGGGTGGTCATAGGCGGCTGGCAGGGCCTCGGCGCCGCCCTGACGGACCCCGTGGCGGTGGGCATCATCGTGGCCTTGGTTGCCGGGAAGCCGGCCGGGATCCTCGGCACCACCTGGCTCATCACCAAGGTCACGCGGGCGCGCCTGGACGGGTCCTTCAAGTGGATCGACGTCTTCGGCCTCTCGGTCCTGGCCGGCATCGGTTTCACGGTCTCGCTGCTGCTGGCCGAATTGAGCTTCGGCCAGGGCACTGCGCATGAAGACCACGCGAAGGTAGGGATCCTCGCGGCCTCCCTGCTCGCCGCGCTCCTCGCCACCACGGTGCTCCGGACACGCAACCAGCAGTACCGGCGGGCGGAGGAGGCGGAACAGGTCGACTCGGACCACGACGGCATCCCGGACGTCTACCAGCAGGACCGCCCAGACTAGGTTGGCAGGCCAGGCCGACGGGCTATATTTGGGGGTGTGGCGGGAGGGGCCGTCCGGAGGGTCGTGATACCCCAAGGGGTATCATGATTGAGCTGGAATACGCGCGCCGGGCCGTCCGGCGCCCGCGAAAGGAACAGGCATGAAGAGCATTTCCGTCAAGGACCTGGCCGCCCTGGGCGACGCCACCGAAATCATCGATGTCCGTGAGGAAGACGAATACGTCGCCGTCCGCGTTCCCGGCGCCCGGAGCATCCCGCTCTCACGGTTTGTCCAGTCCCTCGCCGAGGTTCCGGCCAGCGGCACTGTCTACGTCATGTGCGCCGCCGGGGGCCGCAGCGCCCAGGCCGCCACCTACCTGGAGGACCAGGGATACGACGCCGTCAACGTCACCGGCGGGATCATGAAGTGGCAGGACGAGGGACACCCCGTCAACCGGGGCTGACCTTAACGGGGCTGACCTCACCGGAGGGACCATGGAAGTCATCGTCATCGAGACCCCGCAGCTCGGGGACCGCAGCTACCTGGTCCACGACGGCTCGGTGGCGCTGGCGATCGACCCGCAGCGCGACACGGACCGTATCGAGGCGGCCGCCCGCGACGCCGGGGTAGCCATCACGCACGTGGCCGAAACGCACCTGCACAATGACTACATCACCGGCGGGCTGATCCTCGCCCGGGTCCACGGCGCCCGCTACCTCGTGAACGCCGCCGACGCTGTCGGGTTCGAGCGCACTCCCGTCGCCGACGGCCAAAGGGTCCGCGTGGGCTCGCTTACGGTCAGGGCGGTCGCCACGCCGGGCCACACGCATACCCACCTGTCGTTCATCGTGGACGACGGCGCGAAGCAGGCCGTCTTCTCGGGCGGCAGCCTCCTGTACGGCTCGGTGGGCCGCACGGACCTTGTTGCCGAGGCGGACACGGTTGGCCTGACCCACGACCAGTACGCCTCGGTCCGGCGCCTCGCAGCCGAGGCCGGCCCTGACGCCGCGCTGTTCCCTACCCACGGATTCGGCTCGTTCTGCTCCTCCGGACCCGCCAGCGGCGCCCGGTCCTCCACCATCGGTGAGCAGCTTGCCGCGAACCACGCCCTGACGGACCCCGATGAGGACCACTTCGTCCGCCAGCTCATCGCCAACCTCACGGACCACCCCTCCTACTACGCGCACATGAGCCCGGCCAATGTCCGGGGCCCGGGCCCTGCGGAGCTGGCCGTTCCGGCATCGCTCGATGCCGCCGAACTCACCCGGCGCCTGGACGACGGCGAGTGGGTGGTGGACCTGCGCCGGCGCGTGGCGTTCGCCAACAGCCACCTCAAGGGCAGCGTCAGTTTTGAGTATGGCTCCGGCTCCAGTTTCACCACCTATCTCGGCTGGGTGCTGCCGTGGGGCGAACCGCTGACCCTGGTGGGTTCGCGGGAAGACATTGAGAGCGCCATCCGCGACCTCTCCCGGATCGGCATCGAATCTCCCGATGCCGCCGTCGGAACCGAGCCGCACGCCCTCGCCCCGCAGGCCGGCCTTGCCTCCTACCCGCGCGTGGGCTGGGACGGCGTGCTCGCCGGCCGGGCGGCTGAGGACACCGTGCTGGACGTGCGCCGGGCCGACGAATTCGCCGCCGCCCGCGTGGTGGGGGCGGTCAACGTGCCGCTGCACGAGCTGTTGCTGCGCCTCGGGGACATTCCCGCCGGGAAACTCTGGGTGCACTGCGGTTCCGGGTACCGTGCCGGGACCGCCGCCAGCCTCCTGCAGCGGGCAGGCCGGGACGTGGTCCACATCGACGCCCGGTTTGCCCACGCCGCGTCCGCCGGGATCGCGCTGGACACCACCGCGGCTTGAGTGCCGGCGTCCCGGCATCGCCGGCAATGACGCCAGCACGTCGGATGCGGGCGGTGCGCGCAACACACGGCACCGGAGCGCATTCTCTGGCAGAGTATGGTCATGCTCACAGTTATTGGCGAGGGGCTGGTTGATGTAGTCCAGCGGTCCTCCGGCGTCCAGGCCCATGTCGGCGGCAGCCCCCTCAACGTGGCGGTGGGTCTGGCGCGGCTGGACCATCCGGTCCAGTTCATCGGCCGCTACGGCCGCGACGCCTATGGTGAGGCCCTGGCCGCGCACCTGAAGTCGAGCTCCGTGCTGCTCCCGGTGGGACCCGACGAGCTGCCCACCAGTGTGGCCGCCGCCCTGATCGACGACGCCGGCGCCGCCACCTACACGTTCGACCTCGCCTGGGAGCTTCCCGGCGTCGCGGCGCGCCTGCCGTTCCTGCTCCAGGGAACCACGCTGCTGCACACCGGTTCGATCGCCACCATGCTGGCGCCCGGCGCCGCCGAGGTGTTTGCCGCCGTCGAGCGTGCCCACCCGTCCGCCACCATCAGCTTTGACCCCAATTGCCGTCCCAGCATCATCCCGGACGTGGACTACGCCCGCGGGCAGGCCGAAAAGTTCGTGCGCCTCGCGGACGTTGTGAAAGCCTCCGACGAGGACCTCGAATGGCTCTACCCGGGGGTTGACCCACTGGACTCGGCCCGCCGCTGGCAGGCGCTGGGCGGCTCCGAAGGGCCGGCAATGGTGGTGGTGACCCGCGGCAGCAAGGGGCCATGGGGCATCAACGCCGCAGGTGAGGCGCAGTTCCCCGCCCCCGAGATCAGCGTCGCCGACACAGTCGGGGCCGGGGATTCCTTCATGGCCGCGCTGCTGTCCGCCGTGGTGGATCTGGGCCTGGACGGGGCACAAAACCGCAAGGGCCTGCGCGAACTCTCCGCCGAAAGCCTCCGCGATCTCCTCGCCCATGCCTCCCGGGCAGCGGCGGTCACCGTGTCCCGCGCCGGCGCGAACCCGCCCACGCGCGCGGAGCTGGTACGGATGGAAATGGGGGCCCAGCCCCTGCAGTGAACGAAAGGCAGCCATGACACGCCACGATGTTCCGGTGTTCCCCGTCCGCAGTGAATCCTTCGCGGACGGCCAGACGCTCCCGGCTGCCCAGCGCAGCGGCAAAATGCGCGCCGGCGGCCAGGACGAATCCCCGCAGCTGAGCTGGAGCGGCGTCCCGGCCGGCACCAAGGGCTACGCAGTGACCATGTTCGACCCCGACGCCCCGGGCCACGGCGGATTCTGGCACTGGGCCGTGCTGGACATCCCCGCCGACGTCACCTCGCTGCCGGCAGGAGCGGGCGCCGAGGGCGGCCGGCTCCTTCCCCCGGGCGCCATCCAGTTGAGGAACGACGGCGGGTTCCACGGCTACCTGGGCGCCGCGCCGCCTCCCGGACACGGACCGCACCGGTACGTCATTACCGTCCACGCGCTCGACATCGCACCGTCCGGACTCAACGAGCACACCGCTCCGGGCAGCCTGGAAGCGAAGCTGTCGCGGCACACGCTGGGCCGGGGCACGCTGACCGGCATCTTCGAACGTCACTGAGCACGCCCCCACCGGTGCCGCCGTCGCCGTCGGGCTCGCCGGAACCTCTCCAGTTCGCCGTGATTGTCCGGCGAACCCGACGCGGTCCGGCGGTCTCGGCGAACACCTCGGCGAATGCGGCCGCGAGGGCCGGCCGTCCCGGCGCACGTAGACTGGCACTATGCGGCTGGTAGCAAGTGACATTGACGGAACGATCCTCGGCCATGACGGCAAAATCAGCGGCCGGACCGTCCGCGCGTTCCACGCCTGCCGCGACGCGGGGCTGGAACTGGTGTTCGTCACCGGACGGCCGCCGCGCTGGCTCCACCCCCTGCAGGACCAGCTGGGGCACACCGGAACGGTCATCTGCTCCAACGGCGCCGTCGTGTGGGACCTCGAGGCGGACCGCCTGCTCTCGGCGCGGACACTGGAGCTCGACGCCATGTTCGAGGTCCGCCGCATCATCAAGCGGCTGCGTCCGTCCGCGCTGTTTGCCGCCGAAACCCTGACCGGCTTCCATCTGGAACCGGGCTTTATCGAAAACGGCTCGAGCGAACTGCTCGCGGAATTCACCCCTGCCCCGCTTCACACCACCCTCGCCGAGGGTGACGCCGTGGCGAAGTTCCTGGCCATTGTCCGCGAAGGGACCGCCGACGAGTTCCTGGCCGAGGTGACGCCCGCGGTCGCCCATCTGGCCGCCGCGACGCACTCGGCGCCGAACATGGCCCTCCTCGAGCTCTCCCTGCCCGGCGTGAACAAGGCCGTGGCCCTGGCTGAATATGCGGCGTCCCTCGGCATCGGCGCCGCGGACGTGGTGGCATTCGGGGACATGCCCAACGACATCGAGATGCTTCGCTGGGCCGGGCACGGCTACGCGATGGCCAGCGGCCACCCGGAAGCCATCCGGGCCGCCGGCCGGCAGGCCCCGCACTTCGACGACGACGGCGTCGCCCAGATCCTCGAGTCCAAGCTCGCCGAACTCGGCGTCCGGCTGCCCTAAAACACGTCCCTCGTCCCCGGCTCAGTTCCCCGGCCCGGCCCTCGCCCCCGGCCAGGTCCCCACGCCTGCCGGCTCAGTTCCCCGCGGACACCGGATTCCCAGCAAACGGTCAACTGGTGTTCACCTTTGCCTCCTAGGCTGGAAGCTCGCGACGAAACGTTTGACCGATTGTGGGGACATCATGGCCAGGCACCGCATCAACAACACAGACGAACAACCCCTGCACCCGGCGGAACCGGACCGGCACTGGAGGCAGTTGCGCCAGGGCGACCGCGTCAGCGTCCGGCTCGCACCGGGCTTTGAGACCGGCGGCCTTGTGGACGCCGTGACGGCGGACCACAGCGTGGTCTGGGTCGACCTCGACGGCGGCCGCGGACGCACGCTGCTCCACTGCAGCGACGGCGTCGAAATCCGCCAGCAGACTCCTGACACCCCGTCCCGCTGAGGCCCGTTAACCGGACCCGATGAGCCCGCCGGCCAACCCGGCCCAACCCCATGCCGTCAGATCGAGGCTCGGGTACGCTTCAGGAGTGACTGACCTGCACCCCTACTTCGCCCCTCGCGGCAATGGCGGCGGCGCCCCCKGGCCGGGCCCCGGGCGGCTCCCGGGCGCCGCTGGCGCTGGCCCACCGGGGTTTCTCGCTGGACGGGCTGGAGAACTCGATGGCCGCGTTCCGCGCCGCCGTCGACCTCGGGTTCCGGCATCTGGAGACGGATGTGCACACCACGGCCGACGGCGTGTTGGTGCTCTTCCACGACAAGACCCTGGACCGGATCACGGAGGGCCGGGGCCAAATCGCGGACCTTCCGGCCTCAACCGTTGCCCTGGCCAGGATCGGCGGGACCGAACCGATCCCGCGGTTCGATGAGCTGATCGCGGCCTTCCCGGACGTCCGGCTCAATATCGACGTCAAGGACTGGAACTCCGTGGGCACCCTGGCGTCGGCGATCGAACGCCACGGACTGCACGACCGCGTGCTGGTGGCCAGTTTCTCGGACCGGCGGCGCCGCGCAGTGCTGAAGCAGCTGAGCCGTCCCGCCGCCAGCTCCGCCGGCATCGTGTCCAACGCCGTGTTCGTCCTGCTGGGCCCCGTGCTGCCTGCGCCGCTGATGTCCGCCGTGGTGCGCCGGGCACTGCGCGGAGTCAACGCCCTCCAGGTCCCCGTCCGCTACGGCGCCGTGCCCGTGGTGACGCCCGGCTTCATCCGGCGGGCACACCGGCACGGGCTGCAGGTCCACGTGTGGACAGTCAACGAGCCCGCGGAAATGCACCGCCTGCTGGACCTTGGCGTCGACGGGATTGTCACGGACCGCGCGGACCTGCTCAAGGCGGTCCTCCAGGAGCGCGGGACCTGGGCCTAGGCACCGCGTCGCTGCACGCCGGCGCCACGGGACTGGCAGGATAGAACCATGCGCATCCTCATCGCCCCGGACAAGTTCAAGGGCTCCCTGACCGCCGTCGAAGCCGCCGCCGCCATTGCCGAAGGCGCCCTGCGGGTCTACCCCGACGCCGAAGCCATCCAGTTTCCGGTGGCCGACGGCGGCGAAGGGACCCTCGAGGCGGCCGTCGCAGCCGGCTACGAGGAACGGCTCAACGCGGTCGTCGGCCCCATCCTGGCCCCGATCGGTGCCGCGTGGGCCATCCGGGCGGACGCCTTCGGCGGGGCCACCGCGGTGATTGAAACGGCGCAGGCCTCAGGGCTGGCGCACATGGAGCCCACACCGGCCAATGCGCTGCGTGCCCACAGCTATGGCTGCGGCCAGCTGATCGCCGCCGCGCTGGACGCCGGTGCCACGGAAATCGTGCTGGGCGTGGGCGGCTCGGCCATGAGCGACGGCGGCAGCGGCGCCCTCCGCGCCCTCGGGCTCAAGCCGCTGGACACCGCCGGCAACGTGGTGCCCCTCGGCGGCGGATCGCTCGCCGACGTCGCGACCGTGGACATCAGCGGCCTCGACCCGCGGCTGGCCGGGGTGAAGTTCAGGATAGCCGTCGACGTCCAAAACCCGCTGTACGGCAGCGACGGCGCGGCACACGTGTTCGGGGCGCAAAAAGGCGCCGACGCCGATGCGGTGGAGCTGCTCGACGCCGGCCTGCGCAACTGGGCCTCGGTCCTGCGCGAGACGACCGGCCGGGACGTCAACGTGCCCGGCGCCGGGGCGGCCGGCGGGTTCCCCGCGTCGTTCCTGGCCTTCAGCACGGCCGCCCTGGAAGGCGGCTTCGAGCTGGTGGCGGGCCTCACCGGGCTGGACGCGAAACTCGCGGTGGCCGATTTGGTCATCACCGGAGAAGGCTCCATGGACAGCCAATCGCTGACAGGCAAGGCGCCGATCGCCCTCGCCGATGCCGCCCAGGCCCTTGGCATTCCGGTGATCGTGGTGGCCGGCCGGATCCTCGTCACCCCGGAGGACCTTGCCCGTCACGGCGTGGTGGCCGCGGCGCAGCTGCTGGACGTCGCCGGCAGCCCGCAGGACGCAGTAGCTAACGCCGCAAAGTACCTTACCTGGGTCACCAGCCAGGTCCTCGAAGGCGCCTGACGCCCCTGCTGGCCGGCTGCCCTGCCGGCCAGCTTGCCGTCTAGGCGCCAGTCTCGTAATGCGGTTCGGCCACGGGTTTGGACTCGGGGGAGCCCTTCTCGCGCAGGTAGACCGACGCGCCCACCAGAACCGCCACGGCGAGGAACTCGCTTTGCCAGTTCTGGAAGGACTCGAACCAGAATCGGCTCGTCGCCAGATAGCCCAGCACCGTCACGGTGGGCTGTCCGTGCGCCTCCTGGTCACTGTTGTAGTCGTCCGCGCCGCCAACCGCGTGCAGGATGAAGGACGCCAGGAACAGCAGGAGGAACATGATCGAGAGCGAGTGTTCATAGAGTTTGAGGACCCAGCCGCCGCGCCGCACGGGCCATGGCGTGGACTCCTTGAGCTTTGCCTCCCGGGGATCCTCGTCCTGCGGGGCGGTGTGGCCCATCGGCTTGGACTCCGAGGACCCCTTCTGGAACAGGAAGACGGTGAGGATGACGTACATGCCCATCTGCAGGAATTCCGACTCCCAGTTCTCGAAAGTCGCCTCCAGGAAGTTCCCGGTGCCAAGGTACTGCAGGACGGTCACGGCAGGTTCTCCGTGGGCCAGTTGCTCGTCGCTGTACGTGCTTGCCCCGCTCAGGACCATGCCGCCGAAAAACACGACGAACAGCCCGATGTTGGCCAGAAGCAGTCCATGCTCCTTGACCCATTTGCCGATGGTTCCCGTGCCTGCGGTGTGGCGCTCATGCGAAACGTTCGTCACAGCGGCTCCTCATTGCGGGCCTGTCGACGGATCCAGGCCGGGACAAGTACCAGCAGCAGCACCAGCACGGCCAGCAGCCCGACGCCCGCGATCACGCCCGCAGTCCGGCTGACGGTGACATCGAAGACGAGGGATGTGGTGCCCACGCTCAGCAGCCCCACGCCGGCCAACGAAAACTTGGCGATGATGTCCGCGCTGCTCACGAGCGTTTCCTTCAGCCCCTGTTGGAATAGCCGGCGGTGCACGCTCACGGGCAGCAGGATCGTGGCCGTGGTCAGGGCGGCCAGCACCACGTTGGCGAGGTACAGCCGGGTCTGGTAGTCATCCAACGTTTCGAAGCGGGACTGGAAAGGCAACGTCAGGAGGAAGCCGGCGAGAAGCTGGACACCAGTCTGGAGTACCCGCAGTTCCTGCAGCAGCTCCGCCCAGTTGCGGTCCATCCGCTCAGCTAGCGATTCGTTCCTGCCGTCGTCCTTCGGCGCTACTGGGCCGGTCATCGGTACTCCTCCGCAAATCTTGAAACCAAGGGAACCCGTCGCAGCATGCGGCCCCACCCTCAACCTAGGCTTGAGAGTAGCCAAAAACAAGTCGGTACTAAGCTTGCTGACGATATTGCGGTTAGGGTAGAAACTGACTACTTCGCTGGGATGGTTTCAGCGGCCCCGGCCACACGGGACCGATGAGCATCCCTGGAAACCGACACGTTGTTAGGTGGACTATGAGCGACTCACAGCAGGACCAGCCCAAGCAGCCCGACCAGCCGCGCGATCCCCGCGCCGGCTACCATTCCGGCCCGTTCCCGGAGCAGGTCCAGAAGCAGCCTGGCCTCACCTCACCGATGGAGCCCAAACCGGACCACGGTGAGGAGAGCTACCGCGGCAGCGGTGCCCTGGGCGGCAAGGCCGCCCTCATCACGGGCGGCGACTCCGGCATCGGCAAGGCGGTGGCGATCGCCTTCGCCCGCGAGGGGGCCGACGTCGCCATCTCCTACCTGCCGGAGGAAGAAGAAGACGCGCAGGACACCGCCGAGTGGATCCGAAAGGCCGGCCGCAAGGCCCTGTTGCTCCCCGGCGACGGCCGCAGCGAGGACTTCGCGGCGGACATCGTGAAGGCGACGCTGGCCGAATTCGGGCGCCTCGACGTCCTGGTGCTGAATGCGGCCTACCAGAAGAACCGCGAGAGCTTCGAATCACTGCCCACCGAAGAGTTTGATCGCGTTTTCAAAACCAATCTGTACTCCCTGCTCTGGACGGCCCGTGCCGCGGTCCCGCATCTGGAAGCGGGTGCGTCGATCATCACCACTGCATCGATCCAGGCCTTCAATCCTTCGCCGGGACTCATTGACTACGCCATGACCAAGGCCGCCCAGGTGGCTTTCACCAAGGCCCTGGCCCAGGAGCTCGGACCCAAGGGGATCAGAGTCAACGCCGTGGCCCCGGGTCCCATCTGGACCCCGCTGATTCCGGCCACCGAATGGCCTGACAAGCTCCCGTCGTTCGGACAGGACACGCCCCTGCAGCGGGCGGGGCAGCCGGCGGAGCTCGCGGCCGCCTATGTCCTGCTCGCCTCCGACCACGGTTCCTATATTTCCGGAGCCGTGCTTCCGGTCACCGGAGGCAAGGGCCTCTGAGCCCGCTCCGGACCCGTCCAGTGCCAGTTAGTCCCATTTCCAGTACCAGGAGGAATGACATGACTGAAAACCAGCAGGATCCCAAGACCGTCACCGAAGAAGCGGGTGGCTACGGTACGCCGACCGCCGAGCAGGAGATGGGCGGCGATGAGAAGAAATTTGCCCAGCCCCGCGAGGAGGAGGCCTTCGACGCCGCCGGGCTGAACCAGGACAGCCCCGACGGTGAGACGTATCCGGCCGGCGCGCCGGACTTGAGCCAGTTCGGTGCAGAAGACCAAGACAGTGCAGGAGAACCCGGGGCAGGACGCTTCGGAGGAGTGGAGGAACAAATGAGTTCAGAAAACGCCAGCGCAGCCCCCGGCTTCGACCCCGACGACGCGGAGAATTCCGAGGCAGCCGTGCCGTCCTCGGAAGCGGAGATGGACGGGGCCAACACGGAAGAGCCAGACGCCGGGCGGCCCTTCTCCTCCGAGTCCGGACAGGACGCGGCGGGGCTGCCGGACGGCTCCGGGACGGACCTGCCGGAGAGCAAGTCGCCGAAGGACCGCGACGATGACAAGAACGCCTTCGACGCCGGCTAGTCCGTCGCGCCGCAGGCCCCCGCCGTTGCGGGCGCTGCCGGCCCAAGGAGGGTCGTGACAGCGAAAAGGCCGGACTCCTGCCTGTGGGCGGAGYCCGGCCTCTTGCGTCTGCGGGATGGCCCGCCCGCGGCGCGCTTCCGGGCGGCGTTCTTTAGCGGCGCTTCTTGGGGGCGCGCTTGACTGCTGCCTTGACCGCGGCCGTCGAAGCCGCGGCCGGCCCGGGATCTTCGGTTTCCGGCTCGGCCACCGTGCCGCGCACCTTCGCGATCGCCTTCATGCCGTGGTAGATCACCAGGGCTGCGGCCGAGCCCAGCGCGATCCCGGTGAACTTGAGGTCGCCGATAGTCCAGGTGTAGTCGGCAATCCCGACGATCAGGGCGACGGCGGCCGTGGTCAGGTTGATTGAGTTGGAGAAGTTCACCTTGTTCTGGACCCAGATTTTCACGCCCAGCACGCCGATCATGCCGTACAGCATCGTGGCCGCGCCGCCCAGGACACCGGCGGGGACGGTGGCGATGAGCTCGCCAAACTTCGGCGAGAAGCTCAGGATCACTGCGAAGACGCCGGCCACCCAGTAGGCCGCCGTCGAATACACCTTGGTGGCAGCCATGACGCCGATGTTCTCGGCGTACGTGGTGGTCCCGGAGCCGCCGCCAAGACCGGCAAGCACAGTGGCGGCGCCGTCGGCCAACAGCGCCCGGCCGGAGACGCCGTCGAGGTTCTGCCCCGTCATGGCGGACACCGACTTCACGTGGCCGATGTTCTCTGCCACCAGCACCAGGACGACCGGCACGAATAGGCCCACGACACCGAGGTGGAATTCGGGCGTCTGGAAGTGCGGCAGGCCCACCCACGCGGCACTGTCCACCTTGGAGAAGTCCACCTCGCCCCGGGTCATCGCAACAAGGTAGCCCACCAGGACACCCACCAGGATGCTCAGCCGTCCCAGCATGCCGCGGAACAGCACGCTGACCACGATGATGACGGCCAGGGTGATGAAGGCGGTGACGGGGGCCTGGTCGAAGTTGGCCTTCGCCGCGGGCGCCAGGTTCAGGCCGATCAGCGCCACGATCGCGCCGGTCACGATCGGTGGCATGACCCGGTTGATCCAGCCGGCGCCGAACTTCTGCACCACGGCGCCGACGACGGCGAGGGTCGCGCCTGCCAGGACCACCCCGCCCAGTGCCCCGGGGACGCCGAACTGCTGCTGGGAAGCCATGATCGGCGCGATGAACGCGAAGCTGGAACCGAGGTAGCTGGGCACGCGTCCCTGCGTGATGACCAGGAACAGGAGCGTGCCGATGCCGGAGAAGAACAGGGTGGTGGCTGGCGGCATGCCCGTGATGATCGGGACCAGGAAGGTGGCACCGAACATGGCCACAACGTGCTGCATCCCGATCCCAACCGTCAAGGGCCAGGTGAGCCGCTCATCCGGCCTGACGACCTCACCGGGACGGACGGACTTGCCGTTGCCGTGGAGCTTCCATTTGGTGCCGAGCATGCTCATGCCGGGAGCCTTTCAGAGAATGTGGGGCGGGCGGGGAAGGAATCTTCCCGAGCAACTTTACCGCGCGGCATTTACCGGCCGTCCCGTCCGGCAGTCCCGTCCGGCCGGCGAGGTGCGTGCCGGACGGTGTGCCCGACGTCACAGGGCACAACGGGAAGCAGGCGCCGTCCGTTGAAGTTGCAACTATTGACAGCAGGAGACGCCGGCCACCCAAGAGCGCGCCGGCACAGCGAAAGGGACGCCAATGACACTCGCCCACGATGAAGCAGTAATCGAGGCAGCCGCCGTCGACGCCATCTTTGCCGAAGCCCGCACGGCGAACGCCTTCACCGGCGACGTCACCGACGAGCAGGCCCGCGCAATCTACGAACTGACGAAGTTCGGCCCCACGGCCTTCAACTCCCAGCCGCTGCGCGTTACGTACGTGCGCTCCGACGAAGCCCGCGCCACGCTCGTGGATGCACTGGCCGCCGGAAACCGCGCCAAGACGGCATCAGCGCCGCTCGTCGCGGTCCTGAGCTACGACACCGCCTGGCAGGACCAGTGGGACGCGTTCCTTCCCGGCTACAACGCCCCCAAGGCCATGTATGACGCCGCGCCGGATCTCGCCGCGGCCACGGGCAACAACAACGCCCACCTGCAGGCCGGCTACTTCATCCTCGCGGTCCGCACCCTGGGCCTCGCGGCCGGTCCCATGACGGGTGCCGACTTCGCCAAGATCGACGCCGCGTTCTTCCCCGACGGGAGCCAGAAGAGCTTCCTGGTGGTCAACATCGGCCAGCCCGGAGCCGACGCATGGGGCGAAGCCAAGCCGAAATTCGCCTACGAGGACGTCGTCCGTACCGTCTAACAACCCCCACGCCGCTGACCGGCGCTGCCCTTCCGCGGAGGCGCCTCCGGCACTGCCCTTCCGCGGAGGTGCCTCCGGCACCATGGGGGACAGGCCGGAGGCACGCGGGATGCGATTCTGCGGTTCAGCGCAAGGCCCACATCCAAGGCCACTTCCCATTTTAGTCCGCGCCGTCGCCGCCGGCACTGTGCCTTTTCAGCGCCCGCCCGGCCCCGGAGGCGCCGCGGCGTGGCACACTTTTTCCATGCGGAACCTGATCGCGGTGGCCTTCGTGGAACCGGTAGCCGAGGGACTCGAGTTTCCCCGGGATGACTGGCCACTGCACCTCACCCTGGTCAAGTTCGACGTGGTCAAGTTCGACGTGGTTGAGTCCGGCGACGTTGTGAAGTCCGACGTCGTCGAATCCGGCCAGGAAACCCGCGCGGAACCCGGACCGGGCACGCCGCCGGCCGCGGGCGATCCGCTCGCCGAGCACATTGCCGCCCTCATGGCGGGCCCGGTGGCCACTGCCCTGGGCAGTCGGATCAGCGTGGGCGGCGAAGCCGGGTTCGGGCGCGCAGGGTCAATCCCGGTCAACCTGATTGAACCCAGCGAAGAGCTGCAGGTCCTCCACAACGAGCTGGTCCGGATCGTGGAGCAGCTTCCCGGCAGGATCTCCACGCCCGCCTACACCCTGCAGGGGTACCGCCCGCACGTCTCGCACCACGGCGACAAACGGCTCCAGCGGGGGGACGCCTTCGCGCTTGACCGGATAGCGCTCGTGGACATGGCACCCGACGGCGGGCACGCCACGCGCCGGATCCTGAAGTTGTGGACCGACAGCCAGTCGTAGCGCCAGTACGGCCTCCTGGAAGGGCCTGGACGTCATATCCGGGACCGCCGCGGTGAATTATTGCGGACCGGTGCCATACTTGGGTCAACTTCGATAGTCACTCGACGGTAATTCGACGGTTGTTCGAAGACGAAGTGAGTATTTCGGGCAAATCACGGCGGACCGGGGGGACCACTAAATGATGCTTGACACCGCCACACTGCGGGTTGCCTTGGCGCTTGTCGACCTCACACTGCTCATGCTTTTCTACTTCATTACGTTCCGGCGCACCCGGTCGCCTTACAGCGGCTGGTGGTGCATGGCCCTGCTGCTGTTCCTGATCGGCAACGCCGCGTACCTGCTGGGCGGGACAGTGCACCAGGTCTGGGCCAACCCGGCCGGCAACGTTCTGCTGGTCGCCGCCGCCGCCAGCATCTGGGCCGGCGGGCGATCGCTCCGGGCCCCCTCCCTCCGGCCCTGGCAACTCGCCGCGGCCCCCGGTGCCACCGCCGTCGCTTCGATCCTTGACCACCCGGCCAACAACATCTGGGCGGGAGGCCCGGTGTACCTGGGGTTCATGGCCGTGTTGATCGGCATGGGATCCCGGGAGCTGTTGCTGCTCGAGCGCGACTACTCGCGGGTGCACCGTCCCCTCGCCGTGGGCGCCGGCATCCTGGCCGTCTTCTACGCGGGCCGCCTCGTCGCCTTTCTCATAGACGGGTCAGAAGGGCAGGTCTTTACGTCGGTCTTCGGCACGGCGCCCATGACCGTTTTCTCGATGGTCACGCTCGTCGTTGCGTCTTTTACGATGGCGGAGCTGAGCTACGAACAGCAGACGCAGGATCTCCGGGCACGGGCCACCGTGGACGGCCTGACGGGCCTGCTCAACCGTTCTGCGTTCCTGGACCTCGCCGAAAACGAATTGCGCCGTTTGCGCCGGACCGGAACTACGGCATCGCTCATCCTCGCGGACCTGGACCACTTCAAGGCCATCAACGACCAGTTCGGCCACTCGGCCGGGGACTCCGCACTGCAGGCGTTTGCCAGGGCCTGCGCCGGCACTGTCCGCTCCACCGACCTCGTGGGCCGCTACGGCGGCGAGGAATTCATCCTCCTGCTCCCTGGCGTCACGCCGGACCGGGCGCGGGAAATCGCTGCCGACATCAGCGTCCGGCTCCATCAATCCGGGTCTGCAGTCATTCCCCGGCTGCCCACCGTGAGCTACGGGATCGCGCCCACCGGCTCCGGACCTGGCGGCCTCGACGCCGCCGTGATCTCGGCCGACGCGGCCCTCTACCAGGCAAAGACGCTTGGCAGGGACCGCGCCGAGTTGGCCACCGGCGGCTGAACTACGAAATAACCCCGTCCACCAGCGCCTTCGCCTCGGCCTGGACCTGCTTGAGGTGCTCGGCACCCTTGAAGGACTCGGCGTAGATCTTGTAGACGTCCTCCGTGCCGGAGGGCCGGGCCGCGAACCAGGCGTTTTCGGTGACTACCTTGAGGCCGCCAATCGCGGCGCCGTTGCCCGGCGCTTCGGTCAGTTTGGCCGTGATCGTTTCGCCGGCCAGTTCGGTCGCGGTGACGTCCGACGGCGAGAGCTTGCCCAGCGCCGCTTTCTGCTCCCGGGTGGCGGCCGCGTCGATCCGGGCGTAGACGGGGTCGCCGAACTGGTCGGTGAGGCCCTTGTACAGCTGCGACGGTGACTTGCCCGTTACCGCCGTGATCTCCGAGGCCAGCAGGGCCAGCAGGATGCCGTCCTTGTCGGTGGTCCAGACGCTCCCGTCCATCTTGTTAAAGGAGGCACCGGCGGATTCCTCGCCGCCGAAGGCGCCCTCTCCGGACAGTAGCCCGGGAACGAACCACTTGAAGCCCACGGGCACTTCGACAAGCTTGCGGCCCAGGCTCTCGGCCACGCGGTCGATGATAGAGGAGGAAACCAGGGTCTTGCCGATCACGGACTGCGGGTTCCAGCCGGTCCGGTGCCGGTACAGGTAATCGATGGCGACCGCGAGGTAGTGGTTCGGGTTCATCAGCCCGCCGTCCGGGGTGACGATCCCGTGGCGGTCGGCGTCGGCGTCGTTGCCGGTGGCGACGTCGAAGGCTGCGGACCCGTCCGCACCAACAGACATGCGGTTGATCAGGGACGCCATCGCCGACGGCGAGGAGCAGTCCATCCGGATCTTCTCGTCCCAGTCAAGCGTCATGAAGGCCCACTGGGGGTCGACGGTGGGGTTAACCACGGTGAGGTTCAGGTGGTGGCGCTCACCGATCTCGCCCCAGTAGTCCACCGACGCTCCGCCCATCGGGTCGGCGCCGATCCGGACGCCCGCCTCGCGGATCGCATTGAGATCCAGTACCGACGGGAGGTCGTCCACGTAGCTGCTCAGGAAATCGAACTTGCCGGTGGTCCCGGCGGCGAGGGCCTCGGCCACCGGGATCCGCTTGACGCCGCGCAGGCCGTTTTCCAGCAGCTCGTTGGCGCGGTTGGCGATCCACCCGGTGGCGTCGGTGTCCGCGGGGCCGCCGTGCGGGGGGTTGTACTTGAACCCGCCGTCGCCCGGAGGGTTGTGGCTCGGGGTCACCACGATGCCGTCGGCCTGCGGCGCGCCCGGGGCGGCATTCCGGTTGTGCGTCAGGATGGCGTGGCTCAGGGCGGGGGTGGGGGTGTAGCCGTGGCGGGCGTCGATGAGGACATGCACGCCGTTGGCGGCCAGCACCTCAAGGGCAGAGTTTTGTGCGGGCTCGCTCAGGCCATGGGTGTCCTTGGCCACGTAGAGGGGGCCGGTGATGCCCTGGCCCGCCCGGTATTCCACGATCGCCTGCGTGATAGCCAGGATGTGGGGTTCGTTGAAGGACGCCTTCAGGCTCGATCCCCGGTGCCCGGAGGTGCCGAAGGCCACCCGCTGGCCCGGGTCCGAGAGGTCCGGCGAAAGGTCGTAGTACGCATCCAGAAGCGCAGTGAGGTCAACAAGGTCTTGGGGTTGGGCAACTGTGCCCGCGCGGCTAGCCATGGCACCAGCATGCCAGACGCGGACGGGGTGCAACACGGTTTCGCGCCAAACCCCGTTCCTGTGACGAAAGAAAACCCGCCGATAGGCCCGGTCCCAAGCCAACCGTGCGGCGGTACGCTGGATCCACAGACTTCTTGAGGGGACAAGCCATGACTGAACAGCCAAAACAAGGCAAAGACGAGACCCCGGAGGACTACCAGCCGACCCTGCGCCTCCCGGACCACCAACCCGACGTTCCGCCGGGGCAGGCGCCACCCGCCGGCCAGGACCAGGGACCGTCGGCCACGCAGCAGTTCGCGCAACCCGAATCACCGCAGCAGCCTTACACAGGCCAGCAGCCGGACGTCGGCCAACAACCCTACGCCGGCCAGCAGCCCGACACGGGTCAGCAGCCGGACGTCGGCCAGCAACCCTACGCCGGCCAGCAGCCCGACACGGGTCAGCAGCCCCATGTCGGCCAGCAGCCCTACGCCGGCCAGGCGGCCCCTGACCGCGGCCAGTACTCAAGCCCGTACCCTCCGATCTACGGCCAGCCGGCCGCGCCGTATGGCCAACCGTCGCCGTACGCCCAGCCGGGCAGTCCCAACGCCTACGGCCAGCCCGCGTACTACGGCGCGCCGCCGGCGCCCAAGAGTCTGAGCATCGCCAGCATGTGCTGCGGCATCGCCGCGCTGGTGGGCTTCGGATTCTTCCTGCTCCCGCAGCTGGCCGCCGTGATCCTGGGGCACATGGCCCTGCGGCGCGAACCGGCCGGCCGGGGCATGGCGATCGCCGGCCTGGTGATGGGTTACGTGGGCATCGCCGTGACCATCCTGGTCCTGGTGATTTTCGGGCTGGTCATCGGCACCGCGCGCAACAGCGGCTACGGCGCCTAGTCCTGCCCTGCGGCACCGGAGCCGCGCAGGCTCAGCGCGTCAGCGCAGCCACCAGCGGTTTCGCGTTGGCCTCAAGCCAGGCGCGACGGCGGTTGATTTGGCCGCCCACGCCGTCCTGCCACATCCGCGCCCAGCCGCCGCCCGGGGCCGCGGCGCTGTGCCGCATCCGTTCGTAGCTGAGGGCCGCGGCGTCGATCCCGGCGCCGGGCAGCCGGCGTCGTTCATCCTCGCTCCAGCCGTAGGCGTCGGCGAAGACGCGCAGCCGGTGGAACGGGTCCTGGTCTTCCCAGCCCGGCCACGCATCTGACGGGTCGCGGAGCGGCACCCAGTGCATGGCAGTGTTGAGCGAATCGTGCAGTGCCGTGGCGGGTCCGGCGAGGTCGAAATCCACCAGTCCGGCGGCCAGGCCGTCCCGGACCACCACGTTCTGGGGTGTCACGTCCAGATGGCAGATGAGCCCGGCGGCGTCGGTGGGGTTCGGCCGGACCGGCCGGGTCGGGAACGCGTGGGCCTGCGGCACGAAGCCGGCGGACGCGGTGTGCAGGCGCCGGACCAGGCGGGCCACCGAGGCCAGCAGGTCCCCGGACTGCACCCAGGCTTCCGGCGGCGACCCGGCGCAGTTTCCCGGCACGAAGGTCAGGACATCCCGGCCCTGCGGGTCGCGGCCGAGGAAGCGGGGGGATCCCTCAAACCCGGCGTCGTCCAGCCAGTCGAGGTACTCGGCGACGGCGAGGGATTGCGGCTGGTGCGGGCGGCGGATGGTTCCGCCAACCCGCACCACGCCGTCGGTGACATCGCCTGCCGGCATGAGTTCGACGTCGGACGCCTCGCCGGGGGCGGGGGTGTACACGCGCGAAGCAACCGGAACGCGGTGTGCGGGGCTCATCGGGTCAGCGTACGCCGCCCATGAGCTTCTTGATCGCCGGTGAGGCCACTGCCAGGCCCACAGCCAGCAGGATGGCGGTGCCGCCCACGCCGATGAAGTACGGCAGCTCGTCCTCCGGGTTGTACAGGCCTGACAGGATGCCGGCCAGTGTGGTTCCCAGGGACACGGACAGGAAGAACAGCGCCACCATCTGGGTGTGGAAGGCCTTCGGCGCCAGCTTGGTGGTGACGGAGAGCCCGATGGGGGACAGGAACAGTTCCGCCAGGGTGAACAGCAGCAGGATTCCGGCCAATGCCAGCAGCGGGGTCTTCCCGTCGCCAGAGAGCGGAATGAACGCCAGGAAGGCCAGGCCCATCACGAACAGGCCGATGGAGAATTTCAGCGCCGAACCCGGCTGCTTGCGGCCGAGCCGGGTCCAGAGGGCCGCCATGATGCCGGCGAAGATGATGATGAACACCGGGTTGATGGACTGGACCCAGGCGGCCGGCATTTCCCAACCGAACAGGTTCCGGTCCAGCTTCTCCTCCGAGTACACGGCGATGAAGGTAAACTGCTGCTGGAACAGGGCCCAGAACGCGGCGGAGGCGATGTAGAGCGGGATGAACGCTGCGACGCGTCCGCGTTCGGTGGCGGTGACCTTCTTGCTGCTGAAGATCAGGGTGAAGTAGAGAACGGAAGCGCCGATTGCGGCGTAGGCCATGGAGGTGGCCAGGTTCTCGGCGTTGACGGTGCCGGTCAGAAGCAGCACCGCGATGACCGCGGCGATCCCGGCGAAGATCAGGCCGTACTTCTTACGCTGCCCATCCGGGAGGGGGTGCGCCACCCGGTGGCTCTGGGCGGGGAGCTTGCTGCGACCCCGGGCGTACACAACCAGGCCGACGGCCATGCCGACGGCGGCAGCGCCGAAGCCCCAGTGGAAGCCCTGGCTTTCCTGCAGCCAGCCGGTGACGAGGGGGCCGATCAGTGCGCCGGCGTTGATGCCCATGTAGAAGATGGAGAACCCGGCGTCGCGGCGTTCGTCCTTCTCCCCGTACAAGGTGCCGACGAGTGCGGTCGCGTTGGCCTTCAGCCCGCCGGAACCGACGCCGACCAGCACCAGGCCGGCGATGAGCCCGGACGTGCCCGGCACGAGGGCCAGGGCGATGTGGCCACCCATGATCATGATGGCCGAGCCGAACAGCACGCGCTCGGAACCGAACAGCCGGTCCGCGAGCCACGCACCCAGGATGGTGGAGAGGTACACGCCGCCGCCGTAGGCGCCGACGAGACCGGCCGCCAGGCCCTGGTCAATTCCGAGGCCGCCCTTTTCGGCGGAGAAGTACATGTAGTAGAGCAGGATTCCCTGCATGCCGTAGAAGGAGAAGCGCTCCCACATTTCTACGGAGAAGAGGCTGGCCAGCATCTTTGGGTGGCCAAAAAACGAGGTATCGGCCGGCGTTGTAGCGGGTCGAGTGTCTAAATGAGTTGTGCTCATTTACTTAATGCTGACATTGTGAAGCGCGATTGTCACATTCGCGGCAGGCCCGGGGCAAGTATCCCGGACGGCGTTTCGCCCGATTTTCCCGGATCCCGGCGCCCTGCCCGGCCCGCCGAAAGCCGCTGCGCAGCTGGTTCGGCGGCTGGTTCGGCGGGCCTGTCAACAGGCCGTCAGGAGGTCGTGGCGGCTGCCTCGCCGGCGTGCCCGCCGGCCGCTTCCCCGGTGTCCTCGCCGGCGTCGAACATGATGACCTGCCGGATGGCGTGGCCGTCTGCCAGCTGGTCCATGGCCTGGTTGATGTCCGCCAGGGCGATGCGGTCCGAGATCAGCTCCTCGACGGGCAGTTTCCCGTCCCGCCAAAGCTGGGCGTATTTCGGGATATCCCGCGACGGGACGGCGGAACCAAGGTAGCTGCCCACGATCGTCCGGGCTTCGGCGGTGATGGTCAGCGGCGCCAGCTGGGCGCGGGCATCGGGGGAGGGCAGCCCGGCCGTGACGGTGGTGCCGCCGGGGGAGGTGGCGGCGAACGCGGTTTCGAACGCGCGCGGATTTCCCGCGCACTCGATCACGAACCTGGCTTTGACCCCGGCGTCGAGGACCTGCTGCGGGGTGTACGTTTCGTGGGCGCCGAGGCGGCGGGCGTGATCGAGTTTCTGCTCCAGCGTGTCCACAGCGACAATCCGCGAGATTCCTTGCGAGATGGCGGTGATGAGCGCCGCCATGCCCACCCCTCCGAGCCCGACGATCATGATGCTGTCCTGCGGGCGGGGCCGGGCCGCGTTGAGCACGGCGCCGCCGCCGGTCAGTACGGCGCAGCCCAGCACTGCCGCAATGTCCGCGGGGATGTCGTCGTCCACCGGCACGGCGGAAGCGCGGTCCACGACGGCGTGGGTGGCGAAGCCGGAGACGCCCAGGTGGTGGTGGACGGGCTTGCCGTCGCGGCTCAGGAGCCTGGAGCCGTGCAGCAGGGTCCCGTCGTTGTTGCTCCTGGAGCCTGCCGTGCAGGGCAGCCGGCCGTCCTCGGCGCAGTTCGCGCAGTTCTCGCAGCGGGGCAGGAAGGACATGACCACGCGCTGGCCGGGCTGCAGGTCCGTGACGCCGGAACCGACCGTCACGACGCGGCCCGCGGCCTCGTGGCCCAGCAGCATGGGTACCGGCCGGACCCGGTTGCCGTCGACAACGCTGAGGTCCGAGTGGCAGATCCCGGCGGCCTCCATTCGGACGAGGATCTCGGTGGGCCCGGGAGCCGCCAGTTCCAGCTCGGAGATGCTGATCGGCTTGGATTCCGCGAAGGGCCGCGGGCGGCCGATTTCCTCAAGTACTGCACCGGTGATCTTCATCGATCCTCTTTCGCGGCCTGGTCGGGTTTGAGTGAACGATAGCCGCCTGCCGCCGCCAGCGTCCATTTGGGGGCCGACGGCGGCCACCCCGTCGGGGGCAAGGAATTCCCAAGATGATCCGGCAAGACTGGTGACCATGGCTGGCCCGGGCAAACTTCGTCTCCCGAACTCGGCATCGCCGCCAGCGACGGCAATGCCTTCCTCATCGGCGACCTTTTTTGGCCGGCGGCCCGCACCGGCAGCCTCTATTGGCCGGCGGCGCAGGTGGCCTCGGGCCTCGGCCGCGGCAGGCGCGCCAGGGAAGCAGTCCCAGAGCCGGCGGTTCCACAGGTTCCTGGTCGGCCTGGCGGTTTGTGCCCTGATGGTCGCAGGCGTTGTGCCTGCGCATGCTGCAACGACCATCCAGACCCTTCACGTGTTTCTCGCTGTCGGGCAGTCGAACATGTCCGGGCGGGGACTTCCCATGGGTGGCACGGCAGACGCCGCGGACCCGCGCATATTTCAGTACGGAGCGAAGACCCGCACATTCCGGCCTGCCACGGTACCGCTGGACATGCACGACACCCCCAGCGGTCTTTCGCCCGCGACAACGATGGCCCGGGAGTACTTGAAAACCCAGCCCGCCGACGTCGGAGTCCTCATCATCCCCGCCGCCCACGGCGACACCTCGTTCACAAGTGCGAGCGGGAAACTGACGTGGTCCGTTGGCGCCGCATCCGCTCCGGGCTATGACCTGCCCGCGCTGGCGGTCAAGCAGACGTTGAGCGGCATTGCGGCGGCGAAGGCGGCCGGGTACGCCGTAGACCTCAAAGGGATCCTGTGGCACCAGGGCGAGAGTAACTCCGCCATGACCACCGCCATGTACAGTGCGAGCCTGGACCAACTCATTGCCTTCTTCCGCAGCCGGCTGTCCGCGCCGACGCTGCCCTTTGTCGTCGGACGCATGACGCCGGAAAGCATTGCCGGCATACCGGGCCGGGCCAATGTGGACAAAAGCCACTACCAAACCCCAGACCGCGTGGCATATACAGGATTCGCGCCCTCGATGGCCTGCGCCTTGAACCCGGGGGACACCACCCACTTCTCGCGGACGGGGGTCGAATACCTGGGCCGGGCATTCCTTGCCGCATATCGGCAAGCGATCGCGAACACCCAGGCGTCGCCCATCGCCACCCCGGCCCTCAGCGTGCCCAACTGCGCGGGCCGGGCCATTGCCATGGACCCAACACGATTCCTGGACACCAGGATTTGGCCGGGCCGGGTGGCCGCGGGCAATTCGGTGACTTTCCGCGTCGCCGGTGTCCGCGGCGTACCAGCGAATGCATCCGCGGTCGCCGTGAACCTGACGGTGACCTCGGCGACGTCGTCCGGCGCCATCACCGCCTATGCCTCCGGGACAGCCAAACCAGGCATCTCAAACCTGAACTATGTTGCGGGGCAGACCGTTTCCCACCTCGCCATGGTCCCGGTTGGCACGGACGGGCGGCTGACCCTGACGAACACCTCGTCCGGGTCCGTGCATCTGATCGCCGACGTGTCGGCGTACTTCCACGCCGGCACACCGACAGCGCCGGGCGTTTTCAGTGCCGTCAGGCCCACCCGGCTGCTGGACACGCGCTCCTCCTCCGGGGCCGTTGCCGGCGGGCGGGCGGTGTCCTTCGCAGCCGGCGGCACGACGGGTATCCCGGCCAACGCGTCGGCGGTGGTCCTGAAAATCACGGCATCCGGGACAAAGTCGCTGGGCTACCTGACCGCCTACGCCGCGGGGTCCCCGATGCCGAGCACGTCCAATTTGAACTACTCCGCGGGACAGACGGTGTCCAACGTTGTTGTGGTTCCCGTCGGGACCGACGGGAAAGTGACGGTGGCGAACACGTCGTCCGGATCGGCGCAGATCATCGCTGACGTCACCGGATACTTCCTGCCCGGCAAACCTACCCAGGTTGGCGCCCTGGGAGCCTTGGGCCCCACACGGTTCCTGGACACGCGGGTCACCTCCGGCCCCGTCGCGGCGGGCGGCTCAGTCACTATCCACGTGCGCGGCGTCAAGGGGATTCCCACCACCGTGGCCGCCGTAGTACTCAACCTGACCGTCACCGAGTCAAAATCCATCGGGTACCTCACTGCGTTCGCCTCGGGCTCGTCCATGCCGAACGCCTCGAACCTCTCCTACCAGCGTGGTCAGGCGGTTGCTAACCTCGCAGTGGTCCCGGTGGGGCCGGACGGCAACGTCAAGATCACGAACACGTCGTCCGGATCGGCGCAGATCATCGCCGACGTCGCCGGCTACTTCCGCGGGTAGGGCTGCGGTCCGTCGAGGGCGGGGTGGCTGGTTTTCTGTGCCCCACCGGAGGACATGCCCATTTTTGGCGCCCGGGGGTAGACATGATGGCATCATGCCCACCCGCCTCGGCCTCGGGCGGACATGTCCGTGATGAGCACTGGATATGTCCATTGCGCGACGTGAGCACTGGACATGTCCATTGCGCGGCGTGAGGAATGGGCAAGTCCCCAGGCGTGGAGGATGGACATGTCCCGTGCCCGATGTGAGTTCCGGACATGTCCACTGCCAGGCGTCAGGAGTGGACATGTCCCCGGGTGAGTGCCGGGTCCCTGGCTAGAAGCCCAACTGGGCGGCCACCTGCAGCAGCAGACCCTCGGAGCCCATCGGCCCGATCAGCTGGATGCCCATCGGCAGGCCGGAACCCGGGGCGCCGCCGGTCCAGTGCACCGGGATGCTGATGGCCGGCAGCCCGCAGACGTTGACCATGGATGACCACGGCGCGTATTCGCACTGTTTGCGGTAGTCGCCGTCGGCGTCGCCCGCCCATTCCGTGGCGGGCCAGTAGCCTCCGCCGTGGGTCGCGCCCGTGAACCAGCCCACCGGGCGGGGTGGCTGCGCCAGGGCCGGCGTCACTATGAGGTCCCAGCGGGCGTATTGGGCAATCGTGTCCTGCTGGAACTGCCGGAGGAACCCGAGGGATTCGTTGAGTTTGGCTGCGCTGCGCTGCTGTGCACGCCGGCGGAAAGTCCTGGTGACCGGCGTCAGGAGCGCCTCGCGCTGCGGCGAGATGCGCGCGCTGCCAATGCCGGCCGTCCAGGCTGTGGTGAAAGCCTCCGGGTAGCGGTTGTCATAGCGAATTGCGGCTTCTGAGGTCTCGTGCCCCGCCGCCTCCAGCCGCGAGACGCCGTCCGCCAGCGCGTCGAGCGCCTCACGGTCCGGGATGAAGGGAAACTTCGATTGCCACGGGCTGTCAAGGCTTACGCCGATTCGCAGCCGGCCGGGCCCCCTGGCGGTCAGTTCGAGGTAGCTGGCGTCCGCCCGCCGGGCACCGGCCGGACCGCCCGCACCGTGTCGGCCCGCACCATGGGGGTCCGGGCCCGGCACCAGGGCATCGAGCAGCAGTGCGGCGTCGGCGGCGGAGCGGGCGAGCGGTCCGGCAACTACGAGCTGGGCGGGATCGCCCGAGCTTTCCCCGGCCGGCACGAGCCCACGTCCGGGCTTCAGGCCGACCAGCCCGCACGCCGCGGCCGGGATCCGCACGGAGCCACCGCCGTCGGACCCGGGGGCGAACGGCAACAGTCCCGCGGCCACGGCGGCMGCGCTGCCGCCCGAGGAGCCGCCCGAACTGCGGCTGAATGCATGCGGATTGCGCGACGGCGGGGCGATCAGGTTCTCGCTGTAGGCGGTCAGGCCGAACTCCGGGACCTGCGTCTTGCCCAGCGAGATGACCCCGGCGGCCTTGAGCGCGGAGGGAAGTGCGCCGTCGGCCAGGGCCGGCTTGCGTTCCAGGGCGGCGCTTCCATGCGTGGTGACGACCCCTGCCACATCCGTCAGGTCCTTGAAAGCGACCGGTATTCCATGCAGTGGGGGCAAAGCGCCGCCGCTTCGGCTCCGGAGGGCGTAGCGCCGGTCGGCAGCCGTGGCGTCTTTCTGCGCCTGTTCCGCGGTGACGGTAATGAAGGCCCCGAGGTGCGGATTCTGGGCTTCAATGCGGTCCAGGAAGTGATCGGTGGCCGCCCTCGCGGACAGCTCCCCGGAACGGAGCGCATCGCGGAGCTCGACGGCGGAGAGTTCGTGGATCTCAGCCAAGGAGGCGGGACTCCGGCCGTATCCGGGGCCTGGAGGCCCGGATCCGCGGGGGACATTCCCATTCCTGGGGACTGCGGAAGGACACATTGGCATCATGCCCAGCGCTCGCGGCCAGGGGAGGGCATGTCCCGTGGCGGGGGCCGCGGACCGGCCGCTCCGCGGGGTGTTCGGCAGCCATGAGTCTCCTTTGCGGTCTCTAGAAGCGTAACGTGCCGCCAGCGGGGGTGCGCTGCCAACGCCGGGGGATACGCTGGGATCGGAGCTTGAATTCTGCGGAAAGGGTGAACATGAGCGACTTCCAGAGCGTAAGCGTGTCTGGCATCCCCGATGGTGCCAAGATCGTGGACGTCCGCGAGGACTATGAATGGGTTGCGGGCCACGCCGAGGGGGCACTGCACATTCCCATGGACCAGTTGCCGGCCCGGATCGAGGAGCTGGACCCGGACGAGGACGTCTACGTCATTTGCCGCACCGGCGGCCGCTCCTTCCGGGCCACCCAGTGGCTGGTGGGCATGGGGTATTCCGCCGTGAATGTGGCTGGCGGCATGGACCAGTGGGTCGAGACCGGCCTGCCGCTGGTGTCCGACAACGGCCTCAAACCGGTCGTCCTGTAACTGAGTCCTGTAACTGACCAAGGAAGAACTGATGCCCGCAACAACGCCCACCTACACATTCCTTGGACCCGAGGGCACCTTCACCGAGGCGGCCCTGATGCAGGTCCCCGACGCGGCGGAGGCCATTCGAATCCCGTCCTCGAACGTGAACACGGCGCTGGACAGGGTGCGGGACGGCTCCGCCGATGCGGCCATGGTGCCGATCGAAAACTCTGTCGAGGGCGGGGTCACAGCCACCCTCGACGCCATCGCCACCGGCCAGGAACTCAGGATCCTCCGGGAGGCCCTGGTGCCCATCAGCTTCGTCCTGGTGGCAAGGCCCGGCGTGGCGCTCGGGGACATCCGGCGCGTCTCCACCCACGGCCATGCCTGGGCCCAGTGCAGGCTCTGGGTGGACGCCAATATTCCCAATGCGGAATACATCCCTGGTTCTTCCACCGCCGCTGCCGCCATGGGCTTGCTGGACGGTGACGGCGCCCATTACGACGCCGCGATCTGCGCCCCGATCGTGGCCACCGAACAGCCGGGTTTGACGGTGCTGGCGGAAAACATCGGCGACAACCCCGGCGCCGTCACCCGGTTCGTGCTCGTGGGCCGTCCGGGCGAACTGCCGGCCCCCACCGGTGCGGACAAGACCACTGTCGTGGTGCCGCTGCCCGAAGACCGGCCGGGTGCGCTGATGGAGATCCTGGACCAGTTCGCCACCCGCGGCGTGAACCTGAGCCGGATCGAATCCCGGCCCACCGGGCAGTACCTGGGCCACTATTTCTTCAGCATTGACGCCGACGGCCATGTGGCCGACGCCCGGGTGGCCGACGCGCTCGCAGGTCTTCACCGGATCAGCCCGGCCACCCGCTTCCTTGGGTCCTACCAGCGTGCGGACGGCCACCGGACCAGCGTCGCGCCGCATACCTCGGACCAGGCATTCCGCGCCGCGCATGCGTGGGTGAAAGACATACTGGGCGGCGCATCTGCTGTGCCGGAATATACCCCGGGGGCTTCGCCCAGAGCGTAGGCAAATGCCATATGGCGCTATTCCACGCCCTCCCAACTGTGCGTATGCTTGCCTGATCCATATTGGGGAAATCCCCTACGGGAGGAGCGGGTCATGTCAGGCACCAGCACAGAAAATGACGGCCAGGGAATGATTGTCAATCCCAAGCCGACAGCTGAGAACCAGGACTGGGACGGCGATGACGCCGACCGCGCGGACCGCCTGCGCTTCGAAGAGGAGCAGGCAATGATCCGGGAACAGTCCGAAGCCCGGGCCGCCAAGGCTGCGGCAGAGGCGAAGAAGGCGGCAGAGGCGAAGAAGGCCGCCAGCGCCTAGGGGCGCGCTCCGCCCGCCAGCGCCTAGGGGCGCGCTCCGCCCGCCCCCGTTCCGGTCGCCGTCGGCCTAGCGGCCGACGGTGCCGTCCTTGACCCGGACCAGCAGGGAGCCCGGGTCCACCTCGACGGTGACCTGCGTGGCCTCGCCGGAAGGATCGCCGTCGACCTGGGTGGGCATAGGTTCCGGGCACCGGATGGTGATCTTGCCGCACCGGTAATACGCCATGACCGGCAGGTCCTTCTTGTGCTTCAGGACGATCTTTGTGTACATGGCCAGCCAGCCGATCGCACTGCGCGGGCTCATCACCACCACGTCCAGCATCCCGTCATCGATCATGGCCTGCGGAATGAAGTCGATTCCCCCGGGGATCAGCCCGCAGTTCGCGAACAGGACGCTGCGGATCTTCCGGGCCTGCTCCGGCTGCCCATCCAGCTCGATGGAGACCTTCTTGCGGCGCCCCAGCAGGTGCCGGGCCCCGGCTTCCGTATAGGCCAGCCAGCCCACCGCCCTCTTCAGGCCGTCAAGGGTGTCGCTGACCACCTCGGCGTCCATGCCGATGCCCGCAATCACCAGGAACGTGTGTTGCGCGGACTCCCCGGTGCGTGAATTTTCCAGGGTGAGCCGCGCCGTATCGATAAACCGCTGGTGCCCGAACAGGGCGGCCTGCACGTTGCCGGGGAGGTCGTTGACCTCCAGATGCACATTGCGGGCCAGGAGGTTCGCGGTGCCCAGCGGGATCACGCCCATGGCCGTGTCCGTCCCGGCGAGGACCTCCGCCACAACGCGCACGGTACCGTCGCCGCCGCCGGCCAGGACGACGTCGGCCCCGTAGGCCACCGCAGCCCGCGCCTGCGAGAAGCCGGGGTCCTCCGCGGTGGTTTCAAAGACGCGGGGCGCCGGCCAGCCGGCGGCCGCGCACGCCGCTTCAATCAGGCCCCGGGCCTCGGCAGACTTGGCCTTGATGGGGTTCAGGACCACGGCCACCTTCTGGAGGCCCGGGCCCGGGCTGTGGGTTTCCTCCCACACGGCACGGCGGGTGTGCTTGGCCTTCAGCCGGCGCACCCCCCACCAGCTGGAGGCGGCAAAGACCAGGACCCCAGCGATGACGAGGTAGAGCAGCCAGTCGCGCATTGTGATCCAACAGTATCCCGCCAGCGCAGGCAGGCAGGCCTGCCGGGCAACCGTGACCGGATTGGATACTCTTGTCTGGTGATCGACGTAAAAGACCTCAGCGAAAATCCGGACAAGTTCCGTGCCAGCCAGCGCGCCCGCGGCGCCGACGAATCCGCGGTGGACGCGATCATCGCTGGGGACTCGGCCCGGCGCGCAGCCCTGATCCGGTTCGAGAACCTGCGGGCCGAGCAGAATGCGTACGGCAAGAAGGTCGCGCAGGCCAAGGGCGAAGAAAAGCAGGCCCTCCTCGCCGAGGTCAAGGCTCTGGCGGCCTCCGTCAAAGCGGCATCGGCCGAGGCCGATCACGTCCAGGCCGCCCAGGACGAGCTCCTCCGCACCATCCCCAACCTGATCGAGGACGGCGTCCCGGCAGGCGGCGAGGACGACTACATTGTGGTCAAGACGGTGGGCACGCCGCGCGAATTCCCCGACTTCGAGCCGAAGGACCACCTCGAGATCGGTGAGCTGATCGGGGCCATCGACATGGAACGCGGGGCGAAGGTTTCCGGTTCACGCTTCTACTTCCTGCGCGGCGTCGGCGCCCGGCTGGAAATGGCCCTGCTCCAGATGGCCATGGAGCAGGCGATCGACGCCGGGTTCGTTCCCATGATCACGCCCACGCTGGTCCGCCCGGAAACCATGCAGGGCACCGGCTTTGACGTAAAGCACGACGCCGAGATCTACCGTCTCGCCGAAGACGACCTGTACCTCGTGGGCACCTCGGAGGTGGCCCTCGCCGGCTACCACGCCGATGAGATCCTGGACCTTTCGGGCGGCCCCATCCGTTACGCGGGCCAGAGTTCGTGCTACCGGCGCGAGGCGGGATCGCACGGCAAGGACACCCGGGGCATCATCCGGGTCCACCAGTTCAACAAGGTGGAGATGTTCATCTACACCACGGTTGAGGACGCTGCCGCCGAGCACGCCCGCCTGCTGGCGTGGGAAGAGGAGATGCTGGCCAAGTGCGAGCTTCCGTACCGCGTCATTGACACCGCCGCCGGCGATCTGGGCAATTCCGCGGCCCGGAAGTTTGACTGTGAGGCCTGGGTCCCCACCCAGGGCGCATACCGGGAGCTGACCTCGACCTCGAACTGCACGACGTTCCAGGCGCGCCGGCTGAACATCCGGGAACGGGTTGTGAATGAGGACGGTGCGCCCAAGGGCACGCGGGCAGTCGCCACGCTCAACGGCACCCTGGCCACCACCCGCTGGATCGTGGCCATCCTGGAGCACCACCAGAACCCCGACGGCTCCGTCAACGTCCCGGCCGCCCTGCAGAAGTACCTCGGCGGCATGACCGTCTTCCCCGTCCTCTAGCCCAGGTCCCAACCCCCAGCCAGGCCTCCGACGGCCGCCGGGTAAACACTCACACTGGGGACAGGCTGTGGGTGTTTACCGCGAGTTCACGCCTTGCTGTGGCGTGTGTCCTAGCGGCAGTCGGGGCTCTCTGCTCTACTTGTGAGATGACAACAATGACTGAATCCTCAGTCGCCGGCAACGATGACCGGCGCACCACTAACCAGAACACGGCAGCCCAGAACACGGCGGCCCAGAACACGGCGGACCAGGCCAGCGCGGCCCGGGTGGGAAACTCCCGGAACGGCGCCGGCGACAAGATGATGATCGCCCTGGACGTCGATGGCACCCTCGTGGACCACGACGGGCACATGTCGGTTCCTGTCCGCGAGGCCGCCCAAGCCGTCGTGGCGGCCGGCCACCACGTGATGATCGCGACCGGCCGCTCGCTCAACGCCACATTGCCCGTCATCGAACACATCGGGATCGAGAACGGTTACGCCGTGTGCTCCAACGGCGGTGTGATCCTGCGCGTTGACTCCGGCTTGCCCGAGGGCTACGAAATCCTCCACAAGGCAACGTTTGACCCCGGGCCGGTCCTTCGCGCCCTGCGCAAGCGGCTGCCCTCCGCCAAGTACGCGCTCGAGGACGAGGACGGCAAATTCCTGTCCACCGAACGCTTCCAGGACGCCAGCTTCGGCGTCGAAGCGGTCGGCGTCGACTTCCACACCATGCTGGAGGCAACCGCCGTGCGCGTCGTGGTCTTCAGCTCGGAGAACACACCCGAGGAATTCAACACCGCGATCCGCCACATCGGGCTCGCCGGCGTCACGTATTCGGTGGGCTGGACGGCGTGGCTGGACATCGCCGCTGCCGGTGTCACGAAGGCCAGCGCGCTGGAACAGCTCCGCGACCGGCTCAGCATCGAAACCCACCGCACTGTCGCCGTCGGCGACGGCCGCAACGACATCGAAATGCTGACCTGGGCGCGCCGCGGCGTGGCCATGGGCCAGGCTCCCGTTGAAGTGATTGCCGCCGCGGATGAAGTGACGAAATCGGTCTACGACGACGGCGCCGCGCACGTGCTTCGCAGCCTCCTCTAAGGCGCCGCAGGGACGGGCGGTTCCGGCCTGGTGCCGGGACGGCTAGCGGACGTCGAGGATGAGGCTCAGGAGCCGCGCCGCAGCGGGCCGGGCCGCGTGCTCCTCGTTCCACTGGGACCGGGCCACGGCTTTGCTCACGGCCTGGGTGGTGATCCCGAGTTCCTCGGCGACTGCCTTCTGCTGACCCCGCACCCCCGGGGTGAGCAGGTCCAGTACCCGCCATTCCGCGTGGCTGCGGTCGTGCACAATGTGGCCAAGAAGGCGCAGGACCGCCTCCGCCTCCGCGGCAAGATCGGCCAGCGGGCCCTCCACAGCCACCCGGACGCGATCCTTGTGGTTCCGGAGACGGTCCACTGCGCGCCGGGCATAGATCAGCCCGTGACCGGAGGCGTCCTTGATCTGGTTCGGCAGGGGTTCATTAACCGGGCCCACGCCAATGCCCACGTACCAGCTGCCGCTGCGCAGGGCGATCATGGCCGCTTCCACCGCCTGATGCGGACAGTCCACGATCCCTTGGACCTCGTCCTCGACAGAACGGTCGAAATCAAGGCGCGCCGGAATGTGCCGCAGGTCCTTGAGGAGCTGCGGCACGCGGTCGCCGTCGCGCCGGCTGTCGGTTTGATTGATGGTCAGCGTGAACATTCTGGATGACACACTACCTGCTGGCACTTGCGGGGCAAGTTGCCGGCAGCCGTGCAGTGCCGGGGCCGTAACAGTGGCGGTTACCGGGAAGCGAGACCGGAAAGCTGGCCGGAGGGCAGGTGGATCCAGCCCTCGGTCAGGGCCGCCGCGGCGTGCCCGGGCCCGGGGCGCAGCGTCCGGCCGAGGGCGACGGCCCGCGCGGACAGGGAGGCGATGAGGGCATCGAACATGTCATCGGACGCCGCAAGGTCGGCCCGGTACCCGGCCAGGTCCAGCCATGGCGCCTTCACGGCCAGATCCGCCACGGCCGAGGACAGCCTTTCCGCCTCCGGCGCCCCGCGCCCCTTGTAGCCGCGGGCATGGATCCCCCAGAGCTTCAGCGAAGCCGCCGGGTACACCTCGGCAAGCCGGCCGCTGCCGTCCCTGGCCTGCGGCCCGTACTCCCGGGCGATCTTCGCCTGGATCACCGCACAACGCATCGCCGGGTGGGCCAGCCGGTCCGCGGAGACGCTGAGCGGGATCAGGCCGGTGTGGCCGGTGACGAAACGGTCGGTGTCCCGGTAGGCCAGCAGCCGGCGGCCCGCGATCCCGTCATGGTCGAGCACCGGGTGGGGGTCGAAGTTCAGGTGCCCGGCGATGAAGGGAAGAAACGCGTCCGGCCAGCCCAAGGGGGAGTCGATCCCCGTCATTCCGCTGGTGCCGAAGAGGCGGAGGATCTCCTCGTCGCCCACGTCCAAAGACAGATGAGCCAGGCGTGCCGCGCCGTCGTCCCATTCAATGACGGCCACCGCCGTCTTCTTCGCGGCGGCAGCGAGGTCGACGCCGAGAGTCCTCATCACCGGTTTCCCGCCAATCGAAAAAACGCCAAATGAAAAAACGCGGGGTCATTCACCGCCCAATCCGGACCCCCGGATGGGCGGTGAATGACCCCGCGTTTTTGTGCAGGAACTGTCAGTGGCCGGCTGCCGGAACGTAACGCTTGATGGAAGCTGCCAGTTCGGCTTCGGCGGCGGCGCGGTCGCCCCAGCCCTCGGCCTTGACCCACTTGCCCGGCTCCAGGTCCTTGTAGCGGGTGAAGAAGTGCTCGATTTCCTTGATCAGGAACTCGCTGACATCGCTGATCTCTTTGATGTGGTCGAACCGGGCATCGGTCGGGACGCACAGCACCTTGGCGTCGCCGCCGCCGTCGTCGGTCATGTTGAACACGCCGATCGGGCGGGACTCGACGATCACGCCCGGGTAGAGGTCGAAGTCCTGCAGGAGCACCAGCGCGTCCAGCGGATCTCCATCCTCACCCAGGGTGTTCTCGAAGAAACCGTAGTGGGTGGGGTACTGCATCGACGTGAACAGGACGCGGTCCAGGCGGACGCGGCCGGTCTCGTGGTCGACTTCGTACTTGACGCGCGATCCCTTGGGGATCTCGATGGTCACGTCATGCTTCATGGAATGCTCCTTGACGAATTCAGGGGGTGCGCGGCACGTGCAAAAGGGCTGTCGGTGCCGCCGACTACTATTGAGGATATAGCGAGAGGCGCTGGTTTCAGGAACTAGTGGGGACATTTCAGGACTAAGGACCAGCAGCAGCATGAAACCGAGAACCAGCCGCGAGGGCACCCAGCCGGTGCCCGGCAGGCTTCGCGGGATGCCTGCACTGCTGCTCCAGACCCTCCTCGTGGTGGCAGTAGCATTGCCGGCCGGCATCGCCATCGCCCCGGCATTCCTCGGCCCGGACCAGCGCTCCGGCGCCTCGCAAACAGCACCGCCCTGGCAGCAGATCCCCGCCACGCTGAGCCTTCCCGGCAACGGTTCGGGAGGAGTCGGGCCCCTCAGCGCTTCCGCGCCGGTTCCGGCCGGCGCCGCCCTCGCCGCGCAGCTGAACAAGACCCTTAAGCCCGACGGCGCCGGCACCTTCACCGGCATCGTCCAGGACGCCACCACGGGGCAGGTCCTCTTCGACCGGGCTGCCGACGAGGCCCGCGTTCCGGCGTCGAACATGAAGCTCCTCACAGCCGGCGCGGCCCTCCGCGTCCTGGGACCGGACCGCCGCTTCAGCACCCGCGTGCTGGCAGGGCCCACGCCCGGCTCGGTGGTCCTGAGCGGCGGGGGCGACGTCCTCCTGGGCGCCGGGGAATCGGCCCCCGGGGCCGTTCTGGGCCGCGCCGGGCTGACCACGCTCGCGAAGGCCACTATCGATGCCCTCAAGGCCGGCGGCGTCACCGGCACGGTGAACGTCCTGCTGGATGACTCCCTCTTCAGCGGCCCGCCGCTCAGCAAGGCGTGGAGCCCAGAAGACGTCGCCGCCGGAGAGATGGCCCCGCTGTACCCGCTGGCGCTGAACTCCGCCAGGTTCGATCCCGCCAAGACCACCGGACCCCGCCCGCAGGACGCCGGCATGACCGCCGCCGAGGTGTTCGCCGCCCGGCTCACGGCGGCCGCGGCGGCCGAGGGACTGTCCGTGGCCCCCGGCATCGCCCGGGTCCAGCCCGGCGGCGCGCCGGAGGGCCGGGACGTCAAAGTCCTGGCCGAGGTCCAGTCCGCCACGGTGGGGCAGCAGGTGGACTTCATGCTGCAGACCTCGGACAACTACCTCGCCGAGGTGATGGGGCGGATGACCGCCCTCGGCGCCGGCCGGCCCGGCAGCAGCGACGACGCCATTGCCGCCGTGCTGGCGCAGGTCAAGGACATGGGCGTTCCCACTGACACCCTCCGGGCCGCGGACGTTTCCGGTCTGGCCCTGGCCAACCGGGTCTCTGCCCGGCAACTGACGGACGTGGTCCGGGCCATGACCTCGGGCACAGACCCCCGGCTGCGCGCCGCACTCACCGGGTTCCCGGTCGCCGGGCTCACCGGCACCCTGGGGGACCGCTACACGGATGCGGCCTCGGCCGCGGGCGCCGGGCTGGTCCGCGCCAAGACGGGCACGCTGAACACGGTCATTGCGCTCAGCGGTTACGTGGTCGACGCCGACCGCCGGCTCCTGGTCTTCTCCTTCGTCGGCAACGGGCTGACCCCCGGCGCCGCGAACAAGGCCGCACTGGACCGCTCCGCCGCCGTCCTCGCCGGCTGCGGCTGCCGCTGACGTCGGCGGCCGGCCAGGAACGCGCAGCCGGTAACCCGCGGCCGGTAACCCGCGGCCGGGGCCCGGGGACGGCCCCGGCCGGTTCGCCGGTCAGCGAAAATTAAGGCGGATTGTCGGGCCCCTGTGATCTGATGGACCCCATGGAGTCCTCTGCAAGCCAGACATCAAGCGAGACATCACCCAAGACGCCGAGCGGGGCATCGGCCCAGGCCCCAGATCTCATCAACTGGGAGCTCGCCGCGTCCACGGCAGCCCGGCTGACGCCGGCAGGTCCCGTCCTGGGCGCAGCGGAGATCGGCGCCGCCGTCGAAAATCTGCGGCTCATGGCGGACATGGCCGTGCCGCACGTCCACCACATCACCGGCCTGGACGCCGCACGGGACCTGCGCGACTCCGAGGTCCTCGTGGTGGACCGGGCCTCATGGGCCAAGGCCAACACGCAGAGCTTCGCCGTTATGCTCAAGCCCGCCATGGGAAAGCTGCTGGAGGGCCGCGGATCCCTCAGCCCCGGGGCTGCCGGGGTCAGCGCAGCCATCACCGGAAGCCAGCTCGGCGCCATCCTGGCCTTCCTTTCGAGCAAAGTCCTGGGCCAGTACGATCCCTTCTCCGCGCTGGCCGAAAACTCCACGGCCCCCGCTTCCGGGCGGCTGCTGCTCGTCGCGCCGAACATCATCTCCGTGGAACGCGAACTGAAAGTCGAACCCGCGGACTTCCGGCTCTGGGTCTGCCTCCACGAACAGACCCACCGGGTGCAGTTTGCCGCCGCACCGTGGCTGCGGCACCACATGCTGCAAGAGATCGAAAACCTCAGCGGACTATTGCTGGGCAATGTCGATTCCCTGATGGAACGGGCCTCGGCGGCCGCGAAATCGCTGAAGGACCGCGCGGCTCCCGGCGCCGCGCCCGGACGCGGCGCCATCCTGGACCTGCTCCAGAACCCGGAGGAAAAGGCGGCCCTGTCCCGCCTGACTGCCCTGATGAGCCTGCTCGAGGGCCACGCCAATGTGGTCATGGACGCCGTGGACGCCAGCATCGTCCCCTCGGTGAAGACCATCCGGCAACGTTTCAATGACCGCGGCCAGGACCGCGGCATGATCGAGAAATTCATCCGCAACCTGCTCGGCCTCGACGCCAAGATGCGCCAGTACAGTGACGGCGCCAAGTTCGTCCGGGAAGTGGTGGCCGCCGTCGGCATGGCAGGCTTCAACAAGGTCTGGGACTCCGCGGACCACCTCCCCAGCGAACCCGAGATCCACGACTCCAAGCTCTGGCTCGACCGGATGGGCCTCTAGCCGCCATGACTGCCCCAGACGGCGCCGGTTCGACCTCGGTTTCCAGCGGACGACGCCGGCCCGGCCGCCTCGCGCCGGTGGTCGGCACGGCGCGAAAAATGCTGCAGGACACCCTTGCCGCGGCCGGCTACCCGGACCGCGTCCTGGTCGCCTGCAGCGGCGGGCCGGACTCGCTGGCTCTCGCCGCCGTCGCCGCCTATTTCGGACGCCGGGGTCACGTGGACGGCCATCCTGTCTCTGTTGGCGCCGTCGTCGTGGACCACCAGCTTCAGCCGGGCTCGGCCGGGGTCGCCGCCACCACGGCCCGGACCCTCGAAGAGCTCGGGCTCTCTCCCGTGACGATCAGGACTGTCGACGTCGCCTCCAGCGGCGCAGGCCCCGAGGCTGCTGCCCGGGACGCCCGTCATGCGGCCCTCGAGGCCGCCGCGAACGAGGCAGGTGCAGCCGCGATCCTGCTCGGCCACACCCTCGATGACCAGGCCGAACAAGTGCTCCTGGGCCTGGCGCGAGGGTCGGGTACCCGGTCCCTCGCCGGGATGCGGCCGGCCCGTGGCCGGCTGCTGCGCCCGTTCCTGGGCCTGCGGCGTGCGGACACCCTGGAGATCTGCCGGGTGGAGGACCTGGAGCCCTGGCACGACCCGTCCAACACGGATCCCGTGTACGCGCGTTCCCGGACCCGGGTTGAGGTGCTGCCCCTGCTGGAGGACAAGCTTGGCCCCGGCGTTGCCGAATCGCTCGCCCGCACGGCCGCGATCCTGCAGCTCGACGCCGATTACCTGGAGGACGTGGCGAACGACACGTTCGAGCGCCTGCGCCAGCAGGCCGGGGAGGAGATCAGCCTTCCGGAGGCCGAACTGCGGGATCTTGCCCCGGCCGTGAGGTTCCGGGTGATCGCCAAGGCCGCCGCCGCCGTGGGCGGTCAGCAGCCCAGCTACCAGCGCCTGCTCGCGGCGGAAGCACTGCTGCGCCGGCAGGGATCGGCCGGTCCGGTGGAGCTTCCCGGCGCGGTCAGCGTCTACCGGCTCTCGCTCGCGCAGCTCCTTGCGGCGGAGCCGTCCGCCGCCGGTGTTCCCCGCGAAGCCGCCCGCTGTGGGAAGCTTGTATTCCGGCCTCAACGGCCGCCCCGAAATTAGTCGCACCCCGCATCTACACAGGAGCCATTGGTGGATTCAAACGACGTCCAGGCAGACCTCAAACACGTTCTCTACACCAAGGAACAGATCCAGCAACGGATCACCGAACTCGCGGCGCAGATCGACAAGGACTACGAGGGCCGCGACCTCCTGATCGTCGGCGTGCTCAAGGGCGCCGTCATGGTCATGGCAGATCTGGCCCGTGCACTGCACACCCACGTCTCCATGGACTGGATGGCCGTCTCCTCGTACGGCTCGGGCACGCAGTCCTCAGGCGTGGTCCGCATCCTGAAGGACCTCGACACCGACCTCATGGGCAAAGACGTCCTGATCGTAGAGGACATCATCGATTCCGGCCTCACGCTGTCCTGGCTCAAGACGAACCTCGAATCCCGCGGCACGGCGTCGGTGGAAATCTGCACCGCCTTCCGCAAGCCGACGGCCGCCAAGGTCAAGATCGACGTCAAGTACGTCGGCTATGACATCCCCAACGAGTTCGTGGTGGGCTATGGCCTGGACTATGCCGAGAAGTACCGCAACCTGGACTTCGTCGGCACCCTGGCCCCGCACGTCTACGAGTAAGTCGTTCACGCGGGGGCACCCCGTCCGGGCCCCGGACGGCCGGAGGCCCGGCCCCGCTACGCCCACAGGGAACTTTTGCCCTTTGCCGTGCGTGGGATAGTGCGACGGTGTATAGCTAGAACCTGACGCAGCACCACACGCGCGCAGATCGGTCGCCGTGCAGCACTACCAGGAGGGACGGGGCCAGCCCCGAACAGATGAAAGCTAAGAGTTTCTTCAAGGGCCCCGGCATCTGGATTGTCGTCGTGGTGGCCATGCTGCTGCTGGCATTTGCCACGCTTGCGCCGGGCGGCGCCAGCCGGATCGACACTGACAAGGGCCTTGAGCTGCTGACAGCCGGCGGCAAGGTTGAACAGGCCAAGATTTTCGACGCCGAGAACCGGGTGGACCTGGTCCTGAAGGACAACCTCCAGGTCGACGGGCAGGACAAGGGCAAGAACGTCCAGTTCTACTTCGTCAACGCCCGCGCCCAGGACGTCGTCAAGGCGGTCACGGACTCCAAACCGTCCGGCGGCTTCACCGACCAGCCGATCGAAAACAACTGGTTCTCCGGGCTCTTCTCCCTGCTGGTGCCCGTGCTGCTGCTCGGCGTCCTGTTCTGGTTCCTGCTCTCCCGGATGCAGGGCGGCGGGTCCAAGGTGATGCAGTTCGGCAAGTCCAAGGCCAAGCTGGTCAACAAGGACATGCCCCAGGTGACCTTCAGCGATGTCGCCGGCGCCGATGAGGCCGTCGAGGAACTCGAGGAGATCAAGGAATTCCTGCAGGAGCCGGCCAAGTTCCAGGCCGTCGGCGCCAAGATTCCTAAGGGCGTGCTGCTCTACGGCCCTCCGGGCACCGGCAAGACCCTCCTGGCCCGCGCGGTTGCCGGCGAGGCCGGCGTTCCCTTCTTCTCCATCTCAGGTTCCGACTTCGTGGAAATGTTCGTCGGCGTGGGCGCCTCCCGTGTCCGCGACCTCTTCGAGCAGGCCAAGTCCAACGCGCCGGCGATCATTTTCGTCGATGAGATCGACGCCGTCGGCCGGCACCGCGGCGCCGGAATCGGCGGCGGCAACGACGAGCGCGAGCAGACCCTGAACCAGCTGCTGGTGGAAATGGACGGCTTCGACGTCAAGACCAACGTCATCCTGATTGCCGCCACCAACCGCCCCGACGTCCTGGACCCCGCCCTGCTGCGCCCGGGCCGTTTCGACCGGCAAATCTCGGTGGAAGCCCCCGACCTGATCGGCCGCGACCAGATTCTGCAGGTGCACGCCAAGGGCAAACCGATGGCCGCCGGCGTCGACCTCAAGGCTGTTGCCAAGAAGACCCCCGGCTACACGGGCGCGGATCTGGCCAACGTATTGAACGAGGCCGCCCTGCTGACGGCCCGTTCCAACGCGAACCTGATCGATGACCGCGCCCTCGACGAGGCAATCGACCGCGTCATGGCCGGCCCGCAGAAGCGCAGCCGGGTGATGAAGGAACACGAACGCAAAGTCACCGCGTACCACGAGGGCGGCCACGCCCTGGTCGCGGCTGCCCTGCGGAACTCCGCCCCGGTCACCAAGATCACCATCCTGCCCCGCGGCCGTGCCCTGGGCTACACCATGGTGGTCCCGGAGAACGACAAATACTCCATCACCCGCAACGAGCTGCTCGATCAGATGGCCTACGCGATGGGCGGCCGGGTTGCCGAGGAACTCGTCTTCCACGATCCGTCCACGGGTGCGTCCAACGACATCGAGAAGGCCACCGGGATCGCCCGGAAGATGGTCACCGAGTTCGGCATGAGCGAAAGGGTCGGTTCCGTCCGCCTCGGCCAGGGCGGCGGCGAACCGTTCCTTGGCCGCGACGCCGGGCACGAGCGCAACTACTCAGACCAAATCGCCTACATCGTCGACGAAGAAGTGCGCCGCCTGATCGACGGCGCCCACGATGAGGCCTACGCCATCTTGACCGAGAACCGGGACGTCCTGGACGAGCTCGCGCTGGAACTGCTCGAACGCGAAACGCTGAACCAGGCCGAAATCGCGCAAGTTTTCACCAACATCCGCAAGCGCGACTTCCGCGACGTCTGGCTCTCCAAGGAGACCCGCCCGGTCCAGGACGCCGGCCCGGTGGAGTCGCGCCGCGAAAAGGCGGAGCGCGAAGCCCAGGAGGAAGCCACCCATGCCCGGCTCGAGGAGCCCCTGGATGCCCAGCCCCCGCATGCCCAGGGCGTCGGCGGACAGGAGTCCTTCCAAGGCGGTGTTGGCGGTGCAACGGATATCGGGACTGATGGTCATCCCGGCTAGGCTTCTTCTGTGACTTCTAACTTCGACGACGACGTTCCCGCCCCCGCTGCTGCTTCGGCGGGGGGCGGGGAAGCCCCGCATTCAAAGTCCAAAGTGGACCGGCCCAGGATTGAAGCCGCCGTGCGGGAAATCCTGCTGGCGATCGGGGAGGACCCGGACCGCGGCGGTCTCGTGGACACTCCGAAGCGGGTGGCCAAGGCCTACGTGGAAATGTTTGCCGGCCTGCACCACGACCCCGCCGAGATCCTGGCCACCACCTTCGACCTCGAGCACGAGGAACTCGTGCTGGTCAAGGACATCCCGTTCTATTCCACCTGCGAGCACCACCTGGTGCCGTTCCACGGGGTGGCGCATGTGGGCTACATCCCGTCCCACGACGGCAAGGTCACAGGCCTGAGCAAGCTGGCGCGGGTGGTGGACATGTTCGCCAAGCGCCCGCAGGTCCAGGAACGCCTGACCACCCAGATCGTCGAGGCCCTCGTCACGCACCTCAATCCGCGCGGCGCGATCGTCGTCGTCGAATGCGAACACCTGTGCATGTCCATGCGGGGAATCCGCAAGCCCGGCGCCAAGACCGTCACCAGCGCAGTGCGCGGGCAACTCCATGACCCGGCCACCCGTGCCGAAGCCATGAGCCTCATACTCGGAAGGTAAGAACACAGACTATGGACTCCCTAGCTGCAGCCCCGGGGACCGGCCCGGCCACCTCGCCACTGCCCATCCTGCGCAAACCGCGCCCGGCGGCGAAGTTCCAGGACCTGCCCACGGACCGGACACTGGTGATGGGAATCCTCAACGTCACCCCTGATTCCTTCAGCGACGGCGGAGCGTACGCGGCGCCGGACACGGCGATCGCGGCAGGGCTGCGGATGTTCTACGCCGGGGCGGACATCATCGACGTCGGCGGCGAATCCACCCGCCCGGGTGCCACGGCAGTCGGCCCTGATGAGGAACAGCGCCGGGTCCTGCCGGTCATCGAGGCCCTGGTCAAGGCCGGCGCCCTGGTCAGCATCGACACCACCCACGCCGTGACGGCTGCTGCAGCCCTGAAGGCCGGCGCCGCGATCATCAACGACGTCTCGGGCCTGACCATGGAACCTGAAATGGCCGAACTGGCCGCCCGTACCAAGGTCCCGTACATCCTGACGCACCGCCGCGGCGACGCCAGCACCATGAACTCCCTGACGGACTACCGTGACGTTGCAGGGGAAGTCGTGACGGAGCTCGCCGGCGTCCGCGACAAGCTGTACGCTGCCGGGGTCGCGCCGGAGCAGATCATTGTGGACCCGGGACTGGGCTTCGCCAAGAACGACGGCCAGAACTGGGAGCTCCTGCTGCACCTGGATGTCCTGCAGGCCATGGGCCACAAGGTCCTGGTCGCCGGCTCACGCAAACGCTTCCTCGGCAGCCTCCTGACCGTGGCCGGCAAGGCCGCCCAGCCGGTTGAACGCGACGCCGCCACCGCCGCCATAACCGCCATCAGCGCCTTCCGCGGCGCCTGGGCTGTGCGCGTGCACGACGTCGGCGCGAGCCTGGACGCCGTCAAGGTCGCCGCCCGCATGGCACCCCCGACGCCCCCGGCAGCGGCCGGTTCCGCCGCCGCCGGCAACAACTGAACCGGCCGGCACCATGGATCAGATCACGCTGAGCGGCGTCACCGCCGTCGGCCATCACGGTGTGTTCGATTTCGAGCGCCGCGACGGGCAGCCGTTCGTCGTTGACGCGGTGCTGCACCTGGACTTCAGCAAGGCGGCGGCTTCCGACGACGTCCTGGACACCGCGCATTACGGCGAGGTGGCTAACTGCATCCGGGACTGGATCACGGGTGAGCCGCTGAACCTGATCGAGGCCCTCGCGGTGCGGATCGCCGAGGACGTCCTGCAGAAATTCCCCGTCGCCGCCGTGGACGTCACCGTGCACAAGCCCAAGGCCCCAATCGAAGTCGACTTCGGCGACGTCGCCGTCAGCGTGTACCGGAGGCGGACGTGAGCCCGCTCTACACCCGTGCCGTGATCGCGCTCGGCAGCAACCTGGGGGAGCGCAGCGACACCCTGTCCGCCGCCGTCGCAGACCTCGTCGACCCGCCGGAGGTGCGCCTGCTGGCCATCTCGCCGATCGTCCAGACCAAGGCCGTGGGTGGCCCGCCGGACCAGCCCGACTTCCTGAATATGGTGATCGCCGTCGAGACGTCGCTGCCGCCGCGCGAACTTCTGGAGCACTGCCACGATGTGGAGCAGAAGCATTTGCGCGTGCGCGAGGTCCGGTGGGGGCCGCGGACCCTGGACGTGGACATCATCACGTACGGGGACGTGGCCAGCTCCGACTCCGAGCTCACCCTGCCGCACCCCCGGGCCGCGGAACGGGCGTTCGTGCTGTATCCGTGGTCGCTGATCGATCCCGCGGCGGAGCTCAACGGCGAACGCGTGGGCGACCTCGCGGCGAAAGCGGCCGATTTCGCCGACCTCGCCACCTTTGACGGCTTCCAGAACCCCGCCGCAGCGGATGTCACAGCGACGGAGACCACCGGCGCGGCCGGTGCGGCGGAGCGGCCGTGAAGCTGACCAGCCCCCTGCTCCTGCTGGCCATTTGCGTGGTCCTGGCCGTGGCCGGCTGGTTCGCCACCATGCTCTCCGGCCGCTACGGACTGGCCACCCCGGTGCTGCCCCTGACGGGGCTGGTGACCATGGGTGTGATCGTGGCCCTCACGCTGGTGCTGGGCATCCGCGTGCTCCGGTGGCGCAACGGCAAAAAGAAGAAGAAAATCCTCAACCCCATCCTGGCGGCCTGGACCCTGGTCCTCGCCCAGGCCTGCGCCTACACCGGGGCGGTCCTTTTGGGCTGGCACGCGGGAATCGTGGTGGAGCAACTGCGGCTGTGGAACCTGCGCAGCAACCAGGACATCACCTGGCAGGCCCTGGCCATGGCTGGCGGCGCGCTGATCATGGTGGTTGTCGGGCTCGTCGTCGAGCGGTTCTGCCGGATTCCGCCCGAGGACGGCGACGCCGATTCCCGCCCCGGGGTGCAGGGAAAGCGCAGCAAGCCCTCGGCAGAAGGCGAATATGCGTACCGAAGCGATTGATCCTCCAGGCATCGACTGGCTCAGGGTGTCACCGAAGTACGTCACGGTGCGGCTCGCGGGATGGGCGCTGGGAACCCTGATCACGGTGGCACTGCTCTCGCTTCCCCTGGTCCTGGTGCTGACCGGGGCGTGGACCTGGCCGCCGGTCTGGCTGGCCGTCGCCCTGCCCGCCGTCGCGCTGCTTCTTGCCCTGTGGCGGCTCGTGCTGATTCCCCGGCAGGTGCGCTCGATCGGCTACGCCGAGCGTGAAGACGACCTCCTGATCCGGCGGGGCATCTTCTTTCAGCGCACGCTCGTGGTTCCTTACGGGCGGATGCAGTACGTGGATATTGCGGTGGGCCCGGTCGAACGTCAGCTGGGCCTGTGCACACTGAAGCTGCACACCGCAGCCGCCGCGACCAGCGCCGAGATTCCCGGCCTGCCCGCGAGCGAAGGCGCCCGGCTCCGCGAACAACTGTCCGCCCGCGGCGAAGCCCGGCTGGCCGGGCTGTGACGGGAAGGCCGTGACGGGATGGCGCTGACACCGGAGGATGCCGGACGCGCCGCCGACGGAACCGCCGTCGGATCCGGCATCGGGACAAACGCCGACGCCGGCTGGTTGCGCGTGCACCCCGCGTCGCCCTTTGTCCGCGGCTGGGTGGCGCTGGCGGCACTGCTGTTCTTTTTCGGACGCGACAGTTTCGAACGGTTCCTGCAGGGCGGCCCGGTCTTTGACGAGCGGTTGGCCGGACGGGCGCCGTGGCTGCTGCTCGGCGGCGGCACCCTGCTGCTGCTGACCGTTCTCGGCTACGTCCTGAGCTGGTACTTCACCCGCTACCAGGTGGCCGGCGGCTACGTGCGCGTCAACACCGGTTTCCTGTTCAAGCAGCAGCGGCAGGCCAGGCTGGACCGGGTGCAGGCGATCGACGTCGTGCAGCCCCTGCTGGCGCGGATCTTCGGACTGGCTGAACTGCGGTTCGAAGTCGCCGACGCCGGCCAGTCCGCGGTGCGCCTGGCGTACCTGCGCGCGGACGAGGCCCGGCAGCTCCGCGCGACAATCCTGGCCCGCGCCTCCGGTGCAGCCGCCGGGACGTCGGCGCCTGGGCCGGGAGACCCGGAGTCCGGAGAGCTGGCGTCCGCCGCCGTGGAGGCCCCCGAACAGGTCGTGCTGACCGTGCCGCCGCCGCGCCTGCTGGGCTCGTTGCTCCTGAGCGAACAGAGCGCTGTGATCCTGGCTGGCGGCATTGCCTCGGTGATGCTCTCCGCTGTCACGGAAAACCGGAACTTCGCGGTCTTCCTGATCCCTGCCGCGATCGGGCTCCTCGCCTCCTACTGGTCCTCGTTCAACAAGGGCTACAACTTCACGGCCGCCGTTTCCCCGGACGGCATCCGGCTGCGCTACGGCCTGCTGGACACGCAGGCACAGACCGTGCCGCCGGGCAGGATCCAGGCGCTGAAGGTAAGCCAGCCGCCGCTGTGGCGGGTGTTCGGCTGGTACCGGATCCAGGTCAACGTGGCCGGCTACGGCCTGGCCAGCAGCGCCGGGGAAGGGTCGGCCCGGACCACGCTGCTTCCGGTGGGATCCCTCGCCGACGTCATGGAAATCCTCTCCCTGGTGCTCCCGGATCCCGGAACCCAGGATCCGGTGGGGCTGTTCACCGACGGGATCACCGGCCTCGCGGACCCCGCCGGGACCCCGGGCAGCGCAGCCGGCCGGGACGCCGACGGCGGCTTCGTCACCAGCCCACGCCGGGCCCGGTTCCTGGCGCCGTTGGGCTGGCGGCGCAACGGTTTCACGGCAACGGAGACCGCCCTGCTCCTGAGGTCGGGCCGCTGGTGGCGGAACTTCGTGGTGGTGCCGCACCAGCGCACCCAGTCCATGGCGCTCGAGCAGGGTCCGCTCGCCCGGCGGTTCCGGGTGGCGGACCTGGTCCTGCACACCACGGCGGGTCCGGTGGCCCCGCGGCTCATCCAGGCCGGCCTCGACGAAGCCCGGGCCCTGTTCGATGCCCAGTCCGCCCGTGCCCGCGCCGCGCGCAAACACCAGAAGAGCGAACACTGGCTGGAGCCGGCGGCCCAGCCGGCCGCACCACCCGCAGAAGACCCCCAGGAAGGCCCGCATCATGGCTAAACCAGGACGCCTCGGCGTCGGAATCATTGGCGCAGGGAAGGTCGGTGCCGTCCTGGGGGCGGCGCTACGCGGAGCCGAGCACGCCGTCATCGGGGCGTCCGCCGTTTCGGACGCCAGCAAAGAACGCGTCGAGACGCTTCTGCCCGGCGTCCCGATCCTGGACGTGCAGGACATCGTGGAGCGCGCCGAACTGGTCCTGCTTGCCGTCCCGGACGATGCCCTGGGCCCGCTGGTGAACGGACTGGCCAAGCTCGGCGCCTGGCAGCCCGGCCAGCTTGTGGCGCACACCTCCGGGCGCTTCGGCGTCGGGATCCTGCACCCGGTCCGCGCCGCCGGCGCCGTGCCGCTCGCGCTGCACCCGGCCATGACGTTCACGGGCATGAGCCTGGACCTCACCAGGCTCCTGGACTGCACCTTTGGCGTCACGGCTGACGCCGCGATGCTGCCGATCGCCCAGGCACTCGTTGTCGAAATGGGCGCCGAGCCCGTCGCGATCGCCGAGGCCGACCGAGTCCTGTACCACGCTGCCCTCGCGCACGGTTCGAACCATATGGTCACGCTCGTCGCGCAGGCCTCGCAGCTGCTCCGCGACGTCGGCGTCGACGCCCCGGACCGGATGCTGGGCCCGCTGCTGCGCGCCACCCTCGAGAACGCCCTCGCCTCCGGCGAAACGGCCCTGACCGGGCCCGTGGCCCGTGGCGACACCGGCACCGTGGCCGCGCACGCCGGCGCCCTCCGCGAGTACGACGGCGGCGCGGCCGGCGATATTCTTGAGGCGTACCTGGCCATGGCCCGGGCGACAGCCCGCCGGGCAGGAAGCCGCGGGCTCCTGAAGCCGGAACAACTCGACGGCATCGAACAGGCGCTCGGCGGCCCCGGCCAGAACGGGACGCCCGCCCCGGAAGGACCCTGACATGGCAATCCAACTCGTCACCACGGCTGCCCAGCTCCGCGCCGCAAGCGCCCGGCTGCTGGCGCAGAAAGGCGGCACGTCCCAGGGTCTCGTGCCCACCATGGGCGCCCTGCACGAGGGACATGCCCAGCTGGCCCGGACGGCCGTCGCCCAGAACGACGTCGTGGCCGCCACGATTTTCGTCAACCCGCTGCAGTTTGGCGAGGCCGCGGATCTGGAACGCTACCCGCGCACGCTCGATGCCGACCTCGCGCTGCTCGACGCCGAAGGGGTGGACCTGGCGTTCGCGCCGGGTGTCGAGGAGGTCTACCCCGGCGGGGCACCCCTCGTGCGGATCACGGCGGGACCCCTGGGGGAAAAATGGGAAGGCGCGTCCCGGCCCGGGCACTTCGACGGGGCGCTGACCGTCGTCGCGAAACTGCTCCACTACGGCATCCCTGGTGCCGGCCTGCCCGGTGGCGGCCAGCCCGCGTACCGCGCCTATTTCGGCCAGAAGGACGCGCAGCAGCTGGCCCTGGTCCAGCGCATGGTGGCGGACCTGAATTTCCCCGTGGAGATCGTGCCGGTGCCCATTGTGCGCTCGGCCGACGGCCTGGCGCTCTCCAGCCGCAACCGCTTCCTCTCCGAAGACCAGCGCGAGGCGGCCCTGGTGCTCTCCCGCGCGCTGCGGCTCATCGAGGAGCGCGCCAACGCCCATGAGCCGCTGGACGTCGAATCCGCGCAGGCCCTTGTCCGGTCCCAGCCGCTCGTGGAGCTGGACTATTTCGAGGTGGTGGATCCGCGCACCCTCGAGCCCCTCGCGGAGAACTGCCGGGACACCCCGTTCCGCGGCGAGGGGCTGGCGATCATCGCCGCCACGGTGGGCCCCGTCCGCCTCATCGACAACGCGCACCTGAACTCCTAACCCCACACCCCCAAGAAGCAACGCGGGGTCAAATACGGCCCATGCCGCCGCCCGTCATCGGCCGTATCTGACCCCGCGTTGATATCGCGGTGACGGGAATGCCCCCGGGCCCTAGACTGTTGCAACCTGTAGCAGCGCCGACGCTCGCCGGACCCATACCAAACTCCCTGAGGGAATTCCCATGTCAACAGACGTCTCTTCCAACGCCTCTGGCGATCCCGCACCGGGCGCTGCCCCCGCCGTCCCCGCGCAGCACCTGCCGGCGGCGCCTGTCGCGCCCACCGCGCCGGCAAAGATGTCGCGGGAGTCCGTGGCCATCATCGCCACGTTGCTGGTGGCCACCTTCGTCGTGATCCTCAACGAGACCATCATGAACGTGGCCCTGCAGCGGCTGATGGTGGACCTGAACATTGATGCGCCCACCGTGCAGTGGCTGTCCACGGGTTTTATGCTCACCATGGCCGTCGTGATCCCCACCACCGGATTCATCCTGCAGCGGCTGACCACCCGTGCCGTGTTCATGCTGGCCATGGGACTCTTTTCCGGCGGCACGCTGCTGGCGGCCCTCGCGCCGGGCTTCGAAGTCCTGCTGCTGGCCCGCATTGTCCAGGCCGGCGGCACCGCCATCATGCTGCCGCTCCTGATGACCACCATCCTCACGCTGGTGCCGCTGGAACGCCGCGGCGCCGTCATGGGCAACGTCAGCATCGCCATTTCGGTGGCGCCAGCACTGGGCCCCACGGTTTCCGGCCTGATCCTCCAGCATTTTTCATGGCGGTTCATGTTCGTCTTCGTGCTGCCGATCGCGCTCGCCGCGCTGGCCATCGGGGCCAGATACCTGACCAACATCGGTGAGACCGAGAAGACCCGGCTCGATGCCCTCTCCGTGGTGCTCACGGTCCCCGCTTTCGGCGGCCTGGTGTACGGCCTGAGCCAGATCGGCGGCGGCCAGGGCGGATCCCGCACCCCCGCCGTGGTGGCCCTGGCGGTTGGCGTGCTGGCCCTGGCCGCGTTCGTCCTGCGCCAGCTGAAGCTGCAGAAGACCGACGGCCCCCTGCTGGACCTGCGCGCCTTCACCTTCCGGATGTTCACCGTGTCCGTGCTGCTGCTGGTCGTGGCCATGATCGCCCTGTTCGGTGCGGTGATCCTGCTGCCGTTGTACCTGCAGGAGATCCGCGGCCTTACCTCACTTGAGACCGGACTGGTCCTGCTGCCCGGCGGACTGGCCATGGGCCTGCTGGGCCCCTTCATCGGCCGCGTATTCGACAGGGTCGGGCCCCTGCCGCTGACAGTGACCGGCTCGATCATGATGGTGCTGTCCCTCTGGCAGTTCTCCATGCTGGACGCCACGTCGCCGCTGGGGTGGATCATCGCCCTGCATGTGGCACTGAGCCTGGGCCTGGCGCTGTTGTTCACCCCGGCCTTCACGACGGGGCTGAACCCGCTGCCGCCGCACCTGTACTCCCACGGCTCGGCCATCATGAGCACGCTGCAGCAAGTGGCCGGCGCCGCCGGCACGGCGCTCCTGGTCTCGATCTACGCCTTCGTGGCCGTTAACTCGGGCATGGTCGCCGGCATGCATGCGGCATTCCTGACGGCGGCCGTCATAGCCGTCGCCGCCGTCGTGCTGTCCTCCATGATGCGCAAAACCGAAGGCGCGGCACACCCGGCCGCCCATTAGCCGCAATTAACAAAACAACGCGGGGTCACTTAGCGCCGGTCCGGACCTCCGGAATGGGCGCTAAGTGACCCCGCGTTGCTTGTACGGCGTTGCGTGTTGCGGGTCAGCCTGAGTAAAACGCGCTCAGCTCGGCGATCAGCTTGTCCGGCGCCTTGTTGACACCGTCGTGTCCCATGCCCGGCAGGATCGTATAGCTGGAGCCGGAGAGGACATCGTGGATCTGGGCGCAGGCCACGCCGAAGTAGGCCGGGCTCTTCTCGCCAACAATGATCAGCGTCTCCAGCGGTAGTTGCAGGAAGGGTTCGGCCGGCATGTCCGCGGCGATGATCGCCTTGATCTCGCGGACGCCGGTCTGCATGAGGTCGCGCAGCTGCTTGCCGATCGGGGTGCCCGCCGAAAGCTTGTTCGCCAGCGTCAGCATGGACAGCGGCATCCGGGACAGGGCGCTGCCGGTCTCCAGGCCCTTGAGCAGGACGGCGAGGGCGCGGTCGTCGTCGCCGGCTGCGGTCGCCCGCTCGTATTCGGGCGTCCAGTCCGCCGTGACGCTGTGGTTGACGGACACGGCGGGGTCGTACACGGCGAGCCGTTCCACCGGCAGGGTACGGGCCGCGTGCAGGGCCACCGCCCCGCCGAAGCTGTGGCCGAAGACGTCTGTGCTGGCGGTGTGCTTCATGACGGCGTCGAGGTCGTGGATGTCCACGTCGAGGGTGTAATCCTCTGGCTGCGGGGAGGACGAGCCGCGGCCGCGACGGTTGAAGGTGTGCACCGGCCGGCCCAGTGACGCACTGAGTTTCTGCGCGAAACGGGTGTAATCGGCGGCCGTCACCATCGAGGCCGGCACGACGACGATGCCCGAACCCGCCGAGGCGAGCTCGGCGCCCGTGCTCAAAAGCTCGATCGTTCCGCCGTTGGGGGTTCTGATGTTCTCGCGGGTCATGCTCCGAGCCTAGCCGAGGCCGCGCCGCGGTGCAGTACGCCGCAGTTCAGTTCAGTGCAGTATGACCGCAGTTCACTTGGGCAGTGCAGTGCAGTACGCCGCAGTGGCGCTGCGCAGGCGCGCCGGCGCTAGTTGCCCAGCCGGCCGCCGGAGACCTCGAGGTAGCAGGCGCCGCAGAGCGACTCGTACCAGACGTCCTGGCCGTCGATCGCAACCTGGTTTCCGTCGAACACCACGTGGTCCCCGATCCGGCGCGTGTTGAAGATGGCCTTCCGTCCGCAGCGGCAAATGGTCTTGAGCTCTTCGAGGGTGTGCGCGATCTCCAGCAGGCGCAGGGAACCGGGGAACGCACGGGTCCGGAAGTCGGTGCGGATGCCGTAGGCGAGGACGGGGACGTTGTCCAGGACCGCGATGCGGAAGAGGTCGTCCACCTGCTCCGGTTCCAGGAACTGGGCCTCGTCCACCAGCAGGCAGGCCACCGGCGGGGTGTCGACGTGCTGCAGCAGGGCGTCGGGATCGTCGCCGTGGGCCTGGGCGGTGAAAAGCGCGCGGGCCGACGCGCCGGCGGGGATCAGGAAGTCCACCGAACGGGTCATGCCCAGGCGGGACACGACGTCGGAGTCGCCCTTGGTGTCCACGTCCGGCTTGGCCAGCAGGACCCGCTGGCCGCGTTCCTCATAGTTGAACGCCGCCTGCAGCAGCCCCGTAGATTTGCCGGAGTTCATGGCGCCGTAGCGGAAGTAGAGCTTGGCCAAGGGGGTCCTTTCGAAAGGGTCGCCCCCGATTCTAGCGGTCGGTCGCGTTGCCGGCCTCAGCGGCCGGGCCCGCTCCGCCGCCACCGGGCCGGCACGCCCGCGGCTGCAAGGCTGCCGGCCAGGCTGACGGGCGGCGGGGCCGCAGCCCCGGGTCCGCCGCGGAGGAACCGGGCCGTGCGCAGGGCCAGCCGGCTTCCCGGCCGGATGGGGCCTTCGTGGAGCTGACCGGGGACCACGGCGAAGCTGACCGCGGGGACGGCGTCGGCAAGCTGGTGGCTCGTTTCGGCGAAGTAGCCGGGGCTCCAGCCGCCGCTGAGCATGAGGGTGGGGGTGGTGATGGCGGCAAAATCCTCAAGTTCGGCGTCGGCATCCAGTACGGCGCGCATCTCGGCGACGGCCGTGGGCAGCAGCTGCCGCATTTCGGCGCCGAGCCTGGTCCGGGCCGAGAGGATGCTGAGCATGCGCAGCGCGCCCAGGGGCAGCATGGATACCGGGCCGGCCGTCTCCAGGCCTTGCACCAAATGCGCCCAGGCGTGGTCGAGCTCGCCCGCAGCCACGGACTTTTCCAGTTCGGGCCGCCAGCGCCGGGTGAGATTCCCGGAGAGGCTCACGGCGGCGTCGTAAGTCACCATCCTGCGGATCGGCAGGCTCCGGGCGGCCTCGAGGGCCACGAACCCGCCATAGCTGTGGGCCACGACGTCGCTGGCGCCGGTCTCGCGGAGCACGGTTGCCAGGTCGGCCACCTCGGTGGCGGCGGAATAGTCGGCCGGCTGGTGCGAGGAACCGGCGCGACCCCGGCGGTTGTAGCAGTGCACCGGCTGCTCCAGCAGCCGGCAAAGTTTTCGGGCAAAGGACCGGTAGAGCGCATCGGTGATAAGTGTCCCGTGCACGACGACGATGCCGGATCCTTTGCCGCGGGCCGCCACGGCGGCGTCTGACGCTGCTGCTCTGCCCGGTGCATGCCCCGCCGGACGGATGGTGTGCAGCTCAAGGTGTCCGTTGCCGTCGTCGGTCCTCACTGTCCATGTCTCCACAACTTCGAGTCTATTCCCGCCACCCGTCCGTCTGGCTGCCGCCCGGGCAGAACCGGGCCGGGACCTTCCCGGACGCAAATCGACGGTAAACTTGGGGATTGTGACTTCCCAAAACACCCCCGCCCCGAACACCGCCGCCGAGCCGCACGACGCCAGCGAACAGACCCGCATCCGTATGGAGAAGCGCGCCAAGCTGATCGAACGCGGCGTCGAGGCATATCCGGTGGGTGTCGAACGCACGCACTCGCTCACGGAAATCCGGGAGAAATACGCCTACCTGCAGGCCGATGAAACCACCGGCGACGCCGTCGGCGTGACCGGCCGGATCGTCTTCATCCGCAATACGGGCAAACTCTGCTTCGCCACCCTCCAGGAGGGCGGACTGGACGGCAAGGCCGTACGGCTGCAGGTCATGTTGAGCCTGGCCAACATCGGTGAGGAGGCGCTCGCGGAGTGGAAGTCCCTCGTGGACCTCGGCGACCACGTCTTCATCAAGGGCGAGGTCATCTCCTCACGCCGCGGCGAACTCTCCGTCATGGCGGATTCCTGGACCATGGCCTCGAAGGCACTGCGCCCGCTGCCCGTGCTGCACGCCGGGCTGAGTGAAGAAACACGTGTCCGCCAGCGCTACGTGGACCTCATTGTCCGCGACGAAGCCCGCGAGATGGTCTACACCCGCGCCGCGATCACCCGCTCCATCCGCGAAACCCTGCACCGCCAGGGCTACGTCGAGGTGGAAACCCCCATGCTGCAGCTGGTTCACGGCGGCGCGACGGCCCGTCCCTTCGAGACGCACATGAACGCCTTCGACCAGAAAATGACGCTGCGCATCGCTACCGAGCTCTACCTCAAACGCACGGTGGTCGGCGGGATCGACCGGGTCTACGACATGGGCCGGGTATTCCGGAACGAAGGCGTGGACTCCACGCACAGCCCCGAGTTCACCACTTTGGAGTCCTACGAGGCGTGGGCGGACCAGTTCGTCATGGCGGACCGGATCAAGGAAATCATCCTGGATGCCGCCGACGCCGCCGGTGTGGGCCGCGTGCTGCAGACCGAAGCCGGGGAGATCAACCTCGACGGCGACTGGACCTGGCTGGCTGTCTACCCGGGGCTGTCCGACTTCGTGGGCCAGGAAGTAACCCCCGACACCCCGGTTGCCGAGCTGCTGGAGCTGGCTGCCAAGCACGAGGTCAAGGTCGACGCCGCCTGGGAAGCCGAGAAGCTCGTCGTCGAACTCTTCGGTGAACTGGTGGAGCCGACTTTGCTCAACCCCACCTTCGTCTACGACTATCCGCCGTCCGCGCAGCCGCTGGCCCGCCAGCACCGCGAAGACGGCCGCCTGATCGAGGCCTGGGACCTCATCATCGGCGGCATGGAGCGGGGCACGGCGTTCTCCGAACTGATTGACCCGGTGATCCAGCGCGAACGCCTCACCGAACAGTCCCGCCGTTCCGCCGCCGGTGACGTGGAGGCAATGCAGCTGGACGAAGACTTCCTCCGTGCGCTCGAGTACGGCGCACCGCCCATGGGCGGGATCGGCCTCGGCATCGACCGTCTCGTGATGCTCTTCACCGGAGCCGGCATCCGCGAAACGATTCTCTTCCCCCTGTTGAAGCCCGAAGGACACTGACCGTGGACTATATCGCCGTATTGCTGCCCCCCATCGTGGTGGGCCTGCTTTTCTGGTTTGCCATGAAATCCATATTCAATGCCGACAAATCAGAGCGGCAGGCAGAAGCCCGCGCCCATGCCGAAGCCGAAACTAGGGCCAAAGGACAGGATTCCGGGACCCCGGGAAGCTAATTGCCCGGGAAAGAAGTAATAGTTCCCTATTGCCGCCTGTAGTTTTCCTTTGGACAGAGTTTTGCGCTTTGACTCCCTGCTGTAACGCGGAGGATACTTATTCCAGATACATCCTGCTTTTCTAAACGCTCGATCTTTGGAAAGAGAGTCCTTTATGGCACAGAAAGTAAAAATCATCCTCGTTGATGATCTGGATGGGGGATCCGCGGACGAAACTGTCCGGTTTGGCCTTGACGGCGTCAGCTACGAAATAGACCTGTCGTCAAGCAATGCTTCAGAACTGCGCTCCGCGGTGGAACGATTTGTGACGCACGCGCGCAAAACGTCAAGCGGACGCGCCACGCGCACGAAAATTTCCAGCGGACGGAATCAGGACTCTGCCCAGATCCGTCAGTGGGCACGGGACAACGGCTATGCGGTAAACAGCCGCGGACGTATCCAGGCTGAAATTCAGGAAGCTTACCAAAAGGCCAATTCCTAGCAGGGACCCGCGTCGGGGCGCAGTATCGGGCCCGGCATGAGAGCGCAGTATCAAGCCGCAATCACGTTTCATGGCGCCGTAATCGAGCCTCAGTCAAATGCCAATGCCCCCGTTATCTGACGGGGGCATTGCCGTGCCGACGGCGGAGCGCCCGGCCGGCGGAGCGGCCCGCCCCGCCGCCCATGGCCCCGACCTGCATCATCCCCAGGCCGATGTCCCGCCCGAGGTGAACCATTTGCCAGAGATGGCCGCTGTGGGACCAGGTTTAGCGGCCATCTTCGCCAATCCGGCAACCGTTGCCATGCCGACGGCGGATCGGCCCGCCCGCCGGGCGGATCGGCCCGCCCGGAACGGCGGATCGGCCCGCCCGGAACGGCCGGTTGCGCCCGTCCGGAAGGCCCGGATCGGCCCGCCAGGAAGGGTTCCGGACGGTTCCTGCCTTCTGCCGGGGACACGGTCCGGGCAGGGATGCGCAACCCTCCGGTTTCCCCTGTGGCGAACAAGCCACAAATCTGGAACCCGGCCACGTAGCATCAAAGTACGTCGTAGCTAGGAGTGTGGCGAAATGTTTGAGCGATTTACGGACCGTGCCCGTCGCGTAGTTGTGCTTGCCCAAGAAGAGGCACGCATGCTGAACCACAATTACATTGGTACCGAACACATCCTCTTGGGTCTGATCCATGAGGGTGAAGGTGTTGCCGCCAAAGCCCTTGAATCCTTGAGCATTTCGCTCGACGGTGTCCGCGAACAGGTCCAGGAGATCATCGGCCAGGGCCAGCAGGCGCCCTCCGGCCACATCCCCTTTACCCCGCGCGCCAAGAAGGTTCTGGAGCTCTCGCTGCGCGAGGCCCTGCAGCTGGGCCATAACTACATTGGTACCGAGCACATCCTCCTCGGCCTCATCCGGGAGGGCGAAGGCGTTGCCGCCCAGGTGCTCGTCAAGCTCGGCGCAGACCTGAACCGGGTCCGCTCGCAGGTCATCCAGCTGCTCTCGGGTTACCAGGGCAAGGAAGCCACGGGCGCCGGTGTCGGCCCCGGACAGGCCGAGGGGACCCCGGCCGGGTCCGTTGTCCTGGACCAGTTCGGCCGCAACCTGACCCAGGCGGCGCGCGAGAACAAACTGGACCCCGTGATCGGCCGCGAGCAGGAAATGGAACGCGTCATGCAAGTCCTTTCCCGCCGCACCAAGAACAACCCCGTGCTGATCGGTGAGCCCGGCGTCGGCAAGACCGCCGTCGTCGAGGGCCTGGCCCAGGCGATCGTCCGCGGGGATGTCCCGGAGACCATCAAGGACAAGCAGCTTTACACGCTGGACCTCGGGTCCCTCGTGGCCGGCTCCCGCTACCGCGGCGACTTCGAAGAGCGCCTGAAGAAGGTCCTCAAGGAGATCCGCACCCGCGGCGACATCATCCTGTTCATCGATGAGATCCACACCCTGGTGGGTGCCGGTGCCGCCGAAGGCGCCATCGATGCGGCCTCGATCCTGAAGCCCATGCTGGCCCGCGGCGAACTCCAGACCATCGGGGCCACCACGCTGGACGAATACCGTAAGCACATCGAGAAGGATGCCGCGCTGGAGCGCCGCTTCCAGCCGATCCAGGTCAAGGAACCCTCGGTTGCGCACGCGATCGAGATCCTCAAGGGCCTCCGCGACCGGTATGAGGCACACCACCGGGTCACCATCACCGACGGCGCCCTCGCCTCGGCGGCGAGCCTTTCCGAGCGCTACATCTCGGACCGCTTCCTGCCGGACAAGGCGATCGACCTGATCGACGAGGCCGGTGCGCGGTTGCGCATCCGCCGCATGACTGCTCCGCCGGAGCTCAAGGTCATGGACGAGAAGATCGCCGCCATGAAGCTGGAGAAGGAATCCGCGATCGATGCGCAGGACTTCGAAGGTGCCGCGTCGCTGCGCGACAAGGAGCAGAAGCTCATTGCCGAGCGCGCCGAGAAGGAACGCCAGTGGAAGACCGGCGGCATGGACGACATCTCCGAAGTTGATGAGGACCTCATCGCCGAGGTGCTGGCGAACTCCACCGGCATCCCGGTCTTCAAGCTGACCGAGGAAGAGTCCTCGCGCCTGCTGAAGATGGAAGACGAGCTGCACAAGCGCGTGGTCGGCCAGAACGAGGCCATCAAGGCCCTGTCCCAGGCGATCCGGCGCACCCGTGCGGGCCTCAAGGACCCCAAGCGTCCGGGCGGTTCGTTCATCTTCGCCGGCCCCACCGGCGTCGGCAAGACCGAACTGGCCAAGGCCCTCGCCGAGTTCCTGTTCGGCGAGGAAGACGCGCTGATCACCCTGGACATGTCCGAGTACTCGGAGAAGCACACGGTGTCGCGGCTCTTCGGTGCCCCTCCGGGCTACGTGGGCTACGAGGAAGGCGGCCAGCTGACCGAGAAGGTCCGCCGTCGTCCGTTCTCCGTGGTCCTGTTCGACGAAGTGGAGAAGGCGCACGCCGATCTCTTCAACTCGCTGCTGCAGATCCTGGAAGACGGCCGCCTGACCGACTCCCAGGGCCGCGTGGTGGACTTCAAGAACACCGTGATCATCATGACCACGAACCTCGGCACCCGGGACATCTCCAAGAGCGTTGCCACCGGCTTCCAGTCGGGCACGGACACGCAGACCGGCTACAACCGGATGCGGGCCCGGGTCACGGAGGAGCTCAAGCAGCACTTCCGCCCCGAGTTCCTGAACCGTGTTGACGATGTTGTGGTCTTCCCGCAGCTGACCCAGGACGAGATCATCGAGATCGTGGACATGTTTGTCGGCCGCCTGGAGAAGCGCCTCAAGGACAAGGACATGGGCATCGAGCTCACGTCCGCGGCCAAGGTGCTCCTGGCAACCCGCGGCTACGACCCCGCCATGGGTGCCCGGCCGTTGCGCCGCACCATCCAGCGCGAGATCGAGGACCAGCTCTCCGAGAAGATCCTCTTCGGCGAGCTGCACTCCGGCGACATCGTGGTGGTGGATGTGGAAGGCGAAGGCGACGACGCGAAGTTCACCTTCGCCGGCAACGCCAAGCCGCGCATCCCGGAGATCGCTCCGAGCGTCTAAGCACCAAAAAGCCACGGCCCCGCTGCCCCGAAAGGGACAGCGGGGCCTTTGCTTTTTGCGCTGCCGTGCACCATTTGCCGGAGATGGCCGCTATGGGACCAGGCTTGGCGGCCATCTTCGGCGAATGGTGCCCGTGCTGAAGCGCTCCGATCCATCCCGCACGGTTCGGAAAGCCCGGATCTGAAAGCAGTGTTTCACTCTTAGTGAACGTTTTGTGATCGATGCCACATACGGTGTTGAATCGGTGCATGGCTGCTAAGGACTCAGAGACCCTGAGCGAACAACCCGAGACCCCCTTCCACGATCTGGACCACTACCTTGCGATCCCCAGAGTGAGCGGTTTGACGCTGAGCCCGGACGGCGCCCGGCTGGTGACCACCGTGGCGACCCTCGGCGCGAAGGGCACCGAATACTGCACCGCGCTGTGGGAGGTGGATCCGGGCGGGGTCAAACAGGCCCGCCGGATCACGCGCAGCGCCAAGGGGGAGGCGGGGGCGGTGTTTGCCGCCAGCGGCGACCTGTACTTCACCTCGGCCCGTCCCGATCCGGAGAGCCCCGAGGCCGACCCCGTCAACGCCCTCTGGATTCTCCCGTCCGACGGCGGCGAAGCCCGGGTGGCCTTGTCCCGCGCCGGCGGAATCGGCGGGATCCACGCCGCCAGGGACGCCGACACCGTGGTGGTCGCGGCCTCGGTGCTGGCCGGCTCCACGGACGAGGACAATGACGAGGAACGCCGCAAGGCGCGCAAGGACAACAAAGTCGCGGCCATCCTGCACAGCGGCTACCCCGTCCGTTACTGGGACGCGGACCTGGGCCCGGCGCAGCCGCGGCTGTTCGCCGTCGAACCCGGAGACCCGTTGGAGGCCGGAAAGCCGACCACCGTCGACGCCGCGGCGCCCCTCAAGCTCCGCAACCTGACGCCCGACGCCGGCACCCGGCTCAGGGACGCAGAATCGGTGCTCAGCCCGGACGGCAGAACCATTTACAGCAGCTTCGCGAAACCCCTCGCGAATGCCGATTCACGCTTCGTGCTGGTCGCCATCGACGTCGCCACCGGCACCCGGACGGTGTTGCTGGACACGGAAGGCCTGAGCTACTTTCCGGGCCCGGTGAGTCCGGACGGCCGGAGCCTGGTGGTGGTCAGTGAAAGCGACACCACGCCGCTGGCGGCCCCGCGGGTCTTGCTGCACCTCCTCGACGTCGCCGGCCCGGCGGCAGGGGACGGCGCCCTGACGCCGCTCGCCCATGACTGGGACCGCTGGGCCCGCCCCGCCGCGTGGCTGCCGGACGGATCGGCCCTGCTGGTCACCGCCGACGAGGATGGCGCATCGCCGGTATTCCGGATCGGTGTGGCCGGAGACCCGGGCGGGGCCGGCCAGGTGCTGCGCCTGACGGCCGACGCCGCGGCGTACACCGACGTCGTCGTCGCACCGGACGGACGCAGCGCCTACGCTCTGCGTAGCTCCTACGAATTCCCCGCGGAACCTGTACGGATCGACCTCGCCACCGGCGGCGGCGTCCGCCTGCCCGCGCCCGCGGAGCGCCCCCGCTTCAAGGGCACGCTGGAGCGCGTCGAGACGACGGCGGCCGACGGCGCCCGTGTGCCCGCGTACCTGGCCCTGCCCGAGGGCGCGTCCGCCGCAGACCCGGCTCCGCTGCTGCTGTGGATCCATGGCGGCCCGCTGGGGTCCTGGAACGCCTGGACCTGGCGCTGGAACCCGTGGCTGCTGGTGGCCCGCGGCTACGCGGTGCTGCTCCCGGACCCTGCCCTGTCCACCGGCTACGGCCAGGACCACATCCAGCGCGGCTGGGGGGAATGGGGCAAGGCTCCGTTCACCGACCTGATGGCCATCACCGACGCCGTCGTGCAGCGCCCCGATATCGACGAGACGCGCACGGCCGCCATGGGCGGCTCCTTCGGCGGGTACATGGCCAACTGGGTGGCCGGGCATACGGACCGCTTCAAGGCAATCGTCACGCACGCCAGCCTCTGGGCGCTGGACCAGTTCGGCCCCACCACCGACGCCGCGCAGTACTGGCTCAAGGAGATGACGGCAGAGATGGCGCTGGAGAACTCCCCGCATCTGCACGTGGAGAACATCCGCACTCCCGTGCTGGTCATCCATGGTGACAAGGACTACCGTGTGCCGATCGGCGAGGGGCTCCGGCTCTGGTACGAACTGCTCGCCAAGTCGCAACTGGCGGCGGACGGGAACGGCGAAACGGACCACCGTTTCCTGTACTTCCCGGACGAGAACCACTGGATCCTGCAGCCGCAGCACGCCAAGGTCTGGTACGGCGTCGTGGAGCACTTCCTGGCCAGGAACCTGCTGGACAAGGACGTTCCCGTGCCCGACGAACTCGGTCTCTGACGCCCCGGGGCCTGAGCCGGCAGGAGGCCGGCCGGGCCCGGGGCACCCGTAAGATTGGGCTGTGACTGAGACCGTGACTGAGACCGCGACGGAGACGATCCGCATCCGCCCCGCCCGCACCGACGACGTTGGCGCCATCAAGACACTCGTGGCGCCGCTGGCCGACCAGCGGATCCTCATGGCCAAGGAAACCGTGGCCTACTACGAAAGCCTGCAGGAGTTCCGGATCGCCGAATCCGGAGACGGCGAGGTGATCGGCTGCGGGGCGCTGCACGTCATGTGGGAGGACCTCGCCGAGGTCCGCACCCTCGCGGCCTCGGACGCCTGGCGCGGCAAAGGCGTGGGCCACGCGCTGGTGGAGCGTCTTCTGGAGGATGCCCGCGCGCTGGGAGTCTCCCGGGTCTTCTGCCTGACGTTCGAGGTGGAGTTCTTCAAGAAGCACGGCTTTGAAGTCATGGCCGACCAGACCGCCGTCGACCCCGTGGTGTATTCCGAGCTCCTGCGCTCGCATGACGAAGGCGTGGCCGAGTTCCTGGACCTGGCGCGGGTCAAACCGAACACGCTGGGCAACACCAGGATGATCAAGGAGCTGTAGCGGCGCCGGGTTGCGGCTGCCCCGGGCGGCGCCCGGCCGCCCCGAGGCGGAGTCCGGCCGGCGCCGGCGGCAGCCAGGAAATCGACGTCCACGCTGGGCTTCCCTTCAATAAATTTGATGGATAAACTGATGTCGGCCCAGGGGGTGGGCCGCCATACTTCCGGAGGCACAAAAATTGCACAAAGACGTGATTTTTCCCGATCTCTCCGCAATCCACAGGCCGATCGCCAGCGCTCCGGCAGGTCCGCCGGACCAGCCGCTGGAAGCGCTGCCGCCCGAACCCGCCAACCGCTCCTCGCCCGGCACCGGCGCTCCCGTGACGGGGCAAACCGCCGGTCCGGTATCTGCCGCGTCAGTACCGCCGGCCACGTCCCGCACCCGAAAGGGCCGGCTCGCGGCGCCGCCGTTCTCATGGCTGGGCGTCGACGCCTGGCCGCATTCTCCGGCGTGGGCCGACCAACAAGCCTGAAGCGCCGGAGTCCGGAACGCGCGGCCGACGCCGCCGCCCCGGGATTCGCAGCCCGCCAGGGGGCCCGGGCGGAGGAATCGGGAGCCTACCGCCGGCCGTGCCCCGGTAGTAGGGTCTAAGCAAGCAGCCAGGACACCATCCAGGGAGCACCGCCATGAAGAAACTCATCAATGATCCCAAAGCCGTGGTCGACGAGTCAGTGGAAGGGTTCGGGCTTGCTCACGCCGACCTCGTGACCGTCTTTCCGGACCCGAAATACATCGTGCGCAAGGACGCCCCCGTGCCAGGGAAAGTCGGGCTCGTCTCCGGCGGCGGCAGCGGACACGAGCCGCTGCACGGCGGGTACGTCGGCATGGGCATGCTCGACGCCGCCGTCCCGGGTGCCGTGTTCACCTCGCCCACCCCGGACCAGATCCTGCCGGCCACGCTCGCCGTAAGCTCCGGCGCCGGCGTCGTGCACATCGTGAAGAACTACACCGGTGACGTCCTGAACTTCGAAACCGCCGCCGAACTCGCGCAGGCCGAAGGCGTCGAGATCCGCACCGTGCTCGTCAACGACGACGTCGCCGTGCAGGATTCGCTGTACACGGCCGGGCGCCGGGGCGTCGGCGGCACCGTCCTGGTCGAGAAAATCGCCGGTGCGGCCGCCGAGCGGGGTGACAATCTGGACGCCGTCGCCGCGATCGGTGACCGCGTCAACCGGAACGTGCGCAGCATGGGCGTGGCGTTGTCTGCCTGCACCGTCCCGCATGCCGGGGTGCCCAGTTTCGAGCTCGAGGAAAACGAGATCGAGATCGGCATCGGCATCCACGGCGAGCCGGGACGGCACCGCATCCCGATGGAAAACGCCGACGGCATCACCGACCGCCTCCTGGACCCGGTGGTCAGCGACCTTGGCCTCGCTTCCGGGGACCAGGTGCTCCTGTTCGTCAACGGCATGGGCGGCACCCCGCAAAGCGAGCTGTACATCGTTTACCGCCGGGCCGCGCAGAAACTGGCCGAGCAGGGCGTCACCGTGGCCCGCTCCCTCGTGGGCAACTTCATCACGTCCCTCGAAATGCAGGGCTGCTCCATCACTGTCCTGCGCCTCGATGACGAGATGACAACACTCTGGGACGCTCCCGTGCACACTCCGGCCCTTCGCTGGGGCGTCTGACCGTGGGCTTGGACGTCGGCTGGGCGGTGCGGTGGCTGACGCTTTCGGCGCAGGCCATGGCGGAGCACCGGGTGGAGCTGATCGAGCTGGACCGGCCGATCGGTGACTCGGACCACGGCGAGAACATGGACCGCGGCTTCAAGGCCGTGATGGACAAGCTTGCCGAGGCGCCGCCGGAAACCCCGGCCGCGGCCCTGAAGCTGACGGCCATGACGCTGATGTCCAAGGTCGGCGGGGCTGCCGGCCCGCTCTACGGCACGGCGTTCCTGAGGGCCGCCACGGCGCTGGGTGAGGCCTCCGACGTCGACGCCGCCACTCTCGCTGCCGCGCTGCAGGCCGCCCGCGACGGGATCGTGGCCCGCGGCAAGGCCGAATCCGGGGACAAGACCATGGTGGACGCGTGGACGCCCGCGATTGAGGCGGCCGCCGCTGCGGCTGGCGACGGCGACGGCGACGTTAGAAAGGTGCTGCTTGCCGCGGCGGAGGCCGCCGAGGCCGGCGCCGTGTCCACGGATCCGATGCTCGCCCGCAAGGGACGTGCCAGCTACCTGGGGGAGCGCAGCATCGGCCACCGCGACCCCGGAGCGGTCTCCAGCGCGCTGATTCTGCGCGCCGCGGCCGGAGCGGCCGAATGACAGTCCGGCTGGTGGTCGTCTCGCACAGCTCCAAGATCGCGGACGGCGCCGCCGAGCTCGCCGCGCAGATGGCACCCGACGTCCTGATCCTCCCCGCCGGCGGCACCGACGACGGCCGCATCGGCACGAGTTTGGACAAGGTAATGGCGGCCCTGGAGCAGGCTGCCGGTGACGGAGTGGTGGTGCTCGCCGACCTCGGCTCCGCGGTGATGACGGCCGAGTCCGCTGCGGAGTTTGCAGCCGATCCAGGATCGGTGCTGATCGCCGACGCGCCCATCGTCGAAGGACTCGTCGCGGCCGCGGTGGCTGCCCAGGCAGGGGCCGAAGCGGCGGCGGTGAAGGACGCGGCGGAGGCCGTCTACCGGCCCCCGGCCCACCCCGCGGAGGCGGCGCATGTGCACCAGCAGCCGCCGGACGCCACCGGGGACTTTGAGCTCGTCAACCAGGCCGGCATGCATGCCCGGCCGGCAGCGAAGATCGCCGGAGGCCTGTCCGCCATGGACGCCGAGGTGACCGTGAACGGCGCCGATGGCGCCTCCATGACCGAGCTCATGATGCTTGCCGCCGGCAAGGGAACCGTCCTGCATGTGGAGGCCAGCGGCCCGGACGCCGCCAAGGCGGTCGGCTACCTGGAACGCCTGGTCGGCTCGGGATTCGGAGAGCCGTAGGCGCTAGGGTGCCTGGCGGAGGCCGGCCGCGTCGAGCACAACACTGGCGGTAATGAAGGTTCCGCATTGCTCACCAAACGGGTGCGCCGCCCGGGGCGTGAACGCCGCGGTCCGGGCCGGCAGCGGGTTCCCGGCGGCATCCGTGCCCGTGGCCGTTACCTCGATCCGGCTGGCGCTCAGCGTCTCCATCATCAGCATTCCGGTCAGGGTGCCGTCGGGCGAAGAAGTGGCTGAGCAGACGCCGTCGCCGCCGTAGGGGCCAGGCTCGCAGCCCTGGTCCACGGCCGTGCTTCCGGGGACCAGGTCGAGGTCCGCCTCCTTGCAGCGGCCGTCCTGGCAGGCGGCCAGGTGGATGGCCCGCACTGACGGGGCGTACTCCCGGTCCACCGTCAGCGACACAACGGGCGCCTGGGCTATCGCCGGGCAGGCGGCCTCGGGCCGGCACGAGGCAGCCAGGACTGCGGTGAGGACCAGCACGGCCGCGGCCGCCAGCTTGCGCATGCTCCAGCGTAGATCCTCAGCCCGGGAGCCGGAAGCCGCCCTGGTGCAGTTCGGCGAGGCCGTCGCCCAGCAGCCCGGCCAGCGCCCGTTCCAGCTGCTCGGGGGCCGCGTTGAGCCGGTGCAGGGCCGCGAGCGGGATGCCGATGCCCTGCGGTTCGAAGCCCAGGTCAGCGGGGGCCTGGTGGAACAGGACCGGCGCCACGGGCTCCTCGGCTGCCCGCAGGACGGCCATCACGGCGCCGCGCACCTGCCGGTCCGTGCCGTGCCAGGCCTGTCCCTTGGGCGTGTACGTTGGCGCCGGCTCGCCGGCCGCCAGCCAGGCGCAGGACTCCCGGACAGGGCACTGGCCGCACTTGGGGGCCCGTGCAGTGCAGACCAGGGCGCCGAGTTCCATGACGGCGGCGTTCCAGCGCACCGAGGCGCCGGGGCGGTCCGGGAGCAGCGACGCCGCCAGCCGCATTTCGGCGGCGGTCAGGGCCTGCGCCGGCAGGGCCGAGCCGCTGACCAGCCGCGCGTGGACCCGGCGGATGTTGGTGTCCACCACCGTTTCGCGGCGTCCGTAGGCGAACGCCGCGACGGCCGCGGCCGTGTAGCTGCCCACGCCGGGTAGATCCAGGAGTTCGGCGTAGGTGCCGGGGACGGCCCCGCCATGGCTGTCCCTGATGGCGACGGCGGCGGCATGTAGGCGCAGGGCGCGCCGCGGATACCCGAGCCGGCCCCAGGACCGGACGGCCTCCCCGGCGGGTTCGCCGGCCAGATCGGCCGGTTCGGGCCAGCGGCGCAGCCACTCCTCCCAGACTGGCAGGACCCGGACCACCGGCGTCTGCTGGAGCATCACCTCGCTGACCAGCACACCCCAGGGCGTGCACTCCGAGGCCCGCCACGGCAGTTCCCTGGCGTTGGACGCGAACCAGTCATCCAGGGCCGCATGCAGGGCAGGGAGATCGGCGGCGCGGGCGGGCGCCCCGGCAGGCAGGGGCGCCCCGGTGGGCAGGGGTGCCCGCGGTGCCGCGGCGGATACGGGGGGCGTTGGGGTTAGAGTTTCGATCCATTCAGCGTAATAGATCGGGGTAACGGATCGGGACGGCGTCAGGTACCGCGGCGTGGTCGGGCGCCATAGCCCGCGCGGTTCTCTAGGCTAGAAGTATGGTCAGGCAAGGCACTTCAGGTACGGGCGGTTCGCGGCCGAAAGCTTCGGCCCCACGACAATCCGGACGCACATCCGGACGGCCCCCGCTCCGCCGGGTCTACCGCCGCCGCCGGCTGTTTGCGGGGGTGGTCCTGCTGCTCGTCATCGCCGTGGCCTTCGGCGGCTTTGTGGCGGTCTCCAATGCCATGGGCGGCGGCCAGCCTTCCGGCGCCCAGCAGTCCGGGGCCGGAGCTACACCAGCGGCCAGCCCGCTTGCCTCTGCGTCGGGGAGTCCCACAGCGTCCGGGGAGGCGTCGGCCTCACCCACGGCCACATCGGGCGAGGGCTGCGAGCAGAATCTGATCACCGTCACGGCTTCCACCGACAAACCGGCTTACGCCGCCGGTGAGCAGCCGCTGCTGAGCCTCACGGTGACCAACAACAACAAGGTGCCGTGCGAGGTCAACCTCGGAACGTCGCAGATGGAGTACATGATCACCAGCGGCTCGGACCGGATCTTCTCCTCCAGGGACTGCCAGGCGGAGAGCGCGGACCTGATGAAGACCATTGCTCCGGGCAAGAGTGAAACGGCGAACTTCCCGTGGCAGCGCAACCGCACGGTGCAGGGCTGTGAGCCCGTCGAGGCTACCCCCGGAGCCGGCGGCGCCTATTACGTCTTCACCGCCCGGCTGGCGAACAAGAACAGCCCCAAGGCCGTGTTCCAGCTCAGCTGACCCGGTAACGCCCGTCGATTGCTCCCCACCGGCACCCTCGCCTCGCAAGCTCGGCCCGGTAACGCCCGTCGATTGCTCCCCACCTGTTCCCTCGCCTCGCAAGCTCGGCCAGGGAACCCCCGTCGATTGCTCCCCACCGGCACCCTCGCCTCGCAAGCTCGGCCAGGGAACCCTGCCGGCGTGGGCCCAGGTGCCGTTTTGGGCGCTCAAAAGGGCACGTTCGGAGCAATCGACGGGTTTTGGAGGGGGTTGGACGGGGTTTTTGGGTGTGGTTAGAGGAAGCGGTCCAGCAGGCTGGCCTCGGCCATGCGGCTCAGGCCTTCCCTGACGGTCCTGGCGCGCTGGTCACCGATCCCGTCCACGGTCATGAGGTCATCGATCGTTGCCGCCATCAGGAACTGCAGGCCGCCAAAGTGGTCGACGAGCCGGTCGGCGACGGCCTTCGGCACGGCCTTGAGTCCGGAGAGCAGACGGTAGCCGCGCGGCTGCACGACGGCGTCGAGGTTGGCCTCGCCGCCGGCGAAGCCGACGATCCCGGCGATCTTGCCCAGGTCGATCAGCTCGGTTGGGCCCAGGCTGACGAGGGCCTTGACGGCTTTGTCGATGTCCTCCGCTGTTGCGGCCGGCCCGGAGTAGTCGCGGATGATGACGTCGCTGCCCGGGCCGCGGCCGACGGTGAGCTCGTCCAGCTGCAGCGAGAGCAGGCGGCCGTCCTCGCCCAGTTCCAGGACGTACTGGGATATTTCCTCGGAGATCCTGCGCACCATTTCCTGGCGCTGCAGGGTGACCGCGACGTCACGGACCGTCACCATGGCCTCGATTTCCAGGGCGGAGAGCGAGCTGGTGACCTGGTCCAGGCGCGAGCGGTAGCGCTCCAGGGTTGCCAGTGCCTGGTTGGCACGGGCCAGGACCTTCTCGGAGCCCTCCAGGACGTGGCGCAGCCCGTGCACGTACAGCGCGATGATCTGCATTGACTGGCTGACCGAAATGACCGGGACGCCCGTCTGGATGGCCACCCGTTCCGCGGTCCGGTGCCTGGTGCCCGATTCCTGAGTTTCGATGCTCGAGTCCGGGACGAGCTGGACCGCCGCGCGCAGGATGTTGCTGGCATCCTTGTCGCAGACGATGGCGCCGTCCATCTTCGCCAGTTCCCGCAGCCGGGTGGGGGAGAAGTCGATGCCGATCTCGAAGCCGCCCGAACAGATGGACTCGATGGTCCTGTCGATGCCAAGCACGATCAGCGCGCCGGTCCGGCCGCGGAGGATGCGTTCCAGGCCGTCGCGGAGGGCTGTGCCCGGTGCCACCCTGGCCAGGGTCGCCTTGAGCGCATCTTCAGGGCTCCGAGCCATAGATTTCCCTTCAAAGGTGCAGGGACGAGCCTGCAAGTGCGCCGGATTCCAGGGTCTCCCGGCAGGATCAAAGTACTCAGTTCCCCGCTCTCCCCATGATAGGGGTAAAGCGTGGCCACTTCCGCACAGGCAAGCCTTAAAGTGGTCCATTATGGCGTGCCGCCGCGGGCCTCCGGAAGGGCTGCCCCGGGTGCCGTCCGGGACGGCATTTTGGCGCCGGAAGGCCGCCGCCTCGCGCGCCGGCCTCCGGCAGCTTCGTGCGCGGTCCGGCCGCCGCTTCGTCCGCGGTCCGCGGCCTGCGATAAACTTGGATCCTTGGGTGTACCGCGGGCTCTCCGCGCCGTGACCCGTCCACTGCCGCAGCGAAAGTAGCATCGTGTCTCAAGAAGTCCTCAGCCCCGCCCGAGTCCAGGAGATTCACAAGCAGGCGGCCCGGCGCCGGACTTTCGCGGTCATTTCGCACCCCGACGCCGGCAAATCCACGCTGACGGAGGCCCTGGCGCTGCACGCAAAGGTGATCGGCACGGCCGGCGCCTCCAGCGGAAAGGCCAACCGCAAGGAGACGGTCTCGGACTGGATGCAGATGGAAAAGGACCGCGGCATCTCCATCAGCTCCGCCGCTCTGCAGTTCGCCTACCGGGACACCGTCATCAACCTCCTGGACACCCCGGGCCACGCCGACTTCTCCGAGGACACCTACCGCGTGCTCGCGGCCGTTGACTGTGCCGTCATGCTGGTCGACGCCGCGAAGGGCCTGGAAACCCAGACCATGAAGCTCTTCGAGGTCTGCAAGCAGCGCAACCTGCCCATCATCACTGTCATCAACAAGTGGGACCGGCCCGGCCTGGACGCCCTGGCCCTGATGGACGAGATCACCGAGCGCACCGGCCTGCAGCCGATGCCGCTGACCTGGGCCGTTGGCATCTCCGGCGACTTCCGCGGCGTCTGGGACCTGCGCAATGACCGCTTCGCGCAGTTCAAGCGCAACAACGCCGGCGCCAATATCGCGCTCACCGAGTACTTCACCCCCGACGAGGCCGCCGCCAGCCAGGGTGACGACTGGTCCAACGCCGTGGACGAGGCCGGGCTGGTCATCGAATCCAACCTGGCGTTCGACGTCGAGGCCTTCCACGCCGGCAAGGCGACGCCGATCCTCTTCAGCTCGGCCGCGCTGAACTTCGGCGTCAAGGAAATCCTCGACGCCCTCGTCGACTTCGCCCCGCCCGCTGCCCCGCGGCCCGACGTCGACGGCGACCCCCGCCCCGTGGATGCCCCGTTCGCCGGATTCGTCTTCAAGGTCCAGGCCGGCATGAACAAGGCCCACCGCGACCACGTTGCCTTCATCCGTGTGTGCTCCGGCATGTTCGAGCGCGGGATGGTGGTCACCCAGACCCGTACGGGGAAGTCCTTCGCCACCAAGTACGCCCAGCAGGTCTTCGGCCGCGAACGCGAGGTGATCGACGAAGCCTTCCCGGGCGACGTGGTGGGCCTCGTGAACGCCTCCTCCCTCCGGGTGGGGGACAGCCTGTTCCTGGACCAGCCCGTGGAATTCCCGGCGATCCCGCTGTTCGCCCCGGAGCACTTCCAGGTGGCGCGCTCCAAGGACCCGAGCCGGTTCAAGCAGTTCCGCCGCGGCATCGAACAACTCGAGCACGAGGGCGTCATCCAGGTGCTCCGCTCCGACATTCGCGGTGACCAGGCGCCCGTGCTTGCCGCCGTCGGCCCCATGCAGTTCGAGGTGGTCGAAGACCGCATGGCGCATGACTTCAGCGCCCCGATGCGGCTGGAACGGCTCCCGTACTCCATGGCCCGGATTTCGACCGCCGACGCCATGCCGGCGCTGGCCAACGTCCCCGGCGCCGAGGTCCTGTTGCGCTCCGACGGGGAATACCTGGCCCTGTTCAACGACGTCTGGGCCCTGCGCCGGATCGAAAAGAACCACCCCGACCTCACCCTGGTGCCGATTGGGACCCACAACCCCGCAAAGTAGCGCAAGGCGGCGGACCGAAAGGCTCCTGGGAAGTCTTCCGTAATCCGGTTTCCGCGTTATGATAAGTAAGCTTGCTTACGATGCGGGTGCCGGGGTTTGTTTTCTCCGGCTTTGGACTGATCCGCCCGATTCCAGCGGCGGCCCCATTAGAGGGACCACGTAGACCTTTGACAACCATGGACCCCGGTTTCCTGCTCAGTGGACGCTACCGGATCGAAGAACTCATTGGCCGGGGCAGCCAGTCGAGCGTATACCGTGCCACGGACGAAGTCCTGGGACGCGAAGTGGCTGTCAAACTCTTCCGCGACGGCACTGTGGACGAAGAACGGACCCGCCGGCAAAGCGATGAAGTGCGGATCCTGGCAGGGATGGCCCACCACGCCCTCGTGACACTGTTCGACGCCGGGACTGACCTGAGCGATCCGACCCGCCGGCTCAGCTATCTGGTGATGGAACTCGTCCGCGGCCCCGACCTCCGCCGCCGCTCGGCTGAGGGCCCGCTGTCAGCAGCCCACATGGCGCTGATCGGACACGATCTCGCCGACGGTCTTGCGCATATCCACCACCACGGCATCATCCACCGGGATGTCAAGCCGGCCAACATCCTGCTCGTGGACTACAGCGTCGAGGACCGGCGCGCCCGCGCCAAGCTCAGCGACTTCGGCGTGGCCATCACCATCCGCGAAGGTCACCACGGCGACCCCGATGACAGCTCCGGCACCCCGGCCTACCTCAGCCCCGAACAGGCCGCCGGCGAACCGGCCGGGCCCGCCAGCGACGTCTATTCGCTGGGGCTGGTCCTGCTGGAAGGCCTGACCGGGAAAATGGCATACCCCGGCGCGCCGGTGCAGTCCGCCCTGGCCCGGCTGCTCCACGACCCGGACATCCCCGAAGACATCGCGCCCCTGTGGGCTGCCCTGCTGACCTCCATGCTGGACAGGGATCCCGCGGCCCGCCCGCCGGCCCGGGAAGTGTCCCTGGCCCTGCGCCAGGAAGTCATCAACGGCACGGGACGCCGCCGCCGGGACCCGGCCGAGCTGTTGACCGACGAAGAAGGGCGCATGCGGGCGGTCGAGCGGTACCGGATCCTGGACACTCCCGCGGACGGCGCGTTCGACCGGATCGCGGCGCTGGCCGCACGCATGTTCTCGGTGCCGGTGGCGATTGTCAGCGTTGTGGACCATGACCGCATCTGGTTCAAGTCCCACCACGGCACCGACGTCACGGAAATCGGCCGGGACCCCGGATTGTGCGCCTCCGCCGTCCTGCAGGGCGATGCCTGGATTGTCCGGGACGCCATCAACGATCCCCGGACGCTCTCCAACCCGCTCGTGGCAGGCGAGTTCGGCCTGCAGTTCTATGCGGGGGTGCCGCTGCGCACTCCGGACGGCTACAACCTGGGCACCTTCTGCATCCTGGACCGTGAGCCCCGCGAGTTCAGCGATGAGGACACTGCTGCGCTGGAGGATCTGGCGGCGCTCGTGATGCACGACCTGGAGCTGCGGCTCCACAGCCGGCGGGCGCTCGCCGGGTAACCTGCGGTCCGCCTGACGGGCTGGCCTACCGCCGGCCGGCGTGCAGGGCCAGTTCGAGTTCGAAGCGCGCCGTTGGATCCTCGAGGGCGTCGCCGAAGAGCTCGCGCAGCTGGGCTGCCCGGTAGCCCACGGTCTGCGGGTGGATCCCAAGTTCGGCGGCCACGGGCGCCCGCTGGCCCCAGTGGCGCAGCCAGGAGAGCAGAGTTTCGGCAAGCCGGTCGCGCTGGGCGGGCCGGAGCCCTTCCAGCGGCGCGAGCCGGCGGTTGGCGAGTTCGGTGATCGCCGAGGGTTCCGCGCCGAGAATCACCTGCGCCAGGTGCTCGTCGGCCCAGATCGGGGGATCGTCCGGCCCCTCCCGCGGAGGCAGCGCGGCGGCCGCCAGCACGGCCAGCCGCAGCGAGTCCGGAACCCTCTCCCAGCCCCCGGCCGGTCCCACGGAAGCGCCGCGCCCCTTCAGGGCACGGTCCAGGTCGTCCCGGGCGGAGCGCGAGACCCGCGCCGGCACCAGGGCCACAACATCGGTCTCGCGCTCAATGACAAGGGTGCCCGGACCCAGGCGCAGCCGCAGCCCGGCCGCCCGGTCCAGCGGCAGCGTCACCACCGCCATGCGCTGGGGCAGGGACCAGTCCGCCATCGCCGCCGTTTGGCGCAGGGCCGCCTCGTCGGCCTGGCCGAGCAGGAGCAGGTCCAGCAGTTCGGTGCGCCGCCGGTCCACCGCGCCGGCCCGTTCGGACTGTTCAAAGGCGTAGGCCTCGGCGCTGACCGCCGACAGCTCATCGATGTACGCGAGGATCGATTCGCCCAGATCCACCACGACGCCCTGGCCCAGATGGTGTTCCACTGAGACTTTGGACATCTCCCGGAAGGTCACGCGGGCGCCCATCCGGTAGGCGCTCAGGAGCGCGTCCATGCTCCGCCCCTGCCGGAACTCGCCGCTGCCCAACCCGGCCACCAGCTCCCGGCTTTCCTCGGACAACGCCGGCAGCCGGGTCCCGGGCAACTGCAGGAACCGGTCCAGCGCCGCGGCCACACCCCTGCGCAGCCCCCTGCCGAAGCGCCCCTCAATCGGCCTGGCGTACGCCGGGACGAGCTGCGGGACGGCCTCGATGATGGCCTCGACAATGCCGGGCATCCGCGGACGCAGCATGTCGCTGACCTCCCGCGGCAGGGCCAGCCAGGGAGGATCGTAGGCGGGGACGGGGCCGGCAGGCTCCCGAGCAGGGGATACGTTCATGGACAGTCCGATGAGTTGTTGCAGCGGGATAGTTTTCTCGAGTCGATCGTATGCCTTGAGTGAAGAAGTATGGCGCAATCTGACATAAGCTTGATGAATGATCCGGCTCCGTAAGCTGGCGCGCGCCGCATCTCTACTGACCACCCCACTAGCTCCAGAAGACATTCTGTCGCTTTTCAATCCTGTGTTTTCCGCCCGCCAATTGCGCGGCGTGGTCACCAGGGTGGTTCCAGAAACGGCCGATTCCGCCACCATTTTCTTCCGTCCCGGCCGCGGCTGGCAAGCACACCTTGCCGGCCAGTGGGCCCGTATTGGCGTCGAGCTCGACGGTGTCCGCCACTGGCGGTCCTACTCGCTCAGCGCCCCCGCCGGACAGGACCCGGCAATCACCGTGACCGACATGGGCGCCGTCTCCGGGGCCCTCGTACGCGGCACCAAGCCCGGCGACGTCCTGTTCCTGGCGCCCCCGCAGGGCGACTTCGTCCTTCCCGAGCATCCGCGTCCGCTGCTCATGCTCACGGCCGGCAGCGGGATCACCCCGGTGATGTCGATGATCCGCACGCTCGTTCCGCACCGCCCGGATTCCGACGTCGTCCTGATCCACACCGCCCGCACCGCCGCGGACACCATCTTCCGTGAAGAACTCGCCGAGCTCGCCGACCAGTTCCCCAACCTGCGCGTCACGCACTGGTTCACCGCGGAGAGCGGACGGCTGGACTTCACCTCGGCCGCCGACCTGGACCGGCTCTGCCCGGACTGGCGCCAGCGCGCCGCCTACGCGTGCGGCCCGGAAGGCTTCCTCAACGACGCCGAGGCGCTGTGGGAGGCCGAAGCGGAGGACGCACAGCAGGCCGCGGCCAGCTCGGGCACCCTGACCATCGAACGCTTCAGCACCAGCCTCGCCGGCGGTGCCGGGCACGACGGCGGACTGGTCACGTTCGAGGCCTCCGACCGTGAAGTCGAGGCCGACGGCGACACCCCGCTGCTCGATGTCGGCGAGGACGCCGGCATCCTGATGCCCAGCGGCTGCCGCATGGGGATCTGCCACAGCTGCCTCATCCCGCTGCGGGCCGGCCATGTCCGTGACCTTCGCACCAACGAAGTGCACGGCGAGCCCGGCCAACTAATCCAGACGTGCGTGTCGGCAGCCGCCGGCCCCGTTAACCTCGACCTCTGAGGAGTATCACCGCATGACGATTGTTTCCAACAAACCGGACCTTTCCGACGCCGACACCCCCGCCACCAGCGGTTCAGCCGACACAGCGAAGGTCGTCACGGTCGCGAAGACGCGGCCCGGCGCCCTCGCCGAGACCGGCAGCCCGCTGCTGCGTCCTCCCGCGGCCGCCCACCTCTCCGACGAGCAGGTGGCGGAGCTGGGGCGCGAACTCGACGCCATCAAGGATGACATCCTCGCCAAGCGCGGCTCCGCCGATGCCGCCTACATCCGCCGCATGATCAAGATCCAGCGCGGCCTGGAGCTCTCCGGCCGTGCCCTGCTCCTTGTCAGCAAGAAGAAGCCCGCCTGGTTCGCCGGCACCGCGCTGTTGAGCTTCGCCAAGATCCTGGAAAACATGGAACTTGGGCACAATATCCTGCACGGGCAGTGGGACTGGATGCGGGACCCGGACATCCACTCCACCACCTGGGAATGGGACTTCGTCACCCCCGCGCGCTCCTGGCAGCACACCCACAACGATCTCCACCACCGCTGGACAAATGTGGTCGGCAAGGACAACGACATCGGATACAACCTGCTGCGGATGGATCCGGACCAGAAATGGACGCCCTTCAACCTGGGCAACCCGCTGTACAACGCGCTGCTGGCACCGGTCTTCGAGTGGGGCATCGCGATCTACGACCTCGAACTGGTGGACTACAAAGAGGGCCGGAAGTCCAAGGAAGCCCTGACCAAGGACCTGAAGGCCCTCGGCCGCAAGGCACTGACGCAGTTCACCAAGGACTACGCCGCCACGCCCGCCGTCGCAATGCTGACCGGTTCCGGTAAGCAGGCCCTCTACGGCACGCTGACCGCCAACGCCGTACGCAACGTGTGGGCACACGCAGTGATCTTCTGCGGCCACTTCCCCGAAGGCACAGACACCTTCACCGAGGAAATGGTGGAGGGCGAGACCCGCGGCGACTGGTACGTGCGGCAGATGATTGGCTCGGCCAACATCTCCGGCTCCAAGTTCATGCACCTCATGACCGGCAACCTTTCGCACCAGATTGAGCACCACCTCTTCCCGGACCTGCCCTCGAACCGCTACGCGGAGGTCCAGCCGAAGGTACAGGAGATCTGCAAGCGCTACGGACTGCCGTACACCACGGGTCCGCTGCTGAAGCAGGTCGGCTCCACGTGGGCGAAGATCTTCAAGCTGGCTCTGCCTCCCAAGAAGGCCTAGCAAACCCAGGCCGGCTCAGCCGGAGCAGAATTATGAGAGGGGCGTCTGCCATCGCGGCAGGCGCCCCTCTTCGTCGTGTCGGGGCGCAGGACCCGGACCACCTCCACCAGGTCAGCTGACCGCGGCCGGGTTGAGCTTGAGCCTGCGCAGCAACTGGGCGTTCAGGGCAACCACAATGGTGGACGCCGACATCATCACGGCGCCCGCGGCGGGGGAGAGGACGATCCCCGCGAAGGCGAGGACACCGGCCGCCAGCGGCACCGAGATGATGTTGTATCCGGTGGCCCACACGAGGTTTTGCCACATCTTCCGGTAGCTCGCCCTGGACAGATCGAGCATTGACAGCACGGCCCGCGGATCGTTGCCGGCCAGGACCACTCCGGCGGATTCCACGGCCACATCCGTGCCGCCGCCAATCGCGATCCCCACCTCTGCCCGTGCCAGCGCGGGGGAGTCGTTGACGCCGTCGCCCACCATGGCCACCTTCAGCCCACGGCCCTGAAGCTCCGCCACCTTCTTGTCCTTGTCGGCGGGGAGGACCTCGGCGAACACTTCGTCGATGCCGAGTTCGGCGGCGACGGCGTGCGCCACCTGACGGGCGTCGCCGGTGACCATGGCCACCTTGATGCCGCGTGCCTGCAGGGCCCGGACGGCCTGGCGGGACTCGGGCCGCACAGCGTCCTCGAGGCTGACGGCACCCAGGACCGTGCCGCCGTCCACAACGTGGAGCACCGCCGCGCCGCGCTCCAGCCAGGCGCCGGTGGTGGCGGCCAAATCCCGCGGCTCCTGCAAACCCAGCTCCCGGAGCAGGGCCGGCCCGCCCACCTGGACCGTGCGGCCATCGACCGTGGCCCGGACTCCGCGGCCGGTCAGGGACGTGAACCCGTCCGCCGTCGGAAGCTCCAGTCCCCGTTCCCGGGCGGCGGCAACGATTGAGCGGGCCAGGGGATGTTCGCTGTCAGCCTCCACAGCGGCCGCGAGTGCCAGCACCGTATTCTGCGCGGCGTCTTGGCCGGTTGCTGTGGCGGTGTTTGTGCCGGCGGCCGCGGCGGCGGCGACCTCCTTGAGCTCCGGCTCGCCTTTGGTCAGGGTTCCGGTCTTGTCGAACAGCACGACGTCGATTGTCCGCATGCGCTCCAGTGCCATCCGGTTCTTGATCAGGACGCCCGCCCGGGCGGCCCGCTCGGTGGAGATGGCGATGACGAGCGGGATGGCAAGGCCGAGGGCATGGGGGCAGGCGATCACCAGGACCGTCACGGTGCGCGTGACCGCGTCGCTTACGCTGCCCATCAGGGTCCAGAAGATGAATGTCAGGACACCGGTGCCGGCCGCGAAGTAGAAGAGGAACGCCGCGGCCCGGTCGGCCAGGGCCTGGGCCCGGGAGGAGGACGCCTGCGCCTCGGCCACGAGGCGTCGGATCCCGGCGAGGGCCGTGTCCTCGCCGATGGCTGACACCCGGACCCGCACGGAGTTGTCCGTGGCGATGGTGCCGGCCACCACGGGATCGCCCGGGGCCCGCAGGACGGTTTTTGATTCGCCCGTGATCATGGATTCGTCGAATTCGGCCTGGCCGCCGCTGACGGTGCCGTCGGCCGGCATCCGGCCGCCGGGGCGGACCAGGATGGTGTCCCCGGTGCGGAGCTCGGAGAGGCTGACAGTCTCCGTGCCGGCGGCCGTGACGCGTTCCGCTTCGTCGGGCAGCAGCGCCGCCAGGGCATCCAGGGCGCCCTGGGCTGAGCCGAGGGCGCGCATCTCGATCCAGTGGCCCAGCAGCATGATGGGGACCAGCAGCGCCAGCTCCCACCAGAAGTCGAGATCGACACTGCCGATGCCGAGGCTGGTCGCCCAGGAGGCGATGAAGGCGACGCTGATGGCCATGGCGATCAGCAGCATCATCCCCGGCGTGCGCGTTTTCAGCTCATTGAGCCCGCCCTTGAGGAACGGACGGCCGCCGTAAAGGTAGATCGCCGTGCCGAACACCGGCGGGATCCACGCTGAGCCGGGAAAGGCGGGAGGCTCGTAGCCCAGGAGCTCCGCGAACATGGGGCTGAAGAAGACCACCGGCACGGCCAGGGCCAGTGTCAGCCAGAACCTGTTCCTGAACATTGCGACGCTGTGCCCGGCATGCTGGCCGTGGCTGTGCACCGTGTGCTCGTCCGCGGCGGGGCCCACGGCATGACTGCCGTGCGGCGTCCCGCCCGGACTGTGGTTCTCGATTCCCCGTTCCACGCCGGGGCTGCTGTGCCGGTGTTCCATGGTGCGTGCTCCTGACGGATGCTCAGTCATCTGCGGCTACGCTCAACATACCCCCGGGGGGTATCTTTGGCAAGAGTGCATTTCAGGATTCGGCGGACCTCGATAACTCGCGTCATCCCGAGGTCCCAGGTCGCCTGGCCTCCGCGGCGTCAGCTGATCAGCAGTCCCAGGGCCTCGGCCAGGTGGCCAACCTCGCGGACGGAGAAGCCCGCCGGAACCGGTCCGTGCCCGTTGGGGCTGGCCGGCACCACGGCATGGGTGAAGCCGAGCCGGTGCGCCTCCTGGATGCGCTGGTTGATGCCGGGCACCGGGCGGACTTCGCCCGCCAGGCCCACCTCGCCGAAGGCTATGAGCCGCTGGGGGAGCGGCTTCCTGGCCTTGGCCGACGCCACCGCCAGGGCCACGGCGAGGTCCGTGGCGGGTTCGCTGAGCTTGACCCCGCCGACCGTTGCCACGTAGGAGTCGTCCTTGTTCAGCAGGCAGCCGGCGCGCTGCTGCAGGACGGCCAGCAGCATCGCCACGCGCGAGCTGTCCAGTCCGCTGGTGGCGCGGCGGGGCTGGGAGCTTGCGCTTTCGGCGAGCAGCGCCTGGACCTCGGCCAGCAGCGGCCGGCGGCCCTCCAGCGTGACCGTGATGCAGGTTCCCGAGACGGGCTCCTTGGTCCGGGAGACGAACAGTCCGCTGGGATCGGCGAGGCCCTCGATGCCGTCCTCGTTCAGATCGAAGCAGCCGACGTCGTCGGTGGGCCCGTAGCGGTTCTTGACCGCGCGCAGCAGCCGCAGCCGCGAGTGCCGTTCGCCTTCGAACTGGCAGACGACGTCCACGAGGTGTTCCAGCAGCCGGGGCCCGGCGATGGAGCCGTCCTTGGTCACGTGCCCGACCAGCAGTGTGGTCATGTTCCGGCGCTTGGCCGCCGCGATCAGGGACGCCGCCACCTCGCGCACCTGGGACACCCCGCCGGCGCTGCCCTCGACGTCGGCGCTGCTAAGGGTCTGCACGGAGTCCACCACGAGCAGCCGCGGCTCCAGCTTCTCCACCTGCCCCAGGGCCTGCCCCAGGTCCGTTTCGGCGGACAGATACAGGGATTCGGCCACGGCGTCGATCCGGTCTGCGCGGAGTTTGACCTGGGCTGCGGATTCCTCGCCGGTGATGTAGAGGACGTCCTGGGCCGTCCGGGCGAACTTGGCCGCAACGTCCAGCAGCAGCGTGGACTTGCCCACCCCGGGCTCGCCCGCCAGTAGGATCACGGCGCCGGGCACCAGCCCGCCGCCGAGCACGCGGTCGAGTTCATCCACGCCGGTGGGCAGGAAGGCGGCGGTAGTGGCGTCGACGTCGGCGATCCGGCGGGCAGGTTCCAGGACCGTGGCGGCCGCCGTCGTCCGGGCGACGGCGGTGCCGGTCTCCTCCACGCTGCCCCACGCCTGGCACTCGCCGCAGCGGCCCACCCACTTGGCCGTCGTCCAGCCGCATTCGGCGCATTTATAGCCGGGCGCCTTCGGCCCCCGGGAAGTCTTCGTAGCCATTGGTCCACACTATCGGGGGCCAGCGACAATGGAGCGCGTCGGCGGGCCATCGCGCCAGGTACACCAGCTACAGAGGCTACAGCGGGGGAAGGATGTCCCGGGCTTCCTTGGAATCCAGCCCGGCGGCCTCGAGCAGGTCCACCATGAGCGGGCGGAACAGCATGACCACCGTTTCGCCCTCGAGCAGCTGGACGTCCAGCATCCGCGGATGCAGGCGGACGGCGATCTCCCGCAGCTCGGACCGGGCCGTGCGCAGGTGGGCGCGGCGGGCGCCGTCGTGCACTTCCGCCAGGCCGAGCGAGAGTTCGTCGACGGCGGCGGCCGTCTCCTGCAGGACCTCGGCGATGTTCTGGGTGGCCTCGTCCGAGAGCGCCGCATGGTTGATGGCGCTGGTCAGGCGGCGCGCAAAGACCCGGCTGTTGCGCAGCGCGAGGTCGATATAGTCCAGCGACTGCTCCATCTGGTCCAGTTCGTCCCGGTGCCGCCGGTAGGCGGGGGCCAGGGTTGCCACTTCGCCGGAGGCACGCAGCGACTGGCGCATGGCGTCGACGAGCGGCTGGCAGTTCCGGCCCCGGATGAGGGCATGCCAGGCCTGGGTGGAGTCACTGTAGCTCAGCGCCGACGCGCATTCCCGCAGCACCTCGGCGAGCTCGTGCAGGAGCTTCTTGACGTCACTGCGGGGTTCACGCCGGGGATCCTTGGGGACAAGGATGGTCACCAGGAGCGCGAACGCCCCGCCCACCACGGCGTCGATGCTGCGGGTGAACGGTCCCCCGATCGGCGCGGGCAGGAGCACCACGAGCACCGACTGCAGGCCCAGCTGGGTGGTGAAGATCGTCCCGCTGTCCAGGAACCTGGCCAGCAGGATGGAGAAAAGGAGCACGACGGCGGCCTGCCAGATTCCGGAGCCCAGCCAGTGCAGCAGCAGGTCCCCGACCACGATCCCGATCGTGCAGCCCATGCCCACCTCGATGACCCGGCGCAGCCGGGGGTCGCGGGAAAACCCGAGCGCAATCAAGGCTGACGTGGCGGCAAACAGCGGCGCGGAATGGCCCAGGACGTATTCGGCGAACGCGTAGGCGCCGACGGCGCAGGCGGTCATCTGGATGGCCGGGACGAGGGAGTTCCGGCTCCGGACAAAGCCGGTGCGGACCCGGCCGCGCAGGAATCGTGCGCTTGCGGAGAGTCCAGTCGCGGAGGCCATGCCTTCCAGTCTATTTGCTGCCCCGGGGCGGCCGTCACGGGCCGGGGCGCTGTGCGGCCGATACGACTGTGACGCACAGAACACAATGGCTACCCGGCATATGTAAGCCAATAGTCCCGCGTCGTTTACCGGCCGTTCACTTTGGTCCGCAATTCTCTTCACCTGGGCCACCTACGGTCGGTAGAGGTACAAACCGTACGCATCCCTGCGGGCCTTCTCCGGGCCCGGCACCCCCAGCCCTGGAAGGGGTACAACTCAGTGAAGGCTCTCCGCTTCGGCCGCAACGCGGCTATCGCTGTCATCGCCGTTGGCGCACTTGCGCTGACCGCCTGCGGTTCGGACAACGCAACCAACACGGCCCAGACTGCTGCGCCGTCTGCCTCTGGCCCCGCGGTCACCGGCACCCTGACCGGCATCGGTTCTTCCGCCCAGGGCGCAGCCATGGACGTCTGGAAGACCAACTTCGCCACCGCGAACCAGGGCGCCACTGTGCAGTACTCCCCGGACGGTTCCGGCGCCGGTCGCAAGGCGATCCTCGATGGCTCGGCCCAGTTCGCCGGCTCCGATGCCTACCTCAAGGATGAAGAGCTCGCCAGCTCCAAGGAAAAGTGTGGTCCCGACGGAGCCATTGACATCCCGGTCTACATTTCCCCGATCGCCGTGGCCTTCAACGTCCCTGGCATCACCGACCTGAAGCTCGACGCTCCCACCGTTGCAAAGATCTTCCGCGGCGAGGTCGCCAACTGGAACGACCCCGCCATCGCGGCCATGAACCCGGGCGTCCAGCTTCCGGATCTCAAGGTCACCCCGGTGAACCGCTCTGACGACTCCGGCACCACCACCAACTTCACCGACTACCTGTCCGCCGTTGCCCCTGAGGTTTGGACCGACAAGTCAGCCGGCGTCTGGCCCGCGAGCCTGAAGGGCGAGAACGCCAAGGGCACCTCCGGCGTCGTCAAGACTGTCACCGACACCCCCGGCGCCGTGACCTACGCCGACGACTCCGCTGTTAGCGGCAAGCTCGGCACCGCGCAGATCAAGGTCGGCGACTCCTTCACGAAGATCTCTGCCGAGGCAGCTTCCAAGGCAGTCGACCAGGGCAAGCCGATCGAGGGCCGCAACGCCAACGATCTCGCCATCAAGCTGGACCGCACCACCACGGTCGCGGGCGCCTACCCGATCGTCCTGGTCTCCTACCACATCGTCTGCACCACCTACGACACGCAGGCCACCGCTGACCTGGTCAAGGCCTTCGTCAAGTACGCCGCCTCCGACGCGGGCCAGCAGGCCGCCGCCGACGCCGCCAAGTCGGCGCCGCTGTCCAAGACCCTCCAGGACAAGGCAATGGCTGCCGTCGACTCCGTCAAGGCCAAGGCCTAGGGATACGCTGCGCCGCGAGGCGAAGTGGAAAAGGCGTAGTGGAAACACGAGCCTGATCAAGGTTCCCTGCATCATGGCGGCCGTCACCGGCGGCCGCCATGATGCAGGGAACTGACGCGTTTGTTCCATAGATCAAGATTTGCCGGGCACCGGCCGTGGAGGCCTCCGCAGCCGCCGCCCGGATCCCATCCAAACCGAAGGACCGTGAAGTGACCACCACCTCCCTGACCAAGTCCCGGGGCGCAGGCCAATCCGGTGACAAAGTCTTTTCCGCAGCCACCTTGGCAGCAGGGTGTTTGATCCTCGTCGTGCTCTTCGGCGTGGCACTGTTTCTGGTGATCCAGGCGCTGCCGGCCCTTATGGCTCCGGGGGACAAGATCCAGGGCGGCGAAGGATTCTTCACCTACATCTGGCCGCTTGTCATCGGCACGCTCATAGCCTCGGTGATCGCGCTCGTGATCGCGACGCCGATCGCGATCGGCGTCGCGCTGTTCATTTCGCACTTCGCGCCCCGCAAACTCGCCTCCGGCCTGGGCTACGTGATTGACCTCCTCGCCGCCATCCCGTCCGTTGTCTACGGCGCCTGGGGCGTTGCGTTCCTGGCCAAGGAAATCTCGCCGTCGTACAACTGGCTGGCCGGGAATATGGGCTGGCTGCCGATATTCCAAGGTCCCGCCTCCGCCACCGGCAAGACCATCCTGACGGCCGGAATCGTGCTTGCTGTCATGGTTCTGCCGATCATCACTTCCCTGACCCGCGAAATCTTCCTGCAGACCCCCAAGCTGCACGAAGAGGCCGCGCTGGCGCTCGGGGCCACCCGCTGGGAGATGATCCGGATGACCGTGCTGCCGTTCGGCCGGCCCGGAATCATCAGCGCCGTGATGCTGGGACTGGGCCGGGCCCTCGGCGAAACCATGGCCGTCGCGCTGGTGCTGTCCTCCGGGGCCCTGACCGCCAGCCTGATCCAGACCGGCAACCAGACCATCGCCGCCGAAATCGCCCTGAACTTCCCCGAGGCCAGCGGGCTCAAGGTCAACACGCTGATCGCCGCGGGCCTGGTGCTGTTCGTCATTACCCTCGGCGTGAACATGATTGCCCGGGGAATCATCACCCGGCACAAAGAATTCTCGGGAGCCAACTAAATGACCGCCACCCTGACTCCGGTACGCAAGCGCTCGGCGCTGACCAAGGGCCAACTGCCCAAGGCCGCACCGTACATTGTCCTGGCCGTTGCCTTGATCCTTGGCGCGGCGATCCTCGCGCTGATCGGCTTCAATGCCTTCGGCTGGGGAATCGTCTCCGCCATCCTCTTCGCCGTCGGCCTGGTGGGCTGGAGCCTGGTTGTGGAAGGCGTCCGCAAGGCCAAGGACAAGCTGGCCACCTGCCTGGTTGTGGGGGCCTTCCTGATTGCCTTGGTGCCGCTGTTCTCGGTGATCTGGACCGTGCTGGTCAATGGGCTCCCCGGGCTCCTGGATCCCGGTTTCCTCACCACGTCCATGAACGGGGTTACCGGCGCCTTCGACAACAAGACAGTCGAGGAAGGCGCCCCCCTGCTGGGCGGCATCTACCACGCGCTCATGGGGACCTTGCTCATCACGGTGCTCGCCACCCTCATCTCGGTCCCCGTGGGCCTGCTGACCGCGATTTACCTGGTGGAATACGGCGAGGACCGCGCACTGGCCCGGGCCATCACGTTCTTCGTGGACGTCATGACCGGCATTCCCTCGATTGTCGCCGGCCTGTTCGCCGCCGCCGCGTTCTTCGCGGTGGTCGGCCCGGGCACCAAGACAGGCGCCGTGGCCGCCGTCGCGCTGTCGGTGCTGATGATCCCGGTGGTGGTCCGCTCCAGCGAGGAAATGCTCAAGATCGTGCCAAACGAACTCCGCGAGGCCGCCTACGCCCTCGGCGTCCGCAAGTGGCGGACCATCCTCAAGGTGGTCCTCCCGACGGCGATCTCCGGCATCGCGTCCGGCATCACCCTGGCGATCGCCCGCGTGATCGGCGAAACCGCGCCGATTCTGGTCACCGCCGGATTCGCGACCACCATCAACGCCAATGTATTCAGCGGCTGGATGGCCTCGCTGCCGACATTCATCTACACCCAGATCCTGAACCCCACCTCGCCGTCGAACCCGGATCCGTCCTCTGAGCGGGCCTGGGGCGCGGCCTTGGTGCTCATCATCCTGGTGATGCTGCTCAACCTCGGCGCCCGCCTGATTGCCCGCATCTTCGCCCCCAAGACAGGCCGCTAGGCCACCCGCGCCCGCCGCCCCTACCTCCAGCAAGTGAAGGAACACCATGTCTAAGCGCATCGACGTCAAGGACCTGAACGTCTACTACAGCAAATTCCTGGCCGTCGAAGGCGTCAACATCAACATCGACGCCAAGTCCGTCACAGCCTTCATCGGCCCCTCCGGTTGCGGCAAGTCCACCTTCCTGCGCACCCTGAACCGTATGCACGAGGTCATTCCCGGTGCGCGGGTTGAAGGCGAAGTGCTGCTGGACGGGGACAACCTGTACGGACCCGGCGTCGACCCGGTCACGGTCCGGTCCCAGATCGGCATGGTGTTCCAGCGCCCCAACCCCTTCCCCACCATGTCCATCCGGGACAACGTGCTGGCCGGCGTGAAGCTGAACAATACAAAAATCTCCAAGGGCGAGGCCGATGTCCTGGTGGAGCGTTCCCTGCAAGGGGCCAACCTGTGGAACGAGGTCAAGGACCGTCTGGCCAAGCCCGGCTCCGGGCTGTCCGGCGGCCAGCAGCAGCGCCTGTGCATTGCGCGCGCGATTGCCGTTGAACCCCAGGTGATCCTCATGGACGAGCCCTGCTCCGCCCTGGACCCGATCTCGACGCTGGCCATTGAGGACCTCATCAACGAGCTCAAAGACCAGTACACGGTAGTGATCGTGACGCACAACATGCAGCAGGCGGCCCGCGTGTCGGACAAGACGGCCTTCTTCAACATTGCCGGTACCGGCAAGCCGGGCAAGCTGATCGAGTTCGGCGATACCCCGACGATCTTCAGTAACCCGACCGAGAAGGCCACCGAGGACTACGTCTCCGGCCGCTTCGGATAACCTGCTCGTCGATTGCTCCGCAGGTGCCGTTTTGAGCCCTCAAAAGGGCGCCCACGGAGCAATCGACGAGTCCTACAGGCCGGCCACCGTCGAGAGCGCCAACTGCAGGATGAACGCGGCGGCGGCGGTGGCAATCGGGGTCAGTACCCAGAACCCCAGGATGCGGATCACCAGCCGGCGGTTGGTGCCCGGGAAACACTGGTTGGCGCCGGCGCCCAAGGTTGCCGCCGTCACCGTATTGGTGGTGGAGACAGGCCAGTGCAGCCCGATCGCGCCCACCAGCAGCATCACCGCGCTGTACATCTGCGCGACGGATCCGCGCAGGGGGTCGATCCGGGTCAGCCGGTAGCCGATGGTGTAGGAAATCCGCCACCCGCCCGCCAGGGTTCCCGCCGCCAACAAGATGGCCGTCAGCAGGGCCACCCACACCGGCACTGAACCGCCGTCGGAGAGCCCGGCCGCCAGCAGCGCCAGGATCACCACCGCGCTGATGCGCTGGCCGTCCTGCAGCCCGTGCCCAAAAGCGACGGCGCCGGCGGCGACCGCCTGAGCCCGCCGGGAGCGGGTGTTGACGACGTTGGGCGGCGTGTAGCGGGCGGCCCAGCCCGCAGGCCAGACCAGCAGGAACGACCCTGCATAGGCGATCACCGGTGAGATCAGCAGCGGGAGCACCACCTGGGACAGGAGCGAGGCGTCCACGCCGGTGACGGGGTTCCCGCCGACGGCGACGCTCGCGACCCCCGCCCCGGCGAGCCCGCCGACCAGGGCATGGGTGGAGGACGCCGGGATGCCGCGCCACCACATGTAGAGGCCCCAGAGGATGGCACTCAGCAGCGCGGCGAGGAGAATCGTCAGGCCGTTCGTGCCCGTCGGCAGCGTCAGCCACACCTGGGTGACGGCCAGGGCCAGGGCGGCGCTGAGCGCGGCCCCGATGAAGTTGAACAGGCTCGCCAGCAGCACCGCCACCGTTGGCGTCAGCGACCGCGTCCGCACGGCCAGCGCCACCGACGAGGACGCGTCCCTGAAACCGTTGAGGAAGGCGAAGACCCCGGCGCAGAGCAGCACCAGGGCAAGGAAGAAGAGCATCACGTCAGGATTCCTTGACGATGATGCTGCCCACCTGGGTGGCGATCCGGCGCATGTCCTTCGTGACTTCCACGAGCTGGTTCGCGACGTCACGGTTGCGCGCGTACTGCATCGCCTTCATCTCGTGGAGCATGTCCGCGACCCAGACCCGGTGCGTGCGCTCGGCACGCTTGGCCAGGCGCAGGATCTCGATCCAGTAGTCCTCGAGATCGTCCAGGTTGTTCAGCCGCCGCATCGCATCGACTGTGAGTTCGGCCTGGCGGCTGATGATTTCCAGCTGGTCCGCGGCGCGTCTGGGCAGCCGTTCGAGCTTATAGAGGGAAACGAGCTCGGCGGCGGCATCGAGCTTCTCCATGGCCTCGTTGAGGAACCGGGACAGTGTGTACATGTCCTCGCGCGGCAGCGGGTTCACGAAGCTGGTGCGCATGTGGGTCAGGAGGGCAAAGTGCAGCTCCGCGGATTTTGCCTCGTGGTTGTGCATGTCCTCCACCAGCCGGGCATGCTCACTGGCCGGGGCGCCGAGGATCTCCGAGAGTGTTCCGGCCCCCAGCACGATCTGGTGCGCCATTTGGGAGAGCAGGTTCAGTCCGGCGGACTCCTGGGGGAACAGGCGCAGCTTCACGTGGTGTCACCGGTCTTCCTGGAGGAGGTTCGCGGGTGGGGTCGGCCAGCCGTGTGACTTGACGGAGACCGGTGCATACGCATAACTTTACCGTCCGCTGCGGGTCCGGACCGGCCCGACGCGGCGTGTGACGGGGCAGGCGAAAAACAGGCGGACAACAGGCGAAAAACAGGAAGAACCGGAGGCGAGGCAGGCGAACACCAGGCAACGAGGGCATGAAAATGGTGCCGAACCGGATACGCCTCTCGGCGGTAGGCCGCTCTAGGCGGCTAAATGTTGAAGCCCGGGGGTTTCGCGGTTCGGCACCGCTTTCAGTTTTCTACGTAGGTTCATGCAAGTCAACATTGACAGCCTGCCCACGTCGTGCGTGCCGGCCCGTCATCCGCGCCTGCCGCCCCGGCACCGGGCGCCCGCCGCCCGGGCCGGCTGGCCCTTTAGTCCAGTTCGCCCAGCCGCCACGCATTGGCGGCGTGTTCGAGGTCCTCGGCCGTCTTGACCAGCAGATGCGAGTTACGGGTGAGTTTGCTGGCGTGGTTCTCGTTGCTGTGCTCGGCGTTGTCCGCAAGTGTCGCCTGGCCCAAGGCCACCACGCGGCAGAACGCTGCGGAGCGTTCCAGTGCGACGTCGAATTCGCCGTCGAACGCCCCGGAGAGGATGGCGTCGGCCATGGATTTCATCTCATCGGCGCCGGGCGGTTCGGCGGCACCGGCCACCACATGCGAAACCTGGGCCGTGTCCTTGCCCGCCTTGAAGTAGACGGAGATCCGCTCGGGATCCTGGATGGTGGCGGCCCGCAGGGCGTACAGGCGCCACAGCGCACCGGGGAGGGAGCGGGCGGGGCTTTCGGCCCACATTTCGGCGATCGCTTCCAGGCCCTGCTCATCGGCGAGTTTGACGAGCCGTTTGGTGACTTTAGGGTCGTCGCTGTCCCGGCCGCGGCGCACGAGCGCCTGCGCGGCCAGATGGGCCGCCTCCGAGACGCGGGCAGGATCGGCCCCTCCGGCGAAGGGCTCAAAGTCGATCGGTGCGAAGGGTTTCGGCTTGTGGTGCCGCGGGGCCGGGGCGCTTGATCCTGCTTGCTCGCTCATGCCCCCACGCTACTCCAGTGCCGCAACGGAATCGAGGATCGGTGCGGGCAACTGCCGGAGACCCCGAGGCCAACGCCGCCGCTGCGGGCAACGTGAAAAAACCCGGCCCAGGTCTGGGGTACAGTGTTAACGTCCAGAAATGGACTGGGCCGAAACGCGCCGCAACAGGGGATTTTATCCGCTGGTTCGGGGCCATCGGCTGGGGCCTTTAGCTCAGTTGGTAGAGCATCGGACTTTTAATCCGTGGGTCGTGGGTTCGATCCCCACAGGGCCCACTCTTTTAGCGAAGAGTGGATACCCCCGGTTCCTTGCAGTTGCAGGGGATCGGGGGTTTTTTCGTCCGATGCCCTCCGTTCTCGCCTCTCGTGTCAGGCGGACCGTGGAGACATTCTGGAGACATGGCCCCGGGCGGCAAGAGCCGTCATCCTGGCCGCTTCTAGGGACGCGGAGACTTCATCCAGCCGGTCCGGCCAAAGGTGGCCATAGGTGTTGAGGGTTTCCGTGGCGTCCTTGTGGCCCAACATGAGCTGAACGACTTTAACGTCAGCCCCGGACCCTATCGCGGCGCTTGCTGCTGTGTGGCGAAGCTTGTGGGGGGTCACTCCTACACCGTCGAGGTCGGTGTCTCGGGCTGCGAGGTTGAACACGCGGTTCCGCCAGTTGTGGTCGTTCAGTGCCTCTCCCGTGGGCGTCTGGAAGACGTAGGCGTCCTGCGCCTGGCCGGCGGTGAGTTCCTGCAGCTCCGCGACGAGGAACCCTAGCGGTACGGCGCGCTTCTCGTGTGACTTGGGCGTTCCCAGTACTTTCTTACCTTCCCTGTCGAGTGTCCACGTGGCGTTGACGGCGGCGCGGGCCCTCATGAGGTCGAGGGCGGAGATTTTCAGCGCTAGGGCCTCATTGATCCGGAGGCCTGTGTAGGCAAGAAGCCGGACCAGAGTGCCGTCCGTGCTGCGGCCGGTTACGTCCTGGGCGGCTACTGCTAGGTCCTCCACTTGGGCGTGGCTGAGATAGACCTGTTCCGGTGCGGCCACGCGCGGCAGCCGAACACCGGCGGCCGGGTTTCGGCTGATCCGGTCCGTTTCGACCGCCCACGCGAGGACGGCGGACAAGACGGTGTGAATGTGGCCGAGGCTTGAGGGTTTCAGCGGGCCGCGCATGGGGGCAGGCTCGAACCTGGGCGGGCGGCTGCTCCGGACTTTGCTTGCAGCTTGTGCCGTCCCGGCGGCCAGGGCGCTGACCCATGCGGCGACCTCCGGTTTCGTGATGGTGCCGATTCTTCTTGATCCCCATTGTGGGAGGACGTAGGCGCGGAGGCTCCGCTCGTAGTGCAGGTACGTGGCCGGTTTGATATCCAGGCGGGTGCTGAGCCATTCGTCGGCGACGTCGGCCAGAAGGGTTTCGGCGTGTTCCGGCGGCCGGTAGGTCCCCGCACGGAGGTCGTTGTCGAGTTTGGCGGCGTACTGCTGCGCGTCGGGTTTCCGCTGGAACCTCTTAGAGCGACGGCGTCGTCCTGTCTGAGTTTCCTCCCACCAATACACCCGCCATCTACTGCCGGAACCATTCCGGGCCGTCGGCTGCCGGTTGGCGTCGAGCCACTCGTCCTGAATCCATGCGCGTGCCATGTCAGCCCTCACTGAGCTCAACGGGACGGGGAAGGAGGCGGGCTTCGCCGTCCTCGTCCCACAAGAACTGGGTCAGGTTAAAAAGCAAAAGCTGAGTCCATTCCAAGCGCACCTGATGGTCGACGTACGGCTTGAGCTTTCCTTGGAAATCGTCGGGATGACGTTCCTGCATGTATTCGGCGTACTGCTGCAACCGTTCGCTCGCCTCTCGAACCGCCTGGCCAAGGCGGCCTTCTTCTTCGCTAATTCTGTTGATTGCTTGGAACGCCGCTTGTTCTGCTCCCTCCTGTGCGGCAAGCAAGATGCTCCTTGCGGTGTCGTCATCGACCATTCGGGCGGCCATGCGCCAAGGGTCACCCTCCAGGATTTGGGCGAGCAGGATGGCCTCGTTCAGGCGGATGGGGCGTGCGAGGTTTTCGATGCGCTGTATCTGCTGCTGGAACAGCGGCAGTCCCGCCTCAGTCGCTCGTCGAGCAAGCTCGGTCTGTGACATTTCAAGATCAAGTCGACGACGGGCCAGGGACTTTGCGAAGGCTGTCTCCCAAGGGAGGGCTTCCGAACGGATCTTGGGGTTTTCTTCCTTAGTCATGTTGTTACCATACACGCTGTTGTTGTGACTTGCTACAACATGTTGTTTCTGGGTGAATACCTGTAGTTACATCGTCTTGTTGCAGTTCGCAACAAGACGAAGGGATTGGTAATGCAGATTGAGAGAAGGGCTGTGGGGATGTTGACGCCTGCTGACCTGGCGGGGCGGTGGCAGGTGCCGGCGCGGACTCTTGGGCAGTGGCGATATGAAGGCCGGGGGCCGGTGTACGTGAAGATTGGTGGTGCCGTCCGATACCGGCTTACAGACATTGAGGCTTATGAAAGCGGACACGTGGTGGGTACCCGATGAACCGGCAGGCGGGTACCCGAGGGGAGCTGTTGCCCCGGGTGGAGACACAAGAGGGCCCCCAGGCTGGACTTAATCGCCGCCGCAAGGCCTCCCAGCGTTGCCCCCCTCTTGAAGACGGGAGGCGCGACCCGCTCGACACCTCACCCGCGGGGTTCTCGGTGGCTCCGGTCGTGATGGGCCTTGCTCCCCAAGAACTGCTCGCTGAGGCCAAACGTCTTGAACGGACGGGGTGGGCGCTGTGGGAACTCCGGAAACGTCTTGGTGCGGCCTGGTGCGGGGGTGACCGCCCATGACGAACACGTTCCTGACCATGAGTAAAACGGGACATGCCCTCGTCTCGGCCTTCAATGCCAACCTCCCCGCTTCTGTTCCTCCGCTTCCGGGCCAATCGCCAGATGCCCCTGGAGCGTTCCCCGTTCCCCGGACACTGGGGGTAGGAACGCGGAACACGGTGCCAGTGGTGACTTACGGCGACGTGGCCGGACTGCTCTCCGGCACCCTGCCCGAACCTCCGGCACCGTCGTGCCTGTTGCGAAGTGATGACGCGGCGGTGTTCTATTCCGGGCAGGTCAATATGTTGTTTGGTGAGCCGGAGTCGGGCAAGACGTGGGTGGCGTTGGCTGCGGTTGCTGAGGCCCTGGGCCTTGGGCGTTCTGCCGCGGTCGTCGACCTAGACCATAACGGGATGGCGTCGACCGTCACCCGGTTGTTGGGCTTGGGGGCTCCGACTCCTGCCCTGTCTGACTTGGGATTGTTCCGTTACAAGGAACCTGAGGACAAGGCTGACCTAATGGCGACAGTGGCTGACCTGCGGCTTTGGGCTCCATCCGTCGTCGTTATGGACAGCATCGGGGAGCTATTGCCCGTCCTCAACCTGAACTCCAACAGTCCGGATGATTTCACCATCGCCCATAGTCACGCACTCAAACCACTGGCACACGCTGGCTGCTGCGTCATCGTGATCGACCATGTTGCGAAAAATCCGGAAACCAAAGGGCCGACCGGCACGGCGGCGAAACTCCGCGCCGTCGGCGGGGCATCGCTGCGGGTCAGGATCAAGGACTCCTTCGCTCCAGGCCGCGGGGGTTCCTGCTACCTGGGCATCCAGAAGGACAGACATGGCGGCCTGCGGGCGGCGACTCCAGCCGGCGAAAAGGAGCCTGTGGCAGGGGTATTCGAACTGAGGGGTGACTGTTCGTGGACGGTGTGGGCTCCAACATCCGGGGACCGTGTCCCGGATTCTGCGCCGGGAGCCGATCTCGCCAGTCTGAAGAGCCTTGCCCCTGGTCCGGTGTCAGTTCGTGACATCAAGGACCGACTTGGCTGGGGCGGCGACAGGGCAACTTTGGCCTTGAGAGTTTACCGTCAGCAACTTGAAACGGCGGGCGCGTGAGGCTGTTCCGTGTTCCTATGTAGCAGGAACGCGGAACACTCTCACAACCGGATACCCAACCCACATGAAAGGCGACAAAATGACCACCAACGCAGAACAGACGGCCAACCTTGAGGCCATCGCCATTGTCCGGCTGATCACCCGGAACGAAGGGGACGAAGCGGCAAAGATCCTGCTCACCCAGACGGAGGATCCCATGCAGCTCGCGCGCGCCGCCTGCGGCCTGGCCGGTGCCCTGCTGCTGGGCTTTGCGCCCGGCCATGAGGAGAGCATCTTGAACAGGTATACGCAGGCGGCGCTCCAAGACACGCCCGGCGGCGGGCAGGACTCCTGACGGAAGGGCCCCATAGCATTAAGCCAAGCGGAAGAGCCGGGCGCGGACGGTCAACGGACGAGGAACCTTAGCGGGTCAAGTTCGGAGGAACCAGGAAGCGCCCGGCCCCTCCCGCCAAGGGGCACGGCCAGCGGTCATACCGGTTTTCATCCGGGTCAACCCGTCCGTCTAACAGGTCCCGCCGAGGAAAGTGTGCCCACCAGCGGTATGGGCCCGGCCTCCGACGAGGGCGTGCGCGTCAAATCGGCGGGACCGGTCCTGAACCCGTCCGTAGGAGCCCGCCCGGTGTATCCATCCACCTTCGTGCGCCCACACCCGGCCCACGCTTCTGCCCAGGAGGGCCTGCCATGGAAACCACCACCCGAATCGACAACTACCGCGACGCCGCCGCTACCGCCGCCAAACAAGCCCGCGAAATCATGGAAAAGGCGGAAGCCCAAGGCCGGCAACCGGATGGCCTAATGCTGGCCGACTACGAGCGCCACATGAAGACCGCCCGCCATCACCTGGACATGCTCAAGGCAGCTAAGGCCGACCAGGACATCATGGCACAAGCCAAAGCCATCTCCAGGGAGATCAACGGACCGTCCATAGGAAGGGCGGCGTCGAGCCGTGGCCAGTGGGCGAAAACCACCGCCGACCGTATGACCAGGGCCATGATGGCAGACGTGGACGGCAGGAAGTCCCTGATAAGCGGATCGATCGGCGTCCCGGCACCCATCGAAACCGACGTGATCGCCATGTCCGAGGCCCCGAGGACCCTGCTCGAGCTAATTCCAGCCAAGGGCCTAGGCGGCGGCTTCAGCACCGGCAACAGCTTCTCCTATCTCAAGCAGACCATCCGAACCCACAACGCCACACCGGTCCCGGACGGCGAGCTCAAGCCCACATCCATCTACACCCTTGCTGAAGTGGAGGACCGGGTCAGGGTTATCGCCCACCTGTCCGAGAAGATCCCGGTTCGCTTCTTCGATGACCATTCCAACCTGGAGCAGTTCCTCCATAATGAAATGGAAGCCGGGCTGTACCAGGAGCTGGAACACCAAGTCCTCAGCGGCGACGGAACCGGGGAGAACTTCACGGGCCTGCTGAACACGTCAGGGATCGTCGTCCAGTCATTCGTCATCGACGCTCTTACCTCCGTGCGGAAGGGTCTGACGTCCCTCCAGGTGTCGGGCGTGACGCCGACGGCCTTGGTCCTCCATCCTCAGGACGCCGAGGCGTTCGACCTGCTCCGCGAGAGTGGCAGCACAGGTGGCTTTCTGCTGGGCGACCCCTCCGGGACAGGAGCGTCGAATCTGTGGAGCATTCCCCGGGTGCCGTCAGTGGCGGTCCCAGTCGGAACGGCGATCCTTGGTGACTGGAAGAATGCGGAGATCGTCGTCCGTGAAGACGCAACACTCGCCGCAGACCGCTCGGGAGACAACTTCACCCACAACCTGGTCCAACTCCGCCTCGAGGGCCGCTTCGGCTGGGCGGTCAAGCGCCCCAACGCCTTCGTCGAAATCGCGCTGGCGGCAGCCTAGTCCCACCCACGGCGTCAACCTCACTCGCGGCTATCATTTGCCCGGCCGCGGGAAGGATGGAAGACGAGCCCTTGGCATGAGGGCAATGACTCTCCCAGCGCCACAAGGTGATGGTCGGGGCAGGGACTACCTGCTCCGACCGTCCCACCCATGCCGCTCTTTGCGGATACCCTCACCTAATGGACTTACCCACACTGATCTCAACATTGCTGGCAGAGACGCCTCTGCCCACCCCCGGTCCTTCGGGCGCAAACTCTCCAGGTGACAGCAGCAGCGGGATATCGCAGTGGCTTCCGCTGGGGACTGCATTCGTGGGGGCGGCCGCGGCGATCGGAGCGTCCGCTCTTTCCCAGGTTCTTTCAGCCAGCAATGAGAGAACGCGCCGCGCAGAGCAGTACAGCCGCGAAGACATACAACGCCGTCGGGACGAACTGAAGGTCACATACAGCGACCTCATCCGCCACCTGGATGAATACCTCTTGGCGATGCACCGATTCAAAGGTAATGAGAGCCTCATTGCATCAATGGACCGGGAGAGCGAAACCAAAAGCGTTCTTAGGGTGATGGCGAAGCAGACCGAGCTCACAGAACAGATGGTCGTAACGATTTCCGCGGTTAACTCATTGCTCGGCGTCGCGGACCTGTTGGACGAAACGGCTGTGTTCGATGCGGGTCGCGCATACGTGGCCTTCATTCAAGACATGAAGCTAGACGACCGCGAGAACAAGACCAAGGGCAACCGGCTCAACTCAGCCATGAAGGACGCCATGCGTAGGTCGTTGGCGGGTGAGCCCGACCCGGTCGAGTAGCTGCTACCCCCAAGGGGCGTCGCAATCGCGCCGTGAGACGCATCTGGACCCCTTCGCCGGTAGTAGTCCGTCTCCCCCCGGGGCCAGAGGGGGGTCGCGCGCGGGATGAAGAGTCCGGAGCGTCCAGAAAATATAGAATCCAGCACCCTGCTCTTCGGAATGCTACTTGGATCCAGAAGGGCCCGAGGCCTACTTCTTCCCTTCGAAGGTGACCTTGACCTTAACGAATTTTCCGGGCTCTTGGCTCAGTCTCCGGAGCCTCCGTCCGCGCGCTTCATCCAACTCGCGCCGGAACTCATCGGCTTCCTTCTGGACCTCAACGTCAAAAGAAGTCCTTGCGCTGACGGCCTCTGTTTTTCGTACTCTGGTGCTCATGAGCGGTCTCCTTCCAGATTCACGCTAGGCTCCGGATCCGGGGATGGGTCCAAGTCTAGATGGAATTACCGTACCCACGACCTCTGACATTCCCGTGGGCTGGCCTATCTCGTGGGGTACCGACAAGCCCAGCGCCGATTCGGCTATGGCCAGCATCATCCCAAAAACTTCCAGGTACTCAATAGCGAGATCTGGGTCGATGCCGTCCGGCACCTCGGTGTTCACTGAAAGCATGCCGTGGACATGACCACCGACGGATGCCGCCACCGAGGCGTAGCAGACGTACCCGCGCTTTCGGTCCTTCTCGATAGCGAACTGATCGTTGACGGTCAGGTCATCGCAGTACTCGCTTTCGTCGTTCAGCGTTCTGCGGATGATTTCGCGGGACTCCGGCTGGTCAACAGTCAGCTTCGGTCGGCTGACATCGTAAGTTTGATCTACGACCTGAAGGAAGTAGCCCGATTCTTCCTGTCCCAGACGGTAGTAGTTGACCTTCACGGGGGTCCCGTCAGCTTCGAAGAAGCCCTTCAAGCCGCCTACAACCCCCGTTACCAGCGGGTTGTACTGCGCCAAGCGCTTGTCTTTGCTGGTTGATCCTGCGCTGATCTTCCGCAAACCCTCCAGCCGCTCCAAGTTGCGGTGGAATAGTCGCCGCATGGCAACGGCCTCCTCCGCGCGGGCAAGCGATTTCGCGGCTTTCAGTTTGCTACGGAGCCCATGAATGGTTCGGCTCTGCCCCAGGGTTCCACAGGCCGCAAGAAGTGCGCCTATGATGACGAGAACAGTAGCCCAGAATACTGTTTCGGCTTTCTCCTTGTCAGCAAAGATGGGAGGAACGGCCATCAGGCCGCTGCCCACCAGGACAGCGACAGACCCCAAGTGGCTGACGACGTAAGACCACGCAAGGCGAATTGAGCCCCAGGCTCTTTTGTACCGAGGCAGTTCATCGGAGGTGCTTGTGGTCATCCTGAGATTCTAAGCATTGATACAGCGAACCCTTGACAGGGCGGCCGACATTGCTCAAGTGGCGTCGGCTGTATTCTTCAGTCGTCACCGCTCTTGCCAATGGGGGAAAAATGAAAAAACTGGTACCAACTTTGACCGTAGTTTCGTTGCTACTGGTCGCGTGCGGCGGAACCACCATCCAAAAGGACGCCAGCTACAAAAGCGCGCTGGACCTCCGCGATGCCTACGTCGCCTCGGGTGCGGTCAAAGAGCCGGGCTGCGATGAGAAAATCACACAAGATGCTAAAGCAAAGTGGGGATGGCAAACGGTGAATTGCGGCATGAACACCGTGCTGCTTGTTGCCGATTCCCAGAGCGCGCTTGATGACCAAGTGACGCAAGATCTGAAGTATGGGACCGCAAGGCAGGCCATTCTTGTGGGTCCAAACTGGCTGGTCCGCGGTCCCGAATTTGAGGTCAAGGACGTGCAAAAGAGCCTCGGCGGGGAAATCAAAAGTTGATCCCCTGATGGATGCGAAAGGGCCCGCCGGGAGTTGATCCCCGGCGGGCCCGTCCAAAACTCAAACAGCAGTCAGGGAAGGACGACCCCGAAATGCGCCGCTATGGCCACCTTGGCCAGTGTCTCCAGCGCAGGCGTGATGACCTTACCGCCAAAGTTCAACGCACCCTCCCCAAGTCGCTTGAGGAATCGAGCAATGCCGCTGCCCGGCTTGTCACCGTCTTCCTCCAGAGCAGTAGCCAGTTCTGCCTGGCCCGAATCGTCCAAGCCCTGCTCCTTGAAGAAGTCCAATAGGGCCTGCGTGTCACCTTGCTCAATGTGGACGTGCTGCGTGATGTTTTCACCGTTGGCGACTGCGTTCGTACCGCCGTAAATGTGGTTGTTGATGTTGTAGGTCACTGCATCACGTACTTTCGGGGTGTCTGTGGTTGGTCCGTTCGGCTCCCCAGCGTCGGGAAATTCTGCCTGGACATCTAGGGCGAATAGCAGCGCCCGCGTTCGGACCGAATCAATGATGCCGTGGAGCATCGTCCGCGGAATGATCCTACGGACCGAAAGCGGGTTGAAATCGGGATAGTGCGGCGCTCGGTTCTGTTCGCACAACTTGATGTAGATTGCCAAAGCCTGGTTGGGCCAGGTTTGACTGGGGTCGATATCGGCGGCGGCAAGTCGCTCAAGTTCAGCCATCGGCTGGTAGAGCCAGGTGTGGAATTGCCACTTCCGAAAATCGTTTTCGTCCGGGAAGTCCTCTTTGTTGATGAAATATTTCTTGGAGGACTGGAAGTAGCCCGATGCGAAGACCTCAACCGGGACGAGGAGCGGACCGCGATAGGCCGGTAGTTCCGCCAGGTTGGTTTCCGGATACCCGTTGAGCTCGTTCATCGCCCAAGTAACGAGATCATCCGACTTCATCCGACGTCCCAAAGTGATGACTTGGCGGAGGAGATTACCGGTGGAAACCGTGTCGTCGCTGGCACCGTCTACGACGCGGTCTAGGAGGCTCATCCTTTGGAGTCCGGCGCGACGTAGTTGGCGAAATGGCGGGGTTCGGGTACTGCCGGGGCCTGCGGGGACGTACTCATGACTTGACCCTAGCAGGACCTCTAGCGCCTATGCGCGTGGGTACATTTTGGAGACATGCGTTCCAGAGTGCGCAAGTTTTGACTTGATCCTTGTCAGCGGCTGATGTGCCGTTTTGGGCCGGATTCTCGCGGTTTCTGGTCGTATCCAGTCGTGGGCATATCGGGGCGGATACTGGCGGATTGGATCCGTGGGTCGTGGGTTCGATCCCCACAGGGCCCACTCTTTTAGCGAAGAGTGGAAAAACCCCGGTTTCTTGGCATCAGGAAGCCGGGGTTTTTTGTGCCCGGGACCGCAGATTGTGCGATTCATAGGACCAGACGTGTGTCACTCCCGGGCATGCCGCGGGCCGTCCCGCCGGGACCCAGAGTTACCTGACTCGGGCGCCCCTGGTCTCGCCTGGCGGCTGCGGTCCGGGGGCACTTTGCCACGGACACGCCGCGAATAAGGGACCCCAGGGCCGGAATCGAGTCCAAAGGCGCCCCGTGCGGCCGCCTGGATTGTACGGCTGGCTAGTTACCAGTTCCGCTAGGCTTGGCGAATGGACTCCCACGGCGCCTCCGGATACTGGTATGGCCCCGATGACAGCCTGGATCCCCCTGCGGCGATCCTGCAGGCCCTCCGCGACTATCGAATCTCGGAGGTCGCGACCAGGCGGTCCACCCGCGATTCGATGGGGATGGGCGAGACGGACCTGCTGGCTTTGCGTTACCTGCTGCGGGCCAGCGCCACAGGCGAGCGGGTTGGCCCAAAGGATCTCAGCCGCGTCCTGGGCATCACCACCGCTTCCACAACGTCGCTGATCGACCGGCTGGTGGCCAGCGGACACGTCCGGCGTGAGCCGCACCCGACCGACCGGCGCTCACTTGTGATCGTGCCGACGGTGGCGACGGACTCCGAAGTCCGCGCCACGCTTGGACACATGCACCGGCGGATGATGGAGGTGGCCGAGTCCATGAGCGCCGAGGACGCCCGCGTGGTCATCACTTTCCTGCGCCGGATGAGCGCGGCCATCGGTGCCGAACGGCAGAACTAGCTCGTTTAACTAGTTATATGTATGCTTACTACTTGTTTTTTCGATCTCAACGAGAGTAGGCGCCGTGGCTGAATCCGCAACCCTGACCGGGGACCCTGCGACAGTTCTCCCGCCCAACGCGCCGCTGCACTGCGGCGCACCCATGCAGTGGACTTCGCCGGAGCCGGGTGCGATGCCCTCGTACTCCTTCGGGCCTGCGGACCCGTCCCTCGATCTCCCGGCCCTGTGGCGCTGCCCCTGCGGCTTCCAGCTCGACGGCGGTTTCCAGCTGGGGGAGGGGGTCCCGTTCGACGGCGGTTTCCAGGTGGAGGGCGTGCTCCAGCTCGATAGTGTCGAACAAGGTATCGATCACGGTGCTGCGGGGCTTGCCGCGGCCTGCTGACCCGGCAGCCTGCTTTCTCACCGCCTGCTCTTCACCGCGAACCGCGCCAGCCGGGCGCCGGCTCCTCACTCCCCGGGCGTCAGCCGGGGCCGCGCCGGCACCAGCGCGGTGGGGGAGTCCACCTGCAGCCGGTCCGCGGGGATACCCGGCAACCCTGATGCCGCGTCCAGGCGAAACGTCACGACGTCGCCGGAGCGTTCGTGGGCGACGTGCAGCAGGCCATCGCGGACCAGGTGGTGGCGGGGCCAGTTGCCGCCGCTGGGGACATCGGCCACCGGACGCCGCGCCGCGCCTCCGGCCTCCACCTCCAGCACGCAGACCCGGTTCGAACCGCGGACGCCCACATAGGCGTGCCTGCCGTCGGGCGCCAACGCGATCTCGGCCGCCGAATCTTCCGGCTGCGCCCCGCCGGCGGTGGCAGGTCCGACGAAGCCGAGCCGGAAGTCCCTGGAGTCTGGAGACAACCCGGCCACAGCCACCTCGATTGAATACTCGGTCACCACAAAGACGCGGCCGCCCGGGTGCTGGACCAGGTGCCGGGGGCCGCTGCCCTGCGGCAGGACCACCTCATGATCCAGGACCGGCCCCAAAGCCAGTCCCGGCCCGGAGCGGACATTCCAGATCCGCAGCAGGTCGTGGCCGAGGTCGGTGGTCATCACCCTGCCGTCGGCCAGCATGAGCGCCGCGTGGGCGCGGCTGGGCCGCTTTTCCCTGTCGGAAGGTCCGCCGTCGGGAGCCTCGCCGTACGGGTCGCGCGATTCGACGCCGGCCGTCCGGCCCACGATGCCGCCGTCGGGGTCGAGCCCGTAGAACAGCACCTGGCCGTCGCCCCAGCAGCAGACCGCGAGGAAGCGGCCGGAAGGCTCGACGGCGACATGGCAAGCCGCGTCACCGGCCGGCCACGCCGGGCCCGCGGGCTCCAGGCCAAAGGCGCCGGCCCGGCGGTAGGCCCGGACGGTACTGGCCTGCTCGGCCACGGCATAGACCACAGGGAGTGAAGGGTGGACCGCCAGGAAGGACGGCGAGTCGGCCGCCGCCGCAACACCCAGCCACCGCAGTGTGCCGTCGGCCGCCGCGGCAACCGCACCGATCCCCGTGCCGCGGCCGCCGGAATCTGCCGTGTAGGAGCCGGTCCAGATGAGATCGTGTGCGGGGATGGAGTCCATGCTGACATCCTGCCAGCCGTCGCTGCCACGGCATCCCAAGCAGGCCCGGAAACGGGCGCCACAATTCGCCGCCGCGGGCGGCTTCGGTAGCATGGGGAATCGAGCAACTGCAGCAAAGGAGGTGGGTCCCGTTCACGCAAGTCCAGAAAGGATGCCCGCCCAGCGCTGCCGGCTGCGGCCAGTTCACGGTGAGGGCGTCTGACACTCGACCGAAAGGCGCTCCCATGCCAGTAATCCGCCATGTTTCCCCGCACGAGAGACTAACCGCCAGACTCCGGGCAGCCGGCTGCGTGTTTGCCGAAGACGAGGCCCGCCTGCTGATCGACGCGGCCCCGACGCCGGAGGCGCTGGAACGGATGGCCGGCCGGAGGGTTGCCGGCCTTCCCCTTGAACACATTCTCGGTTGGGCGGAATTCTGCGGACTCCGCATCGCGGTCGACACCGGAGTCTTCGTGCCCCGTCGACGGACAGAGTTCCTCGTCCGGCAGGCCGCTGCGCTGCTGGACGCAAGCCGCCTGGCGCAGAGCGCCGGGCCGGTGCCCGTCGTTGTCGATCTCTGCTGCGGATCCGGCGCTGTCGGTGCGGCGCTTGCCGCCCTCGCCGGCCCCGCCGAGCTCCACTGCGCCGATATCGACCCCGCGGCCGTGGCCTGTGCGCGCACGAACGTCTTGCCCCAGGGCGGGGAGGTCCACGAAGGTGACCTCTATGCTCCGCTCCCGGCGGGCCTCCGGGGCCGCGTCCGGTTGCTGGCGGTCAACGCCCCCTACGTTCCCTCGGCAGACATCGAAACCATGCCACAGGAGGCGCGCGTCCACGAGCCGCGGGCCTGCCTCGACGGCGGCGCCGACGGGCTTCAGGTGCAGAGGCGGGTCGCCGCCGGCGCGCGGCAGTGGCTCGCGCCCGGCGGCCACGTGCTGATAGAGACCAGCCGCCGGCAGGCCGCACAGACGGCCGGAATCCTTCGCAGGCACGGACTGGCGGCCCGGGTGCTGCGCTCGGAGGAGCTGGGGGCCACGGTGGTGGCCGGCGCGCTGCTGCGCTCCGCCGGGCGGTAGCTGGCAGAGGCGACTACGGCGGCCCCTCAACAAACTCCTAGGGCAGTTTGTCCGGGTCCGCACTGGTGGCGGGGCCCGCCGGGGTGGCGCCGCCCTCGTCCGACCAGTCCTGGCCGTCCTTATCGCTGAGCGCCGGATCGGAACGCACGTCGGGGGCCACAGGCACGGACGTTCCCGGCGCGGTTGTTCCCTGCGTGGCCGCGGAGGTGCTCTCCTTGCTGGCGTCGCGGTGGACGGCCGAGCTGATGATCGTGCCTGCGCGCCGGGCGGCTTCACCGAGCTGCCCGGAAACCTCGGGGGCCTTTTCCTTGAGCGTCTCGGCGGCTACGGCCACCTTGTCCTGGACCGGCTTGCTCTGCCAGAGATCTGCCGACCTGGCCTTGAGCTTGTCATAGGCTGCGCGGCCTGACCGCGATCCCAGGACGTATCCTGCGGCCAGTCCGGTGGCGAAAAGAAATTTGCCCTTCATGCTGTGCTCCTGCTCCCTGACGTAGGTGGAAAGTAGATGTTGCTGAAAAGTTCCTGGACAGTGCGTGGCGGGGCCGGCTCTTGCGGCCCGCAGGCCACCCTGCTGTCAAAATATTGCAAAAAACCGGCCCCGGGAATAACCCAGGGCCGGTTTCCGGTCAGTCTCCGTGTTAGCGGGCTGAGCGCTTGCTGATCATGCCGTAAACGAGCAGGACGATGATCGCACCGCCGATGGCCAGCAGCCAGGTCGACAGCGAGAAGAACTCGTTGATGCCCACGCCGAAGAGTGCGCTGCCAATGAAGCCGCCGAGCAGGGCGCCGACGACGCCCAGGATGAGAGTGATGATGATGCCACCGCCCTGACGTCCCGGGAGGATGGCCTTAGCGATGGCTCCGGCGATGAGGCCCAGAATCAGAAATGCGAGAAAACCCATTTTTCGTTCCTTCTTCTTTCATAGAGGAGGCACCCGGATCGCCGGGTGCGCTACATCCTTCTGCCCTAATACTAATCATGCTTAGTATCAAAGAGCCACCCGGCTCCCTGCGGGTGTGTCCGGCGGGGTGCCAAAACCGCCCCCCCGCGCCCTACCACGCGTAGTCTTCCGGTGCCGTTCTGTGGCCCGGGAAAATCTCGTCGAGGCGCCTTAGCGCGTCGGCGTCGAGCTTCAATTTTTGCGCCCTGACGGAGGCTTCGAGCTGCTCAAGGGTACGCGGGCCGATGATCGGAGCGGTGACTGCCGGCTGGTGGAGCAGCCACGCGAGTGCCACGTCCGCGGGTTCCTGACCCAGTTCGGCGGAGAAGTCCTCGTATCGCCGAATCTGTTTCTGGTGCGACTTGAGCGCATCGAGGGCCCGGCCAGCGATGCGGCGGACGCCGTCGCCCTCCTTCTTCAGCACTCCGCCGAGCAGGCCGCCGTGCAACGGCGACCATGGCAGGATCCCCAGGCCATACTGCTGTGCGGCGGGGATGACTTCCAGTTCCACGTCCCGGGTCAGCAGGTTGTAAATCGACTGTTCGCTGACCAGCCCGTTGTAGTTGCGGCGGCCGGCGGTTTCCTGCGCCCGGGCGATGTGCCACCCGGCGAAGTTGCTGCTGCCGGAGTACAGGATCTTCCCTTGCTTGACGGCGACCTCGATAGCCTGCCAGATCTCATCCCAGGGCGTGTTCCGGTCCACGTGATGGAACTGGTACAGATCGATGTAGTCCGTCTGCAGCCGTTTCAGGCTGGCATCCAGCGCCCGGCGGATGTGCAGTGCCGAGAGCTTGGACTCGTTCGGCCTGTCCGTCATGGTGCCGAACAGCTTGGTGGCAAGCACCGTGCGCTCGCGGCGCTCGCCGCCTTGGGCGAACCAGCGGCCGAGGATTTCCTCCGTCCAGCCGCGGTGGCTCGACCCGCCATACACATTGGCCGTGTCGACGAAGTTGATGCCGGCGGCCTGCGCGGTGTCCAGGATGGCGAAGGCCTGCGTCTCCTCGGTCTGCGGGCCAAAGTTCATGGTGCCCAGGCAAAGGCGCGAGACTGTCAGGCCGGAGCGGCCCAGATGCGTATAGCGCATGAAGTTTTCCTCTCCGCCCTGGCCTCCTCTGCCCTGACGGGTTGCGGGTTTCTCCGGAGCGGAGCCGGCGGTGCGTGCCGTCCCGCTCCGGAGTCTGGCGTCAACGCTCCAGGCGGAACCCCAGCTTGATGGTGACCTGCCAGTCGGCGACCTGCCCGTTTTCAAGGTGCCCGCGGATCTCCTTGACTTCAAACCAGTCAAGGTTTCGGAGGGTCTTGGCGGCCTCGGCGATGCCGTTCCGGACGGCCGCATCGACGCCCTCGTTCGAGGTTCCGACAATTTCAGAAATGCTGTAAGTGTGATTAGACAACTTCGCTCCTCGTGATCGCCATCGATGCCCGGCTGTGGGCCGTTCCTGCAGACTAGCCGACCGAACCCGGCCGGACTAGGGGTTTCTGCCCGGAGTCCGGAACCCCGGGAGGCGGTCCCGGCAGCGGGCGTTTGGCCTGCCGGGGCGGGGCGTCTGCGCGCGGCCTGATCCGGCTCACCATCCAGGGCAGCATGTAGTGCGCCATCCAGGCCAGGTCACCGGCCCGGGTCTCCCGCCAGTTGCCCGGCGGCATCGGCTTGGGTTCCAGCGGGTGCAGGCGGTGTGGCACGCTGAGCGTGTCCAGGACCATGGCCGCAATGGTGTGGTGTCCGAGCGGCGAGAAGTGCAGGCGGTCCGGATCCCACATCCGCGGATCGCTCAGTTGCCGCAGGGCCCACAAATCAGCGATGACAACATCATGCCGGGCGGCGATGACCCGGATGTTCTCGTTGAATACAGCGACCTTCCCCCGGATGTGTCCGAACACGGCGGTCTCGCCCCAGTCCGGGCCGGTGAACAGGACCACCGTGGCCCCGGTGGCCGAGAGCGCCGCTACGGCGTCGTCCAGGGCCGCGGCCATCCGGTCCGGATCGCCGCGGTGGAACACGAGATCGTTCCCGCCAGCGGAGAGCGAGACGAGGTCGGGCTTCAGGTTCAGGGCCGGTTCGAGTTGCTGGTCGAGGATTTCGCGCAGCACCAGGCCGCTGATGGCAAGGTTTGCGTACCCGAATTCGCGGCGGCCCTCGCCGAGTTCCTCGGCAATGCGGTCCGCCCACCCCCGCATGCCCCCGGGGCTCAGCGGTTCCGGATCGCCGACGCCTGCCGTAAACGAGTCGCCCAAGGCGACATACCGGCTCCAGGGCCGCGAATGCGGGGCACCGGAGTGCCCGCGTGCGGAGCTCTGATCCCCTGAATGCCACGGCGCCGCGGCGGGGATGTTGACGCCGGTATGGCCGGCGTCCGGCTCGAGGAACCTGGCGGCGTTCACATCACCAGCAATACGCCGATATTCCATGCCTCGCTAGGTACTTATGCCCCTAGCGAGGCGGCGTGGGGGGCCTCGGCGGCCGCGCGAGTCAGTCCGCCACCCGGGAGGGCAAAATACTCGTGGGGGTATACTGTGGAGCCTGACGCATCGAACCGGAGGAACCCATGGAACTCGATCCCACCGACATGAAGCCCGTCATCAACCGGCTTCGCCGCGCCCAGGGGCAGCTCGCGGCAGTCACCAGGATGATCGAGGAGGGCCGTGACTGCAAAAGCGTCGTGACCCAGCTGGCGGCCGTGTCGAGCGCCCTGGACAAGGCGGGATTCTCCATCATTGCCACGGGCCTGCAACAGTGCATGCAGCAGGAAGACCCCAGCCTGGACCGGGCCGAACTCGAGAAACTCTTCCTCTCGCTCGCCTGACGCAGGACCTCTCGCTCGCCTGACGCAGGACCTCTCGCTCGCCTGGCGCAGGCCCGCGTCAGGCGGGGCCACCGGCCAGCACGAAGGTCTTCAGATCGTCGAGCGTCTGCTGCATGTGGGCGTCCATGGCGTCGCGGGCGCGGTGCGGGTCGCGGGAGGCCAGGGCGTCCGCGATGTTCTGGTGGTGCCCGATGGCGTGCTCCTGGATCTCCGGCACCTTGGAAGTTTCCGTCCGCCGTTTTTCCAGCACGCGGTGCAGCGGTTCGAACAACACGGCGACGAAGACGTTTTCCGAGGCCTGCAGGATCAGGTCGTGGAAGGCGAGGTCCTCCTCCACGAATGCCGCGAGATCATTCCTCTCGTGGGCCAGCCGCATCCGGTCGACGTGCGCGCGGAGGGCCTGGATGTCCGAATCCGACATCCGCCCGGCAGCCAGTTCGCAGGCGCCCGTCTCCAGCATCCGCCGGAGCTCAATGAGCTGGATGGCGGCCGAGGCGTCGTTTGTGCCCTCCGAGGCGGCCCGCAGCACGGCGTCCAGGGAGCCCCAGCGGTTCACCGGGTTCACGAACGTGCCCCGGCCGCGTTCCACGCTGAGAATCCGCTGGGCTTCAAGGGTTTTCATGGCCTCGCGCACGGTCATGCGGCTGACTTCGTGCCGGGAGCTGAGCTCCAGTTCGCCGGGGACGCTCGCGCCGGGCGGAAACTCGCCGCCAATAATCCGGTCCAGCAGTTCGTCGGCCACAACGCCGACCAGCGATTTCCTAGCCAATTCTCCCCGTCCAGCGACTTGTTGCCTGATGGCGTGCTCCCTGATGGCCAAGTCTACTTGCGCGTCGTTGTGCCATATGCCACACTAACATTCATATGCAAGATGTCTGACATCTTACATTTTGTCCCTGCTGCGGCTCGCGGAGAACTGCAGTTTTTCCACTGATAGATCCACACACAATGGAGTGCATAGTGCCCCTCGAAGCAGACGTGCTGGCCGCTTTCCCCGCGGAAGTACAGATCCCCGCCCGGCTGGTGGCAGACAGCGTGGCCGCCTCCTCCGAGGCATTTCCCCGAGTCCTGGTCGTACTCGACGACGACCCCACCGGCACCCAGTCCGTGGCGAACCTGCCGGTCCTCACCCGCTGGGAAGTGGCGGACTTTGCCTGGGCGTTCGCCTACGAAGTCGACGGCCAGCGCCAGCGCGCGGTCTACGTGCTGACCAACACCCGCAGCCTTGACCCTGCCGAGGCGGCTGCCCGCAACGAGGAGATCGTCCGCAACGCCCTCGCGGCCGCCGCGTCCGCTGAACCCGCGCTGCGGCTCAGCTTTGTCAGCCGGAGCGATTCCACCCTCCGCGGCCACTACCCGCTCGAGCCGGACGTCATCGCCGCCACCGTCACCGCCGTCAACGGCGAGGAGACGGACGGCGTCGTGATCGTTCCCGCGTTCCCCGACGCCGGCCGCGTGACGGTCGGCGGCGTGCACTTCACCCGCGGCACAGGCGAGGACGCCGGGCAACTCACTCCCGTGGCCGAGACCGAATTCGCCCGGGACGCCAGCTTCGGCTTCGCCAACTCGGAGATGGCCAAGTACGTCGAGGAGAAGTCGAACGGACGGTTCCCCGCGGACTCGGTGATCGTGCTGGATCTGGACATCATCCGGGCCTCCGCCGATCCGAAGATCTCCGCCAAGGCCATTGCCGATGCCATCGACGCCGCCACGGATTCGACTCCGATCGTGGCGGACATCGTCACCGAAAACGATCTGCGGGCCCTGGCCCTGGGCCTGGAAGAAGCGGAAAGCCGCGGCAAGAAGCTGCTCTACCGCGTTGGCCCGCCGTTTGTCCGGGCACGGATCGGCCAGGAAATCCGCGCCGAACTCAGCGGCGAGGAAGCCTATGCGGGCAACACCCCCTCGGAAGCCGGCGGCCTGATCGTGGTCGGCTCGCATGTCGGTGTCACCACCCGCCAGCTCAACGCCCTCACCGAGCAGCACAGCGCGGCCCGGATCGTGGAGATCGACGTCGAAAAGCTCCTCGGTGACAACGCGGGGGAGTACCTGGACGAAACCGTTGACACGGTGGTCGCTGCCCTCCGCGGCGGCGACGTGATCGTGCACACGAGCCGGCTCCTGATCAAGACCTCCGACGCCGCCGAAAGCCTGCGGATCGCCCGCACCGTCTCGGCCGCCGTCGTCGCCGTGGTCAACCGCACGCTGAAGACCTTCCCGCCCCGCTTCGTGATCGCCAAGGGCGGCATCACGTCCTCGGACGTGGCCGCACACGGACTGGAAATCCGGCACGCGATCGTCCGCGGGCCCATGCTGCCGGGCATCGTCAGCCTGTGGGAACCGGTGGACGGTCCGGCCAAGGGCATCCCGTACATCGTCTTCGCCGGCAACGTGGGCGACGACCAGTCCCTCGCCGATGTCACGCGCAAGCTCAGCAACACCTTCTGACCCCGCACGATCAACACCGCACGCCACAACACGTCATTCGATGGAGAACACCATGACCAGCAACTACACCATCACCGTCCTGGGCCTTGGCGCCATGGGCCTGCCCATGGCCACGCGCCTGGCCAGCGAGCTCACCGTCCACGGCTTCGACATCGCCGAGCCGCGCCTGAAGCTGGCCGAAGAGGCCGGCATCCGCACGTTCGCCTCCGCGCGGGAAGCCTCGGAAGGCGCCGACGCGCTGCTGCTGGCCGTGCGCAACGGTGAACAGCTCAACGATGTCCTCTTCGGCGAGAACGGCGTGGCCTCCGTGCTCAAGCCCGGCGCCGTCGTGATCCTGGGCAGCACCGTGGGCACCGAGGCCATCCCGGCCGCCGTCGGCCGACTGGCTGAATACGGCGTCGAACTGGTTGATGCTCCGCTTTCCGGCGGCCCCAAGCGTGCCGGCGAAGGCGACCTGCTGATCGTGGTGGGCGCATCGCCCGAGGCCCAGGAAAAGGCCCGCCCGGCCCTTGAGCTGCTGGCCTCCACCCTGACCGTGGTCGGCGACAAGCCCGGCGACGGCCAGGCCCTCAAGACCGTCAACCAGTTGCTGTGCGGCATCCACATCGCAGCCGCCGCCGAGGCAATGGCCCTGGCCGACGCCCTGGGCCTGGACCAGGCTAAGACCCTCGCCGCCCTCGAAGCCGGCGCGGCGGGCTCCTTCATGCTCTCCAACCGCGGCCCGCGCATCCTGGAGGCCTACACCGAGAACGGCGCCGAAGTCCTCAGCCGGCTGGACATCTTCGTCAAGGACATGGGGATCGTCGGCAAGGCCACCCGCGCAGCAGGCCTCGCCGCCCCGGTGGCCGCCGCCGCCGAGCAGCTCTACCTCCTCGGCCAGGCCCAGGGCCTCGCCGCCGCCGATGACTCCGCCGTCATCAAGGTCGTCGCGCCCACCAGGCGCACCGCCTAACCAGACTTTCCGCGCCCGACGACGGCGGTCCCCCCTCCGCCGTCGCCGGGTCCCACCCCGCCACTGTTCCCCACTTTTACCTCACGGTTGAATCGTCGGACGACATTCCTGTCAAAGGAGACACCTCTTCATGACCCCCCTGCTCAATTCCCTGATGGTGCGCGCCGCCGACGCGCCCGTCATCAAGCCGGCCGTGGAGCTGGGAACTCCGCTGCTGCTGACAATCGCGGCCGCCGGCGTCGCCCTGCTGCTGGTGATGATCATCCGCTTCAAGATCCAGGCCTTCGTGGCCCTGCTGACCGTCAGCATCCTGGTGGCCGTGGCCGCGCAGATCCCGCTCAAGGACGTCTTCACCGTGGTGGCCGCCGGGGTGGGAGGCACCATGGGCAAGGTCGCCCTCCTGATTGCGCTCGGCGCGATCCTGGGGCGGATGATCGAGGTCTCCGGCGGCGTCCAGTCCCTCGCCGACCACTTCACTGCCAAGCTCGGCGCCCGGCGGGTGGCTGTGGCCCTCACCGCAGTCGGCTTCCTGGTCGCGATTCCGGTGTTCTTCGAGGTCGGCATCATCGTCCTCGTGCCGGTCGTCTACGCCTTCGCCAAAATCGCGAACGTCCACCCGGTGAAGTTCGGCCTGCCCATGGCCGGCATCATGCTGGCCATCCACGTGGCCGTCCCCCCGCACCCGGGGATTGTCGCCGGTGCCGGCGTGCTCGGCGCCGACATCGGACTGATCGCCCTGATCTCGCTGACGATCTGCGTGCCCCTGGGCTTCCTGTCCTACTGGGTCGCATCCATCATGAACCGCAAGACCTACGAGCTGCTGCCAGCCGTCAAAACCCAGGTGGACGAGTTCGGCTCAGCAACCGTGGTCCGTGTTGGGCACGAGGGCCCGGGCAGCAAAGCCCTGGCCCCGCCCCGTCCGGGACTGATCATCTTCCTCATCGCCACCCCGATCGCGCTGATCCTCCTCGGCACCGTCGGCACCCTCGTGATCGACAAGAACGACTTCTGGTACGGCGTCGCGGCGTTCGTGGGCAACCCCGTCTTCGCCCTTCTGGTTGCCGTCGCCCTGTCCTTCTACCTGCTAGCCGTCCGCCGCCGGTGGTCGCTCGTGGAAACCGGCGAAATCTTCGAAGGCGCCCTGCCGCCGATCGCCTCCATCCTCCTGGTCGTCGCGGCAGGCGGCGTGTTCGGCAGCGTCCTGCAGGTGAGCGGAATCGGCAAGGCGCTCTCCGAATCCCTCGACACGCTCGGCGTTCCGCTGCTGCTGCTTGGCTTCATCATCTCCCTCGCGCTCCGCGCAGCCCAGGGCTCGGCCACGGTCGCGATCGTCACCACGGCCGGCCTGCTCTCCTCCGCCGTGGCCGGCGGCGGCTACACGCCGGCGCAGACCGCCGTGATCGTGATCGCCATCGGCTTCGGCGCCCTCGGCCTCTCGCACGTGACCGACGCCGGTTTCTGGGTGGTTGTGCGGTACTACGGGCTGACCGTCGCCGACGGCCTCAGGACCTGGACCGTGCTCACCACCGTGCTGGGACTGGCAGGTTTCGCCCTGACATTCGTCGCCTGGATGCTGGTGGGAGGACTGAGCGCCTGATGCGTACCCAACTCGACACCCTGGTGACCGGCGCCCTGCAGCAAGGCTCTGCCGTTCCGGCGTTCACCTGCTACGACTTCACCACCGCGCTAGCCGTGGTGGGGGCGGCCGAGGAATCCGGCCGGGGCGCCATCCTGCTGGTCGCGCCGAAGACCGCGGCAACGCCCAACGGGCTGCGGCTGATCGCCGCCCTGCGCGGACTCGCCGACGCAGCCTCCGTGCCGATTGCGGTGCAGCTGGATCATGCCACCGACCCGCAGGTGATCGCCGACGCCGTCAGCGCCGGGGCCGACTCGGTGCTGGTCGACGGGTCCTCGCTGCCGTACGAGGACAACATCGCCCTGGTCCGGAACGTCCGGGCCGCCTTGGCGGCGCAGGGCCGGGCCGACGTCGTTATTGAAGCAGAACTCGGCGGACTCGCCGGCGACGAGGACCGGGCCTTCGGGACCGACGCCGCGGATAGCGCAGGCAACGCCGCAGGCAACGTGGAGTCGGACGCCCCCGCCGGGCTCACCGACTCCGCCCAGGTGGAGGACTTCGTGGCCCGCACCGGGGCGCAGCTGCTCGCCGTGGCCGTGGGCAATGTCCATGGCAAGTACAAAGGCGAGCCCCGGCTGCGCTGGGACGTGCTGCAGGACATCGCCGTGCGGACCCGGATCCCGCTGGTCCTGCACGGTGCCTCCGGCATCCCGGCCGAGGAACTGGTCAAGGCCGCGGCGATGAACGTGGGCAAGGTCAACTTCAACACCGAGCTGCGCACCGGCGTCCTGGCGGTCCTTGAGGAACAGACCACAGCGCACCGGGCGGACGGCGAGAACCTCCAGGCGCTGCTGGGCCTGTGGAATCTCTCGGCCAGGACCTTCGCGGCCACCGCCCTGGCCACACTCTCGCGCTGACGCCCTGAACTGGCCCGCGACCGGCGCGCATCCGGGCCAAACTGCTCTGGCACTCATGGCGCCCCTCGCCGACAATGATGGCAACACAGCCTGCCTTCTCGAGGGGTGCCATGCTTGCGCAGCAGCGGCCAGCCGGCAGCCCGGCGCCGATGCCGGACCGCGACCCGGTGATCGATCTTGTCCGTTTCTTTTGCCTGGCATTGGTGGTGGTGGCCCACACCATGATGGTGAGTCCCGTGCTGCACCCGGACGGCACCGTGACCTCCGAAAACACCCTGGGCGATCAGCACTGGTTTGAACCGGTGGTGTGGGTCTTCCAGGTCATGCCGCTGTTCTTTGTGGCCGGCGGCATCACCGGGCTGCAGTCCTGGCGCCGGCTCCGCGCCAGGGGCGGCACCGCCTTCGATTTCATGCAGGGCCGCTTGTTGCGCCTGATCCGTCCGGCCGCCGTCCTGCTGGCGGTCATGTTCCTTGGCCTGTCGGCAGCCCGCCTCGCAGGGGTTGACCCCCAGGTCATCGAGCTGCTCACCAGCGGAGCCGGCATGCCGCTGTGGTTCCTTGCCGCCTACCTCGCCGCGCAACTTAACCTTCCCTGGCTGGCGGCGCTCCACGCCCGCGCGCCATGGCTGACCCTCGCCGGTCTCACCGCCCTGGTGGTGACAGTCGATTGCCTGCGGGGAGTGCTGCCGCTGCTGGCATACCTGAACATGGTGTTCCTGTGGTGCGCCGTGCAGCAGCTCGGATTCATCGTGGCAGATGGCCCGCGGCTGCTGCCGGGCCGGCCGGCGCACTTCGGCATCATGGTGGCCAGCAACATGCTGCTGGGGTTGCTGGTCCTGCTGGGGCTGTATTCCGGGAACATGCTGGTGAACCTCAATCCGCCCAATGTGACGCTGCTGCTCCTGGGCATCTCGCAGGCGGCCGCCCTCCAGCTCTTCCGGCCGGGGCTGTCCCGGATCGCGTCCACGGCCGGGGTGCGCCGGATGATGGGCGTGGCCGGCCGGCGGTCCATGACTGTCTATTTGTGGCATCTGCCGCTGCTGGCGGCAATGTCCGGGTTGCTGCTGCTGACGGATTTCCCCCAGCCGGCCGGAGGGAGCGCGGCCTGGTGGTGGGGGCGGCCCCTGGTGCTGACGGGAGTCATCGCGCTGCTGCTGCCGGTGGTGGCATTGTTTGGCAGGTTGGAGGAGCGTCCGACGGCGTCCGGACCGTCGCCGAGCCGGCCGGCGGCCGCCGTGCTGCTCGCCGCCGTCGCCGTTTTTGTCCCAGCAGTCAACGCTGCGCTCACCGGGCTCACGCCCGGGCTCCTCGGCGGGGGCGCCGCCTGCTTCGCGCTCGCCGTCGTGCTCCTGGGCCGGATTCCGGTTCGGCTCACAACGCCAGCTGACGGGCAGGGCGGATCGGAACCGCCATTGCCACGCCCGCCATTAAGTGCCAATGTCGAACCATGACGGAGAACTCGGCAACCACGGAAGATACCTTCGCCCCGGACGTCTCCACCACCCGGAACGACGAGCTGCACCGTTACGAACTCCGTGTCGGCGGCAAGCTTGCCGTCCAGGTGCGCTTCATCGACAGACCGGGGCATATCGACTTTATCCACACGGATACAGCAGAGCAGTTCCAGGGCCAAGGGCTCGCCAAAGTGCTGGCGCACTTCGCCCTCGATGACGTGGTTGCATCCGGCAAGCGGATCATCCCGAATTGCCCGTTCATGTACCGCTACCTGCGCAAACATGAGTCGTACCACCAGTATGTGGACTGGCCGGAACGGGTCCCCGAGGGAGCCTGAGCGCCTGGCCCGGGAAGCCGGAACGTCGCCGGCGGCCTGCCCGCTTGTGGGCCGGAGAACAACCTCGTAAAGTTTGACCAGAGTTATGCAGTTGGCTCTTGGACAGGTCACTTTGGAGTACCCCCATGAACCATAAACTGCGTGTGCTTGTCCGGGTGGACGTCGATCCCGCACAGGTCACCCTTGAAATTACCGGCTGCGTTACCCAGTCTGATTCAGCAGCCCTCCTGCATATCGTGCGCCGCGCCTGCCGCCTCGAACCGGGCGCCGTCGTGGTCATCGACCTCCATGGCGCCTCCCACCTGGACCCGGAAGTGCTGCTGGAGCTTCGGCGGATCGCGGATGCCGGACACCTGCCCTCTGCCGACCCCGTGTACCCCGCAGAGGCAGGGCCGCTCCGTTTCGCCCTGGACGAGCCGGCCGTGCTGCCAATCTGCCTCGTGCACGTCGGCGCCGACGCCGAAGTCCTCGCCGGACTCGACACCGACTACCGCCCGGCCCCCGTCGCCGTCGCCGGGAACGAATACAGCGAAGCAGCCGGACTGCTCGACGTCGGGCCCGGCTCCGGACCCGACTCCGGGCTGGCGGAGGCCAACAGCCCGCTGGCCGCGGAAACCGGAGGCGCCAACGACCTTGGCTCCATCAATGGGCTGGCGCTTTCGGAGTATTTCGAGGGAACGCTGGATCCTGTGGCCACGGTCCGGGCACTGTCCGACACCGCGCTGTGCCAGCTCGCCGACGCTCTCTACCGCCACCTCGACACCAGCACCCCGTCTTTCGGGGCGCACACCTGGTACGAGCTTGCGGCTGAAGAGCTTCAGAACCGCCACCTGCTCGATGGCGACGACCCGGCAGGGGACGAACTGGCGCAAGACACGGCCCTGGCCTGAGCCGGGACGAGACTAGGCTGTCGCTATGAACCCTCAAACAGCCTCTACACCCGGCAGCACCGCCCTGGTCACGGGCGCGACGGCAGGCCTTGGCGCCGAGTTCGCCCGCCAGCTTGCCGAACAGGGCCACCGCGTGGTGCTCGTGGCCCGCGACGCCGGCCGCCTCGCGGCCACGGCGGCGGAGCTGGAGAACAGCTACGGGACCGCGGCGGAGACAATCGCCGCGGACCTGACCGACGACGCCGGGATTGCGGCCGTCGTCGCGCGCCTCAGCGACCCGGACCGGCCGGTGGAGATTCTGGTCAACAACGCGGGAATCGGCCTGTTGCGACCCTTCGAGGACAACGACATTGCCGAGGAAAAGAAGCATCTGAAGCTCCATGTCGAAACCGCCATGGAGCTCAGCCATGCCGCCCTGCAGGGCATGCTCGGGCGACAGTCCGGCAGGATCATCAACGTCGCCAGCGTGGCGGCCTTCCTGCCCCGCGGCACGTACTCCGCGGCGAAGGCCTGGCTGCTGAGTTTCTCGCGCTCGGCCAACATGGCCTACGCGGCGCGCGGGGTGAAGGTCACCGCCGTGTGCCCCGGCTTCACCCACACCGAGTTCCACGACCGGATGGGGATGGACAAGACGGCGACGCCGCGCTGGATGTGGCTCGAGGCCCGGCAGGTGGTCAGCGAGGGACTGGCGGACAACGCCAAGGGCAAGGCGGTCTCGATCCCGAGCAAGCGCTACAAAGTCCTGACCTCGGTTTCGCGGGTGCTGCCCTCAAAGCTCGTCGCCGGGCCGGCGCGGCGCGCCAAGTAGCCGCCGGGCCGCGGCCACGGACAGTTCCTGGGCGGACAGGTCCGGCACGGACAGTTTCGGCAGGGCGGGGCCGGCACCGCGGTGTCGGCGGTGATCAGGGCGCAGCATCGGTGATGCGGACCGCCAGCATGCAGGTCGTGAGCCCCTCCAGGGTGTCCAGGCGGACGTTCAGCAGCCGCGACATCAGGGCCAGCCGCTTGCTGAGGGTATTCCGGTGGATATACAGCGCCTGGCAGACCCTGGATGGCTGGGCGTCGTGGTCGAGGTAGGCCCTGAGCGTGGGCAACAGCCGGCCGTTGTTGGCGCGGTCGTACTCCAGGAGCGGCGCGAGCAGATTCTCCGCAGCGGCGTGGGCGCCGCTGCCGGCCGTGGCCACCACCAGGGACTCGATGCTCATCGGGGCCGCGATGGTGGGTTCGCTGACCTGCCGGACCAGCCGCTGGGCATGGGCGAGGCCAAGCCTCAGCTCATCCACGCTGCGCAGTGGCCCCTTGATGACGAGGGGGAGCCCGGGAACGATCTGCCGGAGCGAGGCCAGCAGCCGTTCCGGAATCACTTGCCAGTCCGCCGCGGTGTCAGTCCTGGCCTGGGCGAGGGCGTAGATCGAGCCGCGATACGTGAAGACATGGGCATTGTTCAGGTGATCCTGCACGGCCAGCCGGATCCGCCATGCGTTCGGCAGCTGGGTCCTGTCCGGCTCGGCCGCCAGCAGGAATGTGGGGGCGTGCGGGTCCAGCCCCGTGGCACGGAAGGTCCGTGTCAGCTCTTTCAGTGCCACACCCTGCCAGTCCTCCAACTGGAGCATGAGCCGCTCCAGCTTCCCCTGGTGCGGGGCGCCGGCCTTGAATGCACTGTTTAGCTGCATCGCAAGAATGGAGGACGCCGGCCCGATCAGGGTTGCGAGCGGTTCCCCGGTGGTCCCGCCCCGTACCACCAGCTGAAAATGATCAGTGCCGCCGGTGGGGAGCGCGAAGCTGGACCCCGGGGCCCCGCGTCCATCCTGCCGGAGGTCCTCGGCCGTCCAGCGTGAACCGGCCGGCCAGCAGCTGACCAAGGCGCCGGTGGTGTCAAAGACCGCACATTGTCCGTCCGCCGCCGCGGCCACCTGCGCCAGCACGGCCCTGAGCGACCCGCCGGATCGCGCCGCCTTGGCGCACCTGTCGGCCAGCTCCCACGACTGCCGGGTCAGGGCAAACCGCTCGGCTTCCAGGACGCTCGTGACGAAGCGCTGCAGCTGGAGGGCCGGGACGACGCTGGGAACCTCCAACAGGGGAATCTGGTGGGCCTTGGCCGCCTCCACCAACGGCGTCGGAATCAGCCGGTGGGCTACTCCCGTCACGAATGCGATGGCGCAGACGGGGACGCCGGCCAACCGTTCGACATAGGCATCCCACGTCCGCTGGTCAAAGAAGTTGAAGCCGATCCCGTGGGTGATCAGCAGGCAGTTGGCACCCAGGAAGGGGGTGGGGTCCAGGAATTCCGCCGGCGCGCTGTAGCTGATGGACGTCGCCAGGCTCTTGGCCGTGGAAGGCGTGTGCAGCCTGAGCTGGAGTGAATCCTCCGCCAGGAGGTCCGAGACTCTCATCGTGCCCTCCCGGTGCGCCGCCGCCGTCCGAAGTCGGTGTGCATCGTGCACACTTGCTCTCTAAGTTAGTGGACATTTGCCCACTATGTAAGGGATGGGGCAGTCCCTACTGTTGAACGCATGAACAATGTTAATGTGGGCAGCGTCACAGCTGGCATCGAGATAAATTCGGACCTGGGCGAGGCCTTCGGGCTGCACAGCTTCGGCAATGACCGGGCGCTCATGGAAATCATTGACGTGGCCAACGTGGCCTGCGGTTTCCACGCCGGCGATCCGGACACCATGGAGGAAACCGTAGCCGCCGCCAAGGCACACGGCGTCCGGATCGGTGCGCACCCGGGCCTGCCGGATCTGACCGGCTTCGGGCGCCGCGAAATGAAACTGACTCCGGCCGAGGTCGAGTCCCTCATCCTGTACCAGACGGGTGCACTGGTGGGCTTCCTGAAGAAGGCCGGAGTGGAACTCAACCACATCAAACCCCACGGCTCCCTGTACGGGATGCTCTCGCGTGATCCGGAGCTGATGCGGTCCGCCGCGAAAGTCGCCGCACTGTACGGCGTCCCCATCTTCGGGCTTGCCGGCACCGCGCACGAAAGCGTCTGCGCGGAGATGGGGGTGCCGTTCATCGGCGAACTTTACGTGGACCTGAACTACAACCCCGCCGGCCAGCTGATCATCCAGCGCCGGCCTGAGGCCACGGACCCCGCCAGGGCCGCCGAACGCGTGCGCCGGGTCCTCGACGACGGTCTCGTGGAGACCTCCGACGGCTCGACCGTGGGCATCGACTTCACCAGCATCTGCGTCCACTCTGATGCCCCCAACTCGCCGGCCGTGGCGCAAGCCGTGCGGGCGGCCCTCGGCGAACGGCAGCCATGACCTGTCACGCACTGCCCACCCCACCGCAAACCGAAAGGCACACCATGTCACACCAAGTCACCTCGCCGCTTCCCGGAGTGTTCTACCGCAAGCCCGGCCCGGACAAGGATCCCTACGTGCAGGAAGGCGACGACGTCGAGGCGGGCCAGACGATCGGCGTCGTCGAAATCATGAAGCAGTTCAGCGAAGTCAAGACAGAAGTGGCCGGGAACCTGGTCAAGTTCGAGGTGTCGGATTCAGGCACGGTCAATCCGGGTGACGTGATTGCAGTGATAGAGGAAAAACCATGAAGAAACTGCTCATAGCCAACAGGGGTGAGATCGCAGTGCGGATTATCCGCACAGCACGCGAACTGGGGATTCGCACGGTGGTGGTGGCGAGCGAACCCGATGTCGACGGGCTGGCTGCCCGCCTGGCGGATGAATACGCGGTCATTGGTCCCGCCCCCGCCAGCCAAAGCTACCTGAACCACGGCGCCGTCCTGAAAGCGGCAATCGACTTCGGCTGCGACGCGGTGCACCCCGGCTACGGCTTCCTGTCCGAGAATGCGGCGTTCGCCCGGGCCGTCATGGAAGCCGGGCTCATTTGGGTGGGCCCGTCCCCGGAAGCCATCGAGCTGATGGGGGACAAGGCGCGGGCACGGCAGGCGGCTGAGGCCGCGGGCGTTCCCACCCTCCGCGGGACCCACGGGGAGGCCCCCACCGGCGACGCGTTGCTGGAGATCGCGGCCGAGATCGGCTACCCCCTGGTGGTCAAGGCGGCCGCAGGCGGCGGCGGGCGCGGAATCCGGCTCGTGACCCGCGCGGAAGACCTGGCCTCGACCGTCGACGTGGCGCAGGCCGAAGCTGCCGCCGCGTTTGGCAGTGCCGCCGTCTACCTGGAGAAGTTTGTGGAACGCGCCCGGCACGTTGAGGTCCAGGTCCTCGGGGACGGCACCAACGTCGTCCACCTCGGTGACCGGGACTGCTCCATGCAGCGGCGGCAGCAGAAAATCCTGGAGGAGGCTCCCGCCCCTGACCTGCCGGACGCCGTCCGCAAGCACATGCTGGATTCCTCGGTGGAGCTTGCCAGGCAGTGCCACTACAAGGGACTCGGCACTGTCGAATTCCTCTATGACGCGGTCAACCACGAAGTCTCCTTCATCGAGATGAACACCCGGCTCCAGGTGGAGCACCCCGTCACGGAGATGGTCACGGGCCTTGACCTGGTCCGGGAACAACTGCTGATCGCCGCCGGCGAGCCGCTTCGGATGCGCCAGGAAGACGTCGTCTTCCGCGGTCATGCCTTCGAGTTCCGGCTCAACGCCGAAGACCCGGCCAAGGGATTCATGCCCAGCCCCGGGCTGCTGGAACGCCTCGACTGGCCGGGCGGTCCCGGTGTCCGCATTGACTCCGGGTTCGTTGCCGGATCCACGGTGATGCCGTTCTACGACTCGCTCCTGGCGAAGATCATTGTCTGGGACGAAACCCGGGACGAGGCCATCGGGCGGTCCATCCGGGCGCTGGACGAGATCACGATCGAGGGCGTGTCGACCACCATCCCGCTGCTGAGCGCCGTGCTGCACCGGCCGGAACTGAAGTCGGTAGAGCATCACACCAAGTTCATCGAAACCTGCCCGGAGATCCTGGGGGACCTGTCATGAGCGACACCCTGAGCGCCGACTCGCTCAAAGGCACGGCACGCTACACCTGGGGCGGCGACGAGTTCCTGTTCGTGGAAATCTCCGAGGCCATGAGCCTGGCCGCGAACTTCAAATCCAACTCGATGGCCACCCGGCTCGGTGGCCGGGCGCTGGCCGGCGTGACCGAAATCTGCCCCGCCAACGCGTCCCTGCTGGTCCGCTTCGATCCTGACCTGCTGGACGCAGCGGACCTCGAATCCGCCATGCGGGAGATCGAAGTCGAAGTGGACAACGCCTCCCACCCCGTGCTGAACACCCGGCTGATCGAGATTCCGGTCTGGTACGACGATCCGTACACGCGGGAAACCGGTGCCCGGTTCCGCAGCGGTCACCAGCGGCCGGAGGGGACCGACCTGGACTTTGCGGCCGAGGTCAACGATCTCTCCGGTGCCGACGAGTTCATCAGGCGCCACCACAGCAGTCCATGGCTGGTCTCCATGGTCGGGTTTGTGGCCGGTCTGCCGTTCATGTTCCAGATGGTGCCGCGCGAGCAACAGCTGGAGGTGCCGAAGTACCTGAGCCCGCGCACGGATACGCCTCCGCTCACCGTCGGTCACGGCGGCTGCTTCGCCTGCATCTATTCCGTCCGCGGGGCCGGCGGCTATCAGATGTTCGGCATCGCGGCGGCTCCGATCTTCGACCCGGCGCAGTCCCTGGCCGATTTCAAGGACTTCATGGTCTTCTTCAAACCCGGCGACATCGTCAAGTTCCGCCCCGTCGCTGAGGACGAATACAAGAGCATCAAGGAACAGGTGGACGCGGGAACCTTCGTCTACAAGCAGGTGCCGGTCACCTTCGATCTGGCCGAGGCCCTCGGCGACCCCGAGAGCTACAACACCAAGCTATTGGAGAACCTCAATGACTCTTGAGATCTTGGAACCAGGCCTCTCAACGACGGTCCAGGACCGGGGAAGATTCGGCCACTACAACGTGGGAATTCCACAAGGCGGCTCCATGGACCAGCTCTCCGCGGAGATCGTCAACGCCCTGGTGGGCAACACCGCCGAGGAAGCGGTGCTCGAATGCACGTATCTGGGCCCGAAATTCCGCACCTCCGCGCCCGCGGTGATCGCCGTGGGTGGCGCGCCGGTGGAAGTGAAAGTCAACGGAGCCACCGCCCCGCAATGGGAGGCCATTGAACTGGCCGCCGGGGACGAGGTCTCGTTCGGATTCCTCCAGGGCGGCACCCGGTACTACGTGGCAGTCCGGGGCGGCATTGACGTGCCGCTGGTGCTCGGGAGCCGTTCCACGTACGCCCTTGGTGCCTTGGGCGGCTATCAGGGCCGCAAGCTCGCCGCCGGGGACCAGGTCCCTGTGGGCGATGCGGCATCCGGGGAGGTCCTGGGCGCGATCGCCCCGGAGCTGCGGCCGGCATTCCCGGCCGAAACGGAGATCCGGGTCCTTCTGGGCCTCTACGACCACCGGCTGACTGCGGCCGGACTGGCGACCCTGCTGGAGTCGACCTGGACGCTCACTCCGGTGGCCGACAGGACGGGCCTGCGCTACAGCGGGCCGGAGGTCGAATGGAAGGAACGGGAGCAGCCCTTCGGTGCCGGTTCCGATCCCTCCAACATCGTCGACGCCGGATATGCGGTGGGTTCCATCCAGATCCCCGGCGGCAAAGAACCGATCGTCCTGCACCGCGACGCTGTGTCCGGGGGAGGCTACGCCATGGTCGCAACCGTCATCAGCGCGGATATGGACTCACTTGCCCGCAGCGCACCGGGGACCAAGACGCGTTTCGTCGCGGTGAGCATGGAGGAAGCCGTCGCTGCCCGTTCGGAAGGGAAGGCCCTCCGCCGTTCCATCTGGGGATAACCAACGCACCCACAGCCCCGTGGCGCCCGCCCCAGGCTGCACAATTGCATCACTACAACACCAGAGGTGTCACTTTGTCGTACTCAAATTTAGTAATGCCCGCCGACCAGCGGGTCGGCAAATGGTCGCTGACCATGGCCTGGTGGGCCCTGTTCTCGGCTATGTTCTGGATCTACGTGGCAGTGGCCTCGGCCGGGGCCGTCGGGGTGCCCAACACCATCATCGGCATGGTCCTCACAATCGCCACGTACGGGATCATCAACCTGGTGCTCTCGCGCTACGCGGCCCGCACCGGCCTGACGGTGAGTGTCTTCTCCCGGACCCTGTTCGGACTGCTTGGATCGGCGCTCGCGTCACTGATCTTTGCGGCCACGGCCATCTACTACGCCGTCTTTGAGGGTTCCATCATCGCCGTCGCCTTCCACGAATATTTCGGCGGCGAACTCGTGCTCTGGTACGCCGCGGTGGTGGTCTACGCCGTCCCCTTGGCAGTCGGCGGTGTCCAGCACTGGCTGGACCGGCTCAATGGGTTCCTGCTCCCGTTCTACTTCGCCGGGCTCGTCGCAGTGGTCATCGCCGCGACCCTGATTCAGGGCGTGCCCACCAACTGGATCGGCGAGGCGGCTGCAAGCTCGGCACTGCCGGGCTGGCTGACGTCCTACCTGATCTACATGGGCGTCTACATCATGATGATGTACACCTTCGACTATGCCCGGATGGGCAAACGCCAGGACCGCAAATTCCTCGGCAGCGTCACGTTCGGCTGGGTGTTCTATGCCTTCACGTTCGGGCTGAACGGCCTGGTCGGCATCTACATCATGAGTGCGTGGGGCCTGGAGGCGTCCGAGACGGGCGTGGTCACGGCGTTCATATCTTCGCTGGGTGTCTGGGGGCTGCTCGTCATTTTCATCTCGCAGACCCGCATCAATACGGCCAACTACTTCCTCGCGTCGACGAACCTCTCGGCCTTCGCCCACCGGGTGTTCGGCCTCAACCTGCCACGGTATGTCTGGGTGATTGTCTCCGGAGTGCTGGCGTTCCTGCTGATGCTCACGGACGTGTTGAGCTACCTGCTGAAGGCGCTCGCCTGGCAGGGCGTCTTCGTCACGGCCTGGGTGGCGATCGCGCTGACGTACATCGCCGTGAACTGGAAAGAGGAGCGGTACTTCCCGGAAGTCCGGCCGGGCCGGCTGAAGCCGGTCACGGCCGGAGCCATCGCGTGGGTGGTTGCCTCCGCCACGGGCATCATTTTGACAGAGCAGACGGCGCTGCCCGTGGTCTCGCAGCTCACTCCGATGATCACCATGGCGCTCGCCGCCGGCTTGTACTATGCCGCATACAAGCTCTCCCCGCCCCCGGTCATGGACGGACAAAGGGACCTCTCGCCCGAGGAACATGCCGAGCTGCTGGCGGCCGAGCCGCAGTAGCCCGATCGCGTCAGGGCGGCTGCCCGCCTCTTCTCCCGCGGCAGAGGCGGGCGGCCGCATGACGTGCAGCGACGGCGGCCGGGACCGTTACCGCCGTCGGCGGATCAACACGACGACGGCGATCCCGACGGCGGCGCCCACCAATGTCTCGACGGCCCGTTCGGTCACCAGCACGCCGGGATCGGCCGGCGCGGCAAGCTGTCCGACCAGCAGGATCACCGGGGTGAAAGAGAGCATGGCGAGGCCGTAGTGCCGGGTCATGAACAGCTCGGTGCTGAACTGCAACACAATCACCAGGCAGACCAGGACGGCGGCCTCCTGACCGGGGAAGGCCAGCAGCGGTGACCCCGGCCACGGGAACAGGACCGCCGCGACCACCACGAGTCCGGCCAGTGTCCCGACGATCCGGTGGACGCCGCGGTACACGCTGCTGGGCAGGTCCGCCCCGGCAAGCGGTACCGCCGCCGCGGCCATGGCCCAGTGCGGGTGGCCGCTGCCACTGAGGACCCCCAGGGTCCCGGCGCTGCCGACGGCGGTGACGTAGCGGGCGGCATGCAGCCACGCCGCCCGGCGGCCTGCCCCGCGCAGCACCGTGACGTCCCGCCGCCGCCCGCGGTGCCAGGTGCGGCCGACAAACCAGCCGCCAAAGCCGACCAAGATCGAGAACGCGGCCGATCCCGCGGCGATGAGAACGCCCGTCTCCCAGGGGTCGGCGGCGGGAACGGAGGCGCACGCGCCCAGGGCCAGGATCCCAAAGAAGGGACCGGCGGGTTTCAGGGCCGTCCTGTCCGTGAACAGCGAGCCCACGCCGGCAAACGCGGCCTCAATGATCACCAGGGCCCACGAATGAATGTGGTGGACAGAGAGGAAGACGCCGACTCCTACGCCGGCAACCAGGAGGACAGCAGCCTGGCTTTGATGGCGGAGCCGGAGCTGGTGAGGCTCGGTGCGGCCGTACATGCCGGTCAGCGCGCCGAAAACGGCGTAGCCGGCCAGCTCGGGTCGACCGGCCGCCACGAGCGCCAGGGACGGAACGGCCACGCTGATCGCCACCCGCCAAGCCGACACGTGGTCCTTGTTGGCCGGGGCCAGGCTGTGCAGCGAACGGATGTGGTGCAACAGGGACATCTCAACTGCCTCTCGGGTTTCTCCGGTTCCCTGCTTTCGCGGGGTGCCCGGGGGCCGGGCTTTCCCGGCTGTCCCGGGAGCTCATAGTGGTTCGGACACGCCTAAGGCCTGCCCGGATGCGTCCCCCAACGGGTAAGCATCCGGAACAGGCCTCAAAGGGCGGGGCAGTCAGCTACGTAGCCTGGGCTACTGCTGCCGGTCCGGTCGGACCAGCGGGCTTAGGCGTTGGCCGGGACTTTCTCGGCTTCCCCGCGCCCTGCGGTGGAATCTACGGCCGGTGCGACCATGGGCATGTCCATGTGCTCGAGGTCGATCAGCGGGTTCTCGTCCTGCGTCGCGACCAGCTCGCGGGCCTCAGCCTGGGTGTCCACGCTCGGCATGGAGCCGGGCAGCGGCATCTGGGCGGATTCCTTCAGGAAGTAGATCGCTACTGCGCCGATCGCCGAGGTGGCCATCAGGTAGTAGGCCGGCATCATGTCGTTGCCGGTGGCGCTGATCAGGGCGGCAACGATGAACGGCGTGGTGCCGCCGAAGATGGCCACCGAGAAGTTGTACGCGATGCCCATGGCGCCGTAGCGGCTGGCCGTCGGGAACTGGGCCGGCAGGGCCGAGGCCAGGTTGGCCACGTAGAACGTCACCGGGAAGGCAATCAGGGAAAGGCCGGCCAGCGTCGACCAGATTTCACCGATGCCGATCAACAGGAAGGCGGGGGTGGCAAGGACGACGGTGCTGATGGCACCGATCCACAGCACCGGGCGGCGGCCGATCCGGTCAGAAAGCTTGCCGGTCAGCGGGATGCAGAGGCTCATGATGACCAGCACGGGGATGGTCAGCAGTGTGCCGTGCAGTTCGTCGTAGCCTTTGGACTCCGTCAGGTACGTCGGCATGTAGGAGGTCAGTGCGTAGCCGGCGGTGTTTGCTGCCGCGACCAGGATCATCGCGACGATGAGGGAGCGCCAGTACGCCTTCACGATGCCCACCGGGCCCTTGGAGGCTGCGGTGTCCGCGGCGGTTGCGTCCTTGGCGAGGTTCTCCTGGGCATCCAGGGTTGCCTGGAACTGGGGGGATTCCTCGATTTTGCTCCGGAAGTACACGGCGATCAGGCCGAGCGGGCCGGCAATGAGGAACGGGATACGCCAGCCCCACTGCTCCATGGTGTCCTGGCCGAGGGTCAGCTGCAGCACCGAAACGAGGGCTGCGCCAAGGGCGAAACCGAGGTAGCTGCCCATGTCCAGGAAGCTGGCGAAGAATCCGCGGCGCTTGTCCGGGGCATACTCGCTCACAAAGGTCGTGGCGCCGGCGTATTCACCGCCGGTAGAGAAGCCCTGGATAACTTTGAACAGGACCAGCAGGACCGCAGCCCAGATGCCGATCTGTGCGTAGCCAGGCAGGAGCCCGACGGCGAAGGTGCTGGCGGCCATGATCATCAGGGTCGCGGCGAGGACCTTCTGGCGGCCGATCTTGTCGCCCAGCCAGCCGAACACGACTCCGCCGAGGGGGCGGGCGATGAAGGTGGCGGCGAAAGTTCCGAGCAGGAACAGGGTCTGGACGGACTTGTCCGCTTCCGGCAGGAACACCGGTCCCATGGTGGTGATCAGGTAGCCGAACACGCCGACGTCGTACCACTCCATGGTGTTACCCACGATGGTGCCGCCGAGTGCCTTCTTGAGCATCGGCTGGTCGACAACGTTGACGTCGGACTCGCGGAGTCGACGGCGACGTAGCTTCGGTTTCTTCACACCCTTGGGTGCGCCTTGGTTGGTTCTGCTGGCGTCGATGACGCCTGCTGAAGAGTCGGTCGTGCTTCGGTCTATGGGCATTTGGGAAGCTCCTAGGGAGATCATTTGCTTGCGACTTGTAGCTGCCCCGCTCTGGGCAGGCTTTCAATTTTACGGGAATTCTCTGGAGTTTCCGAGTTGCGTGCCGTATGATCGCCCATTTCGGGTGCCAATTGGGGGCAATTCACCAATTTCTTTTGCCCGCTTTCGCCGCGCGGTTACTGGGAACCGGCCATCGCTGCGGCACCGCGGCCAAAATTTTCCGCGCCAGCCCTCAGCTGCGGGGATTTTCGGCCGGATTCGAGCCGGCGGAAAGTCCGACGGCGGGCGCTACAGACATCTCATCGGGGCAGTCCTACGATTGATGGACACTTCATTTCACAGCGGTTAATTACAGCGGAAAGGAAGATCAATGGCGGATCATCAGTTCGGAGAAGAAATCGAGCCCGAGGTCGCGAGCCATCTGGCGCAGTCCATGGCTGAGGCCCCCGGGCCCGAGACCCTGCATCACGCTCCCCCCGGGCCCGGCCAGGGACAGCAATGGCCGGGCCTTATCCAGGCGCCAGCCGCGCCACACCGGGTGCCGGAGCTTCCCGCTGCCGGTCCATTCCCCGAAGGTGACCTCGCCGACCAGTTTTGCGCTCACCCAGTTGGCGTCTGCGGCGTCAGCGTCCGGCACCTCCCGGAACGGGGAGGTCTTCCGTGGCAGGGCGTCGAGTTGCTGCCGGAGCTCCTTGAGTTCACGGGTGCTGAAGCCGCTGCCCACCCGGCCTACGTAGCGTAGCTTCGAGCCGTCCGGAATCCCCAGCAGCAGCGAACCCACGGATTCCCGGCGGCCGCCCTTACCGGGCCGCCAGCCGCCCACCACCACTTCCTGGGTCCGTTCAACCTTGAGCTTGAGCCAGGACCGGCTGCGCTGGCCGACATAGCGCCCGTCCGTGCGTTTGGCCATGACCCCCTCGAGCCCGAGCTCGGCGGCGCTTTCCAGGATGTGCGCGACGTCGCCGTCGATCACCCCGGAGAGCTCCACCGGGGCGGCGGAAGGGCGGAAAAACTGCTCCAGCCGGCGGCGGCGCTCACTCAGCGGCCGGCGCCGCAGGTCCTGGCCGGCGTCGAACAGCAGATCGAACAGCATCAGCCGCACGGGCGTGGATTCCTGGGCCCGGGCGACGTCGGCGGCCTTGCTCAGTTTCATGCGGCCCTGCAGCAGCCCGAAGTCGGGCCGGCCGGTGCGCCCGACGGCGATGATCTCGCCGTCGGCGACGAAGCCCTGTTCCGGCCAGCGGGACCGGTCCGTGAGTTCGGGGTAGCTCACCGACATGTCGATGCCGTTGCGGCTGATGAGCCGGATCTTCGTGGCGTCGCCGATGACCAGTGCCCGCACTCCGTCCCACTTGAGCTCGATCTGCCAGTCCAGGTCCGGAAGGTCCGCCAGGGTCCCCGACGTGGCCAGCATCGGGCTGAATCCGGAGGCGTCGGGGGCACGTTCGGCGCCGGTGCCGGTTTCCGCTCCGTCCTCGCGGCGGCCGCCGTCCCCGTCCCCATCGGCGTCGTCCGCTGCCTCGTCCGCGGCGTCGTCCTCCGCATCGTCCGCGGTGCCGGCTGGGCGCCGCGGGCCGGGGCGGCCGTGCGGGCCCGCCGGGTCCATCAGGTGGATCAGCCACTGGTCATCGGCCTGGCCGGTGTGGATCAGGGCGAACCTGCGCGGTCCGCCGAGGCCCCCGCCCTCCGCACCGGTCAGGGTGGCGATGACCTCCTTGCCCGCGATCCATTTTTCGCATTCGTAGTGTCCGTGGTCCCAGATGCTGACGGTCCCGGCGCCGTACTGGCCCTTGGGAATCGCACCCTCGAAGTCGGCGTAGTCCATCGGGTGGTCCTCGGTCTGGACCGCGAGGTGGTTCTTGGTTTTGCTGGTCGGGACGCCCTTGGGCAGTGCCCAGGACACCAGCACGCCGTCGCGTTCCAGCCGGAAGTCGTAGTGCAGCCGGCTGGCGTGGTGTTCCTGGATGACGAAATTCTCCCGGCGTGTCCCGCCCTCGTCCAAGGCGTGGTGCCGGTCCGCGGTGAAGGGCTCGGGAGTGGCCGCCCTGTCCCGTTTGGTGCGGTACTTTTCCAGCCGCGGGTCGGTGTCGCCGCCGTCGCCGGCCTGCTCGGGAGAGATTTCGGCTCGGCCGCCGAGCGGATGGTCAGGCGGATGGTCCGCCCGGTGGTCCGGCGCGTGCGGTGAGTGCGGCGCCGGGGCGCCGGCGCCATGCCGGCCGCCGGAAACCGGGGCGAACGGATCCTTGCCGGCCGCGACGCGCTTCATCACCTCCTGGAAGTCCAGCTGGTGCAGCGAGGGGGAGCTGAGTTCCCGCCACGTGCGCGGCGCGGCCACCGTGGGCCGGAGCCGGCCGCGCAGCGAGTACGGCACGATGGTGGTCTTGGCGGCGTTGTTCTGGCTCCAGTCCACCAGCACCTTGCCGGTGCGCAGGGCCTTTTTCATGTCGCTGACGGCCAGATCCGGGTGGTCGGCTTCGAGCGAGCGGGCCAGTTCGCGGGCGAAGTCGGAAATCTGGTCCGAGCTCTGCGACCCGTCCAGGGCCGCGTAGAGGTGGATGCCCTTGCTGCCGCTCGTCACCGGCACGGGATCCAGGCCGACGTCCTGCAGGATGGTGCGGGCCAGCCTGGCCACCTCCACGCACTCCGCCAGCCCCGCGCCCTCGCCCGGGTCCAGGTCCAGCACCAGCCGGTCGGGCGGCGACGCATTGCCGTGGGAGTCAACCCGCCACTGCGGCACGTGGATCTCCAAGGCTGCGATCTGGGCCAGCCAGGTGAGGGTGGCGGGATCATTGACCAAGGGATATTGGATGGTCCGGTCCTTGTGCGTGATGGAGGCGCGGGGCACCCAGCCCGGTGTTGAATGGTCCAGGTTCTTCTGGAAGAACATCTCTCCCGGGGCGTCGGCGGTCCCGACGCCGTGGACCCAGCGCTTCCGGGTGGCCGGCCGGTTGCGGGCGGCGGGGATCAGCACGGGCGCGACGGCGGCGTAGTAGGCCAGGACGTCGGCCTTGGTGGTGCCCGTAGCCGGGTACATGATTTTTTCCAGGTTGGTGAGCACCAGTTCGCGTCCGTCCACCCGGACGCGTTCCTTACCGTTGGGCAAAACCCTTCACCTCCGCGCAACTGTGATGTTCACTTGATCCATGAGAGCCATCTGGAAAGGCGCAATAGCGTTCGGGCTGGTCAACGTGCCGGTCAAGGTCTACAGCGCCACCGAGGACCACGACATCAGCCTCCACCAGGTCCACAACGCCGACGGCGGCCGGATCCGCTACCAGCGCCGTTGCGAGGTCTGCAGCAAGATCATCGACTACGAGGACATCGACAAGGCCTACGAGGACGATGGCCGCACGGTGGTCCTGACCCGCGACGAGCTCAAGTCCATCCCGGCGGAAAACAGCCACGAAATCGAAGTGGTCCAGTTCGTTCCGGTGGACCAGCTCGATCCCATGATGTTTGAAAAGAGCTACTACCTTGAACCCGACTCCAAGTCGCCCAAGGCCTATGTGCTGCTGCGGCGCGCCCTGGAGGACACGGACCTGGTGGCAATTGTGCAGTTCGCGCTCCGGGACAAGACGCGGCTTGGCGCGCTGAGGATTCGCGACGAGGTCCTGGTGCTGCAGTCGCTGCTGTGGGCCGATGAGGTCCGCGCGGCCAGCTTTCCCGCACTCGAGACTTCCGTCCGGATCTCGGCGCAGGAACGCGAGATGTCCGCCGCCCTGGTTGACTCGATGGCCTCCGACTTTGAGCCGGATCAGTTCACGGACGAGTACCAGGAGCAGCTGCGCCAGCTGATCGAGGCGAAGCTGGACAAGGGGGAGTCGTTGGACACGGAGGAGACCTTCGGTGCCCCTGCCGAGGCCGGCGAGGGCGAAGTTATCGACCTGATGGAAGCCCTCAAGCGCAGCATCGAGAAAAAGCGCGGCGGAGGGCCGGCGGAGACTCCTGCCGGGACAACCGGTTCGGCGCCCAAGGCCGCCCCGAAGGCGGGCGCCAGGGCGTCGGCAGCCAAGTCCACTGGCGCTAAATCCACAGCCACCAAGACGGCGTCCACCCGGACGGCTTCTGCCAAGACTGCGGCGGCTGCCAAGACTGAACCGGCTCCCAAAGCGACGGCCGCGAAGACGGCCCGAAAGGGTGCCTGAGCCCGGGTGCCTGCCGGTGCCGTCGTGCACGCTAATCAGGAGTTCCGCAGGGCGGAGATGAGCTCGCTCTTCTTCTTGGCCGAGTATCCCGTGAGGCCGATCTCCTTGGCGCGTGCCTTCAGCTGCGGCACTGTCCAGTCCTCGTAGTCCCCGGCCTTGCCGCCCTTGCGGCCGACTGAGGCACGGCCCCGCTTGGCGGCGGCGTTGGAGATCCTGGCGGCTTTTTGCTTGGAGGCGCCGTCCTCGAGCAACTTCTCATAGAGCTCGGGGTCCTTGATGCTGGGGCTCTCCGAGCCTTGGGGCTCGCCTTTCTTCGTTGGCATGGCTGCGCGATCATCTCCTTCGGCCGGGAACCACTTGGGCGGCGGCCCGCGGCCGGTGCCGCCGGGGATTCCAAACTAGCCGCGCCGCCGGGCCGTGACAAGCATTTGCTAAGGCCCCTTACAAAAGTTGCTCGACCCCTGACCGTCCGCCGCCAAAGCAACGCGGGGTCACTTAGCGCCCAAGTTCCCCACCGGAATGGGCGGTAAGTGACCCCGCGTTGCTTCTGATCTCTGCGGCCGGCAACGCGAAGGCCCGGCCGGCCCCTCATCGGGGGCGGCCGGGCCAACTGAAGCTGCCGGTGTTCCGGCGCGGGGCCGGAAGGTGAGGCTATTCGGCGTCGTGATCCGTCTCAAGGATCTGCACGAGGCGGTCAAGTGCGGCGTCGGCGCCTTCACCTTCGGCACGCAACACCACAACTTCGCCGTGCGATGCGCCAAGGCTCATCAGCGACAGGATGCTGGCGGCGTCCATTGCCTCGTCCTCGGGCTCGCCCAACCGGGCAATCGTGATCTCGAGGTTGTCGAACTCGCCTGCAGCCTCGGCGAAGATGGCGGCCGGACGGGCGTGCAGCCCGACGCGGCTGGCAATGGTGGCGTTACGTTCGGTCATTTCTGCTCCTTGAAGTCAGCTTGGGTGTTTGTCAGCTGTGAGTATCTGCTTGGAAAAGTGTCCTGGTTCAGGCGGCTACGGGAACAGTTTCCACCGTATCAACCGGCTTCTTGACTGCCCAGCGCTTGAGCGCGATCACGGCGAAGGCACCTACGACGGTACCGGCCGCAATGGCGATGACGAACCACAGGAACGAATCGATCGCGAAGAAGACGAAGATTCCGCCATGCGGGGCCTTCGACCCCACCCCTGCCGCCATCGAGATGGCACCGGTCACGGCGCCGCCGAGCATGCTGGCGGGGATGACGCGGAACGGGTCCGCGGCGGCGAACGGGATGGCGCCTTCGGTGATGAAGGATGCCCCCAGCAACCAGGCGGCCTTGCCGTTTTCCTGCTCCGCCAGGCTGAAGAGCCTCTTGTTCAACACGGTCGCAGCCAGTGCCATGGCCAGCGGCGGGACCATGCCGGCGGCCATGACGGCCGCCATGATCTGCCATGGGGCCTGGTTGGTGATGGACGCTGCGCCCAGGCCGGCGACGGCGAAGGAGTAGGCAACCTTGTTGACCGGACCGCCGAGGTCGAAGCACATCATCAGGCCCAGGATGATACCGAGGGCGACGGCGCTGGCGCCGGTGAGGCCGGCCAGGAAGTCGTTGAGCCCGACAGTGACCCGGGCGATGTAGGCGCCCAGGAACACGAACAACAGGCCCGACGCCGCGAGCGACGCCACGAGCGGGATGACGACCACCGGCATCAGGCCGCGCAGCCAGCGGGCCACCTTGAGCTTGCCGATCGAATGGGCCACGTAGCCGGCGATCAGGCCGCCCACGATGCCGCCGAGGAACCCGGCGCCCATGAAGACGGCGGTGGCACCGGCAACGAAACCGGGGGCGATGCCGGGCCGGTCAGCGATGGCGTAGGCAATGTAGCCGGCCAGTGCAGGCACGAGGAAGCCCAGGGACAGGGCACCGATCTTGAAGAGCACGGAACCCAGGTACGCGCCCAGCGGGCCCCAGGCCAGTTCAGGGTATTCGGTGGGCAGGTTGAAGAGGCTGTTCTGCGCCAGGATCTTGTCCGCGAAGGCGGTGATGTCGTAGCCGCCCAAGAGGAAGCCGAGGGCGATCAGCAGGCCGCCGCCGGCCACGAACGGGATCATGTAGCTGACACCGGTCAGGAGGGCCTTCTTCAGCTTCGTGCCAATGTGCTCACTCTTTTCCTCGGCGGCCATCTCAGCCTGCTCCTCGGCGCCGAAGTGGGGCACGCGGTGGGCGTGCGGGTTGTCCGCTGCGGCGAGTGCCTCGGCGACCATCTTGTCGGGTTCGTCGATGCCGCGCTTGACCGGCGCGTTGATCACCGGCATGCCGGCGAAGCGCTCCTTGCCGCGCACGTCCACGTCCACTGCAAAGATCACGGCATCGGCGGCGGCGATCACGGCGGGGTCGAGGGCCTTGGCGCCGGAGGATCCCTGGGTTTCCACCTGCAGGTCCACGCCGACTTCCTTGGCCGCGGCGACGAGCGAGTCGGCGGCCATATAGGTGTGGGCGATGCCGGTGGGGCAGGCCGTCACGGCGACGAGGCGCTTGGGCCCCTTGGCCTTCGCTGCGCCGGCACCTTCACCGGTTGCGGCCGCCGCGGCTGAGGCGGCGGCCGCGGATGCGGCGCCGGTCGCTTCGGCAGCGGTGTGGGCGGCCGGCTTGTCCGCCAGGGCGGCGTCGACGAGGTCGACAATTTCCGCCTCGGTGGTCGCGGCGCGCAGGCTGGCCGTGAAGTCCTTCTTGATCAGCGACCGCGCCAGCTTCGAAAGCAGCTTCAGGTGGTCCTGGTCCGCGCCCTCGGGAGCGGCGATGAAGAAGATGATGTCCGCGGGCCCGTCCTTGGCGCCGAAGTCGACCGGCTGGGACAGCCGCGCCATCGCCAGGGTGGGTTCGGTGACCGCCGTCGAGCGGCAGTGCGGGATCGCGATGCCTCCCGGGACGCCCGTGGCGGTCTTGGATTCGCGGGCGAAGGCGTCGGCGAAAAGCCCTTCGGCCTCGGTGGCGCGTCCGGTGGCTGCAACCCTGCCTGCCAGATGCCGGATCACGTCCTCGGGCGAGCTGCCCAGATTCTGGTCGAGCTCGACCAGTTCGGTGGTAATGAGCTGTGTCACTGTCAATCCTTCCGGAGGGCCGTGATGGTTACGGCATCAGGGGTGGTTTGGTTGACTGCCGGGACAGTGGAGCCAGGCAGGGAAGCGGCGGCGGCACCATGGGCCACCGCCTGACGGAGGCAATCGACCGGGGCGGCGCCCTGGCTGGATGCGAGCAGGTATCCGGCCAACGAGGAATCGCCGGCGCCGACAGTGCTGACCGCGGTGACCGGCGGGTGCGTGGCCAGCCACGCGCCGTCGGCCGTCACAAGAACGGCACCCTTGGAGCCGAGGGTGGCCAGTACGGCGCCCACTCCGGAGCGCACGACGGCGGAGGCGGCCGCTGCTGCAGCCTCCGGGTCCGCTTCGAGCTCCTCGGCGGACTTGTTCGTGGCGAAACCGGCTGCGGCAGCCAGTTCCACCAGTTCCTCGGCGTTGGGTTTCAAGAGGTCCGGTTTTCCCGAGGTATCGCCGGAGACCGCTGCGGCGAGGGGTTCGCCGGAGGAATCGACGGCGACCCGTGGTGCGGCCTCGCCGTCGAACAGGGAACGCAGCCGCCGGGTGACGGTTGCGTAGAAGTCGGCCGGGACCCCGGGTGGGAGCGAGCCGGCCAGGACCACCCAGGCGGCACCGCGGGCGTGGTCCAGCAGGAGGCTGATCAGGGCCTCCTGCTGGTCCTCGCTGAGGGCCGGTCCGGGTTCATTGATCTTGGTGGTGACTCCGCCGGGCTCGGTGAGGGCCACGTTGCTGCGCAGCGGCTCACCAATCGGCAGGGCCGCGAACGGAACGTCGGTCTCCCGCAGGCCGGTGAGGACAGGGTCGGCCTCGGCGCCGGGGAGAACGGCGACTGTCTTCAGCCCCGACGCGACGAGGGCGCGGGAGACGTTGACTCCCTTGCCGCCGGATTCCTGGCGGACAGAGATGGCCCGCTGAACTTCCCCGCGGAGGAGGGGGCCGGGCAGCGCCACGGTGCGGTCCAGGCTGGGGTTGGCGGTGAGGGTGACAATCACGCGACCACCACCTCCACTCCGGCTTCCGCAAGGGCGTCGGCGAGTTGCCGGCTGGGTTGCGTGTCTGTGATCACGGTGTCCAGATCTTTCAACGAGGCGAACTGGACCAGCGTTTCCGCGTCCAGCTTGGAGGAATCAGCCAGCACCACAATGCGGCGCGCTGATTGGACGAAGGCAGCCTTGACAGCGGCTTCTTCAGGATCGGGTGTGCTCAGCCCGAAGGCTGCATGGATGCCGTTGGTGCCGATGAAGGCGATGTCCGGGCGGATCCGGCGGGCGGCTTCCACCGTGGACTGGCCGACGGCGGCCTGGGTCAGGCCGCGGACCTTGCCGCCGAGCAGGTGCAGGGCGATCCCGGGGCCGCCCGACAGTCTGGACGCGATGGGCAGGGAGTGGGTGATGACGACGAGTTCGGCGTCGGACCCGGGTCCCGGCGCGGTGCCCTGCGCGGCGGCTCCCGCGGCCCGGGCAGACAGGAGTTCGGCGAGGGCTTCCGTGGTGGAGCCGGCGTCAATCAGGATGCTGCCGGTGAGGCCCTGTGGGATGAGGGCCAGGGCGGCCTCGGCGATCCGGGTCTTCTCGGGCTGCCGCTGGACGGTCCGCTCCAGGATGCTTTCTTCCGTGGTGCTGAAGCGGTCCGGAGAGACCGCGCCGCCGTGCACCCGGCGGACGCTGCCGGAGGCTTCCAGGGCGGCGAGGTCCCGGCGGATGGTTTCGGTGGTGATACTGAAGCGCTCGGCCAGGTCAGTGACGCTGGCCCGGCCGCTGGCGTAGATGAGCCCCACGATCAGCTGCTGGCGTTCTTCGGCGAACACTTACCCTCCGTTGCGTACTGCGTCTGTCCTGGTTCTTGCCTGCTGTAGTGCTGGAAATGCGCTCTGGCCGCTTCGGTGACTCCCGTCACATGAAGTGGAATTGTTTGACTTTATCTTTGTTCTTGTTGGTTTGTCAATGAAAAACCACATGAACGCAGAAAGAGTGCGTTTGCCGCGGGACATGTCCAGTGATGGGGCCAGGCTGAAGGGGGGCATGTCCAGTGGTCGGGCCGGGGAGTGGGCACTTGGGGGTTATGTCCATGGGCCGCCCCCGGGGGCCGGGCATGTGCGGCGCTTCGGGTGGTTGCGGGCCGGGCTGAAGGGGGCATGTCCAGTGGTCGGGCCGGGGAGTGGGCATTTTGGGGTTATGTCCATGGGCCGCCGCGGGGGCTGGGCATGTGCCGCGGTTGTGCGCGGGTGGGCCACATGACGGAAGCCGGGCCCGACCTCGAGGTCCGGCCCGGCTTCCGGGTCGTTGGGTTCCGCGCCGCGCAGTGGGTGCGGGGAAATCTTAGATGCCTGCGTCGCGGCTCTCATTGCGGGTGATGGTCTCGCCGGTGTTGGGGTCCACTACCGTGCGGCTTTCGCTGACCCGGCGCGTGCGGCCGCGTCCGGGGCCGGCGAGGACGAGTGAAGCGATGAGTCCAATCACGCCGACCGCCATCAGGATGTAGCCGATCATGGCCTGGTTTACGTTGGGGATCAGCCCTGGGGCGACGGCCCAGGCGAGGATGGCGCCGATGGCGATGAGGAAGATTGCGGAACCGATTCTCATAACGTGCTCCTTGATGCCCGGGGCGGGCCGATGATGGTAAGCATGCTGTCCAGCGTCACGCTACAACCCCGCCCCGGCTGTTTCAATGAAGCGCCCCCGCGCCCCGCAGGGAATTTTCCGGGAAGTTTTCGCGCCGGTTTCGGCCAGCCGCGCCCTTTTCGGACGGATGCGCCAAAGATCCGGGGGCGGAGGTCCGATTCCGCCGCGGAAACCGCGCAGCACCACCGGGCGCGGGGCGGAACGCGTGGCCGTGATGGATAGGCTGAGCCAATGGAGACGGTGATCTGGTCAAAACCCGAGCACGAACGCGGCGGCACCCCGCTGCTGGTGATGCTGCACGGCTACGGTACGGACGAATTCCGCATGTCCAAGCTGTTCGCTTCCCTGCCGCCCGAGTTCAGCTGCGCCGCACTGCGTGGACCGAAGGATATTGGAGACCACTACGGCTGGTTCCTGCTGGACTATTTCCTCACCCATGACTTTGCCGACGTCATCGCCTCCACGAACGCGGTCTTCGCCTGGATCGAGTCGGTGAAAGCCCGGCACAGCAGCGTCAGCCTGTTCGGATTTTCGCAGGGGATGGCCATGGCCAGCACGCTCCTGCGGCTCCGGCCGGAACAATTCCGCGCAGCTGTGGGTCTCTCGGGCTTTGTCCTGGACAACGAACTCCTGGCCATGAGCGAATCCTTCACCGCCCGGCCGCCGTTCTTTTGGGGCCGGGACAAGGGCGACGTCGTCATCAACGACGCAGCCACCGAGCATACCGAGGCGTGGCTGAACCGGAACACCCAGCTCACGGCCAGGACCTATCCGGGCATGGGCCACACGATCTCGAAGGCAGAACTCGTGGACGTCAGCACGTTCCTGCGGCACTACGTCCTGCGCTGACCGGGCGTCGATAAAGGTGATGACCGAGTGATGACCGGGCACTGACCCGACGCCGGGGACCCGCGCCAACCCGCGCCAACCCGCGCCAACCCGCAGCCGAAACCCCGGATCATCCACTTGCATGCCAAATATGTAAGCGCTTACAATCGACCTCGGCCATGAACACCGGGCCCACTACTTCAGGGGGAAGAAAGGGCTGAGCCCGTGCCGCAGGCCAACTCCCCGCGCGTGAGGATCCAGGACGTCGCCGCGCTCTCCGGGCTCTCCATCTGCACCGTCTCCCGAGCCCTCCGGCAGCTTCCCAACATCTCCGCACAGGCCAAGGCAAGGGTCAGTGACGCAGCGGCCCAGCTCGGCTACAAAGCATCCTCCGCGGCATCCCGGCTGGCCGGCGGCAACACCGGCTCGGTGGCCATCATCGCCCCGACGGCCACGGCATGGTTCTTTGCCCGGGCCGTGGAAGCGGCCGAGGAAGTCTTCGCCGACAGCGGCTATGACACGGTGCTGATCAGCCTCCGGAACCGGCCCAGCGTGAAGCGGAACCTCTTCGGCGACCTCGCCGGCCTGGTGCAGCGGGTGGACGGGGTACTGCTGTTCAACATCGCCCTGGATGAGGCCGAAACGGCCGCGCTCGCCGAGTCGGGTCTCGCCGTGGCCAGCGTGGGGATGCACGGCATGCCGTGGGACAACGTGGGCATCGACAACGCCGACGCCGCCCGCGCCGCCACGAACCACCTGCTGGACCTGGGGCACCGGGACCTTGCCATCCTTGCCGGCAGCGAAACCGGCGCACCCTCCCTCGTGACCGCCAGCGAGCGGCGGCGGGGCTTCGAGCAGGCCCTGGCCGGCCACGGCCTCGCCGTCGATCCAGACCTCGTGCTCGACGCCGGCTCCAGCATCGAAGGCGGCCGGCTGGCCATGGTGGAGCTCGTGGAAAAACGCAGGATGCCGTCCGCGATCTTCGCCGGTTGCGACGAGGCAGCCTTCGGCGCGCTCATGGCAATGCGGGAGTTCGGTTTGTCAGCGCCGGAAAACGTGTCCATCATAGGAATAGACGATCATCAGATGAGTTGGTTCCTGGGCCTGACCACAATTGCCCAGCCAGTTGCCGACCAGGGCGCGTTCGCGGCCAACCTGCTGATTGAAAGACTTCATCGCTCAGGACTTCCCAATCCGCCGCCTCCCAGTCCGCCGTCGAACCATCTGCTGGACACCAAATTGGTAGAGCGCACCAGCACGCGCCGGCACTGATCCGGACGGTGTCCGCCGCCGGAACGGCCCCCAACAGAGCAGCCCTGAGCTGACTGTCCTAGACCAACACTTTGACCAGACCGTCCTGCCTGCCCGTTGTCTGAAAGGACCTCGCCTCATGACTGTAGTTCCCGATACCTCCGGCCTCGCCGGTGCGCTCTCCGGTGCATCCGCCATCCTTTTTGACCTCGACGGCGTCCTGACCCCCACCGCTGTGGTGCACGAGCACGCCTGGAAGCAGCTCTTCGACGGCTTCCTGGCCTCGGTCCCCGGCGCCGCGCCGTACCGTGAGAGCGACTACTTCGACCACATCGACGGCAAGCCGCGGTTCGACGGCGTCCGGGACTTCCTGGCCTCCCGCGGGATTGTGCTGCCCGAGGGCCCGGCGGACGACGAGCCCGCGCATGACACCGTCCACGGACTCGGCAACCGCAAGAACAAGGTCTTCAACGACATCGTCGAGGCCAGCGGAGTCCAGCCCTACGAGGGCTCCGTCCGGCTGGTTGAGGCCGCGCTGGCCCGCGGGCTCAAGCTCGCCGTCGTCTCCTCATCCCGCAACGCCCCTGCCGTGCTGAAGGCCGCCGGCCTGTCCGATTACTTCCCGGTGGTGGTCGACGGCGTCGTCGCCGTCGCCGAGGGGCTGCCCGGCAAGCCCAGCCCGGCCACCTACGAATACGCCGCGCGGCTTCTGGGCCTGCCGAGCCGGGAGTGCGTCGTGGTGGAGGACGCCGTCTCCGGCGTCCAGGCCGGCAGAGCGGGAGACTTCCGCTCGGTGATCGGCGTCGACCGCGGCGCCGGCCGGCAGACCCTGCTCGACGCCGGCGCCACGGTCGTGGTCAACGACCTCGCCGAACTGCTCTAGCCCGGCCCGCTCACCCCACCGCCCAGCCCCCCTCCCGCCGAAGGAATCCCCTAAACCATGGCTCTCATCACCTCGGACCGCGCCCGGTTCCCCAACGATCCCTGGCAGCTGGTCGAGACCGTGCACCTCCCCGGCAATGCCGGCACCCTGGAGACCCTGTTCAGCCTCGGCAACGGGCACCTGGGCATCCGCGGCGCGCACTGGGGTGCCGCGGACGCCGAACTTCCGGGCAGCTTCATCAACGGCTTCCACGAGACCTGGGACATCAAGCACGCCGAAAACGCGTACGGCTTCGCCCGCACCGGCCAGCGGATCCTCTATGTCCCGGACGCCAACAACTTCACCGTCATCATCGACGGCGAGCCGCTGAGCCTGGACGAGTCCACTGTGCTGGACTACCGCCGTTCGGTGGATTTCGCCACGGGTATCTACGAGTGCCGGATCACCTGGCAGTGCCGTTCCGGTGCGACCGTGACCACCACCGAACGGCGCGCCGTCGGCTACGCGTCCCGCGGCGCGCTGGGCATCAGCCTCGAGGTGGCGGCCGACCGGGATATCTCCGCGGACGTCACGTCCTCGGTCATCAACCGCCAGGACCAGCCGGTGGAGGACCACTCCGCCCATGATCCGCGCCGCGCCGGCCGCCACGCCGGGCGCGTGCTGCTGCCCCTGCGGCTCGACGGCGGGGACGGCTCCCTGCGCCTGTCCTGGGAAGCCTCGGAATCCAAGCAGCGGCTCGGGATGGCTGTGGATCACTGGACCTCGGCCGGCGTGCAGCCGTTCGACACCCAGGTGGACCAGGACGACAGCAGCGTCCGTTACGTGCTCGCCGTCAGCGCGGACGCACCGTTCGTGCTGGAGAAGAGCGTCAGCTATGCCGTGGGCCAGGCTGCCGAGGACCTCGCCGACAGCGCCGAAGCCAGCCTCAAGCCGGTCAGCGATATCTTCGCCCAGAGCGAGGACCACTACCGCGACTACTGGAGCACGAGCGACATTGTCCTGGCGGGCCAGACCGAGCTCCAGCAGGGCGTGCGCTGGAACCTCTTCCAGCTCGCGCAGGCCACGGCCTGCGCCGATGTGGCCGGCATCCCGGCCAAGGGTGTGTCGGGCTCCGGCTACGACGGCCACTACTTCTGGGACCAGGAGGTGTACCTGCTGCCCTACCTGACCTACACCAACCCGGGCAACGCCCGCCAGGTCCTGGAATTCCGCCACGACCTCCTGCCGGAGGCGAAGATCCGCGCCAAGGAGCTCAGCGTCGACGGCGCCCTCTTCCCCTGGCGCACCATCAACGGACTCGAGGCCAGCGCCTACTACGCGGCCGGCACCGCGCAGTTCCACATCGCCGCCGCGATCGCCTTCGCGACCAACCGGTACATCTGGGCCAGCGGGGACACCGAGTTCCAGGCCACGCTGGGCTCCGATCTGCTGATCGAGACCGCACGGATGTGGGTCTCGCTCGGCTTCTTCGGCAAGGACGGGCTGTTCCACATCCACGGCGTCACGGGCCCCGACGAGTACACCGCCGTCGTCAACGACAACCTGTACACAAACGTCATGGCGCGCTTCAACCTGCGCGCCGCGGCGGCGCTGGACCACCCCGAGATCGACGACGCCGAACGCCAGCTCTGGGAGCAGGCCGCCAACCGCATGCAGCTGCCCTACGACGAGGACCTCCAGGTCCACTCCCAGGACAACGACTTCATGACCCTGGAACCGTGGGACTGGACCACGCCCCGGTCCAAGTACCCGCTCCTGCTGCACTTCCACCCGCTGGTGATTTACCGGCACCAGGTCCTGAAGCAGGCCGACACCGTGCTGGCCATGTTCCTGCAGTGGCAGGACTTCACCGCCGAGGAAAAGCGCCGCGCCTTCGATTTCTACGACCCCATCACCACCGGCGACTCCACGCTGTCCGCCTGCGTCCAGGGCATCATGGCGGCCGAGGTCGGCTACGGCAAGGCCGCGCTGGACCACTTCACCCACGCCCTGTTCATCGACCTCGACGACACCCACGGCAACACGATCGACGGCGTCCACATCGCCTCCACCGGCGGGGTGTGGAGTTCGCTGGTCAGCGGCTTCGCCGGGCTGCGGGACCAGGGCGCGGTGCCGTACTTCGATCCGCGGCTGCCTGCCGAATGGGACGGACTCGAGTTTCATCTGAAGATCCAGGGCAGGCTCCTGCACGTCGGGCTCGAGCAGGATTCGATCGGCCTGACCGTCCGTGACGGCGCGCCGCTGCAGGTCGACGTGCGCGGGGAACTGCTCACGGTCGACGGCGGCCCGGTCCGGGTCCCGCTGGCGCCGGTCACCGCCCCGGAACCGACCATCTTCCCCAGCGGCCTTCCGACGTCGTCGATCCCGGTGGTGCGCGCCGCAGTCTGAACCGCCGCCGAAGCAACGCGGGGTCACTTATCGCCCATGATCCCCACGGACATGGGCTCTAGGTGACCCCGCGTTGGTTCGAGCCGGGCTGCCCTGGCCCGGAGGATTCGGCAGGGGCCGCGGCATCCGCGAAATCTGCACCGTCGACGAGCGGATGGGCCAGTTCATCGGCCGGCATCCGCGCCACCACCATCGCGACGACGGCCATCACCGGGCACACGGTCCCGGCGACGAGGAAGATCAGCCACAGCGGCAATACCTCGGCGGCCGGCCCGGCCAGTGCCATGGAGACCGGCATGAGGGCCAGGGACACGAAGAAGTCCAGGCTCGAGACGCGGCCGAGCAGATGCGGCGGCACCCGGCGCTGGAGCAAGGTTCCCCAGATCACCATGCCCACGCCGCCGGTGGCGCCGAAGATGAAAAGGGCGGCGGCCACGGCCCAGAAACTGTCCATGATTCCTACGGCGGCGATCGGCAGGCTGCCCGCGCCCCAGGACACCATCATCACGGTGAGGTAGCGGCGCGGAAGGGGAAAAGAAGCCGTGGCCAGCGAGGCTGCGGCGCCGCCCACGCCCATGATGGCGAGCAGGAAGCCGAACATGCGCGCGTCCCCGCCGAGCTGGTCCCGGACCACGAACGGGACCAGGACCTCGATGGGGCCGATCAGGAACAGCACCGAAATGCAGGCCCAGAGCAGGGTCCACAGCAGCCAGGGCGTCCGGACGGTGTAGCTGACGCCCTCGCGGAGGTCGTGGCGCAGGGATGTCTTGGCCCGTTGGCTTTGTCCATCCTGAACTTCCGCCCCTGCCGCGGGCTGGCGGTGGAGGAGGTTCAGGATGGTGAAGGCCAGCAGGTGGCAGGCCGCAACACCGGTGACGGCGTAGGCGGGGGACAGGGCCGCCACCAGGATGCCCGCAACGGCCGGCCCGGCGGCCTGCTGCAACAGCGGCCGCATGGTCCCCTCCAGGCCGTTGGCCGCGAGCAGGTCCTCGGGCGGCAGGATCCGCGGCAGGATGGCGGAGTAGGCGGGGAAGAAGAACGCGGCCCCGACGCCGAGCACGAAGGCCCCCAGCGCCAGATGCCACAGCTCGAGCAAGCCGGCCATGGCAAGCCCGCTGACAGTGGCAACGACGGCGAGGTTGGCGCCCTCGACCGCGATGATCAGGAGCCGCTGGGGTACGCGGTCCGCGGCGATGCCGCCGGCCAGCAGAAAAATCACCAGCCCGACGCTGCCCGCCGCGGCCACGACCGAGAGCTCCAGCGGTCCGCCGCCCAGGTGGATCACCTCGTAGACCATCGCGACGGCCCACATCCCGGAACCGAAGATGGAGATGGCCAGCGCCGTGATCAGCACGCGGTACTCCCGGTGCGCGAAGGGGCGGAGGGCTCGCAGGGCGGGCATGGGCCCAGTCTAGTAGCCAGCCGCGCGGCCGGGCTGGAACACTCCGGGGTCCATCGGCGACCCGCCTGCCGGGCCGTGCCCTAGTGTTAAGTGAACTTACTTTTTTAGTTCCGACGAGAGGCGATCATGGCCAAGCGCAGCAACCCGGCAATGAAGGTTGCCCAGCAAACAGCCCACAGTGCGATGTTCGACGCCGCCGGCCGGCCCCGGCCCGGACTCCACAAGGTGCTCCTGCGGGCGGTTGAAGTCCAGCGGCCCCTGGTGCTGGCCAATATCCGCAGGCTCCAGCGCAGGCACCCGCAGGCCACGGCGGCCCAGCTCGCCGCCATCCTGGAGCGCGACTACCTGCTCGCCGTCACCGGCGGCGGTGCGCTGGTCGGCGGGGCGGCAGTGATTCCGGGCGTAGGGACTGCGGCGGCACTCGGCCTTTCGGCCGCCGCGGCCGTCGGGTTCCTCGAAGCCACTGCCCTGTATTCCACGGCGCTTGCTGAACTGCACGGCGTTCGGATGGTGGATCCGGACAGGGCCAGCACCCTGGTGATGGCGATCATGCTGGGCGAGGAAGGCACCCAGCTGCTGAGCTCGCTGAGCGGGCAAGCGGCGGCACGGGGCAGGGGGCCGTCCCAGGCCTGGACTGCGGCCTTCGCCCGGAGCATGCCCCTCGCCGGCTTCGGCACCGTGCGGGCCAAGATCCAGACGATGTTCCTGCGCTCCCTGCTCAAGACCCAGGGCACTGCCCTGCTGGGCCGTGCCCTGCCCTTCGGCGTCGGCGCGGTCGTCGGCGGAGTCGGCAACCGGGTGATGGGCCGCGCCGTCGTCGCGAACGCCAAGGAAGCGTTCGGGCCCATCCCGGACACGATCCCGGGCGAACTGCAGGCCCTGGCGGACACCACCGGGCCGGCCGCGCTCTACGACACGTCCCTGGACGCGCAGCCGGATTCAGCCCCGGACAGCGGCACTCAGGGCGGCGGCACCCGGGGCAGCGGCGCGCCGAAGACTGCAACGAAGGACGGCGGCACGTTTTGGATCTGAACACTGACCTGGGGGAGTCCTTCGGGACATGGACCAAGGGCGACGACGCCGCGATGTTTCCGCTGGTCACAAGCGCCAGCGTGGCCTGCGGAATGCACGCCGGCGACCCCGTGACCATGCTGGACACCTGCCGGGCGGCGTACGAACTCGACGTCAGCGTCGGCGCCCACATCGGTTACCCGGACCTGGCCGGCTTCGGCCTGCGCTCGCTGGACATGACCTTTGACGATCTCTTTGGCGCCGTCCTCTACCAGCTCGGAGCGCTCGACGGCGTCGCCCACGCCGTGGGCGCCTCGGTGGACTACGTCAAGCTGCACGGGGCGCTCTACGACCGCACCGTGCACGACGCCGAGCAGGCCTCCGCCGTGATCGCCGCCATCCAGGCCTACGATCCCGGGCTGCCCGTCCTCGGCTTCCCCGGCTCAGCCCTGCTGGAAATCGCCAAGGAAGCCGGGCACCCTGTTTTCTCCGAGGCCTTCGCCGACCGCGCCTACTTCCCCGACGGCACTCTCGTGCCGGGCACGGAGGAAGGGGCCCTGATCCTCGACGCCGGACAGGTTGCCGAGCGGGCGGTCAGGCTCGCCACGAAGGGCGAAGTCGAGGCCGTCGACGGCACCGTGCTCCGGATCGAGCCGCACTCGCTGTGCCTGCGGGCGGACACGCCCGGCTCCGTTGCCACAGCGGCAGCGATCCGTGCGGCGCTGGAGGCCGCCGGCGTCGAGCTGGAGTGCTTCGCCTGAACCGCGGGCGTTGAACCGCGGGCGTTGAACCGCGGGCGTCCCCCCCCCCCCCCCCCCCCCGGGCCCGGGGCTGCCCCAGTGTCCTAAGGCCCTATCCGGCCCGGAATGTGCCCCTTAGCTTGAGGGCATGACTGCCGGAGGGGCCGCGGGGTTGGACGGACCCGCCTCGGATGCAATGTTGAAGCTGGGCCGATTCTTTACGAAATGGGACCAGACCGACGACGGCAGGGCGGTGTTCCGAGAGGGTGGCCGCAAGGGCGACATCTTTTACCGGGACCGCTGGAGCCACGACAAAGTGGTCCGGTCCACACACGGGGTGAACTGCACCGGTTCCTGCTCCTGGAAGGTGTACGTCAAGGACGGCATCATCACCTGGGAATCCCAGCAGACCGACTACCCCTCCGTGGGCCCGGACAGCCCGGAATACGAGCCACGGGGCTGCCCTCGCGGCGCGGCCTTCTCCTGGTACACCTATTCGCCCACCCGGGTGCGTTTTCCGTATGCGCGGGGCGTCCTCGTCGAGATGTACCGCGAGGCCAAGGCCCGGCTGGGTGACCCGGTGCTGGCCTTTGCCGACGTCGTGGGCGACCCTGAGCGGCGCCGCCGCTACCAGCAGGCCCGCGGCAAGGGCGGCCTGGTGCGTATCTCCTGGCAGGAGGCGGTCGAAATCGCCGCCGCCGCGCACGTGAACACCATCAAGGCCTACGGCCCGGACCGCTGTGCCGGCTTCTCGCCCATCCCGGCGATGTCCATGGTCTCGCACGCCGTGGGGACCCGCTTCATCCAGCTGATCGGCGGGGTGATGACGTCCTTCTACGACTGGTACGCCGACCTCCCCGTGGCCAGCCCGCAGGTTTTCGGGGACCAGACCGACGTCCCGGAATCGGGGGACTGGTGGGACGCCCGGTATCTGATGATGTGGGGCTCCAACGTCCCCGTGACCCGCACCCCGGACGCGCACTGGATGGCCGAGGTGCGGTACCGCGGCACCAAGGTGGTCACGGTCAGCCCGGACTATGCGGACAACACGAAGTTCGCCGACGAATGGCTCCCCGCACAGGCCGGAACCGACGCCGCGCTGGCCATGGCGATGGGACACGTCATGCTCAAGGAATTCTTTGTCGACCGTGAGGTGCCGTTCTTCGCCGACTATGTCCGCCAGTACACCGACCTGCCGTTCCTGGTCCGGCTCGAACGGCGCGACGACGGCTCCCTGACCCCGGCCAAGTTCCTCACCGCCCGGGACCTCCCGGCCGCTGCCGGGGCCGAGGATGCGGCGTTCCGCACCGTCCTGTTCGACAAGAAGACCGGGCTGCCGGCGGTCCCCAACGGCTCCATGGGCTTCCGCTACTCAGACAGCGGCGAGGGCAAGTGGAACCTGGACCTCGAGGGGATTGAACCGGCCCTGTCGCTCCGCGAGGTTTCCGGGGAAAGCGCCGAGATCCTGCTGCCGTGCTTCGAGGACGCAGGCGGGGACGGCAGCGTGCTCCGGCGCGGCGTGCCCGTCCTGGAGGTGGAAGGCCAGCTGGTCACCACCGTCTTCGACCTGATGCTGGCCCAGTATGGGGTCGGCCGCGCTGGGCTCCCGGGGGACTGGGCCGCCGGCTACCAGGACGCCGCGACACCCTACACCCCGGCCTGGCAGGAGGAGATCACCTCCGTCCCGGCGCAGGCCTGCATCCGAGTGGCCCGCGAATTCGCCCGCAACGCCGAACAGTCCAAGGGCCGGTCCATGATCATCATGGGTGCCGGGATCTGCCAGTGGTTCCATGGCGACACCACCTACCGGGCGGTGCTGGCCCTGGTGATGCTGACCGGCTGCATGGGCCGCAACGGCGGCGGCTGGGCGCACTACGTCGGCCAGGAAAAGACCCGGCCGGTCACCGGCTGGCTGTCGCTGGCCAATGCCCTGGACTGGTCCCGGCCGCCGCGGACCATGATCGGCACCGGCTACTGGTACATGCACACGGACCAGTGGCGGCAGGACGGTTACTCCGCGGATGCGCTGAAGTCCCCGCTCTCCACCGGGGCCCTGGACGGCATGCACACCGCGGACGCGCTCGCCCAGTCCGCCCGGCTCGGCTGGATGCCGTTTTACCCGCAGTTCGACCGGAACCCGCTGGACCTCGCGGACGAGGCAGAGGCGGCCGTCGCCGCCGGCACCGCGACGAACGCCGCCGGCTACATCGCCGATGCCCTGAAGAGCCGCACCCTGACCCCGGCGATCGAGGACGTGGACGCCCCGGAGAACTGGCCGCGGACCCTCGTGCTGTGGCGCTCGAACCTGTTCGGCTCCTCCGCCAAGGGCAACGAGTACTTCCTGCGGAACCTGCTGGGCACACACAACAATGTCCTGGGCCAGGACCACGCCGAAGGGCTCAAACCCCGGGACGTGAAGTGGCACGATCAGGCGCCGGAAGGGAAGCTGGACCTGCTGGTCTCGGCGGACTTCCGGATGACCTCCACCACGCTGCTGTCCGACGTCGTGTTCCCGGCCGCCACCTGGTACGAGAAGCACGACCTGTCCTCCACCGACATGCACCCGTTCGTGCACGCCTTCACCCCGGCGATCGACCCGCCGTGGGAGACCAAGACGGACTTCGACATGTTCCACCTGCTGGCCCAGGAGTTCTCCCGGCAGGCCAAAACCCACCTCGGCGTGCGCCGGGACCTCGTGAGCGTGCCGCTGCAGCACGACACCCCCGGCCAGCTCGCCCAGCCCGGCGGGATCGTCCGGGACTGGCGGGACACGTCCATCCCCGCGGTCGCCGGGCAGAACATGCCCATCTTTTCCGTCGTGGAGCGGGACTACACCGCCATCGCGGACAAGCTCGCCGCCGTCGGGCCGCTGGCCGACAAACTGGGCTTCACGGTCAAGAACGTCACCTACAAACTCGCCGGAGCGTTGGACCGGCTCAGCCGCTCCAACGGCGTGATGCTCGGCGGCGCCGCGGACGGACGCCCCGCGATCGACACCGACGCGAAAATGGCCGAGGGCATCCTGGCCTTCTCCGGCACCACCAACGGCGCGCTGTCGGTGCAGGGCTTCAAGGACCTGGAACTCCGCACCGGGCGGAAACTGGCGGACCTGTCCGAGGGGTCCGAGGAAAAATTCATCACCTTCGCCCAGACCCAGGCCGGCCCCGTCCCGGTGATCACCTCCCCGGAATGGTCCGGCTCTGAGACGGGCGGGCGGCGCTACGCCCCGTTCACCATCAACGTCGAAAGGCTCAAGCCCTTCCACACCCTGACCGGCCGGATGCACTTCTTCCTCGACCACGACTGGATGATCGACATCGGCGAGGCGCTGCCGATCTACCGGCCGCCGCTGGACATGCACAAGCTCTTCGGCGAACCCCGACTCGGCCAGGACGGGGCCATGGAGGTGGTGGTCCGCTACCTGACCCCGCACTCCAAGTGGTCCATCCACTCCGAATACCAGGACAACCTGCTGATGCTCTCCCTCTCCCGCGGCGGGCCCACGGTCTGGATGAGCCCCGCCGACGCGGCGGCCATCGAGGTCAAGGACAACGACTGGGTGGAGTGCCTGAACATCAACGGCGTCCTGGTGGCCCGGGCGATCGTCAGCCACCGGATGCCGGCCGGCGTGGTCTACGTCCACCACGCGCAGGAACGCACCATCGACGTGCCGAAGTCCGAGGCCACCGGGCGGCGTGGCGGCATCCACAACTCCGTGACCCGGCTGCTGGTCAAACCCTCGCACCTGATCGGCGGCTACGCCCAGCTCGCCTACGCATTCAACTACCTCGGCCCCACCGGAAACCAGCGCGACATGGTGGCCACCGTCCGGCGTCGTTCCCAGGAGGTGCAGTACTGATGCGTGTCATGGCTCAAATGGGCATGGTCATGAACCTGGACAAATGCATCGGCTGCCACACCTGTTCCGTGACCTGCAAGCAGGCCTGGACCAACCGTGCGGGCACCGAATACGTCTGGTTCAACAACGTCGAAACCCGCCCCGGCCAAGGCTATCCGCGCCGCTACGAGGACCAGGAAAAATGGCACGGCGGCTGGGCGCTGAACAAGCGCGGCAAACTGGTGCTCAAAGCCGGCGGCCGGGTCAAGAAGCTCTTCGGGATCTTCGCCAGCCCGGTCCAGCCCGAGCTCAAGGACTACTACGAGCCCTGGACCTACGACTACAAAACCCTCGTTGACGCGCCGCTCGGTGATGACTTCCCGGTGGCCCGGCCCAAGTCCCTGATCACCGGTGAGGACACCAAGATCACCTGGTCCGCGAACTGGGACGACGACCTCGGCGGCTCCGCCGAGAACGGGCATCTGGACCCGATCGTGGAGAAGGTCCGGCGGGAATCCGAGGACAAGATCAAGTTCGCCTACGAACAAACCTTCATGTTCTATCTGCCGCGGATCTGCGAGCACTGCCTGAACCCGTCCTGCATGGCTTCCTGCCCTTCCGGCGCTATCTACAAGCGGGTGGAGGACGGGATTGTGCTGGTGGACCAGGACAAGTGCCGCGGCTGGCGCCAGTGCGTCACCGGCTGCCCGTACAAGAAGATCTACTTCAACCACAAGACCGGCAAGGCGGAGAAGTGCACCTTCTGCTACCCGCGGGTGGAGGTGGGCCTGCCGACGGTCTGCTCGGAGACCTGCGTGGGCCGGCTGCGGTACCTGGGGCTGTTTTTGTACGACGCCGACGCCGTCACCGCGGCGGCCTCGGTCACGGACCCGCAGGAACTCTACGACGCCCAGATGGACGTGCTGCTGGACCCGAAGGACCCCGCCGTCCAGGCAGAGGCCCGGGCCCAGGGCATCCCGGAGGACTGGATCGACGCCGCCGGGCGCTCGCCGGTCTACGCCCTGGCCAAGGTCTACAAGGTGGCGCTGCCGCTCCACCCGGAATACCGGACCATGCCGATGGTCTGGTACGTGCCGCCGCTCTCACCTGTGGTGGACCTGCTGCGCGACCAGGGGCACGACGGCGAGGACGCCGGCAACCTGTTCGGCGCCATCGACGCGCTGCGCATCCCGGTGGAGTACCTCGCCGAGCTCTTCACCGCCGGCGACGCGGACCGGGTCACCGCGGTGCTGAAGAAGCTCGCGGCGATGCGCTCCTTCATGCGCGGCATCAGCCTCGGCAACGACCCGGACGACGCCATCCCGGAGGCCGTGGGGATGGACAGCCAGAGCATGTATGAGATGTACCGGCTGATGGCGATCGCGAAGTACGAGGAGCGCTACGTCATCCCGAAGGCCCACGTGGAGCAGGCCCACGACCTCGAGGAGATGGGCTGTTCGCTCGATTTCGAGGGCGGGCCGGGCATGCAGTATACGGCCCACTTCGGCGAAGCCAGCGGACGGCCCGTCCCCGTGGCGGTGGAAACCTTCAACGCCCTCCGGGACCGGCAGACCTCCGGCTCCGCACCCGGCGAAACCACCCTGCGCGGCAGGGTGAACCTGCTGAACTGGGACGGCACCGGCGCACCCTCCGGGCTCTTTCCGGAGAAGGCGCCTCCGGAAAAACCGCCGCCGCCGAAACCGGCAGGGTCCGTGGACTCCCCTCCGGCGGGGGAGCAGCCATGACCCGCCGCCAGCAGGTCCTCTACCTCGCCGCGGCCTGGTGCCTGTCCTACCCGGACGAGGAGCTGACCGGCCGGGTCCCGCTGATGCGGGCGGCGCTGGCGGAGTTCCCCGGCGCCACGGCGGACTTCGTGGAGGTCCTGGACCAGCTGGAATCCACGCCGCCGATCCAGCTCCAGTCCCAGTATGTGCGCGAGTTCGACCTCGGAAAGCGCCACGCCCTGCACMTGTCCTACTGGACGGACGGGGACACCCGGCGCCGCGGGGAAGTGCTGGGCAACTTCAAGAAGACCTACCGGCAAAGCGACATCCTGGTGGACACCCACGGCGAACTGCCCGACTACCTCCCGATGGTCCTCGAATACGCCGCGCTGGTGGACCTCGCCGCCGGCCGCGGGCTGCTGACGCGCTTCCGGGCGAGCCTGGAGATGCTCCGCTTCGGACTGCTCCGGGACGGGCTGCCGCACGCCCGGATCCTGCAGGCCGTCTGCGCCACGCTGCCCGGGAAATCCCCGGCGGACGAGCAGGCGGTCATGAGAATGGCCGGCTACGGGCCGCCCACCGAGGCCGTGGGCCTGGACCCCTACGATCCGCGCCTGCTGCCGGTGAAGGGGGCCTGACCATGCTGGCATTCGAAGCGGAACCCGGATCCGCCGTCGGACTCTCCGCACTGGACATCGTGCTGTGGGGCGTGCTGCCGTACGTCATGGTGGTGGTCCTTGTCGGCGGACTCGTCTGGCGCTACAAATACGACCAGTTCGGCTGGACCACGAGGTCCTCCCAGCTCTATGAGTCCAAACTGCTGCGGATTGCGTCCCCGTTGTTCCATTTCGGCCTGCTCGCCGTGATCGCCGGACACTTCTTCGGCCTGGTCATTCCGATGGCGTGGACCCAGGCGGCCGGAATGAGCCAGGAGTTCTACCACTTCAACGCGCTGCTGGTCGGCGGCATCGCCGGGGTAGGAACGCTGGGCGGGATCCTTCTGCTGATCTACCGCCGCCGGACCACCGGACCGGTCTTCATGGCCACCACCGGGAATGACAAGACCATGTACGTGGTGCTCACCGCGGCCATTGTGTTCGGGCTGTGGACCACGCTCGCCAGTGTCTTCGAGGGCGAGCACGGGCACAACTACCGCGAGACGGTGGCCCCGTGGTTCAGATCCCTGTTCATCTTCCAACCCGACATCGCGGCCATGGCCGCGGCGCCCTTTTCCTTCCACCTGCACACCCTCGTGGGCATGGCACTGTTCGTGATCTGGCCGTTCACCCGCCTGGTCCACGCCTTTACGGCCCCGTTCCACTACCTCTTCCGCCCCTACATCGTCTACCGCTCCCGGGACCGGGACACCGGCGGGGCCGGGGCCAAAGGCACAGCCGGCGCCCGGAGCGCCACGGCCGGCGCGCGGCGGGGCTGGTCCGCCGTCGGAACCCGGGACCGGGACACCAGGAACCGGTGACCCGTGCCATAGCTGAACTGCGTTGCTGAACTGCGTTGCTGAAACGAGGAAGGAGACCACCGTGGCCGGAGCAGTGTCCCCGCCCGTCGCCGCCCCCGCGGGCCGGGCGCTCAACCTGACGCTCGCCACCTCGACCTCCGTGGTGTGCTTCTGGGCCTGGAACTCCATCGCCACGCTGAGCGCGTACTACACCCAGCACCTGCATCTCAATCCGGCCACCACCGGCGTGCTCGTGGCCATGCCCGTCTTCGTCGGTTCGCTGGGGCGGATCGTCGTCGGCACCTTGACGGACAAGTACGGCGGCCGCGCCATGTTCACTTTTGTCCTGCTGGCCTCCATCGTCCCGATCCTGCTGGTGGCCGTCGGCGGCAGCCTCGACTCCTTCGCCCTGGTGCTGGGTGCCGGCGTGCTGCTGGGGGTCGCCGGAACCGTCTTCGCCGTCGGGATCCCCTTCGTCAGCGCGTGGTACGAGCCCGCCCGGCGGGGTTTCGCCACCGGCGTCTTCGGCGCGGGCATGGGCGGAACGGCCCTGGCGGCCTTCCTGAACCCCCGGCTTGTCGCCGCAATCGGCTACTTTCCCACCCATCTGCTGATCGCCGCTATCCTGGCGGTCATGGCCGCCATCATCTGGTTCCGATTGAAGGAGGCACCGGGCTGGACCCGCAGCAACGCGCCCGTGATGCCCAAGCTGATCGACGCCGTGAAGACCCCGGTCACGTGGAAGTTGTGCTTCCTCTACGCGGTCCTCTTCGGTGGTTTCGTTTCCTTTGCCACGTATCTGCCCACGTACCTCCGGGATGTCTACAGCTTCGATCCCAGCGCGGCCGGCGCCCGCACGGCGGGGTTTGCGCTCGCCGCCGTGCTGGCGCGGCCGGTGGGCGGCGTACTCGCCGACAAGATCGGTCCCAAGCCCGTGGTGATCGTCGCGCTCGCCGGCGTCGCCGTGCTCGCTTGGGTGGTGAACCTGCAGCCCGACGGCGACGTCCCCGCCGGCCTGACGTTCGTCGCCATGGCGGCGGCGCTGGGCCTGGGCACGGGCGGGGTGTTCGCCTGGGTGGGCGTGCTCGCGCCGCAGGGGAAGGTCGGCAGTATCAGCGGGGTGGTGAGCGCGGCCGGAGGCCTGGGCGGCTACTTCCCGCCGCTGATCATGGGTGCCACCTATGACGCCGCAACGCACAGCTACTCGATCGGGCTGCTGCTGCTCGTCGTCACCGCGCTCGCGGCCCTGGCCTTCACCGTGTTCGCCATGCAGGGCCGGCCCAAGGCGAAGGTCGCGGCCGCCTAGCCGGCGCCTGTCCGCGGAGGATGGCTAGCCGAACAGCAGGGTGGCCAGCGTGAAGATGGCCAGCCCGGCCAGGGCGCCCACCACCGTGCCGTTGATCCGGATGAACTGCAGGTCCCTGCCGACCTGCAGTTCGATCTTCTGGGACGTCTCCTCGGCATCCCAGCGGGCCACGGTGTCCGTGATGACCCCCGCGATGTCCGAGCGGTAGGTCTTCACGAGGTAGCCGGCCGCGTCGCCGATCCAGGCGTTCACCTTGCCGGCGAGCTCGGGATCGACCAGCAGCCGGGTGCCGAAGTCATGCACGGCCGCCTTGAATTTGACGGTCAGTTCGCTGTGCGGGTCATCGACGGCGGTGAGCAAGGCCGTCTTGATGGTGTCCCAGGTGCGGGAGGCGAGCTCGCGGACCTCCGGGTCACCGAGCACTTGGGCCTTGATGCCCTCGGCGCGGGCGATCATGACCGGATCATGCTGCAGGTCCTGCGCGAGTTCCTTGAGGTACTTGTCGATCGAGAGGCGGACCTGGTGCCGCGGATCGGACTGCACGGCGCGGGTGAACTTGAGGATCTCCACGTACACTTTGTCGCCCACCAGCCCGTCCACGAACGACGGCACCCACGTCGGGGACCGGTCGGTGACCAGCCGGTTGACCGTCTCCTGGTTGTCCCGCACCCAGTCCACGGTGCGGTCCACCAGCAGGTCCACCAGTGCATGGTGGTGCCCGTCGTCGAAGATCCGCTCGGCGAGCCGGCCCACCGGCGGCCCCCACGGCGGGGTGAGCAGGTGTTTGCGGACCATGGACTCGATCACGGCCTGGACATCGTCGTCGTTGAGGACCTTGAACGCGCCGCGGATGACGGCGGCACCCTCCCTGGCGACCCGGTCCGGGCCGCCCGGGCTGGAGAGCCAGGCGCCGGCCTTGCGCGCAATGTCTGCGGACGCCAGCTTCTCCTGGACCACCTGCTCGGAGAGGAAATTGGTTTCCACGAATTCGCCCAGCGAGGCGCCGATCTGGTCTTTGCGGCGCGGGATGATCGCGGTGTGGGGGATCTTGATGCCCATGGGGTACTTGAACAGGGCCGTGACGGCGAACCAGTCCGCGAGGGCCCCGACCATGCCGCCCTCGGCCGCGGCACGGACGTATTCGAGCCCGGGATACTGCTTCTGCAGGGCGAACGCGATGATGAAGATCACCGCCATGACGACCAGGAGCGAGAGGGCCAGGAGCTTCATCCGGCGCAGCGCCGCGGCCTTCTCGACGTCGCTGGAGGCAGCGGGACGCTGGCCGGGGGGACCGTCCGGCCGGGCGCCGCCCGGACGTCCCGCGGCACCGGTCAGGGAAGTTGACTCAGTATTCACCTGCATGAGCCCAGCCTAGCCCGCCACGGAAACGGAGGGTCCGCTAACGTGGCACCATGACGACTGACGAGCCTGCCGCCGCCCGGCCTTTGGTCTATGCCCACCGCGGCTCCAGCGGAACTTTCGCCGAGCACACCCGGGCCGCATACCTGCAGGCAATCGCCGACGGCGCCGACGGCGTGGAATGCGATGTCCACCTGACCCGGGACCAGCATGTGGTGCTCCTGCACGATGCCACCCTGGACCGCACCTCGGACGGCACCGGCCAGGTGGCCGACCGGACCCTGCAAGAGCTCCAGGAACTCGACTTCTCCTCCTGGAAGGGAGCCCGGATCCCGGAGGCCTACGGCGCCAGGTCCGGGCAGTTCCTGACCCTGCCGGACCTGCTCGACATCCTGCGCGCGGCGGGCCGCGGGATCGGCCTGGCGATCGAGTTCAAACACCCGAGCCCGTACCAGCTCAGACTCGAGGACCGGGCCCTCGAGGTCCTGCGGGCCCAGGGCTGGGATCCGCGGACGTCGATGCTGGACAACATTACGGTTTCCTTCATGAGCTTTAGCCCCGACTCCGTAAAACACCTCCTGGAGTCCGTGCCGGCGGCGGCCGTCTGCCAGCTCGTGGACGACGTCAATGTGGCGGAAATCCGGGAGGAACTGGGCCTCGGTGCCCTGACCGGCGGGGCGCTGGCCAACGTGATGAAGGCCGCCCAGGCTGAGGGCGAAAGGATCCTGGGGGCGGCCGAGGCAGGCATTGCCGGGCCCGGAATCGGGTACGTCCGCGCGCACGGCCCGGCCGTTCAGCGCTGGCTCGCCTCGGGGTTGCGGTGCCGGGTGTGGACGGTCGACACCGAGGACGACGTCGAACGGTGCCGGCAACTCGGGATCCAAGAGATCACCACCAACTGGCCGGCCCAGGTTCTGTCCCAGCTCATGGCGGACAGCCGGCCCCCGCGGTAGCCGCCTGGCCGCTCCGCGGATCCTGGCGGACACCTTCACCTCCTTTGCGTCCCCGGCGGATTACGGCCGGCGTGGCCGCTGTGGTTGAGTTGTTGCATGCCATTTCGCCGGCCCGTCCCGGACCTCCAGACGCTGTCCGCGGCAGCGATGAGTGCGCTGCTGCTCACCAGTGCCGCCAAGCACTTCCGCGAGCCTGAATTTTTCCACCCGGTGGTTCCTGACCTCCTGTGCCGGGATGACTCCGGCGAGCAGCCGAACGGGCCCCTGGCCGTCCTGTCCCGTGAGGAATGGGTGGCAGTGAGCGGGCTGCTGGAAGCCGCCGCCGCCGTCGGGCTCCTGGTCCCGGCCACCCGGAGGGCCGCCGCCGGCTGCGTCACGGCGCTGTTCACCGCCTTCCTCTCCGGCCACGTGGACGCCCTGCGCAAGGCCTACGGGCCGGAGGGCTCGCCGCGCCGGCGACGCGTTCACACCCTGCGGCTCCCGCTCCAGGCGCCCCTCATCGCATGGGCCTGGACCCTGACGCGGCGGAACCGGCGCCCGTGAAAATCCTGCAGTCACCGGCGGTGCGGATCGGTTTGTCGATCAGCATCGCCACCGGTCTCTACGGCGTCTCCTTCGGCGCGCTGTCGGTAACCTCCGGCCTGGATTTCTGGCAGACCATGGCCCTGAGCCTGCTGCTGTTCAGTGGCGGCTCGCAGTTCGCCTTCATCGGCGTGGTGGCCGGAGGCGGGTCCGGCGTCGCCGCGATGGGCGCCGCGACGCTGCTGGGCATGCGCAACGGCATCTATGGCATGCAGATCAATGCCCTGCTGCAGCCGCGCGGGTGGCGGAAGTTTGCCGCTGCCCAGCTGACCATCGACGAGTCGACCGCCACCAGCACCGGGCAGACGGACCCCGACGAGCAGAAGCGCGGCTTCTGGACCGCCGGAATCGGTGTCTTCGTCCTCTGGAACCTGTTCACCGCCCTCGGCGCCCTGGCCGGCGGGGCACTTGGGGATCCCAAGCAGTGGGGACTCGACGGGGCAGCCGTGGCGGCCTTCCTGGGACTGCTCTGGCCGCGGCTGAAAGGCCGGGAACCTGTAGCCATCGCGGTGGTCTGCGCGCTGGCCACCGTGCTCGCCGTGCCGTTCGTGCCCCCGGGAGTGCCGATCCTCGTTGCCGCCGTGGTCGCGGCAGGGATCGGCTGGTTCAGCCACGGCCGCAGCGACGAGGGCCTGGAACCGGACGTCGATCCCTACGCGGAGGACCACGTGCACCACCACCACGACCCTGCCCGCGATCCCCGCGGCGACCGCACCGGAGACGACGCATGAACCTTTGGATGTGGCTGCTGCTCTCCTGCCTGCTCGCCTACGCCTGGAAGCTGCTCGGCTACCTGGTGCCGGCCAGCCTGCTCCGCAACCCGCGGATGTCCAGGATTGCCGGGACCATGACGATCGGGCTGCTGGCGTCCCTGACGGTGGTCAATGCCGTCGCCTCCGGCCAGTCGCTCGTCCTGGACGCCCGGCTGGGCGCACTGGCGGCGGCAGGCATCGCCTTGTGGTTCCGCGCGCCGTTCCTCGTGGTGGTGATAGCCGGCGCGGCCGCAGCCGCCGGGCTCCGGGCGCTGGGCTGGGACTGACCCGCCCGTGGGACGGCTGGCCGCGCTGGACCGCTGACCGGCTGTGGGCGCGCCGGAACGGTCTTTAGTCCCTACTTGGTGCCGGGATCGCGTGGGAGCATTCGAACATGACTGAACACGACGGCGAGCAGCCGGCTGCCGAGAACGAGGCCGCCGACGAGCAGCCCGCCGAGCAGCAGCCCGCCGACCCGGAGGCCGCCGACGAGCAGGCTGCCGACGAGCAGGCTGCGGAGCCGCGAAAGGACCAGCGCTCCAAGCAGCACGAGCCGTATGTTTCCGGCGGGGCTGAGTCCACCCGGGAAATGCGCGAAATGAGCCGCCGCCGTCGGGAGGCCGAAGAGAAGCTTCAGCAACACCTTCTCGAGGCCAAGGAAAAGCCGGCCGAAGACTAGCGCCGGGCACAAGGCTGCCGGGGCACCTGCAGGATCCGGCGCTTAGACCGGCGTCCCGAGTCCGGCGAGCCGCAGCATGACGGCCAGGCCTTCCGGGGTGCCCGGCCAGTGGCGCCGGACGGCGTCGGCCCCGGCGCGGGAGACCACCGAGCGCAGCACCAGCGCCACGATCACGACGTCGTCTGCGTACCCGATCACGGGGATGAAGTCCGGAACGAGATCGATCGGGGAGGCCAGGTAGACGAGCAGGAGTGCCAGCCGGACCCGGACCCCCACGGCCACCGACCGGTCCGCCAGCAGGCKGCGGATGAGCCGAAGCAGGTCCGGGAGCAGCCGCAAGGCGTCCTTCATGGTGACGGTCTCGGGGTGCCGTCGGGCATAGGCCCACAGCAGCAACAGGAGGACGGCATAGACCGCCAGTACGCCGCCGATGACCCCGGCAACTGTTTCCCATCCCATAGCTAGATCATATGGCCCTAGCCGAGAACGGCGTCAAACGCGGTGCCCGTCAGCGGGGCCTGCGGCGGCAACGCCCGGTCCGGCCGCTCCGTCCGGATGGCGTCCTCAACCAGCGCCACGGGCCGCCGCCACGCGTCGGAGCCCGGCTCCATGGTGTCCACGACGCCGATCAGCATGGCCAGCAGGCGGATCATGTCCGTCATGGAAATGTCGCTTCGCAGGGTGCCCTGCCCCTGGCCCCGGCCCAGCAGCACGGCGATGGATTCAATCAGGCCGCCCGTGATGCCGGTCAGCAGCCCGCGCCGGCCCGCGACAGCTCCCAGCAGGTTGGCCTCATCGCTGGCAACACGCATCGTGGCATCGATGACCCGAAAGAGCCCTGCAGCGGCGTCAGGATCGGCCAGGGCCTCATCGATGGACGGATCCACCTGCAGCCGGAGCTGCTGGTTCAGGGCAGCGAGCACCAGCTCTTCCTTGTCGGCAAAATTCCGGAATAAGGTGGCGGGACCCACCCCGGCGGTGACGGCGATGGTCTGCAGCGGAACCTCGGGGCCGTGCTCGCGGAAGCACTGGCGGGCCGCGGCGATGATTTTGTCCACGTTGCGCGCCGCGTCTGCGCGGAGCGGCCTGCGGTCTACTGCCCGGTTCATTTGCCTAGGGTAGCAATGCGAAGGGTGCGCGAACCTGTTACCGGCGGGTAGTGACTTATGTGACGACGGCGGAGGTGCGCCCGGCCGCTGCCGGGGTGAAATCACGTGAAAGACTGGTGCCGGGCAGCCCTGGAAATTTTCGCCCCGGCTGTCCTGAAAGAGTGAAGGGAACCACCACATGCTGGTCGCATTCTCCGTAGCACCCTCCGGTGACCCCGCCAACGGGCAGGCGCCCGGCGACGCGTCGGTCCACGACGCCGTCGCGGCGGCGGTGCGGATCGTCCGGGAGTCGGGCCTGCCCAACCGGACGAGTTCCATGTTCACCGAGATCGAGGGCGAGTGGGACCAAGTCATGGACGTCATCAAGCGGGCCACGGAGGCGGTGGGCGCCTACGGTTCCCGCGTCTCGCTGGTCCTCAAGGCGGACATCCGGCCGGGCTACAGCGGTGAGCTGACCGGCAAGGTGGAACGGCTGGAAAACGCCATCGACGGCCAGGGCGCCGGCGGGACCGGGCCGCAAATTCCGGTCCGGCCCGGAACCTAGGGCCGGACCGCACGCCGAAACCCGGGCGGGAAAACCGCGCCCGGAGGGGTACCGCCGGGCGCGGGCGGCTGGAACACTGGGGGCATGATCGAGCATCAGTCCACCCCCGGCTGGGTCGCCGTCGAGAACTTCCTCTCCGACGCAGTGGTCCGCCCGGACCGTTCACTCAAGCGCGCCGTCACCAGCGCCCTTGAGGCAGGCATGCCGCCCATCGAAGTGGCCCCCAACGCCGGCAAACTCCTGAAATTGCTGGTCCAGCTCTCCGGCGCCCGCCGCGTCCTGGAGATCGGCACGCTGGCCGGATTCAGCACCATCTGGCTGGCCCAGGGGCTGCCCGACGACGGCCGCCTGGTCACCTGCGAATACCTCCCCCTGCACGCCCGCGTCGCGCGCGCCAACGTTGACGACGCCGGGCTGGGCCACAAGGTGGACATCCGGGTCGGCGCGGCGCTGGACACCCTGCCCGAACTGGAAAGCGAGGCCGGGCCGCCCTTCGATTTCGTGTTCATCGATGCCGACAAGGAAAACAACCCGCACTACCTGGACTGGGCCATCCGGCTTGGCCGGCCCGGCACCACCATCGTGGTCGACAACGTCGTGTGGGAAGGTGCGGTGCTGGACGCGTCGATGGACCCTGTCAACGCCCCCGGAATCATCAGCACGCTCCAGATGATGGGCGATGACCCGCGGCTGGACGGCACCGTGATCCAGACCGTGGGTTCGAAAGGCTGGGACGGCTTCGCCCTCGCGATCGTCCGCTAGGCACAGAGAATGTCCGCCAGGGTGCATGGGCCTGCGTCAGCGGACCCGTGAAGCGCACTGCAACCCCCAAGTGCTAAGTATGCTTAGATTGCTTGTCGACGGCGCCAGCGATGGCGGCGCGGCCGCGGACGCGCAGGACTTCAGCCACGTGGCCGGGCCCGCGCCCGATCCGCACAGCCCGAATCAGCCCAGCCCGAAGGAACACAGGCAGTCGAAATGAACGGGATCCCCATCTCCCACCACCCTCTACCTGTCCGGATCAGCTCCGCGGCCGCAGACCTGGAGACGATCAGCCCCCTGCTGTCCGAGGCGCAGGCCGCCGTCGGCGATGTCCCGGCGCTGCTGGAGCTGGCCAAGTCGGCAGCGGCGGCGGCGCCCAAACCCGGGGACGGCCGGACCGCGTTCCTGTGGGAGATTCTGGCCTCTGTGACCGCCGTCGATGTCGCCGCCGGACGTGTGCTGGAACCACAACTGGACGCCGTGGCGATCCTGGCCCAGGCCGGCGACGACGCCGCACAGCACGGCCGGGACTGCCCGGATCCCGACGATACCGACTTCGAAGGGACCTGGGGAGTGTTCGCCGCCGAGGCGCCCGGCTTGCGGCTTGAAGCCAAGGAATCCGCAGACGGCTGGATCCTGCAGGGATCCAAGCCCTGGTGCTCGCTCGCCGCGCAGCTGGACCATGCCGTGCTGACGGCCCATCTGGAGGCAGGCGGCCGGGCCGCCTTCGCCGTCGACCTCCACGCGGACGGCGTGGGCTTCGCGAATCCGGAGTGGACCAGCCGGGGGTTGCGCGAGATTCCCAGCGGAACAGTCCACTTTGAGGCCGTTCCCGCCGTGCCCCTCGGCGGCGCCGGCTGGTATTACCAGCGCCCGGGTTTCGCCTGGGGCGGCATGGGCGTGGCCGCCTGCTGGCTCGGCGGCGCCGTCGCCGTGGCGCGCAGCTTCGCCGATTCCCTGCGGCACGCCGCCGACGGCGGACGGGAACCGGACCAGATTGCACTTGCCCACCTCGGTGAGATTGACCGAACGCTGGCCGCCCTGACCGCCTGTCTGGCCGGCACGGCCGCGAGGATCGACGCCGGGGAGCTCTCGGACCGCGGTGCGTGGAAGGAAGCCCTGCGTGTGCGCGGCAGCGTTGCCACCGCCGTCGAACGCGTCCAGACGCTCGTGAGCCAAAATCTCGGTCCGGCCCCGCTCGCCTTTGATGAGCGCTACGGAAAACGGATGGCCGATCTCGCCCTGTACATCCGCCAGCACCACGCGATGCGCGACGACGCGCAGCTGGGCGCCCTGGCGCTGGCCGAAAGCAACCCATGGTGACTTTCACCCACAACGATGCCGGGACGTCCGAGGCCGCCTGGGCCGGCAGCCGTGCCGCCGGGCTGCCGGACCTGCCGCTGGATGACGCGGCGCTCGCCGGCCGGGCCTTCATTGTCCTGGCCGCGCACCCGGACGACGAATCGCTCGGGGCCGGCGGGTTGCTGGCCCGGCTGCACTCCGTCGGCGCTACGGTCCGCGTGGTGCTGTGCACGGCGGGGGAAGGATCCCACCCCGACTCGCCAACGACGACGCCGGAACAGCTCGCCGCGGTCCGGCTGCAGGAGTTCGGCGACGCCCTGAAACACTTGTTTGGGGAAGGAACCGGGAACGGGGCCGGGGACACAGCGTGGCAGTGCCTGGGCCTGCCCGACGGACAGCTGGCCGGGCACCGGGAAGGGATCCGGGCCGCGGTCCGGGAGGCGGTCCGGGAGGCGACGGCCGCATGCGGGCGCGCCGCCGGCGAGGTGGTTCTCGTGGCGCCCTACCGTTCCGACGGGCACACCGACCACGACGTCCTCGGATCCGTTGCCGCCGAGCTCAGCGCCGCGGCGGGCCACGCTCTCCTCGAATACCCCATCTGGTACTGGTTGTGGGCGGCACCAGGCAAACCGGACGACGGCGACGTCCCGGCCGGACCTGACGACCCGTCCGGACCTGACGACCCGGCCGGCGGGGCATGGCGTGGCTGGTTCCGGCTGCCGCTGCGCCCGGCGGAGCTGGAGTCCAAGGCCGCCGCGATGGCGGCACATGTGTCCCAGGTGCGCCCGCTCTCCGGGCTGCCGGGCGACGAGGTGCTCCTGCCCCCGGCCTTCCTGGCGCACTTTGAGCGGACCTGGGAGACGTTTGCCTGGCACCCTGCGGGCGGGTCCCCACGGCCCTTCGCCGCGGGCGACGCGGAGCGCGTCTTCGATGCGGTCCACGCCCGGGAGGAGGACCCCTGGCAGTACACCTCGAGCTGGTACGAGCAGCGCAAACGTACCCTCACGCTCGCCGCGCTGCCCGGCAGCAGCTACGGGGCCGGGTTGGAGATCGGCTGCTCCATCGGGACCCTGAGCGTGGAACTCGCGCCGCGGTGCGGAAGCTTCCTCGCCGTCGACGCCAGCGGCACCGCCCTAGACCATGCTGCCAGGCGGCTCGAGCACCTGCCCGCGGCAACGACGCGCCACCTGACCGTCCCGAACGAGTGGCCGGACGGTTCGTTCGACCTGATCGTGGTTTCGGAGGTGGGCTACTATCTCTCGCCGGCAGAACTTGCCGGACTGTTCGACCGGATTGAAGGCTCGCTCATGCCTGGCGGGACCCTCGCGCTGTGCCACTGGCGGCACCCCATTTCCGGCTGGGAACTCGACGGCGACGCGGTCCACGCCGCGGCCCGGCGGCATCTGGGGTGGGCCGGCGGCGGGACCTACCAGGAGCGCGACTTTGTGCTCGAGGTGTTCCTTGCGCCGGACGCTGTCCCGGGTGCCGGGCCGGGCCTGGGCGGCCCCGAACGGATGCGGTGACCTCGGTGGCGGCGTTGCCGTTGCCGCGCGGGCACCGCATCGACCGGGTCGCCGTCGTCATGCCCGCAAACAACGAAGAAGACCACCTGGAGCTGGCGCTGGAGGCCGTTCAGCGGTCCGCGGACGCCCTGCGCAGGGTCCGGTCCGACGTCGACACCCGTGTGACGGTGGTGCTGGACAGTTGCACGGACGGCTCCGCCGCCGTCACGGCCGGCTTCGCAGCCTCGGACCCGCGGTTCAGCGCACTGGAGGTCAGCTACAGCAGCGCCGGCGCCAGCCGGGCCGCGGGCGTCCGGGCCTCCGGCATCGGCTTGACCCGGCGGCGGCCGCCCGGCCAGCGCTGGACGCCGCCGCCCTGGGCCGGCCGGATCTGGCTGGCCAACACCGACGCCGATTCCCGGGTGCCGGAGAACTGGCTGGTACGCCAGCTGGAGTTCGCCGAAGCCGGGGCCGACGCCGTGCTGGGATCCGTGGAACCGGACCCCGCCGGGATGGACCCTGAACTGCTCCGGCGCTGGCACGAACGCCACCCCTTCCGCGAGGACCACCCCCACATCTATGGCGCGAATTTCGGGGTCCGGGCTTCCGCCTATCTTGCCGCCGGAGGGTTCGCCCGGGTCACTTCCGAAGAAGACCGGACCCTGGTGCACAGCCTCCGCAGCCGCGCCTTTACGGTTACGGCAACGGACAGCATCAGGGTCATGACCTCCGGCCGGACCATTGCCAGGGCACCCCACGGCTTTGGCACCTACCTGCGGAGCCTGGGTCACCTGTTGCCGCCTGCGGGCTGAAGATTCATTGACGCCGGGACCGGGCCGCTCCACACTGAAGAAGTGACGGACGATGCGAAAGAACCCAGCATTGATCAGGTTGTCGAGCGTCTGGCTGCCAGGTTTCCGCACGTACCGCGGATGCACATCGCCGGGATTGTCGGCGAGGAATTCGATGCCCTGAACGCAGGCCGGATCAGGACCTACATACCCACACTCGTTGAACGCGGCGCCCGCGTGCGGCTGAAGAGCGAGTTCGGGCTCAGCGCCGCCGACGACTGACGCACGTGACGCCGCCCCCTAGCCGCGAGTTCGCCGGATACGCGCCACACCGCATCCGCGAGTTCGCCGGATACGCGCCACACCGCCGTAAAATTCCGGCGGGCCCGCAGCCTTCCGGCGATTTCGACGGGGGCCGCCGGCGGCCTGCAGTGCCCGTGAGGGGCGGAGCGCGGGGGTGAATCCCGGGCCGGGGCAGGACTCGCTGTCAGCCGTTGCCGGACTCAGCGCCGACGAAGCCGCCCGGCGGCTGAAGCAATTCGGTGCCAACAAACTGCCCGAGCCCCGTCCGGTCCCCGGCTGGCGGAGTCTCCTGGCTGAGCTGACCCACTTCTTCGCGATAATGCTCTGGGTGGCGGCCGTCTTCGCGATCATTGCCGGCATGCCGGAACTGGGCATCGCCATCGTGGCGGTGATCCTGATCAACGGGGTGTTCGCCTACATCCAGCAGGAGCGGGCCCAGCACGCCGCCGCCAAGCTCCGCGAGCTGCTCCCGGCCATGGTGTCGGTCCGCCGGGACCACCGCGTCATCAAGGTCCACTCCACCGAACTGGTGCCGGACGACGTCGTGGTGCTGGTGGCCGGCGACCGCGTTCCGGCGGACCTCCGGCTGGCCCTGGCCACCGGCTGCGAAGTCGACGAGTCGATGCTCACGGGCGAAAGCGAGGCGGTCGCCAAAAACCCGGGCGACGCCGCCTTCGGCGGGACCTTCCTGGTCAACGGGCACGCCGAAGGCGTGGTCTCGGTGACGGGCGGCCAGACCCGGCTCGCAGAGATCGCGTCCCTGACGGGCAAAGTCGAAGCCCCCACCAGCCCGCTGTCGCTGGAACTGCAAAGAATCGTCCGCATCACCGCCACCATGGCCCTGGGCATCGGCGCCCTGTTCTTCGTCCTCTCGCTCGTGGTCGGCATTTCCTGGCGCGATGCCTTCCTGTTCGCCATCGGGGTGGCCGTCGCGCTGGTCCCCGAGGGCCTGCTGCCGACCGTCACGCTCTCCCTGGCGGTCGGCGCGCAGCGGATGGCCGGGCGCAACGCCCTCGTGCGCAACCTCCAAGCCGTGGAGACCCTCGGCTCCACGACCTTCATCTGCACCGACAAGACCGGAACCCTGACGCAGAACCGGATGAACGTCGTCGAGGTCTGGACCCCGGCCGGGCTGCTGACCATCAATGGCCAGGGCTACGGCCCCGAAGCCGAGATCACGGGCGGCGGCCTTCAAGAAGCCCGGCGCCTCAGCGTCGCTGCCCGCGCCGCCTCAGTGGGGCGTGCCGTCCTCCACGAAGACCGCTGGATAGCCGAGGGGGACCCGATGGAGGCGGCCATCGACGCGCTCGCCGTCCGCCTCGCCCTTCCGGGCGAACAGCCGGAATGGCCGACGCCGTCGCACCGGTTCGCGTTCGACTCCCGCCGGCTGCGGGAGTCGGCAATCGTCGGCACCGCCCTCTTCGTGAAGGGGGCCCCGGAGTCCGTGATTCCGCTGTGCCTGGCCCCCGGCGGCGGGGCTTCGGATCCCGGCTCGAACCGGGCAATGGACATGGTCGATGAGATGGCCGCCCGTGGCCTGCGGGTACTCGCCGTCGCCCAGCGCAGCCTGCCCGGGCCGCCCGGCGCCACGTTCAAGCTGGAAGACGTCGAGGCCGGGCTGACGCTGCTGGGCCTGATGGGCCTGCACGATCCTCCCCGGACCGAGGTGAAAGTGGCACTCCAAGCCGCCCGCGACGCCGGAATCAAAGTGGCGATGGTGACCGGCGACCACGCCTTCACCGCCGCCGCCATCGCCCGGGAGACGGGGCTGCTCGGCCCCACGGAAACCGTGCTGCAGGGACCGGACCTGCCCGGGGACGACGCCGTCCTGTCCGCCCTGCTGGACCGCGACGGAGTGGTGGTCAGCCGGGTGACGCCGGAACAGAAGCTCCGCGTGGCCCGGCTCCTGCAGGGCCGCGGGCATGTCCTGGCCATGACCGGCGACGGCGTCAACGACGGCCCTGCGCTGCAGCAGGCCGACATCGGGGTCGCTATGGGACGCAGCGGCACCGACGTCGCCCGTGAGGCCGCCGACCTCGTGCTGCTGGATGACGACTTCGCCACGATCATCGCCGCGGTGGAGCAGGGCCGTGCCACCTATGCGAACATCCGGCGCTTCCTGACGTACCACCTGACGGACAACGTCGCCGAGCTCACCCCCTTCGTCATCTGGGCCTTGTCCGGCGGCCACTTCCCCCTGGCGCTGGGCGTGCTGCAGATCCTTGCCCTGGACATCGGCACCGACCTGCTGCCCGCCCTGGCCCTGGGCAGCGAGGCGCCCAGCAAGGGGACGCTGAAGCGGCCGCCCGAGCGCCGGCACCTGATGGACCGCGCCCTCATGTTCCGGGTGTTTGGGCTGCTGGGACCGGTGGAGGCGCTGATGGAAATGACGGCGTACACGGTGGTGCTGCTCGGGGCGGGGTGGCGGCCGGGCGCCGAGCTGCCGGCTAGCGACGTGCTCATGGCGGCGTCCGGCGCGGCCTTCACCACGGTTGTCCTGGCCCAGCTGGCGAACGCCTTCGCCTGCCGCAGCGCCACCGTCCCGCCCTGGCGGCTGGGCTGGTTCACCAACAGGCTGCTGCTGTGGGCCGTGCTGGCCGAGCTGGGGCTGCTGTGCGTGTTCCTGTTCCTCGGACCGTTGGCGGCGCTGCTGGGCCAGGCGCCGCCGACACCGGGCGGGCTGGCGGTGGCGGTGGCCGCCGTCCCCGCCGTCCTGCTCGCCGACTGGCTGTACAAGATCGTCCGCCACCGCCGGGCTGGTTCCCCCGGAGGCTCTCCCTCAGGAGACGCAGGACCCGGCGCCGGCGGCATTCCCTCAGGTGGCACCGGAGCCGGCGGCGGCGCGCGGGTCCAAAGCCCCTGACCCCGGGACACCGGTCCCGCGCAGTATGGGTCCACCGACAACGCACAGGAGTGCTGACATGGCTGAATCGCCCGTGATGTGGTTTGACGAGATCGGCATGGCCGACGTCCCGCGAGTCGGCGGGAAGAACGCCTCGCTCGGCGAGCTCATCCGGACCCTCCAAAGCGAGGGGGTACGGGTCCCCGACGGATTCGCCACCACGGCCGCCGCGTACCGCTCATTCGTCGCGGCCAACGGGATCGACGCCGCCATGCGATCGCGCATTGCCGACTACCGGTCCGGGGCCGCCACCCTGCGCGCCACCGGCGAGGCCGTCCGGGAGCTGTTCCTGGCCAGCGAGTTCCCCAACGACATCGCCGAAGCCATCCGCGCCCACTACCGGACCCTGGGGGACCGGGCCGGCCTGGACCGGCTCGCCGTGGCGGTGCGCAGCAGCGCGACGGCGGAGGACCTCCCGGACGCGAGCTTCGCCGGGCAGCAGGAGACCTTCCTGAACATCGCGGGTGAGCGGGAACTGCTGGACGCCTGCCGCCGCTGTTACGCCTCACTCTTCACGGACCGGGCCATCAGCTACCGCGAGGTCAAGGGCTTCGACCACATGGACGTCGCCCTCTCCATCGGCGTCCAGCGGATGGTGCGCTCCGACGTCGGGGCATCCGGGGTGATGTTCTCCATCGATACCGACTCGGGCTTTCCCCGCGCCGCCGTCATCAGCGCGGCCTGGGGCCTCGGCGAAACCGTCGTTCAGGGCACCATCAATCCGGACAAGTACCTGGTCTTCAAGCCGCTCCTGACGGAGTCCGCGGCCGCGGAGGGCATCGCCCCGATCATCGAGAAATCCCTCGGCTCCAAGGCCCGGAAAATGGTCTACAGCCGCGGCGGGAGCGCACGCACCCGGATGGTGGACACCTCGGAGGCTGAGCGCCGTGCCTTCGTGCTGGGCGACGCCGAGATTCTTGCCCTCGCCCGCTGGGCCGTCACGGTCGAAAACCACTACGGCCGGCCCATGGACATGGAATGGGCCCGCGACGGCGAGACCGGGGAACTCTTCATGGTCCAGGCCCGGCCCGAGACAGTCCAGTCGCTCCGGACCGGTCCCCGATTCACGGTCCACCACCTGCTGGAACAGGGGACGGTGCTGGCCGCCGGCTCGGCCATCGGCGACTCGATTGCGCACGGCACTGCCTGCGTCATCCGGACCGCGGCGGACATCGCGAAGTTCCGCGACGGCGCCATCCTCGTGACCGAGATGACCGACCCCGACTGGGTGCCCATCATGAAACGGGCCGCCGGGATCGTCACGGACCACGGCGGCCCCACGAGCCACGCGGCGATCGTCAGCCGCGAGCTGGGTGTGCCCGCCGTCGTCGGAACCGGCAACGCCACGGCCGTCCTGGCCGAGGGCCGGCCCGTGACGATCTCCTGCGCCGAGGGCGATCTGGGCCGCGTCTACGACGGCACCCTGGCGTTTGAAACGGAAGACGTGGACCTGGGCGCGCTGCCAGAAACCCACACTGCGGTCATGGTCAACATCGCCAGCCCGGCCGCGGCCTTCCAGTGGTGGCGGCTGCCGGCAGACGGCGTCGGGCTCGCCCGGATGGAATTCATCATCAGCAGCCTGATCCGCGTCCATCCCATGGCACTTGTCCACCCGGAACGGGTCACGGACCCCGCCGAGACGCAGCAGATCCGGGAGCTGGCGCAGGCCTATGCGGACCCGACCGAGTACTTCGTGGACGCCCTGTCGCAGGGCATCGCCAAGATCGCCGCACCGTATTATCCGCGCCCCGTGATTGTCCGGCTCAGCGACTTCAAGACCAACGAATACGCCCACCTGCTCGGCGGGGGCGCCTTCGAGGAACCGGAAGAGAATCCCATGCTTGGATTCCGCGGCGCTTCCCGGTACTACGACCCCCGTTACCGCGAGGGGTTCGCGCTCGAATGCGCCGCGCTCAAGCGTGTCCGCGAGAAGCTCGGGTTCACCAACGTCATTGTCATGGTGCCGTTTTGCCGCACGCCGCAAGAGGCGGACAAGGTCCTGGCTGTGATGGCCGAGCATGGTTTGGTCCGCGGCAGCAACGGTCTGCAGGTCTACATGATGTGCGAAATCCCGTCCAACGTGGTCCTGGCCGAGAAGTTCGCCACGCGGTTCGACGGGTTCTCGATCGGCTCCAACGACCTCACACAGCTGGTCCTGGGCGTGGACCGCGACTCCGGCCAGCTCGCGGCGCTCTTCGATGAGCGGGACGAGGCCGTGATGGCGATGATCAGCGAGGCCATCCGGAAGGCCCACGCCGGCGGCATCAAGATCGGCATTTGCGGGCAGGGACCGAGCAACCATCCGGAGTTCGCCGCGTTCCTGGTGCGGGAAGGGATCGACTCGATCTCCCTGAATCCGGACAGCTACCTCAAGACCGTGCCGCGGATCGCGGAAGCGGAGGCAGAATCAGCGAAGGCAGCGTCAGCCAAGACGGCGTAAGCCAGGAAACTCAGCCCGGTAGCGGGGCCTGCCGCGCGCTTTCCCCGGACCGCACCTTGGCGGCTGCGCCCTGGCGGCCGGGGCCGAGAGAGCGCAGGGCGTTGAGGATCGTGGCGAGATCCACCAGTTCCTGGGACAGGGCGCCGGCGATGGCCGGCACGTAGCCCGCGGCCGCGGCCAGCATGAGGGCCACGCTCAGGGCGATGCCGATCCAGATGCTCTGCAGCGCCACCTGCACGGTGCGTTGGCCGATCCGGACGGCGGTCGCCACCTTGGAGAGGTCATCGAGGATGATCACGACGTCGGCCGACTCGCCGGCCGCCGTCGAGCCGCGGGCGCCCATGGCGATTCCGACGTCGGCGACCGCCAGGACGGGGGCATCGTTGACGCCGTCGCCGACCATCATGACCGGACGGCCCGGCAGCGACCTGACGGCCTCGACCTTGTCCCGCGGCAGGCACTCGGCGCGGACATCGGTGAGCCCTGCCTCGTCCGCGATGTGCCGTGCCGTGGCGAGCGCGTCCCCGGTCAGCATGACCGTCCGGCGCACGCCCAGGTCCTTGAGCTCGCCGAGGGTGCGGCGGGCCTCTTTGCGGATGGGATCGCTCATCACCAGGGAGCCCACGAAATTTCCACTGGCACCGACGTAGATGGCGAGCTCGCCGCTGGCCAGCCCCGTCTCCACCACGCCGGACGCCCACTCCGCGACGAACGCGGGCTTGCCCACCACCACGTCCTGGCCGTCGAACCTGGCGCGCACCCCGTGGGTGGCGAATTCGGTGGCTTCGGTGGCAGCCGCGAAGGGCAGGGCCCGGTTCCGGGCGGCGTCCATCACCGAGGCGGCCAGGACATGCGAGGAATACTGCTCCGCGGACGCCGCCAACTGCAGGACCTCGTCTTCTGCGAGGGGCCCGGCGGTCCGGATATGCACCAGGGACGGGCGCCCGTACGTAAGGGTTCCCGTCTTGTCGAAGGCGGCCGTTTTGATCCGGCTCAGCTGTTCCAGCACCCCGGCGTACTTGACGATGACGCCGGAGTGCGCGGCGCGGCTCATGCCGCCGAGGAATGCCACCGGCGCGGCAATCAGCAGGGGGCACGGCGTGGCCACAACGAGGACCTCGGCGAAGCGTTCCGGGCTGCCGCTGATGATCCAGCCCACGGCGCCGAGCAAGTAGGCGAGGGCCGTGAACGGCACGGCATAGCGGTCAGCGAGCCGGACCATGGGCGCCTTGCTTTCCGCCGCCTCCTTCACGAGGGCGACGATGCGGCTGTACTGCGAATCCTCCATGCGCGCCGTGACCCGCATCCGGACCGCGGCCTCACCGTTCAGCGACCCGCTCATGAGGCCGTCCCCGGCGGTCCGCTCCACCGGCAGGCTTTCCCCGGTGAGCGAGGACTCATCGAAAGATCCGGACTCGGAGAGCAGGACGCCGTCCAGCGGGACCACCTCGCCGGGCTTGACCAGCAGGATGTCCCCGATCTCGACGTCGGCGGCCGCCACGTCCTCGTGCTGGCCCTCTGTTTGGGTTCCGGCTGTTTGGGTTCCGGCTGTGTGGGTTCCGGCGGCGGGGGAGCCGTTGCGCTCCCGGTGGGCCGTCTGGGGGACGCGTTCGAGCAACGCGGTGAGTTCGCCCTTGGCCCGGCCGGCGGCGTAGTCCTCAAGGGCAGTGCCGCCCGCGAGCATGAGTACGACGATCATCGAGGCGATGTATTCGCCCACCAGCACGGTGCTGACGATGGCGGTGACGGCCAGGATGTCGATGCCGAACTGCCCGCCCGCGAGCCGGCGGGCCATCCCGACGGCGAGGTAGGCCGCCACGGCCAGGGCATAGACGCTCGCAGCGGTGCGGGCTATGCCGTCCTGGCCTGCAGCCACAAGGACCAGCACCGCCAGCAGGACAAGGAGGGTCCCGGCCACGAGCGGATACCGGAGCACGAATTTCACGGAGGTTCCGCCTTAGCTTCGTATCAGTTTTGGCGTCTCCCTGAATCCTACTGCGCGGCTGCGACCGGCTTGCTGCGGCAGCCTCCCGGACCGTCCCCGGGCCCCGGCATGAGAGGCTGGAAGAGCATCCGTCCCGACCAAGCCGGGCCGGCGCGCAGGGACCCAACCTGTAACGGCCCGCGGCGCAGCACAGGCAATGCCAGGAGGAATGACGTGCAAAGCAGTTCAGAGACCGTCGACACCCGGACCGCCCTGGTGGTGGGGGCAAGCGGAATTGCCGGATCCGCCCTAGTGGACAGGCTCGCCGAGGAGGGCTGGGACGTGTTGGGGCTCTCCCGCAATCCCCTCCACCGCCGCGGCGTACGCCATGTGAGCGCGGACCTGACCTCCGTGGAGAACCTGCGCGAGGCCCTGGCCGGTGTTTCACCCACCCATGTGTTCTACACCGCCTGGTCCAGGCGGAAGTCCGAACAAGAGAACATCGACACAAACGCGGGCATGCTGCGGAACGTCCTCGCCAGCCTCAACGGCAAGCCTGTGAGGCACGTCGCCCTCATGACCGGGCTGAAGCACTATCTGGGCCCCTTTGAAGCGTATGCGGCCGGGGAAATGCCGGACACCCCCTTCCGGGAGAGCGAGCCGAGGCTGCCGACGCCGAACTTCTACTACGCCCAGGAAGACGAGTTGTGGGCAGCGGCCGCGAAGCAGGGCTTTGGCTGGTCCGTGCACCGGGCGCATACGGTGATCGGGCATGCAGTCGGGAACGCCATGAACATGGGACTCACGCTCGCCGTTCAGGCATCCATCTGCAAGGAACTGGGCCAACCGTTTATCTTCCCGGGTTCCGAGACGCAATGGAACAGTCTCACGGACATGACCGACAGCGGTCTGCTGGCGGACCACATGATCTGGGCGGCCACAGCGGACAACGCGAGCGACGAGGCCTACAACATCGTCAACGGCGACGTCTTCCGCTGGCGGCGCATGTGGCCTGCGCTGGCAGACTACTTCGGGGTCGAACCGGTGGGCTACATCAACGAACCCCGCCCCCTGGAGCAGCAAATGCGCGGCATGGAAGGCGTGTGGGCGGACATCGCCGCCCGCCACGGGCTGGCCGAACCCGATATGGCACGGCTGGCATCCTGGTGGCACACGGACGGCGACCTGGGCCGGAACCTCGAGGTGGTCACGGACATGAGCAAGAGCCGGCTCGCCGGCTTTACCGGGTACCGCCGCACGGAAGACGCATTCCTGCAGCTGTTCGACCGCTACCGTGCGGACCACTTGATTCCGGCGTCCTCCTAGGCTGCGACACGGCCGCGTGGGCCTTTCAGCACTGGACCGGCCGTGACCGGCGAGGCCACAGTGAACCATGCGGTCCATGGTTGCGGGCGGCCGGCGCCGGCTGATGGTGGTCGCGGCCGTCGTGGCTGCGCTGGGCCTGCTCGCCGCCGGCGCCGCGGTCCTGCTGTTGCCGGGGACGCCGACGGCGTTCCCGCCCGCATCCACGCCTGTTACCGCGACGGCATCCGAGTCCGTCCCCGCAACTGCCTCCGGGACACAGACCCCTGCCTTGACGACCGCGACATCGCCGCCCCCGGGCACCGGCCTGCCTGCTCCGGCCGTGCCGGTTCCCGTCCCGCCGCCCGCCCCGGAACCTACAGCTCCCGCGCCGGCGCCGCCCGCGGCGCCGTTCCCCGGCGCGCTCGCCGGCCGCGACCTGGAAACCATCCCGGGTGCGGGCGCCGCCGTCGCCCTGACCTTTGACGCCGGCGCCAACTCGGCCGGACTGCCCAGCATCCTGCAGAGCCTCGCCGCCGCGCGCGTGCGGGGCACGTTCTTCCTCACCGGAAGCTGGGCAGCCGCGAACCCCGGAGGGGTGGCGGCGATCGTCGCCGGCGGGCACCGGGTAGGCAACCATTCCATGACGCACCCGGCCTTCACCGGGCTTGCGGATGCCGGCATCGCGGACCAACTCCGCTCGGCCGAACAAGCCATAAGGGCGGCGGGCGCCGATCCTAGGCCACTCTTCCGCTTTCCCTTCGGTGACCGCGACGCCAGGACCATCGCCGCGGCCAACAACCTCGGCTATCTTCCGGTGCGCTGGAGCGTTGACACCCTGGGCTGGAAAGGCACCAGCGGCGGAGTGACAGCGCAGCTCGTGGCCGACCGGGTCCTGGCGGGCCTGAAACCGGGGGAAATAGTCCTGATGCATATCGGCTCCAATCCCGACGACGGGACCACCCTGGACGCTGATGCGCTGCCCCAGGTGATCAGCCGCATCCGCCAGGCCGGCTACGACTTCACCACCCTCGATGCACTCCTGGGCTGAGCGCAGCCGGGCCAAACGCCGCTGTCGCCCCGCACCGATCGCTGATAGGACTGGGCCATGACGGAGTCGCCCACAGTTGCCGCCGCGCTGGCGCCCGTCGATGCCGTGATCTTCGAGCTCGACGGAGTCGTGACAGACGCCGGCGAGCTCCGCGCCGCGGCCTGGAAACAGCTCGTGGACGACCTCATGCAGGACCCCCGGCTTCCCGCCGGCGCGCGGCGCGGGTCCCTCACGGACGACGAATTCGCACGCTGCATCGAGGGCCGGACCTTGGAGGACGGCGTGGCCGGGTTCCTGGCCTCGCGCGGCGTCGCCATTCTCCGCGGCTCGCCCGCGGACAGCCCGGCAGGGTGGACGGCGTTCGGGCTCGCGCGGCGCCAGAACAAGATATTCGAAGCCCTGTCCGCGGGCCGGCCCGTCCACGTCTTCCCCGGCACCGCCGCGCTGCTTGAACGCCTCCGGGCAGGGCGGATCCCGGTGGTCCTCGCCACGTCCGGCCTGAACGACGCCGCGATCGTTGCCGCAGCGGGCCTTGGCGATGTCTTTGACCACATCGTGGACGGCCAGGCGGCCCTGGACAACGGCGCCGCCGGAGTGTCAGCGCCGGAGCTGGCCCTGGAGGCCGCCCGCCGGCTGGAGATCACACCGGCCCGGGCCATGGTGATCGCCGGGGCCGCGGCGGGGGTGGACGCCGGGCGGCGCGGGGGATTCGGGCTCGTGGTCGGCCTTGACCGGGCCGGGCGGCGGGCCGCGCTGGAAGCCGCGGGCGCCGACGTCGTGGTTGAAGACGTCAGTGAACTGGACATCGGGCTGGTCATTACGCACCCGTGGCTGCTGGTGTACGAGGGCTTCGATCCCGCCCACGAAGGGCACCGGGAGGCGCTGACCACGCTCGGCAACGGCTACCTCGCCACCCGCGGCGCCGCCCCGGAACACCGCGCGGGGGACGCCCACTATCCCGGCAGCTACCTTGCGGGCGTCTACAACAGCCTCGCGAGCGTCGTCCAGGGCGTAGAAACCGTGGATGAGCACATGGTTAACATCCCGGACTGGCTGCCGCTGGATGTCCGGGTGGGCGACGGTGCGTGGTGGTCCGACGGCGGCCTGACGCTCCGCAGCGAGCGGCGCACTCTGGACCTCAAGCGGGCCTTGCTGAGCCGGGAAGCGCTCTTGGCGGACGACGCCGGACGGCAGCTTCAGGTACTCCAGCGCCGGCTCGTGTCCATGGCCGAGCCCCATCTGGCCGCACTGGAAACCACGCTGACCGCCGTCGGTTGGAGCGGGTCCATCAGCATCCGCAGCGGTTGCGACACCGGCGTCACCAACTCCAACGTGCCCGAGGACGCCCAACTGGCCAACCGGCACCTGACAGCGGTGGCGGTGTCCTCGTCGGTGTCTTCGTCGGAGGACGGTTCGGACGCCGCGGAGCTGACGGTTCAGGTGCAGACGTCCGGGAGCAGGATCGGGATCGCCCTGGCGCTGCGGACCCGGATTTCCGGCGGCGGAGTTCCCGGGACTGTCGGGGCCGGCTCGGTTCCCGAATCGGCCGGAGGCATGTACAGCCACCGCTTCGAGCTGCAGGTCACTGACGGCATCCCCGTCACGGTCACCAAGACAGCCGCCGTCGCCACCTCCCGGGACCACGCCGTCGCCTCGCCAATCTCGGGGGCGCTCGCGGTTCTGTCGCGCGCACCCCAGGGGTTCGACGCGCTGCTGGCGGACCACGACGCGGCATGGAGCCTGCTGCTGGCACCGTTCATCATCGAATCCGATGCCCCGTCCCAGGCCCAGCTGATCCTGAACCTGCACGTTTTCCATCTGCTGCAGACACTGACCACCCACACCGCCGAGCTCGATGCCGGGGTCCCGGCCCGGGGGCTCCACGGCGAAGGCTACCGGGGGCACATCTTCTGGGATGAACTCTTCGTCCTCCCGGTCCTGAACTCCCGGCTGCCCGCGGTGGCCCGCGAGCTGATTGACTACCGCTGGCGGCGGCTGGGAACCGCGCGGGACGCGGCCCGGAAGGCCGGGCTGCGCGGCGCGCTTTTTCCGTGGCAGAGCGGCAGCGACGGCACCGAGCAGACCCCCAAGTTCCTGTTCAACAAGCTTTCCGGGCACTGGATGCCGGACTACTCACGCCTGCAGCGGCATGTTGGACTGGCGGTCGCCTACAACGCCTGGCAGTACTTCGAAGCGACCCAGGACCGGGGCTGGCTGACCCGGCATGGCGCCGAGATTGTGGTGGACGTCGCCAGGCTGTTCGTCTCCCTGGCGGAGCACGACGCCGCCCAGGATCGGTTCCACATCAAGGGTGTCATGGGCCCGGATGAGTACCACACCGGCCATCCGGGCAACCCCGGCGGCGGGCTGGACGACAACGCCTACACCAACATCATGGCGGCCTGGGTGTTTGACCAGGCGGTCTGGATCATGCATTCAGTACGGGGTTTCGACATGGAGGAACTCCGGGCAAGGCTGGGGATCACGGGCACGGAAATCGATGCCTGGGCGCACCTGAGCCGGCGCATGTTCGTTCCCTTCCACGACGGCGGCATCATCAGCCAGTTCGACGGTTACGGCGCCCTGCGGGAACTCGACTGGAATCACTACCGCCGCGCCTACCGCAACATCGAACGGCTGGACCTGATTCTCGAAGCCGAGGGGGACAGCACCAACCACTATCGGCTGGCCAAACAGGCGGACGTCCTCATGCTCCTGTATGTCCTGGGCGAGGACCAGCTCCTGGGGTTCCTGCGCCGGATGGGCTACGACGTCGAGCCGGCGCAGATCGCGGCCACCGTGGACTTTTACCTGGCCCGGACCGCGCACGGCTCCACCCTTAGCCGGGTCACCCATGCCTCAGTGCTGGCGCAGCACGATCCGGAGCGGGCGTGGGCAACCTTCCGGGAAGCGCTGGACACGGACCTGGACGATACCCAGGGCGGCACCACGCGTGCGGGCATCCATCTGGGCGCCATGGCAGGCTCGATCGACGTGATCCAGCGCAGCTTCGCCGGGCTACGGATCACCCGGGACGCCCTGGACTTTACCCCGCGGCTGCCGGCCGAGCTGTCCCGGGTGGAGTTCCAGGTCCGCTACCGTGACCAGTTGCTGGCCGTGCACCTCGGCCCGGACCGGCTGCGGGTGTCCGCCGCCCCGGGGGACGCGTCTCCGGTGCTGGTGCGGGTGGGCCTCGAGAAGGTGCTGCTCCGGGCGGGCCAGGAACACGAGTTCCGCCGGGACGCCGGGACGCCCGGCTGACGCGCGGGGCGTGCCCTGGGCGTCTTCGCAGCGACTTGCGTGCGATGGTTCCGGGCTACGTCGCGTCCAGGTGCAGCACGGCCGCTCCGGTGATCCGGTCCTCAGCCAGGTCCCGCAGGGCCTGGTCCGCGGCCTCGAACGGGTACGCCACAGTGGTCGGGCGGAGCGGGATCTCGGCGGCGATCCGGAAGAACTCCTCGCCGTCGGCCCTGGTGTTGGCGGTGACGCTGCGCAATTGGCGCTCTTCGAAGAGCTCGTCGGCGTAGTGCAGGGACGGAATATCGCTCAGGTGGATGCCCGCGACGGCGAGCGTCCCGCCGCGGTCCAGGGCGCGGAGCGCAACCGGCACCAGTCCGCCCGCGGGGGCGAAGAGGATCGCGGCATCCAGGGGATCGGGCGGTTGCTCCTCGGCCCCGCCCACGAACGTCGCGCCCAGGTCCAGGGCCAGTGCGCGCGCCTGCGCGGACCGGGTCATGACGTACACGCGGGCACCGCGGTAGAGGGCGATTTGGGCGGCCAGATGCGCGGAGCCGCCGAACCCGTAGATGCCCAGCCGCCCGCCGATCGGCAGTTCGGCCCGGGTCAGGGCACGGTAGCCGATGATGCCTGCGCACAGGAGAGGTGCGGCCTCCTCATCGCTAAACGTCTCCGGGATCCGGTAGGCGAAGTTCTCCGCCACCGTGATGAGCTCGGCGTACCCGCCGTCGCGGTCCCAGCCGGTAAACGTGGGCGACAGGCAGAGGTTTTCCTGGCCGCGCAGGCAGAACCGGCAGGCGCCGCAGGTACCGCCCAGCCAGGCCACGCCCACCCGTTCGCCAAGGCCGAACCGGGCGGCCCCCGGGCCTTGCCCGATCACCTCGCCCACTACCTCGTGGCCCGGGATGATCCCGGGGTGCCGCGGCGGGAGGTCGCCCTCGGCCAGGTGCAAGTCCGTGCGGCACACACCGCAGACCCGCACTTTCAGCAGGACCTCTCCGCGTCCCGGCACAGGGTCCGGGTGGTCGGCGGCCACGAGGGGCCCGCTGGACATGGGCCCCGGACGTCCAACTTGCCAGGCGCGCACCGCGGCCTCCTTCTCTGCAGCCTGTGCAGGCCCGCATCGGTTACATTCGCGGCGGCTAGCGGGTGACCAGCACGTTGCAGCGCGCCTTGTGCAGCACGGCGGAGACCGTGTTGCCGGCTCCGGCCGCGGGGTTGTGGGTCCCGAGCACCAGGACGTCGGCGTCGTCCGCGGCGTCGAGGAGCTCCCGGGCGCCATGGCCCTCGCGCAGGACGCCGGAAACCTCAAGCCCTGGCGCCAGCCCGCGGGCCTCGTCGATGGCGCGGTCGAGCAGCTCCTGGCCCTGGAGCATGGCGTGGCGGCCGTGCTCTTCCCGTGCCCCGCCGCGCAGCGGTTCGACGTGGACGAGGTGCAGCGGGGCGCCCAGGACTTTGGCCAGCCGGACGGCCTCGGCCACCGTGGCCGGGCTGCGGGGCGAGGCGTCGACTCCCGCCACGACGGGGTGGGCCCGGCGGCGCGGGCGCCGGATGATCATCACCGGGCAGGGTGCCGAGCCGGCCAGATCAATGCAGACCGAGCCGGCCACCTGGCCCAGGACGGCGCCGAGACCCCGGCTGCCGACTACCAGCAGCCGTGCGTCCCGGGCAGCGTCGCGCAGCACGGGTGCCGCGAGCCCGGCCTCCATGAGCCCGTCGACGGCGGGGCCCGGGCGTTCCGGCTCATTCTCGGAAACGGTTGGCTGGAGGCCCGGCGGCGCGGCTCCGGCTGCTTCGAGGACGGCCTTGCGGGCCAGTTCAACGCCCTCGGCGAGGATGGCTTCCGCGGAGTGCCGCAGCCCGCTGCCGGCCACCCCTTTGACGGGGCCCAGGTTCTTGGTGAAGACCGGCCACACCCAGGCATGGACCACCAGGAGGTTCAGCCCGGCCGCGGCCGCGTATTCGGCCGCCCAGCGAACGGCGAGTTGGGCGGCCCCAGACCCGCCGTAGCCGACCGCCACGGTGCCGCCCTGTTGCCCTGTGGGTGCCGACATTTTCCCTCCCGGCTCGGCGGACGCACCCCTTCGCCCGGCACTATGTGCAGCCCCAGTAGAACCCTGCGGCCCGGGAATGGCTAGGGGCTTTGGTCCCGCGGGCTGCCCGCGGCCTGCGGAGCGGTGCCACCTGCCCCGGGGCCCGGGGCGGGGCTGCCGGTGAACTAGGGTTGAAGCATGCACAATGCGGGGGGAAGCTGATGGCCAAGCGGGGCAAAGGGCGGGGCGCCCAAACCGCCGGGCCGGGAGTGGTGGAAGTGCCCAAGGGTTCCCGCCCGGCCGGTCCTGTGGCCGGGGTGTATTACATCGATACCGGGGACTGCGAGCTGATCCCGGACCAGGACAATTCCACCGGCTGGCTCCTGCGCATCAACGGCGTCATGAGCTCGCACATTGACCTCGCGGACCCGTTGTTCCTGGACTTCGAGTACATGCGCTGGATCGCAGCCCTGGTGGAGTCGCGCTGGCCGCGGGAGCCTGGGCCCAGGCTGCGCGCCCTGCACCTCGGCGGGGGAGCATGCTCGCTGGCGCGCTATTTCCATGCCGCCTATCCGGACGCCCGCCAGGTGGTGGTGGAGCTGGACGGCAAGCTCGCCGACTACGTCCGGGGCTGGTTTGACCTGCCCAAGGCACCGCTGCTTCGCCTGCGCGTGGGGGAGGCCCGCGAGGTCACGGAGAGCCTGACCCCGCAGACCCGGGACCTGATCATCCGCGACGTCTTCGCCGGCTCGCTGACCCCGCGGCCGCTGACCACCCGGGAATTCATCGAGCACGCCAAGCGCGTCCTGGCGCCGGGAGGGATATATGTTGTCAACTCCGGCGACGCCCCGGACCTCAGGAATGCCCGCGAGGACGCCGCCACCATCGCCGACGCCTTTGCGTACACCGTGATCATCGCGGATCCGGCCATGCTGAAGGGCCGGCGCTACGGCAACATGGTCATGGCCGGCAGCGATGTCCCGTTCGACGACGACCCCGGCCTCGCGCGGCGCCTGCTCGGCGGTGCGGTGCCGGCCCACATCTGGAACGACGAAAAGGTGCGGGCGTTCGCGGCCGGCGCCGCCGTCCGGCATGACCCGAAGACGCCCGTTCTCGTGGAGCCGCCCGTTCTCGTGGAGCCGCCCGTCGAGCCCCGCGCAGAGACACCGACTGCTCCATAGCGGCCCTTTTGCGGCACCATAACGGCGGCTACGGAGCAATCGATGTGGTTGCTCCCCGCCCCAGCAGGGCATCACGGTGCGCGGCGGTCTGTTCCCGCAGCGCCTGCACGAGCGCGGCCACTGCCGGCCGGCGCATCGAATCGGGCCGAAGCACCATCCAGTAGGGGAGCAGCTCCGCGAATTCCTCCGGCAGGAGCCGGACGAGGTCCGGATGCAGGTCGGCCGCGAAACAGGGCAGGAACCCGATCCCGGCGCCGGCCCGGGTGGCCTCCACGTGGACGAAGACGTTGGTAGAGCTCAGCCCGTCCCGCATGGTGGGCACCAGCCGCCGCGGGGCGTCCAGATCGTCCACCTGCAGCATCGAATCGACGAAATAGACCAGCGAGTGGGCCGTCAGTTCCTCCACGGTCGCGGGGGTGCCGTACTCGGCGAGGTAGCCGCGGGAGGCATACATTCCCAACATGTACTCGCCGAGCCGCGCGGCCTCTGCCCGGTGCACCTGCGGTTCGCCGACCACCACCTCGATGTCCAGGCCGGACCGCTGCTGGAGCGCCCGGCGCGTCACGGTGATGATCTCGACGCTGAGGCCGGGATGGTCGCGGCGGAGCCGGGCCACGGCCGGGGCGGCGATGTAGGCGCTGAAACCGTCCGTCGCGGTCATCCGTACGACGCCGGTGATGGGGTCCGGCGTGTGTCCGGGCTGTTCCAGGGTGCGCACGGCACTCTCGACCTGCTCGGCCACCCGCACGGCCTCGGCACCGAGCTCGGTGAGCTCCCAGCCGCCGGAGGCGCGCGAGAGCACGCGGCCGCCCAGCGCCTTCTCCAGCGCCGCGATCCGCCGGGAGACGGTGGTGTGGTTCAGTCCGAGCGTCTGGGCCGCCGTCGTAAATTTCGCCGAACGGGACACCGCGAGCAGGACCAACAGGTCATCGGGATTGGCGTTCATATCTGCAATTCTGCACATACAGGGTGCCGGTTTGGCCATTGAATCGCCGTGGATGTGCAGCAATACTCAATGGAGCCATTTCAGTGCTGTGCGTCACAGCGCGTGTCACCGTGGACACTAAGGAGAATCAGATGAGCGTAAACGAACGCTCTGCAACAACCCCCGTAGCACCCGCATCCAAGGGTTCCGGGCTCAAGAAAATCGTCGCAGCATCGATGGTGGGAACCGTCGTCGAATGGTACGAATTCTTCCTGTACGCCACCGCCGCCACCCTGGTGTTCGGCAAGTATTTCTTCCCGGCCACGGGCAACGAACTGGACGGCATCATCCAGGCGTTCCTGACCTACGCCGTCGGTTTCGTGGCCCGCCCCCTGGGCGGCATCGTCTTCGGCCAGATCGGCGACAAGCTCGGCCGCAAGCCCACCCTGCAGCTCACCATCATCATCATCGGTGTCTCCACCTTCCTGATGGGCTGCCTCCCGGGCTTCGCCACCCTCGGCTACCTGGCGCCGGCGCTGCTGGTCTTCCTGCGCTTCATCCAGGGCTTCGCCCTCGGCGGTGAATGGGGCGGCGCAGTCCTGCTCGTCGCCGAGCACAGCCCCAACAAGTCCCGTGGCTTCTGGTCCAGCTGGCCCCAGGCCGCCGTTCCCGTGGGCAACCTGCTCGCCACCCTGGTGCTGTTCATCATGTCCAACGTGCTCAGCTCCGCCGACTTCCTCAGCTGGGGCTGGCGGGTGGCGTTCTGGCTTTCCGCCGTGATCGTGTTCGTCGGTTACTACATCCGCACCCACGTCTCCGAATCGCCCATCTTCCTCGAGGCCAAGGCCCAGCTGGAAGAGGATCAGTCCGCCAGCTACGGCGTCCGCGAAGTCATCCGCAAATACCCCAAGGGCATCCTGCAGGCCATGGGGCTCCGGTTCGCGGAAAACATCATGTACTACCTCGTGGTCAGCTTCGCGATCGTCTACCTGAAGTCCGTGCACAAGTACGACACCTCGTCGCTGCTGCTGGCCCTGCTGATCGCCCACGTCGTCCACTTCCTCGTCATCCCGCAGGTCGGGCGCCTCGTGGACAGCTGGGGCCGGAAGCCGGTCTACCTCGTCGGTGCCGTCACCGGCGCCACCTGGCCGTTCTTCGCCTTCCCGATGTTCGATACCCGCAACCCGGTAATCATCGTCCTGGCGGTCACGATCGGCCTGTGCCTGCACGCCTTCATGTATGCCGGCCAGCCAGCCCTCATGTCGGAGCTGTTCCCGACCCGGATGCGCTACGCCGGCGTCTCCCTCGGCTCGCAGGTCACCTCGATCTTCGCCGGTTCGCTGGCGCCGCTCCTGGCCACCCAGTGGCTCAAGGACACCGGCTCCTGGCTGCCGACCGCGATCTACCTGCTGGTCGCCTGCGCCATCACCACCGTGGCAGTGCTGAGCCTGAAGGGGCTCCAGCCATGCTGGAGCCGGCCGCCGCATCGAAACTTTTGACATGGAAGGCTGAGTTATGGAAAACACGCTGAACGGGCGCAAGGCCCTGGTCACCGGCGGCGCCGGCGGGATCGGCGCGGCCAGCGTCCGGGCGCTGGCAGCACGCGGGGCCAAAGTTGTGATCGCGGATATGGACGAGTCCGCAGCAGCCGCGCTCGCCGACGAGGTCGGCGGCACCGCGTGGGCCGTCAACCTGCTCGACGTCGAATCCCTCCAGACGCTCAGCCTGGACTGCGACATCCTGGTGAACAACGCCGGAATCCAGCGCATCAGCCCCATTGAGGACTTCGATCCGGCCGACTTCCGCCGCATCATCACCCTCATGCTGGAGGCGCCGTTCCTGCTGATCCGGGCCGCGTTGCCGCACATGTACGCCAACAACTTCGGCCGCATCATCAACCTGTCCTCCGTGCACGGGCTCCGGGCCTCGCCGTTCAAGAGCGCCTACGTTTCGGCCAAGCACGGGCTCGAGGGCCTGAGCAAGGTGACGGCCCTCGAAGGCGGGGCGCACGGCGTCACGTCGAACTGCATCAACCCCGGCTACGTCCGCACGCCCCTGGTCGAATCGCAGATCGCGGACCAGGCGAAGGTGCATGGCATCCCGGAGTCCGAGGTGCTCGCCAAGATCATGCTGACCGAATCAGCGGTCAAGCGGCTCGTGGAGCCCGAGGAAGTGGCGTCCCTGGTGGCCCCATTCGGAAGGCATTAATGGGCGCTAAGTGACCCCGCGTTGTGCTGCTGGAGTTGAGCCGCTGGAGCAGCGTGCTAGTTCTTGTTGCCCACCAGCGCGAGGGTGCCGCCGAGTCCGATCATCATGACGCCGCCGGTGGTGCTGAGAGCGGCGATCCGCCGGGGGGAGCGGGCAAACCAGTGCCGGGCCGTCCCGGCCGCGAGGGACCACGTGCTGTCCGAGACCAGGGCAATGAGCAGGAAGACCGCCCCCAAGGTAGCGAGCTGCACGGGAATCGCTCCGGCCGAGTAGTCCACGAACTGGGGAAGCACGGCCACGAAGAACACAATCGACTTGGGGTTGGTCGCGCCGACGATGAAGCCCTCCCGGAGCACCCGGGCAGTCGAGGTCGGGTTCGAGGACGACGCCGTCGCCGGCCCGCCGCCGCGGTGCCGGATCGCCTGGATCCCGAGGTAGACCAGATAGGCGGCGCCGGCGAATTTCACCACGCTGAACAGCAGCAGGGACTGGGCCAGCACCACGCCGACGCCCAGGGCCACGGCGGCGATCTGCACCACCTCGCCGGCCGCGTTGCCCAGGACGCTCAACAGGCCGCCCCTGCGCCCCAGGGCCAACGTCCGCCCGATCACGAACAGCACGCTGGGCCCCGGGACGGCGATGAGCACGAGGGCGGCAAGGGCAAAAGCCAGGAGGTTGGCGGCGGGAACCATGCCTGATCCTAACCCCGTGAGGGCGCGCCCGGGAGTGCCCTGTGAGGGGAGGGGACCATTACCGCCCGGCCGGAACCTGCGGGAGCTGGGCGGTCTCGTCGACCAGCTCCGCCCGCGCCCGGCCGTGGCCGCGGACCCAGAGCCGGTACGCGAGCACCAGGAGGCCGAGCCAAACGGCGCCCACGTACAGCGCCACCCGGGTGTCCTCGAATGCGCCCAGAATCACGATCACCAGGGCCATGAACGCGATGGTCAGTATGGAGGCGGCGGGCCACCACGGTGAGGGGAATTCCGACGCCGGCAGGCCCTTGCGGGAGATCTCGCGTTTCATGGCGACATGGGAGGCCAGGATCATGGCCCAGACCCACACGGTGGCGAAGGTGGCGATCGAGGCGATCAGCAGGAAGACGTCCTCCGGGATCACGGCGTTCAGCACCACGCCCACCAGCAGGATGCCGGTCATCATCACCACGGTCATCCACGGCACCCCGTGACGGGAAACCTTGCCGAAGCTCGCCGGGGCGTGGCCCTGCCGGGCCAGGCCGAAGAGGATCCGGCCGGCGCCGAAGATGTCGCTGTTGACCGCCGAGAGCGCCGCCGTGATCACCACGGCGTTGAGGATGTGCGGCGCGGCCGGGATCCCCAGGCCGCTGAAGATCTGCACGAAGGGGCTGCCGTTGCTGCCAATTTCGTCCCACGGGAACAGGCTCATCAGCACGCCCAGGGTCAGCACGTAGAACAGCAGGACCCGGACGGGGACGGTGTTGACGGCCTTGGGGATGACCGTTTTCGGATCGGCGGCTTCACCCGCGGTGATGCCGAGGGTCTCGACGCCGCCAAACGCGAACATCACCACGGCGAAGGAGGCAAGGAGCCCTTCGAACCCGTTGGGGAACAGGCCCCCGTGGTCCACGAGGTTGCCGAGCCCTGGCGCCACGGTGGCGCCGCCGGTCTGGAAGCCGAAGACGATGATCGCCGCCCCGCCCGCGATCATGGCGATGATGGCCGCAACCTTGATCAGGGAGAACCAGAATTCCAGCTCGCCGAAGACCTTGACGCTGAGCAGGTTCAGTGCCGCCAGGAAGAAGATGATGGCCAGGATCCAGACCCAGCGTTCCACGCCGGGGAACCAGAATCCCATGTAGATGCTGAACGCCGTGACGTCCGCGATGGCCACGATCGCCATCTCGAAGACATAGGTCCAGCCCGTCACGAACCCTGCCAGCGGGCCCAGGTAGCGGCTCGCGTACTGGCCGAAGGAACCGGACACCGGATGCCGCACCGCCATTTCGCCGAGGGCGCGCATCACCATGAAGACCGCGGCGCCGCCGATCATGTAGGCCAGCAGGACGGCCGGCCCGGCCTTCTGGATGGCGGAGGCGGAGCCGTAGAACAGCCCCGTGCCGATCGCCGAGCCCAGCGCCATGAAACGGATGTGGCGGACGTTGAGTCCCCGGCTGAGTACGGAGTCGACTGCCGCGCCGACGGCGGTGACGGCGTTGCCGGTGCCTGCTTCGGCGGGCGCCGGCTTCGTGGCGGTTTGGGCTTGTTGCATGCGAATACCTTCTCGTCATTGGGAGGGGGATCGCTATCCAGCAGACCATGTCCGGCCTTGCTGTGATGAGTTTCACGGCAACTTGGTGTCTTTGATTTCAGACTGTGCGGCGCCCCGCGCGGGGCGGCGGCCGCCGCCGTCGTCGAACCCCGACCGGCGGGGGAGCGGCGAAAGAGCTTGACAACATGTCAGGATTTCCTCACATTCGAGGTGTCGTCCGGCGCCTGCGGTTACACAATGGCGAGCTGACCCAGAGGAGACGCACCATGAAAGCGATCGTCCAGGATGTTTACGGTTCCGTTGAGGTGCTGGCACTGCGCGACGTCGACGCCCCCGTGCCCGGCGACGACGACGTGCTGATCCGGGTCCGGGCCGCCGGCGTCGACCAAGGCGTCTGGCACCTCATGACCGGCCTTCCGTACCTGACCCGTGTGGTTGGCTACGGGCTCAGGAAGCCGAAGACCCGCATCCGGGGGCGGGCCGTCGCCGGGCTGGTGGACGCTGTCGGCCGGAATGTCGTCGGCTTCCGGACCGGGGATGAGGTGTACGGCACCTGCGAGGGATCCTTCGCCGAATACGCGTGCGCGAAGGAAGGCCGGCTCGCGCTGAAGCCGAAAAACCTCAGCTTCGAGCAGGCCGCCGCCGTCCCGATCTCGGCCGTCACGGCCCTGCAGGCGCTCCGGAACGCCGGCAGGGTCCAGGCCGGGCAGGAAGTCCTCGTCATCGGCGCGGCCGGCGGTGTCGGCACGTACGCGGTGCAGCTTGCGAAGGCCTTCGGGGCTCAGGTGACGGGGGTGTGCAGCACCGCGAAAACCGATCTGGTCCGCTCGATCGGCGCGGACCACGTCATCGACTACAAACATGACGATTTCGCGGACGGATCCCGGCAATTCGACCTCATTGTGGACACCGCCGGCAACCGCCCGCTCACCGTCCTGCGGCGGGCGCTCAAGCCGAAGGGAACGCTCGCGATCGTCGGCGGGGAAGGCGGCGGACGGCTGGCCGGAGGCATTGGACGTTCGCTGGGCGCCGGACTGCTCTCCGTGTTTGTCGGCCAGCGGCTCACGGGCGTCATGTCCGCAGAACGGGCGGAGGACCTCCGGTTCCTGACAGGGCTGATCGAAGCCGGCGCGGTGACCCCCATTATCGGCAAGAGCTATGCCCTGGCGGACGCGCCGGCGGCCATCCGTGACCTGCGCGCCGGCCAACTCCGCGGGAAGGCCGTCGTCACCATTTGAGCCTGCGCCGTTTGGCCTGGCCTGCGCCGCCGTTTTTGGGGTGGCCTGGCCGGCGCCGCCGCCTACGGTGTCCCGGCCGGGAAGCGGGCGACGTACTGCCGCTGCCACGGGGTTTCCACAGTCCGGCGCCGGTATTGGCGGCGGACGTAGGACACCGCCTGGCCGGGCGGGACTCCGTCGAGGATCGCGATGCAGGCCAGCGCGGTGCCGGTCCTGCCGATGCCGCGCCAGCAGGCCACTTCAACCCGTTCTGCCTCGGCCCGGCGCCAGACCTCCCGGAACGCCTCGAGGGCATCCGGCTGGTCGATCGGCAGCCGAAGGTCGGGCCAGGGCACCCAGCGGGACTCCCACCCCACGGGCGGCGGCTGCTTGCCCAGCAGGTACACGCCGAACTCGGGAAACGGCCCGGCCGGAAGCGGGTAGTGCAGGCCGCGGCCACGGATGAGACGGCCGGACGGAAGGGCCATGATGCCCTCCGCGGAAGCTTCCCACGTGTGCTTCATGAACCCGATCGTAGTCCGTCCTGCCGCCCGTTGTCCGTGAACCGGAGCTGCCGGATGTCCGCCGCTGCAGGCGGCGACGGGCTGGTGCCGGTGGCCGGGGACCCGCCGGGAAGCCGGCGCCCATGTTCATCGGCACACCGGGGGCCGGGCGGGCGAGGGGGAAGGCAGGCCACCGCCTTCCGGAACTTGTCCGGCATTCCAGACAGCCGTTCCGTACGGAGGCTGTCGGTTGACCGTCGCGGGGCGCATGCTTAAGTACGGGATACCGGACACCGCCCGAACCTGAAGAAGGATCCATGCCACCCACCAGCACCGCCGTGAGCCCCGCCGCCGCGACTTTGTCCGCAGCGCCTGACGCGCCCGCGCCCAAAACCGTCCACAKGACCGCCGGCGCCAAGGCGGCGTCGAAGGTGCCGGCCGCCGAGAACACCCTGCGCATCCTCAAGCTGCTGGCCTCCCGGCGCGGGCCGATGGCGGCGTCGAACATTGCCACCGCGCTGGGACTGCCGCGCTCCAGCGTCTACCACCTGCTCGGGGTGATGGAGGCGAACGGCTTCGTGCTCCACCTGCACGAGGAGCAGCGCTACGGCCTGGGCATCAGCGCCTTCGAACTCAGCTCGGCCTATTCCCGGCAGGAGCCGCTGTCCCGGCTGGGCCGGCCGATGCTCGCCTCGCTCGTGGACGTGATCGGCGAAAGCGCGCACCTGGCGGTGCTGCACGGCCGGGACGTGCTCTACATCGTGGAGGAGCGGGCCAAGAACCGGCCGTCCCTGGTGACCGACGTCGGCGTCCGGCTGCCCAGCCATCTCACCGCCAGCGGGCGGGCCATCCTCGCCGCGCTGCCGAAGTCCCAGGTGCGGGCGCTGTACCCGAACGCTGCCGCCTTCACGGCCCGGCATGAAACCGAATCGCCCATCATGAAGTACTCCGCGCTGTCCTCGCATCTGGACCAGGTCCGGCAGCGCGGCTACGCCACCGAACACGGCGAGGTCACACCCGGATTCGGTTCGATCGCCGCCGCCGTGACCGACCACGTGGGGTGGCCCACCGCCGCCGTCGCCGTGACCTTCCTCGAGGACAAGCTGCCCGCGGACCAGTGGCCGGTCCTGGCCGCCCGGGTCCAGAAGGTCGCCGACGAACTCTCGGTCCGGATCCACGGCCGCCCCGCCTGACCGGTTGCCCCCACCACCCGCACCCCCGCCATAACCCCCAGGTTGCGCTATCACTTACGGCTGCCATTCGGCCTTTTTAGCAACCGGAAGTGATAGCGCAACGGGGGAGGGGAAGGGTCTGGAATCCCGGACAGCACCCCTTCGCTGGGTCTGTCTCCGCGGCCGCGAAGGGGCTTTAGTTGATACAGAACCTCATTCCTCCGGATACACCTGGACACCAGTCCGAACAGGCATCATCCGGCCACATATCCAGCGACAAAGGAGACCCTCATGGCACCCGCCGATTTCACCACCGGTGCCCGCCCGGTCAAAGCAGCCCGCGGCACCGAGCTCACCGCCAAGAGCTGGCAGACGGAAGCCCCGCTGCGCATGCTCATGAACAACCTCGATCCCGAGGTCGCCGAGCGCCCCGATGACCTGGTGGTCTACGGCGGCACCGGCCGCGCCGTCCGGTCGTGGGCCGCGTTCGACGCCATCACCCGCACCCTGGAAACCATGGAAAAGGACGAGACCCTGCTGGTCCAGTCCGGCAAGCCGGTCGGCGTCTTCCGCACCAACGAATGGGCACCGCGCGTGCTGCTGGCCAACTCCAACCTCGTCGGCGACTGGGCGAACTGGCCCGAGTTCCGCCGGCTCGAGGCTGAGGGCCTGATGATGTACGGCCAGATGACCGCCGGGTCCTGGATCTACATCGGCACGCAGGGCATCCTGCAGGGCACCTTCGAGACCTTCGCCGCGATCGCCCGCAAGCTCACCGGGGACGAGAACGGCACGCTCGCCGGCACCCTGACCCTCACCGGCGGCTGCGGCGGCATGGGCGGCGCCCAGCCGCTCGCCGTCACCCTGAACGACGGCGCCTGCCTGATTGTCGACGTCGACGAGACCCGCCTGCGCCGCCGCGCCGGCAAGCGCTACCTCGACGAGGTCGAAACGGATCTCGACACCGCGATCGCCAAGGTCCTCAAGGCCAAGGAAGAGCGCCGCGGCTGGTCCGTGGGCTACGTCGGCAACGCCGCCGAGGTCTTCCCCGAGATCCTGCGCCGCCACAACGCCGGCGAACTCACCGTCGACATCGTCACGGACCAGACGTCCGCGCACGACCCCCTGAGCTACCTGCCCGAGGGCATCACGGTCGAGGAATGGCACACCGAGGCCGCCGCGGATCCCGAAGGCTTCACCAAGAAGGCCCAGGCCTCGATGGCCAAGCACGTCCAGGCCATGGTCGAGTTCCAGGACGCCGGGGCCGAGGTCTTCGACTATGGCAACTCCATCCGCGACGAGGCCCGCAAGGGCGGCTACAACCGCGCCTTCGAATTCCCCGGCTTCGTCCCGGCCTACATCCGGCCGCTGTTCTGCGAGGGCCTCGGCCCGTTCCGCTGGGTGGCCCTCTCCGGCGACCCCGAGGACATCGCGGTCACGGATGCCGCCATCAAAGAGCTCTTCCCCGAGAACAAGCACCTGCACCGCTGGATCGACGCGGCGCAGGAACGGGTCGAGTTTGAAGGCCTGCCGGCCCGCATCTGCTGGCTCGGCTACGGCGAACGCGCCAAGGCCGGCCTGCTGTTCAACCAGCTCGTCAAGGAGGGCAAGGTCAAGGCGCCCATCGTGATCGGCCGCGACCACCTCGACTCCGGCTCCGTCGCCTCCCCGTACCGCGAGACCGAGGCCATGGCCGACGGCTCCGATGCGATCGCCGACTGGCCGCTGCTCAACGCCCTGCTCAACACGGCCTCGGGCGCCACCTGGGTCTCCATCCACCACGGCGGCGGCGTCGGCATCGGCCGCTCCATCCACGCCGGCCAGGTCTCCGTCGCCGACGGCACCGACCTCGCCGCGGAAAAGCTCGCGCGCCTCCTGACCAACGATCCCGGCATGGGCGTCATCCGCCACGCCGACGCCGGCTACGACCGCGCCGTCGAGGTCGCCAAGGAACGCGGCGTCCGCATCCCCATGTCAGAAACCCGCTAACCAAGGTCCCAACCCCACATCGATTGCTCCGTAACTGCCGTTTTGAGCCACCAAAAGGGCGCTTACGGAGCAGCCGATGAGATTGAAGGAACACCATGACCACCACCACCCACTCGCCGCTCACCGTCACCCTCGGCGCCAGCGGTGTCACCCCCGAAGACGTCGTCGCCGTCGCCCGCCATGACGCCCACGTCACCATTTCCCAGGACGCCCTCGACGCCGTTGCCAAGGTCCGCGCCCACATCGACGACCTCGCCCACAGCGAGGTCCCGGCCTACGGGATCTCCACCGGCTTCGGGGCGCTGGCCAACCGGCACATCCCCAACGAGCTGCGCACCCAGCTGCAGAAATCCCTGATCCGCAGCCACGCCGCCGGCATGGGCCCGGCCGTGGAACGCGAAGTGGTCCGCGGCATCATGTTCCTGCGCGCCAAGACCCTGGCCTCCGGCCGCACCGGCGTCCGCCCGGTGGTGCTGCAGACCATGGTGGACGTGCTCAACGCCGGCATCACCCCGGTGGTCCGCGAATTCGGCTCGCTCGGCTGCTCGGGCGACCTCGCGCCGCTCTCGCACTGCGCCCTGGTCCTGATGGGCGAAGGCGAAGCGACCGGCCCCGACGGCACACTGTACGGGAGCAAGGATGCCCGCCCGGTGGCTGAGCTCCTCGCCGCGCACGGCATCGAGCCCGTCACGCTGGCCGAAAAGGAAGGGCTGGCGCTCGTCAACGGCACCGAGGGCATGCTCGGCATGCTTCTGATGGCCATCGCGGACATCCGCCAGCTGCTCACGACGGCGGACATCACCGCCGCGCTCAGCGTCGAGGCGCTGCTCGGCACGGACCAGGTGTTCCTGCCGGAGCTGCACGCGGCGCTGCGCCCGCACCCGGGCCAGGCCGCCGCCGCGGAGAACATGCTCCGCGTGCTGTCCAACTCCCCGATCGTGGCCTCGCACCGGATCAACGACACCAAGGTCCAGGACGCCTACTCGCTGCGCTGCGCCCCCCAGGTGGCCGGCGCCGTCCGCGACACCGTGGACCATGCCGCCCTGGTCGCCTCCCGCGAACTGGCCGCCGCGATCGACAACCCGGTGGTCCTGCCCGACGGCCGGGTCAGCTCCAACGGCAACTTCCACGGCGCCCCGGTGGCCTACGTGCTGGACTTCCTCGCGATCGCCGTCGCGGACCTGAGCTCCATCGCCGAGCGCCGGACCGACCGGATGCTGGACCCGGCCCGCTCGCACGGGCTGCCCGCCTTCCTGGCCTCGGACCCCGGCGTCGACTCGGGTCTCATGATCGCCCAGTACACGCAGGCCGGCCTGGTTTCGGACAACAAGCGGCTGGCCGTCCCGGCGTCGGTGGACTCGATCCCGAGCTCGGCGATGCAGGAGGACCACGTCTCCATGGGCTGGCACGCGGCCCGCAAGCTCCGCCGCGCGGTGGAGAACCTGCGCCGGGTCCTGGCGATCGAACTGGTGACCTCGGCCCGGGCACTGGACATCCGCACCCAGCTCTCCGGCGGCGAACTCACGCCGGGACCTGCGGGCGCGGCCGTGATCGCCGCGCTGCGCGACGTCGTCGACGGTCCGGGTACCGACAGGTTCCTGTCGCCGGAGCTCGAAGCGGCGGATGCCTTGGTGGCGTCGGGCAAGGTCCGGGCGGCGGCCGAATCGGCCGTCGGAAATCTCGCCTGAGAAGAAACAAAATGCACGGCAGCTGAACAATTCCCGGCGTCCCCGAAATCTTTGGCGACACGGACGGCGGGGGCCCGGGAACTGTAGTACAAATGGAGAGTCCACACCAACGAAGTTGTGGCAAAGAACACATACAAAGGGGTAAAAGTTCTATGAAAGCACGCGGCACGGTACTGTCCAGGCGCCTTGCATCCGCAGCTACGGTTTCCGACTGGAGCGGCCTCCGGGTGGGCGAACGAGTCGAAATTGTCAAGCACGCTCAGGTCATTGCGGCCGGTGAGGTCGAAGAAGTCTCAGTGAGCGGAAATGTGCTCTGGCTGGTCCCCGCCGGGCCGTCCGAGACGCAGCTTTTCCTGCAGTCCGACGGCGTGCAGGTCCGCCGCAGCTAGGCTGACCGTTTTCACGCCGCACGCGAGTATCTTGGTGAGAGGGGCGCCGTTCCGCAGGGACGGTGCCCCTCTTCATCCCCGGGCATCGGGGCCCCGGCGGGAGGAATAAGCAATGTTCGAGGCTCCCAGCATCGTCTTTGCGGCGGCAGGCATTGCTGTCTTTGCCGCCGCACTCTTACCCAAGCTGCTGCGCAACGCGCCGCTGTCCATGCCGATGGTCTTCCTGGCAGCCGGCATTCTTGCCTTTTCCTTCATCCCCGGACTGCCGGACCCGGACCCCCTGCAATACGGGGAGTTCACCACCCACCTGACGGAAGTTTGCGTCATCATCTCGTTGATGGGCGCCGGCCTCGCACTCGACCGTCCCGTAGGACGACGCGAATGGTCCACCACCTGGCGGATGTTGGGGATCGCCATGCCGGTCTGCATTGTTGCCCTGACACTGCTGGGACTCTGGGCGCTGGGGCTAGGGCTCGGAGCGGCGCTGCTGGTCGCAGCCGCGCTCGCACCGACCGACCCGGTGCTGGCCTCTGAGGTGCAGGTGGGCGAGCCAGCCGACGACCAGCAAGAAACCGAGCGCGGCGAAGACGAGATCCGGTTCGGGCTCACCTCCGAGGCCGGCCTGAATGACGGGCTGGCCTTCCCGTTTGTCTACCTGGCCATCGCCATCAGCCTGTCCGGGTCCGCGCCGTCCGAGTGGTTGCTGCCCTGGTTCCTGACCGATGTCCTGTGGCGGATCGGCATGGGGCTGCTCGTCGGCTGGCTGGCAGGGAAAGCGTTGAGCCGGCTGTTCTTCTCCGCCCGTGACAGCGTCCGGCTGTCCAACCACTCCGAGGGCTTCGTGGCGCTGGCGGCGACGTTCCTCGCATACGGGGTGACGGAAATGCTGGAAGGCTACGGGTTCATCGCCGTCTTTGTATGCGCCGTGACCATTCGGGCCGCGGAACGCACGCATGGGTTTCACCGCGTCATGCACTCCTACGTGGAGCAGCTCGAACGTCTCATGACCGTGATCATCCTGGTGCTGCTGGGCGGCGCGATTGCGCGGGGCCTGCTGGCAGGCATTGGCTGGGCCGAGGTCCTCGTGGCGCTGGCGTTCCTGCTGCTCGTCCGTCCGCTGGCCGGCTGGATTGGCCTGGCCCGGGGTAAGACCGGCCCGCGGGAACGGATTGCCATTGCCTTTTTTGGCATCCGCGGCATCGGCTCGCTCTATTATCTCGCCTACGCGCTCAGCAAGGGCGACTTCAACGCCCAGGCCGAGGAATTGTGGGCGTTCATCGGCCTGGTGGTGGGAATGTCCATCGTGCTGCACGGGGCGACAACAGCTCCCGTCATGAACCGGCTGGACCGGCTCCGCGAACGGAAGGCTGCGCAGCAGCATGGCGACGAGGGTAAGGCGCCGAAAACGCCTATCTGAGGCGGCAGCGTGCCTTGCCCGCCACCGCCACCTATCCCAGCAGCGTATTGACCAGCCGGGCGGCCACTTTGGCGGTGCGGCCGTCGATATCGAACTCCGGGTTCAGCTCGGCGATATCCAGATGCAGGAGCTTCCCGCTCGCAGCCACCTGACGGCACACGGCGCTGATCACCGGCAGCGGTACTCCATAGGCGGCCGGAGCGCTCACCCCGGGGGCCACAGAGGCCGGCAGCACGTCCAGATCGATGGTCAGGTACACCGCGTCCACCTGTGCCAGGAACGCCGCCACAAAGGTGTGCGCGGCTTCCGCCGAGCAATCCTCGTCGAGCAGGTAGTCCACGCCGAGCTCCTCTGCCGTCCGGAACAGCGTACGGGTGTTGTTCGGCTCGGAGATCCCGACGACGGCGTAGCGCAGTTCGCGGCCGGCGGCGGCTTCCGCGCGGGCCATCTGGAGGAACGGGGTGCCGGAGCTGGGCACCGGCTCATCGCGGAGGTCGAAGTGAGCGTCGAGGTTCAGCACGCCGACGCGCAGGCCCTCGCGCACGGCCGCCGACCCCGCCACGCCGAGGTAGCTGGCAAAGGCGGTCTCGTGGCCGCCGCCCAGCACCACGGGAAGCCGGCCGGCGTCGAGCAAACTGGTGATTGCGAGCCCGGCACGTGCCTGCCCCGCCTCCAGGGCGTCCCCGGCCACGGTGACGTCACCGGCGTCGTGCACGGCCCGCGACAGGTGGAACGCGAGCGGCCCGAGCGCGGCCCGGATGGCGGCGGGGGCGGCCGCGGCGCCGGTCCTGCCCTTGTTGCGCCGCACCCCGGCGTCGCTGCCGAAGCCGAGGATGACGGCGGAGCGGGCAGCAGGGGAACCTGCCGGAACCGTGCGGGGAGCGTAGGGGGTCACCGCCTGCCACCAGCGCCGGTGCTCGTCGCCGTCGCCGTCGAACCTGCCGGTCCAGGGCAGGGGCGTGACATCAACGGGGAGCGCGGGAGAAACCATCCCCCTAGCTCACCGCAGCCCGGGCCGGAAAACCAGCAGCGCCGCCGTCGGACTGTCCGGAATCCCGGAAACTGGGCTTAAACGCCGCCGAGTGGGCCCACGCCCGCAGGGTTCCCTGACCGAGCTTGCGAGGTTAGGGTGCGGGCGGGGAGGCACTTCACGGCAATGTTTTCGAAAACACTGCCGCGAAGTGCCGTCTCGGCGGACGGGAAGGCGGGAGCGGGCGTTAGTGGATCCCGAGGGCGGCCTCGATCGGGCCGATCGCGAAGAAGAGCAGGAACGCGGCGGCCACGGCCCACATGAGCGGGTGCACCTCGCGGGCCCGGCCCTGGAACAGCCGGATCAGCACGAAGCTGATGAAGCCGGCGCCCAGGCCGTTGGCGATCGAGTAGGTGAACGGCATGAGGGTGAAGGTCAGGAAGGCCGGGATCGCGATGCCCCAGTCCTGCCAGTCGATCTTGCCCACCTGGGAGACCATCATGAAGCCGACGATCACGAGTGCGGGGGCCACGGCCTCGAACGGCACGAGGTTGATCAACGGGGTGAAGAACATGGCCACGAGGAACAGCAGGCCGGTGACGACGGATGCCAGGCCGGTGCGTGCTCCTTCGCCGATGCCGGCACCGGATTCGACGTAGATCTGGTTCGAGGAGACGGAGGCGCCGCCGCCGATGATCGCGCCCAGGGCGTCGACCTGCAGCACGCGGTCGACGTCGGGGATGTTGCCGTCCTTGTCGATGGTGCCGGCCTCGGTGGCCAGGCCCACCATCGTGCCCATGGCATCGAAGAAGATGCTGAGCAGGATCACGAACGCCAGCAGGGTTGCCGCGACGAAGCCGAGGTGCTCAAAGGCGCCAAAGGGGTTGGCCTTGCCGATCAGGGACAGGTCCGGGGCCGCCCACTCGGAGAACGTCGGGGCCACGAGGGACCAGCCCTGCGGGTTGTGGTTCTTGCCGTCGAAGCTGGGCCCGATGTGCAGGATGGCTTCCAGGATCACGGACAGGATGGTCGAGGCGACGATGCCGATCAGGATGGCGCCCTTGACCTTGCGGACCACCAGCGCAATGGTCAGGACCAGGCCGAAGACGAACACGAACGTGGGCCAGCCCAGGAGTTTGCCGTCGAAGCCCAGGCCGACCGGGACGGTGGTGCCGGCGACATCCGGGATGCGGCGCACGAAGCCCGCGTTGACGAGGCCGATCAGGGCGATGAACAGGCCGATGCCCACCACGATCGCGGTCTTCAGCCCCTCGGGAACGGCCTTGAACACGGCCGTCCGGAAGCCGGTGAGGACCAGGATCAGCATGGTGATGCCCGAGAGCATCACCAGGCCCATCATGTCCGGCCAGGTCAGGCCGGGGTTCGTGGCCACCGTGACGGCGACGAACGCGTTGACGCCGAGCCCGGTGGCCAGGGCGAAGGGATGCTTGGCCCACGCGCCCATGAGGATGGTGAGGATGCCGGCCACGAAGGCCGTGACGGCCGCGACGGCGGGGAAGCCGAGCGTTGCGCCCGTGGAATCAGGCCCGGAGAGGATGAGGGGATTCAGCACCACGATGTAGCTCATGGCGAAGAACGTGGCGAACCCTCCGCGGATCTCGCGTGAGACGTTCGACCCCCGCTCGGATATCTTGAAATACCGGTCGAGTGCGGAGCCTTGCTTGAGCATTAGGTCTTGCATTAGTCCTCCGGGAGTGATGTGTGTTGCCTAAATCCTATTTGGCGTCCAACGGCCAACCCTGCGTTTTCGCCTAGTCTGTAAGGAAGCCAACACTAGGAGTAGCCTGCCCATGCGCCCCATCCGACAGCTTCGCAGTGCCCTGCTGGGCGCCGTCGTCCTTGTGGCCGTCCTGCTCGGAGCCGTGAGCCCGGCGTCGGCGCACGATACGGCGGAGTCCACCAGCCCGGCCACCGGAGCAACCGTCGCGGCACCGCCGGAGCAGGTCTCGGTCACGTTCAACCATAATCCGCTCGCACTGGGCTCGCAGATCGTGGTCAACGACGCCTCTGGCGCCAACTGGTCGGACGGCCCGGTACAGATCGTGGACAACGTCGCTGCGCAGAAGCTGAAGTCCGGCGCCCCCGCGGGGCAGTACACCGTGCACTGGCGGGTGGCCAGTTCCGACGGCCACCCGATCGAGGGCAGCTTCACCTTCACCGCGACGGCGGCGGCAGCGGGCCCGACGGCGGCTGCCGGCGTCCCCACGATGGACACCGCCCAGCCGGGGACCACACCGGCGCCCGCCCCTGCGCCGGCCGGGTCGCAGCAGTTTCCCTGGAGCGTCATGGTCTTCGTCGCCGTCGGGGTCGGCATCCTGGTGGCCCTGGGCCTGATGGCCAAACGCCGCCTCACCCCGGACGAGGGCAGCGACACCGAAGGCTGAACCAAGCCAACGCGCCCCTGGCAGCGCGACTAAAGCGCTGCTAGGCGGGGGCCGCCAGGGCAAAGCCGCCAGGCAGCAGCGCGGGGATCCCGTTCGGGTGGACCTTGGCGGAGATCGCCTGTCCCACCACTTTGGCCTGGCGCAGGACTTCCTTGGGCGTCGGGGTAATGAGCTCGCCCACGCCCACGAGGTACATTCCGAGTGCATGCATCGCCGCCATGAGGTTCTGCCCGGCCGCCATGCCAAGCTCCGAGAGCATGCGGCGCAGCTGGCTGTGGGCGCAGCGGGTCAGGACAAGGTGGTCGGCCAGCAGGACCCCGCCGGGGGTCTGGACGGCCCACTTCTCCGTGGCTGAGCCGTCCGTGCCAGCCTCGAGGAGGTCCAGCTGCAGGGCCCGGATGTTGTTCCGCACGTCGAGCTTGTGGCTTGCGGCGTAGTTGCGCAGGTGCCGCAGGATTTCGTTGCGCTCCCTCAGGCTGGCGGCGTCCGCCGCATCGCAGCGCTGGAGCGATGAGGTGTTGGCCGGATGGCCGGCTCCCAGGAGGTCGAGCCCGTCCACAATGATGGACGAGACACCCCGGCGCTGGAGCTCGCTGGCCACGGCCAGGCCGGAGAGCCCCGTCCCGATGACTACGGCGGTGGTCCGCTCAATCCCGCCGTACAAAGGCATGCTCGACACTGCAGGGTACCTCCTTGAAATGGTGCGAGTCGCGGGGGAAACCCCGGACGCCAACCCAAGCCTGGTTCCACAGCCCCAGCGGCTGTTTTCTGGAATACCAGTCTCGGTTCAGCAGTGCCTCGAAGGATACCTAAGATTCCCGCCCGTGGATAGGGGAGGTAGGACATCGGCTGTGGTCCCGGATTTCGGCGGTTTCCGTGCCCGGATCCAATGGAAACCGTCCCAAAGTCCCGGGAATCCGGGACATGAAACGGCGTGTTAACTCTGCGTAAATCCTTCCGCCAAGGCCCGCCGGGGACGCCCCCGCCGCCGTCTTGAATGTTCGCAAATAACCGAGAATAGTGAGGAAAATCAGGGGTTCCTGTACGCGGATTCCGGGCCGCCTCGCCGGTGGACGCCGGGCGGCAGTACTTCTGGCAGAATAGCCGCAACATCAGGCATGAATCGCGAGGAGGCGGACCCCATGGGCCGTGAACAGGTGCATCCGGACCCGGCATGGGAGACCGGTGGCGAGCCGGCGCCGCCCCGCGGAATCGTCGTGGGAGTGGACGGCTCGGACCACAGCCACTGCGCCCTGGTCTGGGCAGCCCGCGAGGCTGAGCGCCGCCGCCGCCCGCTGCACATCGTGACCGCCTATTCCGTTCCGATCTTCGCCGCTTCCGGGCTCGACGGCGGCTACGCCACGGTGGACGACTCCGTCATCCGCGAGGGCGCCGAAGCCATCCTCAAGCACGCCATGGACAAGATCGCGTTCTACAACATCGACGTCGACGCGTCCGTCGAAAACGGGGACGCGTCCGGCGTGCTGCTGGAAATCAGCGAAACCGCGGAGCTTCTGGTCTTTGGCACCCGCGGCCGCGGTGGCTTCGTGGGCCGGCTGCTCGGCTCCGTCAGCAGCGCGCTGCCCGCCCACTCGAAGTGCCCCACCGTGACTGTGCCGCTGATCTGCTCGGACCGCCTGGGCGAAACCACAGAGGACAAGCACGTCCTCGCCGAACGGGCAAAGTCGGGCAGCCAGCCGGTCGAGAACGTCGTGGTCGTCGGCGTCGACGGCTCCGAGCAGGCCCGCGTCGCCGTGCTGGAGGCCGCAGCCCAGGCGGAGCGGCTCTCCGCCCGGCTCCGCGTGGTGTGCGCGGTGCCGCAGTACACCGGCTCGCTGGCATGGGTGCCCACCCCGATGGACCGCGACGCCCTGTTCGCCGACATCAAGGTCCAGCTCGACGCCGGCGTGGCCTGGCTGCGGAGCCACTTCCCCGCCCTGCAGGTGGAGACGCAGCTCGTGGACGGATCGCCCGTCGACATCCTCGTCGACGCCAGCCGGCACGTGGAGCTTGTGGTGGTCGGCACCCGCGGACGCGGCGGTTTCACCGGAATGCTGCTGGGCTCCACGTCCGACGGTGTTCTCCACCACGCCAAGGGGCCGGTCATGGTGGTGCCGGACCGCGACGACCCGCGGCTGGCGGACAGGGCCAGCTTCGGTCCGATGCTCGGCGACTCTTAGGATCCCGAGGCCACGGGCCCGGCGTCGGAAGGACGGATTGCGGATGGAGCACCCCGGGACGCCGGACCCTGCCGAGGGCGGGCCGGTCCTGGCCTTGGAACGCCTTGGCCCGGACATGCTGGCCACGGTCGGCGGGAAGGCGGCGAACCTGGGCGGACTGGCACGCGCCGGCCTGCCGGTGCCCGCCGGCTTCTGCCTGACCACCCGGGCCTATCTGGACGCCACGGCATCCCCGGCGCTGGCGGACGTGCACCGCGCCCTCGCCGCAACAGCCCCCGACGACCTGGCGGGGCTCGCTTCGCTTGCGGCGAAGGCCCGCGCGCTGGTGCTCGACGCCGATGTCCCCGCCGGCATCGACGCCGCCGTCCGCGCCGCCTACGCGGCGCTGGGCGCTGACACGGCAGTTGCGGTGCGGTCCTCCGCGACCGCCGAAGACCTGCCGTTCGCCAGTTTCGCCGGCCAGCAGGACACATTCCTGAACGTGGTGGGCGCGGATGCCGTGCTGGCTGCCGTCCGCCGGTGCTGGGCCTCGCTGTGGACAGACCGCGCGGTGACCTACCGCGCGGTGCAGGGGATCGAGCCCTCCGCGGTGTCCCTCGCCGTGGTGATCCAGCGCATGGTGGACGCGGCCGTGGCCGGAGTGCTGTTCACAGCCAATCCCGTGACGGGCCGGCGGCACGAGGCCGTCATCGACGCCAGCCCGGGGCTAGGGGAGGCCGTGGTGTCCGGGGCGGTCAACCCTGACCACTTCGTGATCGACGGCGCCACCGGACGGATTCTCGAGCGGCGACTCGGGGACAAGGGCATGCTCATCCGCCCCCTGCCCGGCGGCGGCACCGAGCGGGTGGCGCAACCGGACGCAGGGTTGGCGCCCAGCCTGGACGACGCCCAACTGGCCGCCCTGGAGCTCCTGGGCCGCCGCGCGGAGGTGCACTTCGGCTCGCCGCAGGACCTCGAATGGGCCATCGGCCAGGACGGTGCCGTATGGCTCACGCAGTCCAGGCCCATCACCACGCTCTATCCGACGCCGGACCGGCCTCCCTCCGGGCCGGCCCCGCGCGTGTATTTGTGCTTCAGCCTGGCCCAAGGGCTCACCCGGCCCCTCACCCCGATGGGCCTTGCCAGCATCCGGCTGATTGCGTCCTCGGTTGCGGGGGCGGCGCATTTCCCGGTGCCGGTGCCCCGTGACGGGCCCGCGCCCTACACGGAAGCCGGTCAGCGCATTTTCTTCGATCTCACGCCGGTGGTCCGGAGCCAGGCCGGGCGCACGATCGTCCCCCGCGTGTTTGACGTCATGGAGGCGCGTTCGGCCACCGTGCTGCGCAACCTTTTCGCCGATCCCAGGTTCTCCGTGACCACAAAAACCCCGTGGCGGCTCCTGCGCCACGTCGCCCCGGTGGCGGCCCGGGCGAAGGTCCCGGAGACCCTGATCCGCGCCCTCATCCGTCCCGAGGCGGCACTGCGCCGGGCAGACCGTGTGGGCGAGCAGCTCCGCGCCGCACTCGCGGTGCCCGCCGGCGCCACCGCCACGCAGCGCCTGGACCACGTCGAGCGGATCCTCGGCCTGCATGTCTTTCCCGTGGTTCCCGCGATCCTGCCGCTGCCCGCCCTGGGGTTCGCCTTGCTGGCCGCGGCCGGAAAACTCGCCGGGAACCCGGGGAACGGGGCCTTGCAGGAAGTCCTGCGGGGGCTGCCCAACAACGTGACCACCGAAATGGACCTGGATCTATGGTCGCTGGCTACTGCCATCCGCAACGACCCGGCGTCGGCGGCGGTGTTCGGCGACGCCGCATTGCCCGAGATAGCCCGGCGTTACCGGGCGGCGGACCTCCCCGGCGTCGTGCAATCCGGGCTGCGGGACTTCCTGGGCCGGTACGGCCACCGCGCCGTGGCGGAGATCGACGTCGGCATGCCCCGCTGGTCTGATGACCCGACCCACATCCTGGGGGTCCTGGCCAACTATCTGCGCATGGATGATCCTGCGCTTGCCCCGGACCGGCAGTTCGGCAAGGCGGCGCGCGAGGCGGAGGCGCAGGTAGGTCGGCTTGTGGCCGCCGCGGGGCAGCGCAGCCGCCTTCGCGGTGCACTCGTGCGGGCCGCGCTGCGGCGGACCCGGATGTTCGCCGGGCTGCGTGAGCTGCCCAAGTACCACCTCGTGGAAGCGCTCGGCGCCGTCCGGCAGCAGCTGGCGGCCGTCGGGGGTGAACTCGCCGCGGCCGGGGCCATCGATGCGGCGGACGATATCTTCTTCGTCGACCTGACCGACGCGCACCGGGGGCTCGGCGGCGCCGCTCTGCAGGGGATTGTGGCCCAGCGCCGGGACGCATATGCGGCTGAACTGGGCCGCCGGCACATTCCCCGTGTGCTGCTCTCGGACGGCACCGAGCCCGAGGCGGTGCAGACCGGTGCTGCCCAGGCCGGTGCAGTGCGAACCGCCGCCGGCGAATGGGGGCCGACGGGTTCCGACGGCGGCGCGGGGCGGCTCTCCGGCACGCCAGCCTCGGCCGGCATCATCACGGCCAGGGCCCGCGTGATCCTCGACCCCCACGGCGCGCATCTGGAGCCCGGCGAGATCCTCGTGGCGCCGTCCACCGATCCGGGCTGGACGCCGTTGTTCCTGACGGCCGGCGGCCTCGTGATGGAAATGGGCGGGCCCAACTCCCACGGCGCCGTCGTCGCACGGGAATACGGGATCCCCGCAGTGGTGGGGGTCCCGGACGCGACAGCGAGGATCACCACGGGCCACAGCATTACGGTCGACGGCGCCGCCGGCACCGTGACGCCGGCCAACTAGCGCCGTCACCCGCGGCGGCGGCCGCCGCGCCATGCGGTCGGCCGGCTCGCTACAGTGGGCCCATGAGCGAAGAGCGCGGCTCCGAGGGCCGGGAGCCCGGGACCGCCGGAATGCCCGCGGCAGGCACCCCGGCGCCTGATACCCGGCCGCCCGAAATCCCCGCGGACGGAGTCCCCGCGCCCGCGGACCAGGACGGGTGGCTGCCGGACTGGTTCGTCGGGCGTCCGCTCACGGCCGGCTGGGCGTGGGCAGGGTTCTGGGCGGTGCTGATCGTGGCCGATGAATTCCTGGATCTGGCCGGCTGGTCCTGGTATGTGCTGGTTGGCCTGGCCGCCCTGCCGACGCTGCTGGCAAGCATCGCGCTTCTGCACGCCACCCCGCGCCGTTACCTGAAGCCGCGTCGGGACTCGGTCCTGGGCCATTTCTTCGTCCGCTTCCTGGCCCTGATCGCCGCCTTCCTTGTGTGGGGCGTGTCCGTGGTCATGAGCGCCTCGATCTCCACCACCCTTCAGTCACTCGTCGGGGCGTCCGAACGCGAGGTCACCGCGGTGGGCTTCAACCTCCTGCTGGCCGCGATCCCGCTGGTGGTCTCCGTTCTGTGGCTGGCTTTCATCATTCGCTGCGCCTGGTTCCTGCGGCGGCTCCGGGGCTGGAAACAGACGCCGGAACCGGGCGCCGTGCCCAAGAAGTTCCTGCGGGACAGGCCCAGGCTGAGGCGGGTAGTGGTGGGCCTGGCCCATCCCGGCCTGCTGCTCGTGGCGGGCCTTGGCACGTCCGTGCTCGCGTTCCTGCTGGGCGCGGTGGAACTGACCATTAATGTGCTGAAGTAGGACAACCGGGCTGCCGGGGCCAGGCGTACTGTTGACCTATGAGCTGCACTGAAGCGCGCATTCCCCAGGCGCGGATAGTTGGAACATCTCTTCCCGGGGCGCGGTCACGATGACGCCCAAATGGCTGCGCTGGCTGCCCGCCGTCGCCGTTCCGGCCGTCATTGCCGCCGGCGCGCTGGCCGGATCCCTGCCCGCCAGCGCCGGGGACCCCCTGCCGCCCAAGACACCGGAGCAGGTGCTGCAGTTGATCGCCCAGCACAGCGAGCCTGCCCTCTCCGGAACCCTGGAACAGTCCTCTGAGCTCGGGCTCCCCGAGCTGCCCAGGACCGGTGCCGGCTCGGACACGTCCAGCACGGCATGGCTCGAGCTGCTCACAGGCCCGCACACCGCGCGGATATATCGCGACGGCCCGGACAACGCCCGCATCCAGGTGATGGACCGGCTGGCCGAACGCAACGCCATCCGCCACGGCAACGACGTGTGGTTCTACAACTCCAAGGACAACACAGCCGCCCATGCCCAGTTCCCGGCCGACGACGCCGGTGACACCGGCCGTCACAGCGCCGGCAGCGACATCACCGCCACCCCCGACCAGCTCGCCGCGATGCTTCTGGCCAAGATCGAACCGGGCACGGACGTGGCGGTGGGAGCCGATGTCCAGGTAGCCGGCCGGGCCGCCTACAACCTGGTGCTCACACCGAAGTCCGATGCGACGCTGGTCGGGTCCATCGCAGTAGCTGTTGACGGCCAGACCGGGCTGCCGCTGGGCGTCGAGATCAAGGCGCGCGGACAGTCGGATCCCGCCTTCCGCGTCGCCTACACCAGCCTGACCCTCGGGGCCCCCGACGCGTCGGTCTTCGCGTTCACCCCGCCGCCGGGCGCCACGGTCGAGGAGATTCCGGTAAAGGAGCACAAGCACGGCAACGACGCCGGGAACGCGACGGCCCCGGCAGCCAAGGACAGCACCCGCAAGCCGGCTGTCACCGGCTCCGGCTGGGACTCGGTTCTTGAGTTCCCGGCGGGAACGGCCGGACCGGCGTCGGACGCTACGGCCCTGCTCGAACAGGCCACCGTTCCGGTCCAGGGCGGCCGGGTCTTGTCTACCGCGCTGGTGAACGTGTTGGTGCTCGACGACGGCCGGGTCGTTGCCGGCTCCGTGCCACTGGAGCGGCTCCAGGCCGCTGCCGCAGAGAAGTGATGACGGGCGCGGTATCCGGTGACTGCCCGGTGACGGCCGCGTGAGCGCCGCCGGGCCGGCGGCCGAGCTGAGCATTGAGACCAGGGGCCTGACCAAACGGTTCGGCCAGCAGATGGCTGTCGACGGCGTCGACCTGGCCGTGCCGAAAGGCGCGGTCTTTGGTTTCTTGGGCCCGAATGGCTCGGGGAAGACCACCACCATCAGGCTCCTGCTCGGCCTGGCCACGGCCACCGGGGGCTCCCTGCGCGTGCTGGGCGAGGAGATGCCCGGGAAACTGAACGTCGTGCTGCCCCGGGTCGGGGCGCTGGTGGAAGGACCGGCGTTCTATCCGTTCCTCTCCGGTGCCGCCAATCTGCGCCGCATGGACGCCGCGGACCCCTATGGTTCGGCCGCGACGCGGCGTGCCCGCGTCCAGTCAGCCCTGGAACGGGTGGGTTTGACGCACGCCGCGGACAAACAGGTCCGGGCCTATTCACTGGGGATGAAGCAGCGGCTGKGGATCGCCAACGCCCTGCTCGCCCCGCGGGAACTGCTGGTGCTGGACGAGCCCACCAACGGGCTGGATCCACAAGGCACCCGTGAAGTGCGGAGCCTCGTGCGATCGCTCGCGGCCGACGGCGCCACGGTGTTCGTCTCCAGCCACCTGCTGGCCGAGGTCGAGCAGATCTGCACCCATGCGGCCATCATGAGCGCTGGCCGGCTTGTGGCGCAGGGAACCCTGGCGGAACTTCGCGGGGCGGGCCAGGCAAGGATCCGCGTGCTGACCCCGGATCCGGGGACCGCGGCGCAGGTGCTGGCGGGCCTGGGCCTGACCGCGACTCTGGGCGCCGACGGCCGTGCTTCCGGCGGCGATGGTTCCGGTGCCGCCGGCTCCGGGACGGACGCGGCCCTGTTCGCGTCACTGCCTGCGGCTCCGGCTGTGGCTCCGCCAGGGGCGGCCGCCCGGGAAGACGGAGGATCCGCCCGGGCCGTGGAGCGGGCGGCCGTGCAGCCGGAAGCTGTGGTGGCCGCCCTGGTGGCGGCGGGGGTCCGGGTCCGCGGCTTCGCGACCGAACAGGCCAGCCTCGAGGACCGCTTCGTGGCATTGACGGGGGAGGGGTTCGACGTTGTCCAGTAACAGCTCATCCTTGGGCGATCCGGCCGCCGGACCATCACTTGCCCCGGCGGCCGGCCGCAGCGGACCAGCCCCTGGCCGCAGTGGAGGGGCCGCAGGCCGCGACGGCGGGGCAGGCGCCCCTTCGTCCCGGCGCGGGTCCCTGACCGGCGGACTGCTGGCGTCCGAGCTCGGGGTGCTGTTCCGCCGCCGCAGGACGTGGGCCATGTTGTGCGCGCTGGCGGCCATCCCGATCCTGATCGCGGTGGCGGTGCGGGTCTCCTCGGCCGTGCCGCCGGGCCGCGGGCCGGCCTTCCTGGACCGGATCGCCCAGAACGGCCTGTTCGTGGGCGTCACGGCCATGGTGGTCTCGGTTCCGCTGTTCCTGCCCCTTACCGTCGGCGTCGTGGCCGGAGATACGATCGCCGGCGAGGCCGGGCAGGGAACCCTGCGGTACCTGCTGGTGGCTCCCGCCGGGCGGATCCGCCTGCTGATCATCAAGTATGCCGGGGCGGCCGTGTTCGTGGTCGTTGCCCCGCTTGTGGTGGCCCTGACCGGGGCCGGAATCGGTGCGGCGCTTTTCCCGGTGGGGCCGGTGACCTTGCTTTCCGGCGACACGATCGGCACGGGCGAGGCCATGATCCGGCTCCTGCTGATTGCCGCCTATCTGGCGGTTTCGCTGCTGGGGTTGTCGGCGATCGGGCTGTTCATCTCCACCCTGACGGATGTTCCGGTGGGGGCCATGGCGGCCACCGTGGTGCTCTCGGTTGTCGCGCAGGTCCTGGACGCGCTGCCGCAACTCGAATGGCTGCATCCCTGGCTTTTCAGCCACTACTGGCTGGACTTTGGCGATCTCCTCCGGCAACCGGTCTCCTGGGATTCCCTTGCCGCCAATGCCCTCCTCCAGGGCGGCTACGTCGCCGTCTTTGGCGCGCTGGCTTACGGCAGGTTCATCACCAAGGACGTGCTCTCCTAGCCGCCAGACAGGCCGTAACGGAACCCACGGAACGGTGCCCCGGAACTGGTCTCAGTAACGGGCCGCATAGCCGTACAGCTGCATCCCGGCCATGGCGGCAACATCGGTCACGGTAATGCCGGCGTCGGGGTTCAGTGCCTGGACCACGCGGCCGCCGCCGAGGTAGATCGCCACGTGGTAGAAGCCCGGTGCCGAACCCCAGACAAACAAATCGCCGGGACGCGCCTGGGAGAGCGGGACATGGACGGGGGCCTGGGCGAACTGCTGGGAGGCCGTGCGGGGCAGGTACTTGCCGGCCGCGGCGAACGCATTCTGCACCAGTCCCGAGCAGTCAAACCCACGGGTCCCGGTTCCGCCGTACTGGTAGAAGAACGGCGATCCGGTCTTGCCGAGCGCCACCGAAATCGCGGTCTGGTTTGACCCGCCGGAAATCGGCGCTGGAACCGGAACGGGTACGGGCGCAGGAATGGGCGCCGGAACGGGTGCCGGAACGGGTGCCGGAGCGGGTGCCGGGACCGGAGCGGGTGCTGGCGCGGGATCCGGCGCGGACGCGGGTGCCGGAACGGGTGCAGGAGCGGGGGCGGGCGCTGCAGCGGGGGCCGGCACGTCGACCGGAGCAGGAGCGGCTGTCTGCCCTGCAGCCGAATCGTCCCGTCCCGGTGCTGCCGGGGCAGGCTGTGAACCCGTGCCGGGCTGCGGCGCGGAGCCGGTCGCCGCGGTCAATGCTGCGAGCCGAGCCTGCTGGCGCTGGCGGTCGAGCCCGTCCACCCGGGCCGATTCCAGCGCCGCAGTGGTGTTCCTCAGGCTTGCCAGCTGGTCCACAAGCGCGCTGCGCTGCGCTTTGGCATCGGCCACGACCTGGCGCTGGGCGGCGGCGGCGCGGTCGGCGTCGGCCTTGCGGTCCTCGGCGGTCGCGGCGGCCTCGTCGGCGGCGCGGTTGGCGTCCGCTGCGGCCTCGGTCAGGGACTGCGCGGCAGTGGCCGCGTTTTCCGCGGACTCGAAGGCCCGCGCACGTCCGGCCGTTACAGCCTCCAACGTGGCGGCATCCTCCAGGGCCCGTCCGGAGCCACTGACAAAGCTGCTGAGGGCAGGGTTCAGGCCGCCGTTGCGGTACAGGTCGCCGGCCAGCTGGCCAACCTGCTTGCGGGCCTTGGCCTGTTCCGTCCCGGCGGCGGCAGCCCGGGCGGCCGCCACAGCCGCCGCGTCACGGCGTGTGGCCAGCTCCACGAGGGCCTCGCCGTACGCGTTGTTTGCTTGCAGGGATGCGGCCAGGCTGGTTTCCTGGCCTGCCGACGCGTCGGCCAGCAGCCCGTCGATCCTGGTGACCTCTGCCGCCGTCGAGCTCGCACTGGACTTGGCGGCAGCGATTTCTTCCGGTGAGGGGATCTCGGGCGAGGCCGGAACCCGGCTGGCAGCCGCCGGCGCGGAAATCGGCGGTGCGGCCTGGGCGGGGAGCGCGAGCGTTCCAAGGAGGACGACGGCGGTGCAGAGCACAGCCGTCTTGCGGCCGGAACCGGTCCAACTCATGGGCAACCTCGCTGAAGTCTCAGGCTGGAGTGAGCGAGGTCGGATTTGGCGCGTGAAAGCCCTCTGCGGATCACCCAGCAGGCATGAGGCTACGTGCCAAAGGCTACTTTGGCAACACGAGTCACATGAATAACATAAACAACACGAGTGTCATTTGGCCACGTCCGCTGCGGGTGTGTCCCGCCGCCGGTCAGGCGTGCTGGTGGGCCTCGTGCTCTGAATGCGTGGCGGGCTCGAGCTGGAATGTGCAGTGTTCGGTGTCGAAGTGGGAGCCCAGGCAGCTGGTGAGCTTGTCCAGGACCCGGTCGGCGCCCTTGGCGCCGAGCGCCGCGTCCTCCACCACCACGTGGGCGGAGAAGACGGGGACGCCGGAGGTAATGGTCCAGATGTGGATGTCATGGACGGATACCACTCCGTCCACTGCGAGGATGTGCTCGCGGATCATCTGAACGTCCACGCCCTTGGGCGTGGCCTCGAGGAGCACGTCCACGACGTCGCGCAGCAGGTGCCAGGCCCGGGGCAGGATCATGAGGGCGATGAGGATCGAGGCGATGGTGTCGGCCGCCTGGAACCCGGTGACCATGATGACCACCGCCGCCGCGATCACGGCGAAGGAGCCCAGCAGATCCCCCAGGACTTCGAGGTAGGCGCCGCGGACGTTCAGGCTGTCCTTCTGGGCGCCGCGCAGGATCAGCAGGGAAACGAGGTTGGCGACGGCGCCGAGGACCGCCGCGGCGAGCATGATGTCGGTGTGGACCTCGGGGGTGGCGCCGAGCCGGCGGATGGCCTCGGTGAAGATGACCACGGAGATGACAATCAGCACCAGGGCGTTTGCCAGGGCCGCCAATACCTCGGCGCGCTGGTAACCGTAGGTGCGCAGATCGCTGGCGGGCCGGGTGGCGATCCACGCGGCCAGCAGGGCGATGAAGACGCCGGCGGCGTCCGAGAGCATGTGCCCGGCATCGGCGAGCAGGGCCAGGGATCCGGAGACCACGGCGCCGACCGTCTGCACGAGCACCACGGCGAGCGTGATGGCCAGGACGGCGACCAGGCGCTTGCGGTGCTTCCCTGTGGCGGTAACGCCGTGCGTGTGGCTGTGGTCGTGTCCCATGCCTACAAGGCTATCCCCAGCCGAGCTCGTGCAGGCGCGCGTCGCTGATGCCGAAGTGGTGGGCGATCTCGTGCACCACGGTCACGGTGACTTCCTCGATCACGTCCTCCCGGGAGGCGCAGATATCCAGGATGGGCTGGCGGAAGATGGTGATCCGGTCGGGCAGCGAACCGGCGTCCCACCAGGAGTCCCGCTCGGTCAGGGGGACGCCCTCGTAGAGCCCCAGCAGCACGGTGTCCGGATCCTCCCCGGGCTGCGGGGTGTAGTCGTCCTCGATGAAGATCGCGACATTGCTCATGGTCTTTGCCAGATCGGGCGGGATCCGGTCCAGGGCATCACTCACGGCGGCCTCGAAATCGGCCTCGGACATCGGGAAGGGGCCGTCAGCCTGGCCGTCACCACCGTCACCATTGTCACCGCCGTCCCCGCCGCTCGGAACGATCGGCAGGCCAGGCGGCAGGGAGGAGGGCATAGGCAAACTCTAGCGGGACCGGCGCCGGGTCAGCCCCACGCCCACGAGGCAGATCGCGCCGCCCACCAGGCCCCAGATGGTCGGAATCTCGCCCAGCACCAGCCAGGAGATCAGGATTGTGGTGCCCGGGACCAGGTAGGTGGTGGCGGCGAGGCGTCCCGCATCAATCATCGAGAGCGCGTAGGCCCACGTGGTGAACGCGATCGCGGTGGGGAAGATGCCCAGATAGACCAGGCCCAGTGTGGCCGGCAGGGGAGCGGCCTGCAGCTCGGTGATCAACTGGCCGCTGAAGGGCAGGCAGCAGAGGGCGCCCACCATGATGCCGAACCAGGTGGCCTGGGCGGCCGGGAACTTGCGGAGCACCGGCTTCTGGACGATCACGCTCACCGCGGCCAGCGCGGCCGCGAGCAGGCAGAGCAGCACGCCGGCCACATCCGCCGTCGACCGCTGGCCGGAACCAAGCGCGATCACGGCCACGCCGCCGAACGCGATCAGGCTGCCGATGATGAGCCAGCGCGGAAACCCTTCTTTCAGGATCACGCCGGCCATGACGGCGACCAGGATGGGGTTGACGTTGATCAGCAGGGCGGCTGTGCCGGCGTCGAGCATATGTTCGGCGGCGTTCAGGGCCATGTTGTAGCCTCCGAACCACATGACGCCGTAGGCCAGGATGGGCCACCACTCGCGGCCCCGGGGCAGGCCCCTGAGCTTGGGCACCACCAGCAGGCCCAGCACGACGGCGGCAACCGCCAGCCGGCCGAGCGTCAGGGAACCGGGGGAGAAGCTCGGGCCCACGGCGCGGATGCCCACGAACGCGGAGGCCCACAGGACCACAGTGACGACGACGGCGGCGATGCCGAGTCTGCTGATCGTGCCCGGCTGCCCGGAAGGGGGCGGCGCAGGTTGCGGGGCGGGTGCGGGGGCAGCGTGCGGAGACCCTTCGTGGGGGCCTGCGGACGGAGTGGGGCCGGATGCGGCGGTTGTTGCCATGCTGTCAATCTAGCCGTTCCCGCCGTCGCCCGGCTGGCGGGAATCGGTCACGTCTAGTCGAGATCCTGCCAACATCCCGGATGTCCTCAGCGCAGGACGCGCGCCGCCGCCCGGACGGCGGCCGCGACGTCGGTCAGCGCCGCCGAGCCGCGCCGCCACTGCTGCCAGTAGAGGGCAACGTCCACGTGCGCCCGCGGGGCGAGCGCCTCGAGCCTGCCGGCCAACAGGTCCTCGCCGATTTCGATCTCCGGCATCATGCCCCAGCCCATGCCCCAGCGGATGGCATCGCCGAACTCCTGGGCGGCCGGGACATAGTGGCGCGGCGGCTGAAGGAGGGCGCGGCTGACCCGGCGCAGCCAGCGGTCCTGCAGATCGTCCTTGCGGTCGAAGACCACAACGGGAGCCGCGGCGAGCGTCGCGCCGGTCGCCCCGGCCCCAAACCAGCGCCGGGTGAACCTCGGAGCGCACACCGGCAGATAGCGCATGGTGCCCAGTTTGCTGGACGAACAGCCGGGCACGGGCTGGGCCGTCGCCGTGATCGCGGCAGCGGCGGCTCCGGCGCGCAGCAGGTCCAACGAGTGCTCCTGGTCTTCGCGCAGGATCTCGAGCCGGACGTTGTCACTGGCCGCCGCGAGGCCGGCCAGCGCCCAGGTGTGCAAGGAATCGCTGTTGATCACCAGCGTCAGCGGCGTCGCCCCGCGGGGTTGGTCCGGCTCCAGCTCCTCGGCCAGGTCCGCGGAGAGCAATTCCAGCTGCCGGGCGAAGCGCACCACGGCCTCGCCGGGCTCCGTGAGTCCGGGCGGACGCGCCCGGGTCAGGACCGGCCGGCCGACGGCGGTCTCGAGTGCCCGCACCCGCTGGCTGATCGCCGAAGGCGTCACGGACAGGTGCGCGGCCGCGGCGTCGAAGCTCCCGTGCGTCAGAATCGCGGCCAGTGTCCGGGCCTGCTCTGGGGTGATCTCCATCATTAGCCCATCTTACGTATCAACAGAATCTTTAACTGGTTTCATCTTTGGCGGGCGCCTACCGTGGAGTGGTGATCCTCCCCCTGTTTTCCGGTCTCTCCGCCGGACTGTCCCTCATCGTTGCCATTGGCGCGCAGAACGCTTTTGTCCTCCGGCAGGGCATCCAGCGCTCGCACGTGGTCATGGTGGTGGCCGTCTGCGCGGTCTCGGACCTCGTGCTGATTCTGCTGGGCGTCGCGGGCATCGGCATCCTCCTGGACCGGGCGCCCGCTGTCCTCATCGTGATCCGGTGGGCCGGGGCCGCGTTCCTCCTCGCCTACGGGGCGCTCGCGGCCCGGCGCGCGGTCCGCGGGGAGCAGATGGAGAATCCCGCCGGCAAGCCGGCCGCCGGCCCGGCCGCCGTCCTTGGCACCTGCCTGGCCTTCACCTGGCTGAACCCGCACGTCTACCTGGACACGGTGCTGCTGCTCGGGTCCCTCGCTGCCGCCCAGGGCGAGGCCGGGCGCTGGTGGTTCGCCGCCGGGGCCGGCCTTGGAAGCATTGCCTGGTTCACCGCCCTCGGCGCGGGGGCGCGGTTCCTGACGTCCCTGTTCCGGCGCCGGACGGCCTGGCGCGTGCTCGACGCCGGAATCGCCGTCGTGATGGTCGCCCTTGCCGTGCTGCTGCTTACCTGACACGCGCCCGCCTACCGATCCTCCCAAAGCGCGCTGCCGCAGGGTGTGGGGAAACCCAAGGCTGATCCGCCCCCCGTGGGGCCGGTGGGCCGTTGCCCGCTTAACGTGGCGGGGTCACGATTGCTGGTATGACCGCAGCCCCAGCTTCCGCCCGCGAACGGCGGCGTGCAGCCATCGGTACAGCCGCCTTCGCGGTTGCTCCCGCAACCGCCGCCGGCGTGGTGCCGTGGCTTCTGACCCGCTGGAAGGTGGAGTCCCCGGTCCCCGGCGGGGTGCCCGCGCAGGTCGCCGGCGCCCTGTTGATCGGTGCGGGCGCGGCCGTCATCGCGAACTCCTTTGTGCATTTCGCCGTCGAGGGCATCGGGACCCCCGCGCCATTTGCCCCGCCCAGGCAACTGGTGGTTGGCGGCCTTTACCGGTACGTGCGGAATCCGATGTACGTATCCATTGCGGCGGCGGTCGCAGGCCAGGGGCTCCTGCTGGGCCAGCCGAAGCTCTTCCTGGCCCTGGGCATCGGCGCCATCCCGGTGGTGGCTTTTGTCCGGCTGTACGAGGAGCCGGCGCTGACCCGGAAGTTCGGTGCGGCCTACGCGGAGTACCGCAGCAACGTCCCGCGCTGGCTGCCCAGGCCCACGCCGTGGCGGCCCGAGGGGCCGGACCAGTCCCGGGCCTAGGTGTAGTGGGTCATGAGGTTGGTGACACTCGGGTGATGGGTGTGGTTCCGATGCCGGTGTGGATTCGTTCAGTGTTGTAGTGCTCGAGCCAGGGTGCAAGGGCGGCTTGGCGGTGGTTGCTGCTGGTGAAGACCTGTCGGTAGGCCCATTCGGTTTGCAGGGTCCGGTTGAAGCGTTCGGCTTTGCCGTTGGTCCAGGGGCAGTGAGGCTTGATGAAGCGCTGGACGGCGCCGAGATCAGCGACTGCCTGGCGGAACGCTGTGGAGTTGCGGTAGGCGAAGGCGTTGTCGGTGATGACGCGTTCGATCCGGCGGATGCCGTGGCCGGCGAAGTAGCCCGCGGCGCGGGTGAGGAAGCCGGCGGCGGTGGCGCCCTTTTCGTCGGGGAGGACCTCGGCGTAGCCGATGCGGGTGTGGTCATCGATCGCGACGTGGACGTAGTCGTACCCGATGCCGCGTCCCTTGACCTGCTCCGAGCGGCCGTGGGCCCGCCAGCCGCCGCCGTCCGGGATGCGTCCGAGTTTCTTGACGTCCAGGTGGACGAGTTCCCCGGGCCGGGCCCGCTCGTACCGGTTCGCCGTGGTCCGGGCGCCGCGGATCGGGGCACCGGTCAGCGGATCGCAGTCCGCGAGCCGCGGGACCCCGTGCCTGCGCAGGATCCGGCCCACGGTCCGTGCCGGAACGCCGGTGAGCGCGGCGATCCGCAGCGGCCCGAACCGGGAGGACCGTCGGGCGTCCAGGACGGCCTGTTCGCGTTCGGGACTCGTGCGGGTGGGTGTTGATCCGGGCCGGCTCGAGCGGTCCGGGAGACCGGCCGGGCCCTCGGCCCGGAAGCGTCTGACCCACCGGTAGGCGGTCTGCCGGGACACGCCCAGCTCCGCAGCGATATGGGCGACCGGGCGGCCGGCAGCCACCCGGTCGACAATCAGGCGTCTTCCGTGAACTGTCAGGCGGGCATTAACGTGGGACATGAGGACCTCCGCGTGCAGAGTGTGTGAACTAGACAGCTCCACTTAGCCCGGAGGTCCTCCTCGTTTTCAAGCCCTACGTGTCAACAACGTCCCGGCTCAGTACACCTAGGGCATCGGGGGCATGGGTATTGGCGGGCTGGGGTCGGCCTGGGGCGGGGGAGGCCTGGGGCATGGCCCAGAACAGTTGGACCGCCCGCTATTTGCCGCCTCCGGACCATTCCAGCAGCCGATCCAGCGGCCAGGTGGTGACGATCCGCTCGGCGGGCACGCCGTTCGAGGCCGCCCGCTCGGCACCGTACTGCAGGAAATCCAGCTGGCCCGGCGCGTGGGCGTCACTGTCGATGCTGAACAGGCACCCGGCATCGAGGGCCAGCCGGATCAGTTCGTCCGGCGGATCCTGCCGTTCGGGGCGGGAATTGATTTCGACGGCCACATTATTCTCGGCGCACGCCGCGAACACGCGCCCGGCGTCGAACTCGGACTGCGGCCGGGTTCCCCTCGACCCCTGCAGCAGCCGGCCGGTGCAGTGGCCGAGGACGTTCATGTGCGGATCATTAATGGCGCCCAACATCCTCTCGGTCATGGTGCGCCGGTCGGAACGGAGCTTCGAGTGCACGCTCGCCACCACGATGTCCAAACGGTCCAGCATCTCCGGGGACTGGTCCAGGGTGCCGTCCTCCAGGATGTCCACCTCGATCCCGGCCAGGAGGCGGAAGCCCCCGCCGTCCCCGTTGATGTCCGCAACTACGTCCAGCTGTTCCCGAAGCCGTTCAGCGCTCAGCCCGTTGGCGATCTTGAGGCTGGGGGAGTGGTCCGTCAGGGCGAGGTAGTCCCGGCCCAGCGTCCGGGCGGCGTCAGCCATGAGCCCGATCGGGGACCCGCCGTCGGACCAGTCGCTGTGGCTGTGAAGGTCCCCGCGGAGGGCGGAGCGCAGTTCGGTGCCGCCGGTCGCCAGGGGTTGCTGCCCGCGTTGCCGCAGGCCCTCAAGGTAGTCGGGCACGCCGCCGTCGATCGCCTGCCGGATAACTTCGAACGTTCTGTCCCCGATGCCCTTCATGCTCTTGAGCCTGCCGTTGCGTGCCCGCGCTGCGACTTCGTCCGGGTCCAGGGCGCCGATAATCCCGGCTGCCTTGCGGAACGCCTGAATCTTGAAGGTGGGGGCCAGCTCGCGTTCCAGCCAGAACGCGATTTCATTGAGGGCATCAACGGCATCCATCAGTCCATCTTGCACCCACCTTGCCCCGGTCTTGCCCCTGCGGAGGGGGCGATTTTGGATATTCCGGGGGTCTGCCCTTATAGTTTTATAGTCCAGTTCGGAGGAACCCGAAAGGACAAAAACGACAGGCTTCGGCCCTTAATTTTTGCCCTGATATGTTTCCCCGGATGGCGTCCTGGCCCCCATCGTCTAGCGGCCTAGGACACCGCCCTTTCACGGCGGCGGCACGGGTTCGAATCCCGTTGGGGGTACGCAAGGAACTGGTCAAACCGGATGAAAAAGTCTGGTAGGCTAAAGGCCTTGAAAATTTGCGGTAGCGATACCGCGAACAGCAAGAACAAGCAGTAAACAAGCAAGGCCCTGTAGCGCAGTTGGTTAGCGCGCCGCCCTGTCACGGCGGAGGTCGCGGGTTCAAGTCCCGTCAGGGTCGCTCTGATTGCCGGAAGAAATTCCGGCCTTCAAGGTGACATGTCACCTAGGCTCTGTAGCTCAGTTGGTAGAGCGTTCGACTGAAAATCGAAAGGTCACCGGATCGACGCCGGTCGGAGCCACCAGCTAGAACCCCGCAGTTCCCCGTGCTTATAAGGGATCTGCGGGGTTTTTTGTTATTTGGGGAAGCCTCCGATTCAGTCTGAATCAGGCGGAATCAGCCAAGATCGTGGACAAACCTCTGGTATCGCTCTGGTAGAAGCCACCAAAGGTGTAGCACCGCCGCGTAGACCGAGAGCCGTGGCTCCTACAGATGCACGACCTGCCCGAGGGGTACCCCTTGGGTCGCTGAGCTTACCGCTATACGCGGACGGCCGGGGCGGGATGCCCACGGACGGCTGGAGTGCGCTCAGTTCGGCTGGTGGGGCTCACGACGGAAGAGGCTTCGGTGGTTTCACGAGCTCAAACCACCTGAAGCCTCTTCTGTCGTGGGCCCCCGGTGCAGGCCGGCTTTGTCAGGCCGGGTGATTGGTCCAGAGATCGTAGCTTCCGGCCCCACCGCTGAATTGGAATATGCGGAATCGGTAGTACGTGGCGCCTGTCCCGAGATAGGCGATGCGTTCGCGCGCGGTCAGGGTCGAGGCCGTGGCGGCTGTGACCCAGGTGGTGCCGTTCCAGCGCTCGAGGTAGAGATCCGTGTCTCGTCCCGCAGTCCCGGCAAGCCAGCCCTGGATGTAACCCGCACCGGCTTGATACCACGAGGAACCATCCGGCTGGTAGCCGCTGGTTCCGTTTGCTGCGAGGTTACCGTTCCACTTCCGCGCAAAGCGGTTTGGTGATCCGGCAGGATCGCTGACGATTCCTGTAACGGCGGTGCTCTTGATGACACCGATGACGGTTGCGGGTGACGCGAAGGGGTTGCTCTTCAGGTAGAGCGCCGCCAGTCCGGCAACGTGCGGGGCAGCCATCGATGTTCCCGAAATGGTGTTGGTCGCCGTGGTGCTTCCGATCCATGCCGAGGTGATGTTGACGCCCGGATCGAACACGTCCAGGCATGTCCCCCAGTTGGAGAAGGAAGCCCTCACATCGGTGCTCCCGCTCAGGCCGGTTGCGCCGACGGTCAGTGCTCCTGGAGTGGACGCTGGCGAGTAGTTGCAGGCGTTGGCGTTGTTATTGCCCGCTGCTACCGCGTAGGTCACCCCGCTCGAGATGGACCTGGTGACCGCGTCGTTGGTTGCCTGGTTGAAACCACCGGCGAGGCTCATATTGGCGACGGAGGGCCCGTTGTGTGTATAAGTGACCCAGTCAACCCCGGCGATGATCTTGGAGAACGACCCGAATCCGGTGCAGTCCAGTACGCGGACCGCGACCAGCGCCACGGATTTCGCCACACCGTAGGTGGATCCTCCGATGGTTCCGGCCACGTGCGTCCCGTGGCCGTTGCAGTCCTGTCCGTTGCGGCCGTCGCCCACTGCGTCGAATCCGATGCTGGCTCTTGTCCCGAACTGGGTGTGGGCGGTGTTGATGCCGGTGTCGATGACGTAGGCGGTTACTCCTGAGGCGGTGTCCGTGTAGTTATAGCCGCCATTGATTCCGGTGCGCTGGTCCACGCGGTCAATGCCCCAAGTGGCTCCCGTTTGCGTGGCTGAGGAGTTCACCCCGGGAGACACGGAGACAGGCTGGCCGGGAGCCTTGCTGGCCGCGGGATCCGGAGGAGGGGCCGATTTCGTCGCGGTAACCTCGCCATCTGGTTCCACGTAGTCGACGGCGGAGTCCTTGCGGACTTTTGCCAGATCACCCTTGGATAAGGTTGCAGCGAATCCGGATATCGCGGCCGAGTAAACAAACTTCGTCTTCACATTATTGCGGCGGGCAACCGCAGCCGCATCAGATCCGTCTTTGAGGACGACTATGTATTGATCCGGAATGACCTTGCCATGCCCCGGCTTGACCGGGGCATCCTGAGGGCGTGCCGCCTGCCCGGGGAGGGCCCCCAGGGCGAGAAAGAGGAAACTCAGGCAGGTCGCATAAACGGTCAGGCGTTGAATGGTCGGTCCGAGGGATGTTGCCTTATGGTCGTCGTTCCTCAGCAGGGACCCCAGACGCTGATTCCCGACTGCGTTCCCCTCCGATTCAGGCCCAGGTGAGATGTTCATCGAACTCCTTCATGATTTATCGGCCCCAACAAGTGATCGGCAGCCAGAACCGCCGGAACGACTGCCGGCTACCAACGGCCAGTCAACCCCCACGGAAAGGGCAGCACACGAGTGTCCGCACGGCTCTGGGCTACTTGGCCCTACTCGGCCCTACTTGGCTTCGCCTGGCACGGCGCGCGAAGACGCGGCAACCTCAATCGGCTCCCGGGCCAGCGATGTTGAGTTTGGTGCCCTTGCGCATGGCAGTGCTGCCAGAGGTGAACGAGCCTGGGTGGCCGGACACATCCCAGCCCTGGGAGCGGATACCCCAGCACGGAGGCGGACGCTGCCCCGCTGGAGCGACCACGTGGCTCACCAGCCCAAGCGGTGGACCCGTCCAGGCGCCGGAAACCCTAAGCTTGCGGGGAGGAATCCGCTCAGTGACGCCACTTCTCGGGGGCCGGGTCCATCAAAGGCTGTTTACCGTGCCGCATCAGCAAGGCGGCATCAGGGACCGGGAGAATCGCTGCCGGGGTTATCCCCGGCGGGGCGTTACTGCTCCGGCACAGCATTTGGGCAGGCCTCGGTAGGCCCAGGCAGGTGCGGGAAGGCCGTCTGCTGCTTAGGCGCGGGTGACCGTGAGGGTGATGTTGGGGCAGGAGTTTGCGTAGCGGACCAGTGCCGCTTTCTCTGTGCTGTCGACGCGCAGGCCCCAGCGGATCTTCACGGCCACCCACTGGGCGATGTACGCGCAGCGGTTCTTCGGCGGCATCCACGCCTCCGGGCCGCTGGCCTGCTTCGAGGAATTGAGCGCGGACGTCTGGGCGTTCAGGGTGCGGGTGTCGCCGAGGTCGTTGTAGGAGGCCACGCGCCGGGCCTGGGTCCAGAACCTGGCCCCGGATCCCCAGGCTTCATGAACCGGGACCGTGTGGTCGATCTGCACTGTCGAGGCGGAGGTGTGGACGCGGTTGTCCCACGATGTCACCCAGCGACCCGTGCTGGCCGTGCAACCCCGGCTGGTATAGGACACGGCAGCCCTGGACTCCTGGACCAGGACTTCCTGCCGCGTGTTCTGGCAATCCCCGTTGGTATCCCGCCAGACACCGAAATAGCGGTCCCGGTCATAGCCCGCGTTGACCTCGGCCGCGACAATGAGTCCGCGCACGGCGGTCCGCAGCGGAGCCTTGTAGACGGTTGCAGCTTCGGCTGGAACGGCAATGCCGGCCAGCAGCAGGCCTGCCGCAACCACCGATGCACCGACCGCCCGCCGCAGCCGAAGCAACGGGCTGGATTTCAGTGCCGGCAAGGCTGTGGCGCGGACATTGCTGGAGTGATGGACCTTCATGGTTCCCCCATACTCGATGAAAGTGACGTCCAAAGACGGCGTGACGCAATAGTCGCAAACCCGCCGACAGTCGCGGCGGTTCAGCAGCTCTCCGGGCGTACGAAGAGTCCGCCCGGCTTATGCGACGTCGGGATTTTCTCCGGGAATCTGCGTCTACCAGGTGCTTCGCGTGCTACGTTGGCCAGCACAGCCGCGGGCCCTTGCCGGCAGTTTCCGTACTCTAGGGGGAGAACGACGATGATCCCGAACCACCGGCAGCTCATAAGCCTCATGGCCGGCGCCGAGCCGGTGTTCCTCGCCGGGAGCTTCGCGACCGACTTCCAAATCTACTCGGGACCGGAGGGGGAGCGGGGCACTTTCCGGAATTTCACGGGCGGCTACTGGGACATCAGGATGGACGGTGTCGGGGCCTTCTAGCTGACCCCTTACGGTTCCAGGGTCGTCGAGGCTGACGGCTAGGCCGAAGACGGGCCCGTCGTGTCGAATCCGCCGCGCCGGCCGCCCCGGTCCCTCGTGCTGCCCCGCCATTCGACGTTCCTGGGCCGGGCCGAAAATGACTGGCAAATGGATGCCGGCTGGCCGATCACGGGCGACGATGGCTCGTGGACCGCTCGGCTGACGAGCCTGGAAGCGACCGGGTTCAAGGGGACGCTGACTGTGGACGCCGACGCGTACGTCAAAACGTGGGCCGACCTGGGCCACAGGGTGCAGACGCTCACTATCGACCGGACCGAACCTTCCGAAGAGGACCTGGCGGACCTGGAGTCGTTGAAGACTAGGTACGCGACCTTCCCGGACCCGGGCCCTCCGGCGTCGCCGCGGTGACCCGGAGATGAACAATCAGTAGCCGTCACGGTCCTCCCACACGACAGGCTGGCAGCACGAGTCCACGGACACCGCTTTCGGGCGTCCGCTGGCGCGGCCGACTGTGTGGTCCAGTACTGTCCGTCGCAGGGCTCCGGCCATCCCTGGCCTGTCTACGGCGTTTTTTGGCTGCTGCCCTTATGTTGTTGACGCGTAGTTTTCGCTGGCCGTTGTAGGGTCGTGGCTACCCAGGGGAGGCGGGTATGGCTTTGGCTGCTGTGCCGGACACTTTGTGTGACGGCTTGGAAGGATTGGCCACGACCAGCCTGCCAGCCAATCCCAGACCAGCCACAACCATTAGAGAGACGCGGCATGATCGCCGGATTAAGGACACGACGGCGCGGTTATCTGCTGGGTTTGACGTATCCGGCAGCGCCTGCAGGCCCAGCTGCTCGAATACTTCCCGGCTCTGGAGCGTGCCTTCGACTACAGCCGTTCCAAAGCCGCCCTGCGGCCCAGCACCTCGGAGAGCTGATCGTCGCCGCCCTCGCCCGGGAAATCCTGACCCTGAACGAGGAACTGGCCGACCTAGACGCCTTGATCAGCGAAAAAGTCACCGAACACCGGCACACCCCGTCCCTGCTCAGCATGCCCGCTTTCGGACCCGTCCTCGCCGCTGAGTTCCTCGGCGCCACCGGCGGAGACCTGACCGTCTTTGAAACCGCGGACCGGTTCGCCGGCGTCGCCGGACTCGCCCCCGCACCCAGGGACTCCGGCCGGATCACCGGCAACCACCACCGGCCCCGCCGCTACGACCGGCGGCTGCTGCGGGTGTTCTATCTCTCCGGGCTCTCGGCGCTGAAAGGCTGCCCCGCCTCGCGGACCTACTACGACCGCAAACGCACCGAAGGGAAAACCCACATCCAGGCCATGCTCTCCCTGGCCCGGCGCCGACTGAATGTCCTGTGGCCCATGCTCCGCGACGGCACCACCTACACCCCGGTCACGGGTCCGCCCGCCCGCCTGGCTGCGTGAGCCGACCCGGTACCCGGACACAAGGACGAGCACGGCGCGGAGCCACGCGCCCACGGTTTCGGCGGCCCTGACCGGGGCAGGTTCCGCAGGCACGTTGATGCCATAGACCGCCGCCGCCACCCACAGTTGGTAGCGGACTACCTCCCGGCGGGAAGATGAACCGGATTCCCCGCTGGCAGCAGCATCCCAAGTCCAAGCTCCACACTGATCCCCGTTCCGGCTGACCGCCACGGTCCTTGCCGCCGACAACAGGGCAGGGGACGGGTACGCCCGGATGGACACGCGCGAGGGCCGGCACTTTTCACGAGGTGAAGGGCTATGGGGAGTTTCACTGGCGAGGACAAGGGGGCGGGCTTAAAATGGCGTTGGCTGGGTAGGGATCGCGGGTTGCGTGGATCGTGCCGCAGATCGGAGTGCGTCATGCTGAGGACCCTGTTGTGTAAGTTGAACATGCGCCACGATTGGCACCCGGAGTTCACCGAGGATGGCGGCCGCTACAAGCGCTGCAGGCGTTGTGGTAAGGACGACGACCGTGGCGGTGGCGGGACCGGCGGGAGTGGGACTTGGGCTGGCATTGCCGGGATGGGATAAGCCGGCCAAGCGGTCTCCGGCCAAGGTCGCCGCGTTCACAACGAAAAGAGCTCCGCCCAGGCCCGGCTCCCCAACCTCTTCATTGGCAGAGGCGGTCGAGGGTTTCCTGGGCAGCCGATTCCATCTGCGTCTGGAGCAGGTCGGCGCGGCGTGCAGTTGCAGGGTCCTGCCAGGCCAGCGGCCGCAGTGCCATGGTCATCGTGATCTGGCTGCCGCCGTCGGCGCTCGTGATGGAAATACTCATGTAGCCGAATATGTGCCCTGCATGGCCGTAGCGGACGCCGCCGGAACATGCGTCAGGATACCGCTCTAGACCGAGTCCGTATTCCCAGAATTCGGTCTTCTTCTTCATTTCCTCAAGCATGGCGGGGGAAAGGAGCTGGCCGCGCAGGAGGGCCCGGTAGAAGGTGTTTAGGTCCTGCGTGGTGGAGATGACGCCGCCTGCGGGGGAGCCGACAAAGGCCTCGGGCTGGGTGACATCGACCCGTTCGCCGCCCTCAATGAGGTAGGCGTGGATGTTGTCCGGAGCCTGGCGGTCCGGTTCGGCCAGCGACGTGTGCTGAAGTCCCAGAGGTCCGAAGATGTCTTGATTAAGCACGTCGGCGACGGGCCGTCCGCGCAGCTTTTCGATCAGCTGGCCGAGAGCCAGGTAATTGGAGCTCGAGTAAGAAAAGCGGTCCACATTCTTGGCCTCCCAGGGGAGCGTGGCGGCCAGTTCGAGTCCTCGTTGCATGCTGAGCCGTGTGTTCGCAACCTGCTTCAGTGGTCCCGCCGCGTATTCTGAGTCGCCGAAATCGGGCATGCCTGAGTTATGGTTCAGCAACTGGCGGACGGTGATCGGTCCGGGCGGCCGCAGCGTGGTTCGGAAGCTCTCCAGGACACCGTTCACCGGGGCATCGAGCCCGATAAGTCCCTGGTCGACGAGTTTCAAGACTGAGACGGCGACCATCGACTTCGTGATGCTGGCAACGGATACCCGGTCCTGGGGCTGAGCCGGGTCCTTGCTAACCAGGTTTCGCACCCCGTAGGCCTTGGACCATTCGCCGCCAGGCCATCTCACCTGCACAACAAAGGCCGTCGCGCCGCCATCCATGAAGTGCTGGACCCTGCGTTCCAGAGAATCCGTCGCTGCCTGGATCGCGGCGACGCTCGGCGGAGCCGGCACGGGAGGGGCCCCCACGCAACCGCTCACAGCGAGAACCAAAGCCGCGGCGAAAGCTACGGCACCGAGCGGACGGAAAGGCGTCCGCCACCAAGCTGCCAAGGCACCCATGCCATCGTTTTACGCTCAAACGTGTCCAGTGGATAGGTCGGGCTCGTTAAGTCCCTCCCCAGACAGCCCGCTGACTATTGGATGCAGCAGCGGAGCCCCGACGCCCCGTGACTCTGCACTCAGCATCCAGCGCCGATCGCAGCTAAGGGGTCCCCGAACGGACTCTCTAGCCCGATTCCCATGGTTGTGCAGAACTTCCGCAGCGGGGACCGGCCCCACCTCGTTAAGTGCTGCCCCAAAGGACTTCGCTCCGCTCGGGCTGCACAAGCGTTTTTCTTCATTTTTGCCTGCTGCCCTGCGGATCATAGGTATCCGCTCCACCGGCTCAACCGTCCTGTGGACGGCAGCGCAGCTGCTGGGGGGGTCAGCGGCCGGTTTTGAGCGTTTCGCTTGCGAGAAGGACCTTTGTGATGGCGTCATTGCCAGCCTGGGATGGATGCGTGTAGTCAGCGGCAAGAAGAACACCGGCCGGGGAGCGCCCATCGGCCCCGTTAAATGCATGGTAGATATCGAGGCAGGCCGCCTTGATGGCCGCGGCCTCCTTACAAAGTGCAGTGTTCCAAGCATCCAGCGCGTACGCTGACTTCTCTGCAACCGCAGTGACTTTATCCGGATATTTGCTTGCGGCTTCCCATCCGATCCATGAGTTGTAGGAGTTGAGCACCCCCACGGAACTATTGGGTGACAGTTCACGGACGCGGGAAAGGATGGTCGTGGAAAGTGCACGCAACTCTTGGGTTTTGCTGTCCATGCACTCCGCAGTGGTGCCGGCCAGTCCGCTGACGAAAGCGGCGTCGTCGTCGCTTTCCTTGACGCTCTGACACGGCGAACCCCCTGAAGCGTATGGCGGCTGGTCGTTGAACCCGAAGGACAGAAGCACGACATCAGCTGTGCCCAACTCGGCTATGAGATTCTTGTCCACGCCCAGCTGCTTTGCGATGTCCTGTGTCTTGGCTCCGTCGTGACGCGACTTGTTCCGCACTGTCACTTCGCCCCTGCCCTCCGCCGCAAGCGCCTTGGCGAACGAGTCGGCGAAACCGGTGCAGCCGGGGCAGTCGTCGGGAGAGTTGAAAGGAATGGAATCGCCAATGACCAGAACTACCATCGGCTCGGTGGTGGGCGTTGGACCGCCGTCAGCGCTGCTGCTCGGTGCAGGACCGGCGCAGGAAGTCGTCGTTAGCAGAATTGCCAAGGCCATGAGGGCCGCACCCCGGATCGGACGCATGGACGAAGGGTATACCCGACGGACTCCAATGCCTAGGGCGCGAGTGACCTCCACTGGACACTCGCGACGTTCCGGCAGGCCGCATACTCCGTCAACCTTGGTCGGCAGTCGATTGCGGCCGTCTCCCTCATCTCAAATACCATCGACTAATGAGACAAGGCGGCCGCTTTCCCGGGGGCGCCAAAACTTCCCGGGCGACACGGACTGTCAATCGCCGCATAAGTGGCAAAGTTTTCGCAGCTAAGTTATGGCATTGCCGAAATCACCCAAAAGGCCCATTATGTGACCTACAGCGCGAAATTCAGAGCGGGCGGGGGCGGACATTGGTGATGCCGGGTTTCCCTTCGCTTGGCCGAGGAGATGATACGGCCGACCATCCGCGCGCCGGCCGCCCCGCGACGGAGCAGAACACCGTGGACGTTCTCGTCGATCTGGTTCTCGCTTCCCCCGGCCGCGCGGCGGCGTCCAGCGCTTTGCAGATCCTGCGCGACATGGCCAGAACCGGTGAGTTCGCCGCTATCACCGGTCTGTGTCGACTGATCGCTTCGGAGCTCGGGGTCGACCCGGGCGAAGCCGGTCTGACCGCCGCCGCGGACGTCAGCCAACTCGTCCACGCACCGGATGTGGCGCCGCTGATCCGCTTGTACGCTTTAGGTTTTCATCCTCAACTGTTGATTCTTGAGCCCGGCATCGGCGAGCTTGCCGAGCAGGCCGAGGAAACGCCGATTGACTCGTTTCAAGCCCTGGTCGAACGGCACGCCCCGATCGAATCAGAGATTCTCAAGGCATACTTGATCGCCGCCCACGTAAAAATCTACAGCGGATTCGGCGCCGACCTGTCCGCTGGCGCAAAGCTGGCCGCACTCGATCAGATCGTCAACAACGGCAAGGTTATTCCCGGCGACGCCACCGATTCGTCATTCGAGTTCGGCCGCGACGCCATCTTGTCGTGGCGGACCAACACTGGCCTGCTGTTTGTGATCTATCACGAGTTTGGCCACCACATCTTCAGTGCGTTCATGGCAGGGGACCGTGCGGACAGGGTGTCCGCGGATACCGAGACCTTGATCAAGCTCGCCCGAGCACTGCCCGCAATGCACTCCGCGGCGGTCGCCAGGGTCGGGCAACCGTTCGTGCCGGACGACTCTCGGATCCTGCGACTGCCGAACGGGCTGTCGATGATCTGCTCGGTCGAGCCGCATCCCGACGCGACCTACACTCACTATTCGCTAACCGATCGTGCGGGACCCATCGAGCGTGACACGGCCTTGGTCGTGGCGTGGTATTTGCTCACGGCAATCGGAGGGACGGCCGAACGCATCGCCGCGGCGATGTCGCCTCGTGGCGTTTTCCACTTTGGCGTAGTTGGCCTACCAGCGACGGCCCCAAGTCAGCTACTCTGGCTCCGGCTGGCCGGACGCTCGGACGCAAAAGGGCTCGATCTGGATGCCGGCGGGCGCATCGCAGCCGCCGAGCGTTGGTTCTCCGAACTCGTTGCGGCAGGCCGCATCGGTCATGCAGAGGCCGACATTCGCTATCTGCTCGGGGTGGCCAAGCGACCCACGATCTTTTACGGCGATCCCGCGGTGGTAGCGGCGGACCTCGACCTCTTGGCGGACATCGCGGACGCCGACCTGAAAGCCGTGCCGGAGGGCACCCGACTGGAACTCCTCAACGTCGGTGTCCGGTGCGGCCACCCACCAACGGTCGCCCGGCTCGGTCTGTCGGTGCCGGTCTATGACAGACACCAGCTTTCGCTCGCGGACCTGGGTGCCAGCATGCTGGTCTGGCGCGATGGCCTGACCCTCGGCCTGGTCGGTCCGGAGTCGGCTTCATTGCTCTCGGTGCTGCAGAAATTGCACGAGATGGGTTACCCGCTGGACGATGTCGTTACCGATGACGGTCAGACGCTCCTAACCGACGCCGCGGCGCGGAACGGAAGCCTGGTCGCCAGTCTGCTAAGAGTCGGCCTGGTCGTTGATCATCCGAACAGCGCCGGCCAAACGGCGCTCATGCGCGCGCTGCTGCTCAACCGGCTCGACATCGCCTGGCTTCTTCTCGACGCTGGTGCGGCGGCGACCTCCCGCGACAACATAGGCCGTCGCCCGCTGCACCATGCCGTCTGGTCTGGCAGTGTGGACGTCATCCGATTTCTGGTCAGGCACGGCGCCGACGTCAATGCTAGTAGCCACAATGGCGAAACCGCGCTGTTCTCGGCGCGATCCGCGGATACAGTCGTCGCCCTGCACGAGCTTGGCGGCCACCTCGACGCCCACGACAACAGCGGAACAACGGCGCTGATGGTCGCGGCTGGCCGCGCTGACTTGAACGTAGTTCAGGCCTTGCTCCAGGCGGGTGCCGACCCGGAGGCCGCAACCGATCTGGGCGCCGTGGCGCTGCACTTCGCTGCGCGATCCAACGAGGACGGCGCAGCCCCCGTCATCTCCGCGCTGCTGGACAGCGGAGCGAGCATCGACGAAGAAACAGACGACGGGATGACACCGTTGATGCTCGCTGCCGACGAGGCGAACACAGACGCCCTGTCCCGTTTGCTGGAGCGAGGGGCCAGCCTGGAAGGCGCCACCCGATCGGGCAACACCGCGTTGATCCTCGCCAGCGACGGCAGGACGGAGTCCGGCCGCGGAACCGCAACCGATCGAATGCTCTATTGCATTCGTAGCCTCGCCGGCGCTGGCGCAGACCTCAACGCGGTCAACGATAACGATGAGACCGCACTGCATTGGGCAGTTACCAGCTATTCCGCTGAGGCCGTCGAGGCGCTGTTGCAGCTGGGCGCAAACCCGAACGTCCGTAACAAGGATGGCAAGACCCCGCTGGGGATGGCCAGACAGCGTCAACAAGTCAAGATGATCGAGGACCTCGTCGCGGCCGGCGCAAAGGACGACGGTTGACCAGCGCGAGGCGACCAGCATCGGACAGCGACCGCATCGCCGCGGCAGTGCTGGCGCAGAACCCGTCGGCGACCGGAACCTTGCTTTTGCGCCGGCTCGGTCTGCGCGAATTGACCGACGAGCTCAAGGATCTCGCGGGCGACCTGCGACACCTGGACGTAAGCAGTAACCGTCTTGTCAAGCTGCCGGATTGGTTCCGGGAGCTTTTGAGTGGCCTAGAGACATTGGTGTTGGCTGGGAACCGGCTCCGGCAGCTGGATCCCGGAGTCGGCGGGCTGACTGGGTTGCGCGATCTCGACCTGTCCGACAACCGGCTCGACGGACTGCCCGATGAACTCGCAATGTGCGTCGCGCTACGCCGGATCGACCTGTCCGGGAACAACTTGCACGACATCGATGTCGTCTGCCAACTGCCGTCGCTCATCGCTGTCGATGCGGCCAACAACGTGATCAGTTCTTTGGACCATCTGCCCAGTCCGCACACGTTGAAGGCCTTGGACCTAAGTAATAACGATTTGTCGACGTTGCCGGACTCGTTTCAGCACGCTCGTTGCCTGCGCAGGCTCGACCTGTCGGTAAATCACTTAACCGCCGACCAGTTGCGAGCCCTGAACGGGCTGCCCCTCGTCGAACTCTATCTCGACGGTAACCTCGTCGACCGCGCACTTGACGATATCGACCTGCCCGCGCTACAGCGCTTTTCGGCACTAAATAGCCCGATCGGCCAGGTTGCACCGCCGCCAGGGAGTGTGGAGGCAACGATGACGTCCTCGGAGGCCGCCGATCTGTTGTTGGGTTCCATCCGCGGCGAGGCCGACCCCGACCGGCGCTACTACGATTCCCCGACATTCCGCACGCCGATGGAGTTGTCGGTGGCGGGAACCTCCGATGCGCGCCGGGTCCTCGACCTATACTACAAACAATTCCACGGGCTTGACGCGGCGGTGCTCTTCGGCGATGGAACCACGATTAATCTGAGAGACCTGAACCGCAGTACGGCGTTAGACTTTGTCGACCAGCTACGGTCGATCGGCGACCAATCGACGACGGTCACGCTGTCGGCTACGAAGAATCGTGACGTCGCAAACCGGGGAGCCGCGTTTCTGGCCGGAGCGATCGGCCGAGTCGGCAGCGCCCGGCTAACAGATGTCGAACTGCCGGGCCATAGCACTTCGGGTTTCGAACAGGCGGACCTTCCTCAAACAGCACGAGTCCTGAATGTCGCGCTGGGCGACAATCAACGCCGGGTGCTGCCCTCGAATCGCTGGCTCGGGCAGGGCGGTGGTTACACCGTTCGGATCGACATCGGCAAATTGGCCGACGACACCATCGTGGTTAACCCGCAACCGATCCGCGATGAGTTGCTGGACGTCGCGACCGACCATGGGTACTGGTTCGACGTCGTCGTCACCAGCACGGACATCGACGTCGCGGCCACCATTCACCGGCTCTTCCTGCCGGCGGTTGGCGATAGTTTCGTCTGCCCCTGTGACGGTCCCGAACACGTCTGCGCGCCGGCGGAACGAAGACCGTACCTTTGGGTGCCCATCCGCACCCGCGAGCAAGTGGGGCGGGCAATGCTTCGGTGCACGGTATACAACGGCAACAACGCGATTCAGTCGGTTCGCACCGAATTCATTGTGGGGCCGTACGACGTCCGCGCCAGGATCCGCGGAGTGCTGGACTATGCCCTCGCCGAGGATGCCGTGCGCGGAGTCGACCTCCCCAGCCGGGACCTGAATGTTTTAACGAACGACTACGAAGGCACCCACAAGATCCTGGTGAAGGGTGCAGACCGTGCGATCGCCGTAGACGTGACAGAGATGTCAGCGAAACAGATACTGGATCCGATTCGCGAAACGCTCAAGCTGATCACCCTGGGTTCCAGCGGGAGTAGCTCGCAGTTCGACGAAAACAACGCGAAGCGCACCGACGCCTTCGTTCTCGATCTGCGCCGGCTGGCCCAGCTGGGGGCGACGCTATGGGCGAAATTGGTGCCCGACCGTGATGACCGGCGATTTTTGCGTGAACATCTGCCCAATCAGGCCAACATTCAAATCATCAGGGTGACCTCCACGCCGTTTCCGTGGTCAGCCGTCTATGACATTCCAAGGGAGCTGCAGGCCGAGTGGAAATTGTGCCCGTTGCTTGCCGACTGGCCCACCGGTTCTGAGCTGCTCGCGGGGTATCCAGCGGCGTGTCCGTATTCCCACCTGCACATGGTTAACACGCTATGCCCGTTCGGATTCTGGGGCTTTCGGCACCTGATCGAGCAACCGCCAACCGTGCGCAAAGGCACCTTGGCGATGGGAATCAAGTTCTTGGGTCCAGCGCAGGCCGCGGTAGGGCTGAGCCGCCGGCTCGACCAGAACATCACATCCGCCCACCTCGACGACCTGACCCGATGTTTCACCAGCATGTTCAACCTGGTCGAGTGCGAATCAAAGGTGCTGCTGCGGACCGCGTTCGCCACTCCGGCCCTTCCCTTGGTGTACTTCTACTGTCACGGCCGTCGCACGCAGCAGGGCGACACCACGCTAATGGTCCCGGCACTGGAGCTCGGATGGGCGGAGCTGATCGGGCCGGGTGATTTCGGCGTTTGGGACGAGAGTGACAATTGGGGACCGGGTCATTGGGGCGTCACGGCACCGCTGGTGTTCATAAATGGCTGCGAGACCGCCGATCTGGACCCGGAGGATGTGGTGGATTTCGTGGACGCCCTTGCCGGGGTTCATGTCGCGGGTGTGATCGGCACCGAGATTCCGGTGGTGCAGTCGGTCGCGGGCGAGATCGCGCTTCGCTTCTATAAGGCATTCACGGGCGCCGATAAGGTGTCCGTCGGTACCGCGTTGCGCCGGATGCGTTTCGACATGCTTCGCAAGGGGAACGTGGCTGGCCTGGTCTACACGCCATTCTGCTCGTCGGATCTGTTCCTCGAAAAACGAGACGTTTAATAATGAAAATGGAGGGTGGCACATGAACGTAGCTGCGGTAGGCGCGGTCGTCTTCGGACTGGTGATCGGGTGGATCACGTATCGCACGCTGGTGCGACGAGCGGATGGCGTGTCGCTCTCCGACATCGCCACCGTGATCGGAGCGGTGGGCGGGGCAGCCGTAGTCGGGTTGTTCAAGGAACCGGACATGTTCGCCTGGTATTCGATTGGCCTCGCGGTCGGCTTCTTCGTCTACCTGATCCTTTTTGCCATTCTTAATGGAAAGAAAACGCTCTCGACTGTGATGGGCGACGGACAGAAGCCGGTCAAGATTGATCCGTGAGGTCGCGGGGGCGGAAGCTGCGGGCACTGCTGATGCAATTTATCTGACAGTGCTGCGGTGCTTGCGTCCATTGCAACACCTGATCTCTTGGAACGTCAGCGGTGCCAAAAGGGTGCCGCGAGGATAATTGGGCGCTTGCTGGGGCCATCCGGGCGCACCGTCATCCGGACGTGCGCCCGGGTGACGGTGCGCCGTCCGGACGTGCGTGAGGTCGCCGTGAGAGGGTCGCCCGCCGGGACATCACTTCTGGCCTTCAGCCTTTCTGGCCTGCCCTACTTATCGCTGGGCGGCTCCATTCCTGAATGACCAGACCGAGAAAATGTCCGGCGAAGTAGGACAGACGGGACACGAACTGGATTAAGTTCTAGTAACTGCTGTCTCGAAAAGGAATAGTTTTATAAGACAGTCGAGCAGGCCCAGGTCGGGAAGGCATCTCAAATACGATCGATTATTGAGACGGTCGGGCCGCTTTTGAGGTGATATGAGGAATGTCGAGGATCCCGCGGTTCGACACACCCCTCAAGAGTCTCAGAATGCCGTCCAATAACAGGTAGTCTCACAACGGCAAATTGATCGGCATTAAGAGAACACGGGGACGCCCATGGCGGTGATCGGGTACGCGAGGGTTTCCACCTCTGAACAGAACCTCGATCTGCAGCTCACTGCACTCAAGGCCGCCGGCGCAGACCTTCGCCGACAACGGCGTTAGCGGATCCACAGTCGAACGCCCTCAGCTGTCCAAAGCTCTGGACCGGCTGGAGACCGGCGACGTACTCACCGTGTGGAAGCTCGACCGCCTGGGCCGCAACACCCGTCACGTCCTGGACCTCATCGAAAGCATCAGGGAACAGGGAGCAGGTTTCCGTTCCCTCACCGAAGGACTGGACACGACCGGGCCCATGGGCACGGCGATGCTGACGATCATGGCCGCCTTCGCGCAGCTGGAGCGCGACACGATGATCGAACGCACCAGGGCCGGACTCGCAGCGGCCGCGGCCAACAACCGCCACGGCGGAAGGCCACGCAAAGTCGACGACGCTGCCGCTGCCCGGGCCAAAGAGCTCAAAGGCAAAGGCATCAGTGCCTCCGACATCGGCAAGATGCTCGGAGTCTCCCGCGCCACGGTCTACCGATACCTCTTATAGACCAAGAGGTTGTACGGATAGGGGAGATGTCAGCGGATCCTACCCAGAGAAGTGTTCGTAGGGCAGTTCTTCACCGGGCTGCTCAATGCGCCAATAGCTAGTGAAGCGCGGTATTCGTATTCTTCGGTGTGCAGCCGTGAACTCCGAGTCAATGGCATGGATGACTTCCGGGAGCTCCCAACCGGCGATAGTTTCCGGGGCCTGGTCCTTCAGCCAGGTCCGCAGGCGCTCCAGAATTGGTTGCGTTGCAAGTTCAAGAATTCCTTCCATCGCACCGATCAGGTTGGCGAAGCGTTCGGCCACGGCTAATGGCATCGATTGGATGACAGACACACCTACGACATCGACTCCTTGCCCCTCGGCATCCAGGATCGCAACAGGCAGCGGCATGACCAGATTTGATTGCGAGTGCGCAATGGTGGTGTTGCGATACTTTCGAATGATGTCGTGCACCGCTTGAAGGGCGGCCGGAACGGCTGGGATGCCCGGCATCTCGTCGAGTCGCCTGCGAACATTAGAAACGATGAAGGGGCGAATATACGCCGTGACGGCATGCGATGTAAGTGGCATCCACAGCTCTGATTCCTCACCCGCGCTTAAGGCGCATGCAAGGGCGTGCGAGGCTTCCGAAAGGTCGTTGGCGTGGCTGGTGAGGTCCACCAACAGTCTTGTATCGGCGGTGTCCGGCAGAACCGCGATGGGCGGCCGAGGGATAGTCAAGGGAGTTGCTGCTCCTCTTCTCTGGATTGATGTCGCTTTCCATAGCCCAAACAACCTGTAGAACGCCGGCAGCAGCCGTTCAGTTCTCAACGCCGCCGTCCAGCCGACTTCCTGGGACGCCCCCATCCCTATGGTCGTGAGATGTTAGTGGTGTAGCAGTGGGGCACCTTTACCGGGCAGTTTTGCGAGCAGGTCTTACGGGAGTCGACCGGCCTCGGAAACGCGGCGATCGTGATCTGAAAAATGATGGGTGGCGCTTGCGCCGATGGGGGGACCGGCTTACGGGCACTGTAATGCTCTCAGGGGACGCCGAGGGCGGTTCCTGGACAGTTACGAGGAGTTCGAACTCGACGACGGTTCGACGGGCGGCGCCGAATCGGGAAGCGCCAGGCGTCCCCCGTTGCTAGGAAGGTGTGCAGCAGGCGAGCCTGCTGAACGCCCTCTGCTTCAGTGGGCAGTGTTTTCTCGTCGCGTCAATTGCGGGCCACCGGAATCTCAACGCACCGATCCTCACCATCATTGGCGCTGTCGCGTCGGTCTTGTGTATCTGCCGATCTCGGAAATGGGACCGCTCGTAGGGAACGCTTCCTGTTGGTTGCGCGAGCGACCTGGGGCAGATCCCGCTGCACGCCGGCCACGGCAGTGGGTGCTACCCGGTCCTACAGGGTTATTCGGAGACCGTTGTATTGCATTAGCATATGAGCTAGCATGTCCTACATAAAGCTAGACAGTTGTAGTATCCCTTCTAGAACAACAAAGGACACGTTATTATGACCGAGTACACAGTCGATATCCTCAGCCGGGCACTTGCCGCTGCTGCCGAGGCGTTTCTCACTACGATACGCGGCGACGAGGACGAGGACTCCAATTCCGTGACCCGCTCCGAGGACGTTACATGGGCACCCGCGGCAGCCGAGCCGACCTTGTTCGACCCGCTGACCGACCCGCTCCCGATGAAGGCCACACCGGACCGAGAGGCGGACCAGAAGTTCCAGGACATGTGCTCGCTGGTCTATATCGGCAGCATTGGTCGGTTCTACGCCGAGACGGGCGAGGGCGCCGGCGCCGAGGAAATCCGCCGATTCGCCCTTAAGGCTGGATATAGGAACGGTCGCGCCGTGAACGGTTGGAGTTCTCGACCCGGCAGCATCCGTGCGGTGGAGGTGATAGACGGCAAGCGATATGTCAATCAGACCGCCGCGAACTGGCTTCCCAAGCTGGAACGCGCCCTCGGCGTGAAGATCAACGGCGACATCCGGTGGGTCGAGGTCGATGACGAAGGGAACGTAACCTTTCCGTAGTTCCCCGACCGCGTTCGGCCCGTGACTTCTGACACGTGGCCTCTCGTTAGCCTTCGGGGGAGAGGCGTAACGCACGGTGTCGCGCTTCAGTTCCCTGTGGATCTTGCTCAACGAGGGTGGCTTGCTTTAAGGAGCGGCGCGACCATGACGTCGCCAGGCTGCGGCAGTCTCGCCACAGGCCGTCGCGACCGAGGAGACGGCCGTCGCAACCGTTCTCACGGCCCCCGTGACCGAGTCGGGAACTCTTGAGCACCTGCTCGCCGCCTCGCCCCAGGCATCATGAACCGCAGGGTCCGGCAGAAAGCGAATCGCCCGCTTTCCGAGGGCAATGAGCGTGGTCACGTCGACCAGAGGTCGAGAAATGTAGAGGCGAGTCATGTGAACCTTTCTTCAGAGGAGTAGCCGAGAGGCAGGTTGGTCGGGCAGGTAGGTGCCGAATCGAATGTCAGCGTTGCCATCGATTGCCCGCTCAGCTAGCGGCCCGGACTTCAGTGCGGAGATCGGGGAGGTACTTCACCGTCGTCGCGGCGAAGCGAAGCGCCTTGCTGAGATGGTCGGCGTGGCTGATGACGTGGAGATTGGCGTGCGCAGCGAGCGGGATGAATGCGTGATCCCCGCTGACGACAACGATGTCCGTGCCGCCGCAGCGGATGAAATGGCGCGCTGCCTCGCAAAGAGCATTGTCGGCAGCATCGGGTTCTGTCTTGACAAGTGTCAGCCCCCAATGTTGGAGGCTGACGAGGTCCGTGTAGGGGCGCAGTACGTTGATGCCCGTTGCCACGCGAACGGGCATTCCGGAGACGTGTGTGCCGATGGCGCTCAGGAGCACCTGCATTTGGGCCTGCGAGACGTGACCATCACGCAAGATTGCGACGTTCTCAAGATCTACGATCGCGGCGAACCGCCCGTGCTCGCTCGGGAGGGACTTCAGCCTTGACCCCGTAACGTCTCTGTTCCTCATCACTGTCGCCATTAATGGCCTCTCCTTACTAGCATTCTCAATGTGCAAGATAAATCGTAAGAGCAGACTAACACGCCTTCCTTATTAGCGACACGTATGCGCAGGATAGGATGTGACCATGACACCCCATGATGTAGTTGCCGACGCTCCGCGGCTTCTCCGCTTCCAGAATGAGGTTGCCTACCTCGATCGGATGTGGCCGCCGGATGATGAGATGCGTGCGGACACCGAATTGTTGGGCTCGAAAGTGGGCACCTTGATCGTCGCCTGGCTTTGGCCAACCGAAGACTACCGACCAGATTCCGATCCGTTCGACGCCGCCTTGCGAGAGGACCAGGAGCTGTGGAAGAGAGCAATCAAAAACCAGCATTCAGCCGGTGCTGATGATGCTCTCGAAGCAGCGAGTCGCGCGGTCGATCGCTGCCGTGAAAGCCGGCGCCACATTGCCGCTAGACGCTTCGAATGGATCATTGAGTCGACAGCCCGGGAAGTCAGCTGCTCCGTGGAAGACGCCAAGACCCACCTCATGTGGTCCGTCCCCCTGTCTCAACTGGAACTGGAGCGACTGCTGGACGGGCTCACTCCCTTCCCGTTCTATGTCATTGTCAGACTTTGCGAGGCACTTCGGTTGGAGTTCACGGATGGTTGGGTCCTCGACGATCCGCGACTCTTGGCGCGTCGTATCGAACTGTCGGTGCGTGCCAGCGAGATCGCTAGTCACCTGCGTCTTCTCACGCTGGACAATCTGACAAGTGTGGAGAGAAGGCTTCCACGAGGAACCGTTGATGCTGGACAGCCGCAGGATCTTGATTCCTATCGCGCTCCAGAGCGTGGTGGCCGATACTCTTCGCTCTATGAGGTACTCGCTGCCGACGAGCGGGATCGCCCTGAGTACACGTTGGCCGAAATTGACCGACTTCTTCTTGGCGCCGGGGAGCTGGGCTTGCCCGATAGCGCGCGGAAGAGCAGATCCTGGTGGGCGGGAAGCGGCGTAAAGAGTGAAGGTCGCCCTCAGGTCAGCGCATGGTGGGGGGCTGGCTACCGGGTTGAACATGTCTCAACCGACTCCGTGACTGACGAAGTCGTGTCCATCAAATTCCAGGCGCTTCCCGGGCGGGCCGAGTGGCTTGCCGACCCGGAGCGAACCTTGCGGAGGGAGTATCGGCCCCCCGGCGACAAAGTCCGGATCTATCCGGATCTGGCGACCCTCAGAGAGGACCGCCAGGCAGACCTTGACGAGAGGGTTTCGGCACTCGCGTCTCGATTCGACTTCGAGGGCTTCCGAAAAGGGATCTCGCCGGTTCTCGAGAACCTCGCCGCCTGGCGTCGGTCGTACGTGCCTGACGATCCCGATGTGCGGGACCTAACTGCGTTCCTCGAAAGCGTCGGCGAGGCTGACCGCTTTCAGATCGAGCGCCACTTCAGTCAGGTGCGGAACGAATCCTTCGACGCGGCGTGGTTAACGAACCTACTGACGAAAGCCAGACGTCAAGGCTGGACTATCAACAAGGGCACGCGGAAGCAGCCGCGGTGGGCCGCGATCCGGTTCAGAGCCTTGCTGATAAAAGAAATCGCCAAGAATCTCAGGCTGGAGCCTCCCGCTATAGGTCCGAAGGATGCCGTTCCGGTGGAATTTCTTCGCCGTGTGGCGGTCGCGGAGACCGTCGATCTACCTTCCACGGATTCTTCTGCCGCACAGGTCGCTCGTAGGATCATTGAGTCGAAGGGTGGCGCTTGGCAACCAGGGTTCGAGTCGGCGGACGAATCTGTCACCAGTCTGGGTCTGAAGGCGGTTCAGGATGCGATCGGCATGCGAATGCCTCCTGAGGATGAGATCGTCGTCATTGCCTGACTGGCTGTTGGGCCATCAGTTTGGGGGCGGTGAGGTCACAGATTGGGGCAATCGGCAACTCCGTGGAGCAAACAGGGACGACATCATTGCGTCCGTGGGTGTGATCCAAAGGATAGGAGCTCGGATTCTAGAGCGGCTGGAATCGCTTCTGCAAGCTGGGATTCTAGTGGGCTGTGAGGCGGGAATCTAGGCGGCTAAGAAAATTGGGCATCTCGCGATAGTTCCGGGCCTCGGCCCGTACCGCCGAGCCAGTAAAGAGCTACGTCGACATCTCTGGCTGACCAATTGTGTCCGTGCCGGCTGGCAGTCGAGCGAAGGAGTTCTACTAGTTCCATGTAGCGTGAATAGCGGCCGGGTGCGGGAGAGAGGGTGTGGCCTAAGGTTTCCAGCCCGGTTTGGGCCCGTCGATCGTAGACCGCCATACGCTCGGGTGCTGCGGCCAGCAGCAGGGCCGAAGCCAGCGCGTCTCCGCGAGAGAAGCCTGGTAGCGGCGACAGTGCACTGCGGCCGGCGGCTGCCGCCATAGGTACTGGCAGTGAATCGTCGCTTACGGCGGACACAGCCTTCTTCGTTAACTCTCGTATGCCCTGCTCAGTCATGGTCATTAGACCGCGGACCCAGGTTGTGTCCGCGCGGAGGCGTTTCCAGAACAGAAGAGCGCCGATATCCGCCTTGCCGATGCTCCCCGTGACGCGGATGCGGTGTGCAACTTCATTGAGCACTTCATCGTATGCCGGAGAAGTGGCCGCCTTGTAAGCGGCATGGGCTTCACGAAGGGTTTCCCAAGCCCGCGGATCGTCCATGAATTCGGATGCTTCGCCGGTGTTGTCCATAGTTGGGAGCATGCCACAAGCCGGCACCGCCAACGGCCAACGCCACTGTCCGTTTCAACAAGGTGCTAAGGAAACAGGACTGGACGCACGTCTCGGCATGCAGCGGTCGCCGCGAAGACAACTTTGGAAAACGACACCGTCCGTACCGAAAGTTACAGCTGCGACCGGCTGATCAGGCAGAGAGTTTTAGGACAACTTAGGGGACAGCCACATTACGCGGTACCTACGGGTTCTGGATGCGCGGGCGTGTGTCCTATCCGCACCGTCCCGGTTCTAAGGAACTGGGACGACTACCTTTGGGGCCCGGGCGGAGGGCTCAGGTGTCGAGGAAGTCCCATTCCGCACCTAGGACCCACCTCAGCGCTGAGAGCTTTCCGTTGAGCATTCCCCACTCAAAATCGGTATAGGGGCCCAGGGTCTCACCGTATTCGGCTTCAATTTGCGCCATAGGGGGCCCGGTCACTTCGGTGTACCTGGCCAGGCCTTGGGTGTCCTCGGCATCCTCAAGTTCATGGATGCGGTTCAACTTCCGCTGGTACCAAATCCGGTCAAATAGTTCATGCTCCCATTTTGGATTTCAACTAGCAGACGGGGATTCTCAACAAAGTCCGACTCATCCAGCATCTCGTTCAAATCATCGCCAAAGTGACCCTGCAACGTCGACTCGAGGCCATCGAAGCCAACGGCGTACATCGACCCTTTGGGAGCGAATGCAGACTCAAGATCCTTGTGGGGTTGCCGCTTGTCGCCACTGTCCCGGGAGAAGTCGCTGGAGTTGCTCGTCACGAAGGCGTGAGGATCCTCGGCGAGATCAGCCACCTCGGTCGTGGAAATATACAGCTCGATAAGAAGTGCGTCCGCAACGCTGTTCCGCGAACGATGAAAAGGGGCCTTCTTATCCAAGCCCCTCTGGACGACTCGGCCGTTTTCAGCGCTAGTGGGTTCCAGTCGAATGCCGGCCTGAAGCAGCTCAAAGATGTCTTCGAAATTCCGGGTGGTCATGGCTCCGATGAGAGGAATATGGTGTGCCAGGCCATCGAGGGCGTTGAGGGACGGTTCCAAGTCCTCGCTGTCGTAGGTCGTTCCAATATCTGTCCGTAGGAGGCGAAAACGATCTGCTACTCGGGTCGTCATTGCTTGCTCAGCACGAGGACGATTCCGCTCAAATTCTTCTATGACCACTTCGGGTACAAGAAGCCGGAGATCGCCCTGGCGGACGAACTGACGTAAGGTGACGATCCATTTCTGGCCATCACGTCGGGCCGCGAGATCAAGCCAGGTCGAAGTATCAACGAAGAGGTTCAGCACGGCCCCACAATAGCGGTTGGGAGACCGGCAGGGGCACGCTCACCTGTGATTTTTTGTCTTCTCAGAACTCGGTCCCTGACCCTGGTTCGACTGGCTCTATTTGAGATCAATTTTCGAGATGCGCTGTAGGTGTCGACTCTCTCTCCGTCGCGAACGTTTTCACGCTGCTGCACTCCTTCTCGCCATAGCGAACGGCAGGACGGCGATTCTCGATTCGAACCCTTCTCGGAATCCTTCGTTTTGGAGAATGGTGGATTAACGGTAAACGCCGAGTGTGACCTCAACGCTCGATGGCGGCATTCTGCGATCGTCTGCCCGCAATCAGGCTTAGGGTCGTCTTAAACGGCGTCTTCGCATTGGAGCAAATGGCAGCCCTGAGCGTGGCTGGCGAAATGGATTATGCCGCCGCCGAAGTCATCCGTTGGTCGAGGGCGGCTTGGGCAACTCCCAGACCCGGGCGAATTCTTCGGCAACCTGGGGCTGGCACCAGACCAGGCGACGGCCATCCTCAACCGAGTCGATCCCATCGGCTAAGGACCCGAAGACGACGAATTCGTGTGTGATGACTCTGCCGGCCGCGTCTTTCCGCCCCAAAGGATCTGGGAACCGCAGCGCCACCTTCTCTCCGACGCGGTGGCAGACTAGCCGCATCCCGCATTTCGCCGGCCACCACCGCTTTAACGCCATCGATTGCTCCGTAACTGCCCTTCTGACGGCTCAAAAGGGCAGTTACGGAGCAATCGACGGGGGCCACTTCCTTGGATTACCCACGGTTTCTGCTCTCAAAGGGGTCGTCTGCGGCATCTGGATGCGGACTGGGCGACCAGGTTGTTAGGATCGGGCCGACCGTCCTGACCATGAGCGTTCTCCCGAGAGCGAGAATCCGTGAACCCCGACCACTATGACAGTTTCGCCGAGAGCTATTCGGCGGAGAACGAGTCCAGCCTCCTCAACGCCTACTACGAGCGGCCGGCGATGATTGGCCTCGCCGGCGACGTCGACGGCCACCGGATCCTGGACGCAGGGTGCGGCTCCGGGCCCCTGTCCGCGGCGCTGAGCGCGAGAGGCGCGATCATGACCGGCTTCGATTCCAGTCCTGCGATGCTCGAATTGGCAAGACAACGATTGGGCGCGACCGCGGACCTGCACGTGGCTGACCTCAGCAAGCCGCTCCCTTTCGCCGATGGATCCTTCGACGACGTTGTCTCGTCCCTGGTCCTGCACTATCTGGAGGACTGGTCGGCACCACTTGCCGAACTGCGGCGCGTGCTGAAGCCCGGCGGTCGCCTGATCCTCTCGGTCAACCACCCCACGGTCAGCGTGATCACCCAACCAACCGAGGACTACTTCGCCATCCGGCAGTACTCGGAGGATTACGAGTTCGATGGCGAGCCTGCGGTCCTGATCTTCTGGCACCGGCCCCTTCACGCGATGATCAACGCCTTCACGTCGGCGGGATACCGCGTAGCCACCGTGAGCGAGCCAGAGCCATCTCCAGACACACCGCACCAACTCCTTCCGCCGCGCATCCTCAACGGCGAGAAGACAGCGTTCCTGTCCTTCATCTTCTTCGTCCTCGAAGCCGGCTGAGGGTTGCGGAGGGACGTGAAAGCAGGCACCGTTCCTGCCTATCGTGGCGATGCTGATACCCGCAGAAACCACTGGCAGAGCCGCAAACACGATCGACTGCTCCGCAACTGCCCTTCTGACGGGTCACAAGGGCACTTACGGAGCAACCGACGGGGATGGGCGCCGCGCATCCACGGGAAGACGCGCCCCGCAGCCAGGGGCGTACGACGGCGGAGGGCGGCGGGCGGCGGGCGGCAGGCGGAACGGTCGACGGGGCGGGACGGTCGACGGGGCGGGCGGCAGGCGGAACGGTCGACGGGGCGGCAGCGGAGCAACCGACGGCGGCGGGTTCCGGCGACCGGTTGGGGGCCGTCCAGCCGGCCCGGCTAGACTCGCACGCTGGGGAAAGAACACCAAGGCCGCCGGCAGCCCGGTCCGGGCGGGCGGCGCAATCTCAACCGAAAAGTGATTCTGCAACGTGACTTCGAAGAATATTGCCAGCCCTCTCGCCGCAACCGCCCTCCTCGCCGCCCTGGCACTCACCGGCTGTTCGGCCCCGCAGGCCGGCAGCGCGCCGTCGTCCACTGCTTCCGCGTCCGCTGCGCCGAGCCCCAGCGAGACCTCGGGACCGTTCGGCGGCTTCAGCAGCGCCGCCGAGGCCTGCACCAAGATCTCCGAACAGGCAACCGGCGCCACGCTCCTTCCGCTGTCGGCCGCCCAGGGCAAGACGGCGGAACTGGAACAGTTCAAAACGGAGCTGGCCGAGACGGCCGAGCGCGTCCCGGACAGCCTCAAGGCCGACTTCGCCAACCTCAAGGAGGTGGCCGTTGCCGGCGTCACCGACCAGACGGTGTTCTCCAGCGGAAAGCTCCAGGCCGCGATGGCGCCGGTTACGACGTGGATCGCCACCAACTGCAAGTAGGGCGTTCGGCCAGGCCATCGCCCGCGTCGGCTCCCGGCTGACATCCCGCAGCTGACACGCGGCCGGCCCTGCCCCCGCCGCAGGTCGCCCGTTCCCGCCCCCACCTGCATGGACTGTGGGAACGGGCGCCGCAAGATTCCCCCACGCGCCCCAAGGCAGGGACTAGGGTTGTGTCAAAGAGAAGGGGGAGTGCGTTATGGAATACCAGAATTCTCAACCCGTCGCCGGTCCCGCGGCCGGTCAGCACGTTGCCGGCCTCGCGGCCGGTCAGCCCGTGGCCGGTGCTCTGGCCAGTCCTGCGGACGGTCTGTCCGCACCGGCCGGCACCGGCCGCACGGTCATAGCGGAAACCGCCGTCGCCAAGGTCGCGGGCATCGCCGCCCGATCGGTACCCGGCGTCTACTCGTTGGGATCAGGACCCTCACGCGCCCTCGGGGCCATCCGCGACGCCGTCGGCAACGCCGATCACGCCGCGGGCGTCCGCGTGGAAGTCGGCGAAACGCAGGTCGCCGTGGACATCGATCTTGTTGCGGTGTACGGCACCCCCCTGCAGGCCCTCGCGGACCAGGTCCGCGCCGCCGTCTACGCCGCCGTCGAGGAACTCGTGGGTCTCGAAGTGATCGAGGTAAATATCGAGATCAATGACGTTTATGTGCCCGGCCCGGCCAAACCGGCCGCGTCCGCCGAGGCCCGGCCAGTCAGGGAGGCTATCCAATGAGTCTGACGGTAGTGGGAATCGCCATGGGCGCCTTCGTGGCCTTCATGTCCTTCCAGTTCGGTGTCTGGGGTTTCCTCGGCGCCCTGTTCTTCATGGCCATCGGCGCCCTCCTGGGCCGGGCCGCAGAGGGGAAGCTGGACCTGCGCAGCGTGTTTGACGCCCTCACAGGCCGGCGTTCCTCCTCATGAGCATCACGGCTGAAACGCCCATTCCCGGCACCGTGATGGCCGGGCACAACCGCATCAGCACCCAGGCCCTGACGAGCGTGGCACGGGCGGCCGCGGGCGAGGCCCTGGGCGTCCCGGCGCACGACGTGCGCGCCGACTGGTCGGACGATGACGGGCTGCTCGCGCTGTCGCTTGTCATGCCCGTCGCGGTCCCAAACCTCACCGCCGTCCTCCGGGATCCCGGCCGCGTCGCCGGATTTGGCGGTTCCATCTGGGAGCGTGCCGTCGCCGCCAAGGCCCAGATCCTGCGCCGCGTGACGGAACTGACCGGAGCGCAGCTGAGCCGGGTGGACATCCGCATCAGCGGGGCAGCCGTGCGCGGGGGAGGTCGGGTGCGTTGAGCCAGGACACGCAGAACGCCGGCATCGGCTCCGGCCGGCACGACGCCGATGCGGTGCCGGGGAGCGCGCCGCTAGGGTCTGGCGCTGCGGGCATGGGCCGGATCCTGAAACGGGAGACGCACACATCGCGTGCTGTTGTGTCCGTGATCGCGGCCGGCCTGGTCATGGCGGTGTTTGGCTATGCGCTGCTTGAGACGGGTGTCCGTGCGCTCGGGCAGCCGCCGTGGCTCGTGGATCCGCAGACAGCGGCCGAGCGGGTGGTCGCGCTCCCGGCGGGAATCCCGCCGCTTCTGCTCGGCGTCACGGGCGCCGTGATCGCGATGGCCGGATTGTTCTTCTTCCTCAATGCCGTGCTGCCCGGCCGGCGGGCACGGCACCTGCTCCCGGACCGCCGGGCCGCCGTCGTGGTGGACGATGAGGTGATCGCCGCTGCCCTGGCGCGCCGTGCCCGGCTGGCTGCCAACGTGGCCAAGGAACAGGTGATGGTGGTCGTGTCGCGGAACCGGATCACGGTCAACGTCCGGCCGACCTCCGGTGTGCCGCTGCGCCCGGACGCCGTCCTGGAGGCTGTGCGCCGGGAGTTGGAGGAAATGGCCCCCTGGCCGATGCCGGAAGTGCGGATCCAGGTATCCACAGCAGGGGTGGTGGGGGCATGAACAACACTCCCCGGGTCCTGAACCGCGTACTGATCGGCATCCTTGGCATCATCCTCCTCGCCATCGGCGTCCTCCTGATGCTGCTTGCCAGCGTCCCGGTCGTGGGCGTGTGGTGGCATGAGTGGGCGGGCGGCGCCCTGAGCTTCTGGCTCGATTTGTTCGAACGGACGCAGTTCCCCCGCCGTCAGGGGAGCTGGCTGTGGCTTGCCATCTGCCTGGCGCTGGTGGTGGTCCTTGGCCTGATGGTCGCCTGGATTGCCCAGCAGGGTAAGGGCCGGACCAGCATGCTCGTGGCCGAGGAGGACCCGGGCGAGGTGCCCGGCAACGTCGGAATCGGCGGCGGCGTGGCGGAGCAGACGCTCCGCGCGGCGCTCGCGGATCGGCCCGACCTGGCCGGCGTCACGATAGCCGCCTACGAAATCAGCGGGGAGCCGGCCCTCAAGATCCGGGTGGAACCGCGCCAGGGCGTCGCCCCGCACCGGCTCGCCGCCGAAGTTTCCGCCCTGGTGGAGGCGCTCGACGCGGTGATCGGTAAGCGCACCCCGGTGCTGATCCACATCGGATCCGGCGCGCGCTCTCGGTTCGGCCGTTCCGAGCGGGTGCGATGAGCCGGCCGTGAGGCTGAGGCAGCCTTCCCGGTAGGCGCCACGGGGCCGGTCGGCGGCCAAAGCGCCCGGAATGGCGGCTGAATCGTCCGGAATGACGCCCGGGGTGGCGGCACGGCCGCCCGGGCTGGACGGCCGGCCCCGGAATCTCCTTTGCATAAAGGTTTCATGTAAACGCTTGCATTCCGGGCTGCCTGTTGATTACTGTGATGGTCGGCACACCAACAGTACGGCCGTTTTTCACAGGTACTCAGCGAGGAGCACTCCAGTATGAAAACCCGCAATTTCCTACTTCCCGTCGCCACGGCAGGCATTTTGGCTATCACCCTTTCTGCGTGTGGCGGCGGAGGTGGCGGCACTACCAGCGGCAGCGACGCCGCCTCGCAGGGCCTGGACGGGCGCGGCCCCATCACTTACGTTCAGGGCAAGGACAACAGCAACGTGGTCCGCCCGCTGATCGAGAAGTGGAACGCCGCCCACCCGAACGAGAAGGTCACCTTCAAGGAGCAGACGGACCAGGCCGACCAGCAGCACGACGACCTCGTCCAGCACTTCCAGGCCAAGGACGCCGGCTACGACGTCGCGAGCGTCGACGTCGTCTGGACCGCCGAATTCGCGGCCAAGGGCTGGCTGCAGCCGCTCAAGGACAAGATGGCGCTGGACACCTCGGCCATGCTGAAGCCGACCGTTGATGCCGCTTCCTACAAGGGCACGCTGTACGCGGCACCGGAATCATCCGACGGCGGCATCCTGTACTACCGCAAGGACCTGGTCCCCACGCCCCCGAAGACCTGGGACGAGATGATGAGCATGTGCTCCATCGCCAAGACCAACAACATCGGCTGCTACTCGGGCCAGTTCAAGAAGTACGAGGGACTGACCGTCAACGCCTCCGAGGCAATCAACTCCGCCGGCGGAGCCGTGCTGGACGAGAACGGCAAGCCCAACCTGCTCACCGCGGAGGCAAAGGCCGGCATGGCCAACCTGACCAAGGCCTACGCAGACGGCGCAATCCCGAAGGAAGCCATCACGTTCCAGGAAGAGGAAAGCCGCCAGGCGTTCCAGGACGGCAAGCTGCTGTTCCTGCGCAACTGGCCCTACGTCTACAACCTGGCCACCACCGAAGGTTCCTCGAAGGTCAAGGACGTCCTGGGCATGACCGCACTCCCCGGCAAGGACGGTCCGGGCGCTTCGTCCCTCGGCGGCCACAGCGCCGCGATCAGCGTCTACTCCAAGAACAAGGCCACCGCAGTGGACTTCCTGAAGTTCCTCACCACCGAAGAGACCCAGAAGTTCTTCGCCACGCAGGGTTCGCTCGCACCGGTGCTCGGCAAGCTCTACGACGACAAGGAACTCGTCGCCAAGCTGCCGTACCTGCCGGTCCTGAAGACCTCGATCGAGAACGCCGTGCCGCGCCCGGTCACCCCGTTCTACCCGGCCGTCACCAAGGCCATCCAGGAAAACGCGTACTCGGCCATCAAGGGTGAGAAGACCGTAGACGCGGCCCTGTCCGACATGCAGAAGTCCATCGAGTCCGCTAGCGCGGGACAGTAGGTCCATCATGGCAACTGAAGTAGGCCCGACGTCGGTCAAGGCACCGGCGTCGGGCGGGGCTCCGATCCACCACGCACCCAAGGGTGTTGGAGAGGACAACCGCATCGCGACGCAGGGGCGCTGGGCAGCATGGCTGCTGGCGCCGACTATCCTCGCATTGTCGGTCGTGATCGTGTACCCGATCATCACCGCCATTGTGATGTCATTCCAGAAGGATGCCGGTCTGGACCCCGCCACGGGTCTCTTCGTTGAGGGTGGCCCGGCCGGCTTCTCGAACTACTACAACTGGATTTTCCAGCAATGCCCGGCACCCTCCGGCGGAACCGTTGACTGCCCGCCGGGAACCCTGGGCGCGCAGTTCTGGTCCGCCACCGGAACCACATTCTTCTTCACCATCGTCACGGTGGCACTGGAGACTGTGCTCGGCTTCTGGATGGCCGTCATCATGGCACGTGCCTTCAAGGGCCGCAGCCTGGTCCGAGCCGCTGTCCTGGTGCCGTGGGCCATCCCCACCGCCGTGACGGCCAAGCTGTGGCTGTTCATCTTCGCCTTCGAAGGCATCGGCAACAAGCTCTTCAACACCACCGTCCTGTGGACCGGCAGCGAATGGCCGGCCAGGTGGGCAGTGATCATCGCGGATGTCTGGAAGACCACTCCCTTCATGGCGCTGTTGATTCTTGCCGGCCTGCAGATGATTCCCGCGGAAGTGTATGAGGCGGCCAAGGTCGATGGCGCCAGCGCCTGGCAGCGGTTCCGGATGATCACCCTGCCGCTGGTCAAGCCCGCGCTCATGGTGGCCATCCTGTTCCGCACCCTGGATGCACTGCGCATGTTCGACCTCCCGTACATCCTGACGGGCGGAGCGAACAACACCACGACGCTGTCCATCCTGGTGATCAACCAGATCAGGCAGGGCTTCAACGCGGCGGCGGCTTTGTCCACCATCACGTTCATCATCATCTTTCTGGTGGCTTTCATCTTCGTGCGCTTCCTCGGGGCGAACGTCGTGGAACAGCAGACCGGCGCAGGTAAGGGGAAGAAATGACCGCCGCGACGAGCGCCGCAACCGAGTTGCGCGCAGAGCAGGACCGGGGGCGGAAGGCCGCGCAGAACCGCGAGAAGTGGGCCCAGAGCCGCACCTACATCAGCGCGGTCGTGATTCTCTTCTGGTGCCTGGCTCCGGCCTACTGGATGGTGGTAACCGCGTTCCGCGACGTCGGCTACACCTACGACACCTCGATCCTGCCGACCCACGTGACGCTGGACAACTTCAAGACGGCGTTCGACACGTCCTTCGGCAACCACTTCGGCCAGGCCCTGCTCAACAGCCTGTTCATCGGCACCGTCGTCACCCTGGTGTCGCTGGTGATCGGTGTGTTTGCCGCCTACGCCCTGGCCCGCTTGAACTTCAAGTTCAAGTACCTGGTGCTGGGCTTCATCCTGGGGGCTTCCATGTTCCCCGGCGTCGCCCTCATCACCCCGCTGTTCCAACTCTTCACGAACATCGGATGGATGGGCACCTACCAGGCCCTGATCATCCCGAACATCTCGTTCGTGCTGCCGCTGACCGTCTACACCATGACGTCCTTCTTCCGCGAGATGCCGTGGGAGCTCGAGGAATCGGCGCGGGTGGACGGGTGCACGCAGGGACAGGCGTTCCGGAAGGTCATCATGCCGCTGGCCGCCCCGGCCATCTTCACGACCGCCATCCTGGCCTTCATCTCCTCGTGGAATGAATTCCTGATCGCCAGCCAGCTCTCGTCCGACGCAACGCAGCCGGTCACCGTGGCCATTGCAAGCTTCGCGGGTGCGCAGCCGAACCAGATTCCGTACACCGCCATCATGGCTGCGGGCACCATCGTGACCATTCCCTTGGTCATCCTGGTGCTGGTGTTCCAGCGTAAGATTGTCGCGGGCCTCACGGCCGGCGCGGTTAAGTGACTGAGGCGTGATGACTGACGAGCAGAACCAGGGCCACGTGCCGGCGACGCGCCGAAAGGTGCGCTCCGGCGAGGACTTCGACATCATCATCGGGTTCCTCGGCTTCTGGGCCGTGGTGCTGCTGGTGGTCACCGTCTGGATGGAAGTGACCGCCCAGGATGCCCTCGGCTGGGCCCTGGGTCTGCTCGCCATGCTGCTGGCCCTCTACGGGATGATCCGGCTGCGCCGGCGGTTGCCGGGCCGGACGGCCAGCCGGCGCGCCTAGCAAGGGGCCAGCCGCCAGGGGACAGGATTATTCAGCCGCCGGGGGGAGGCGGACGCAACACGTCTGCGGGCAGCCGCCAGGCTTCCACGGACCGTAAACAAGGGGGCACAGGTGGCACGGACAGAAAGGGCGCAGCGCGGCGGCCACTCCGGCGTCAGCATTGAAGATGTAGCCGCCGCCGCCGGCGTGTCCACGGCCACCGTCTCCCGGGCCGTCCGCGGACTGCCCCGTGTTTCCCCGGCGACCCGGGAAAAGATCCTCGGCATTGCCGAAACCCTGGGCTACGTCGCGTCGTCCTCGGCGTCCGGCCTGGCGACGGGCCGGACCAAAACCATCGGTGTGCTGGCCCCGTTCGTCAGCCGCTGGTTCTTCTCCAAGGCCATCGAGGGCGCCGACCGGGAACTGCACTCCCGGCAGTACAACCTGTCGCTCTTCAACCTCGGCGGGCACGGCAGCCACCGTGAGCGGCTCTTCAGCAAGACCATGGTCTACAAGCAGATCGACGCCCTGCTGGTCCTCTGCATGGCGCTGACCCACGAGGAAATCGAGCATCTGCAGAAAATCGACATCCCGCTGGTGGTGGTGGGAGGCCATGTCGAGGAGTGCCCCTACATTGGCATCGACGACTACGCCGCGGCCGCCACCGCAGTGCGCCACCTGATCGGGCTGGGCCACACGGACATCGCGCTCCTGCACGGCGACGACGAAACCGACCTCAACTTCGACGTCCCCAGGGTCCGGATCCAGGCCTTCCACGACATCATGGGCGAGGCGCGGCTGCCCGTCCGGACCGAATGGGACCTCTGGGGGGACTTCACCGTGCGCAGCGGGCAGGAGGCATTCCGCCGCCTCTGGGCCGCCGACGGTCCCAAGCCCACCGCTATTTTCTGCGCCTCCGATGAGATGGCCATGGGCATCATCTTCGAGGCCAGCAAAGCCGGTGTGCGCGTCCCGGAGGACCTGTCGGTCATCGGCATCGATGACCACGACTTCGCCGAGGCCATGGGCCTGACCACGGTCGGGCAGCGCCCGGACCAGCAGGCCGAACTCGGCACCAAAATGCTGCTGGACGAGCTCGACGGCATCGCCGGTTCCGTGCAGTCCGCCGTGGCGCCGCACCGGCTGATCGTCCGGTCGACGACGGCGCCGCCGCAGCGCCGTTCCGTGCGGCTCCGCTAGCGGCTAGGACGCGCGGGCGAGCTGGCGGATCGGCACCCAGCGCGAGGCCAGCCGGCGGTAGGCCGCGGCGGCGCCGGTCATGTCCCCCTCCGCCAGGCACTCGATGCCGAGACGCACATCCAGCGGTGAATCATCCGGATAGACTTTGTCCGCCACCCCGCCGTAATCGAGTTCCACAGCCGAATCCGGGTGGAAGAGTTCAAGCCATTCCGTGAGCTGGGTCAGGTCCTCGAGCATGTCCAGATCGGGCGCGGCGAGGGCCAGGTGCGCCACCGCGTAGCTCACCCGTTCCAGTGCCTTGCCGATGCCCGCACGGATGCGGACCGTGACAATGTGGCCCTCGGCTTCGACGACGTCGGTGGGATCCGATTCCTGGAAGAGGCAGAACCAGCTGAAGGGAATGCCCCACGTGGACGCCCTTGTGTGGACCCGGCTCAGACCATCGTGGGCCCGCGCCTCATCAATGCGTTCCTGGTGCTTGTCCCGCTGCTCTTCCGGGATCAGCAGCTGGGCCAGGGGCCCGTGGATGCCTTCCATCAGCGCATTGGCGGCCAGCCCGGCGCGGAGGACCAACTGGCTGGGGCAGTACAGCAACCGGTCGGCCTGCGCGGCGGCGGCAGCCCCGGACTCGGCGCCCTCGTGCGCTGCCCCGGACGACGCCCGCCTGGCCGGAGCCGGGACAACGCGCACCAGATCGGTCCGGCCGGTGGGAAACGGGTCCCCGTCGGGCCGGGTGATGCGGCCCAGGGACGCCAGCAGCTCGGCGTTCTCCACAGCCGCGCGGGACGCCTGGCCGGCGCCGGCGGCCCTCAGGGTATTCCGTTGCTGTTCGGGGAACGCCTCGAGGGGCTCGTAGATCCGGAGCGCGGAAGAGAACGGCAGCCCGGCCTGTCCGTGGTAGATGCTCCCCGTCATTGGATCACGACGCTTCCCTGGGCGGCAGCCATCAGTCCGCCAATTCCGCAATCACCGGGGCATGGTCCGAGGCGCCCTTGCCCTTGCGCTCCTCGCGGTCGATCATCGCACCGGTGACCCGTGCCGCCAGGGCCGGGGAGGCCAGAATGAAGTCGATCCGCATTCCCTCCTTTTTCGGGAAGCGGAGCTGCGTGTAATCCCAGTAGGTGTAGACGCCGGGCCCCGGGGTGTGCGGGCGGACGACATCCTGGAAGCCGGCCTCCTCAAAGGCGTGGAAGGCGGCCCGCTCAGGCTCACTGACGTGGGTGAGGCCCTCGGAACGGAAGTAGTCGATGTCCCAGACGTCATCATCCAGGGGTGCGATATTGAAATCGCCCATCAGCGCAATCTGCGCCTGGGGGTCCTCCTTGACCCAGGTGCCGGCGTGGGTTTTCAGGATGTCCAGCCAGTTGAGCTTGTAGGGCATGTGTTCATCGTCGAGGGCGCGGCCGTTGGGGACGTAGAGGCTCCAGACCCGGACGCCGCCGCACGTGGCGCCGATGGCGCGGGCCTCCTGGACGGCGTCCTTGCCGCTCTTGCCGAACACGGGCTGGTCCAGGAAGGTGCGTTCGACGTCGGCGAGCCCCACCCGGGAGGCGATCGCGACGCCGTTCCACTGGCTCAGGCCGAAGTGCGCCACCTCGTAGCCCATGCTCTCGAAGAGCTCCCAGGGGAAGTTCTCGTCCTTGCACTTGGTTTCCTGGATAGCCAGGACGTCGCAGTCCGTGCGCTGAAGCCAGGCCTCCACACGGTCGGCGCGGGCACGGAGCGAGTTCACATTCCAGGTAGCAATCTTCACAGTCCCTAACTTACCGAACTTGGCCCCCGGACGAAGCAGCCGGCCGGCTCCGTCCTCTGGAAATTAGTAGGAAGTCCGAGTATATTCGGCTGCAGAGATGATCTAGGTCACATGCAAAGGAGCATACGGTCATGGTTCGAGAACTATCCCATTACATTGACGGGCAGCGGGTTGACGGCACCTCGGGCCGGTTCAGCGATGTCTATGATCCCTGCACCGGCGAGGTCCAGGCCCGGCTGCCGCTGGCCAGTACCGAGGAAGTGCGCAATGTGATTGCCAGCGCCGAAAAGGGGCAGGTGGAATGGGCTGCGATGAATCCGCAGCGCCGCGGCCGGATCCTGCTCAAGTTCGTGGACCTGGTCAACGAGCACATGGACGAGCTCGCCACCCTGCTGTCCTCCGAGCACGGCAAGACCTTCCCCGACGCCAAGGGCGACATCCAGCGCGGCATCGAAGTCGTCGAATTCGCCGCCGGCGCCCCGCACCTGCTCAAGGGCGAGTTCTCGGACAACGCCGGAACCGGCGTCGACGTGCACTCGATGCGCCAGCCCCTCGGCGTCGTCGCCGGCATCACGCCGTTCAACTTCCCGGCCATGATCCCGCTCTGGAAGTCCGGGCCCGCGCTCGCCGCCGGCAACGCCTTCATCCTCAAGCCCTCCGAACGGGACCCCTCCGTGCCGCTGCGGCTGGCCGAGCTCTTCACCGAGGCGGGCCTCCCCGACGGCGTGTTCAACGTGGTCAACGGGGACAAGGAAGCGGTGGACGCGCTGCTGGAGGATCCCCGGGTCCAGGCCATCGGGTTCGTCGGCTCCACGCCCATTGCCCAGTACATCTATGCCACCGCCGCGGCGAACGGCAAGCGCGCGCAGTGCTTCGGCGGCGCCAAGAACCACATGGTGATCATGCCCGACGCGGACCTGGACATGGCCGCGGACGCCCTCATCGGGGCAGGCTTCGGCTCCGCGGGCGAGCGCTGCATGGCGATTTCGGTGGCCGTTCCGGTCGGCCGGAAGACCGCGGACGTCCTCGTGGAGAAACTGCAGGAGCGGATCGCCGGCCTCAAGGTCGGCCACAGCCTCGCCAAGGATTCCGACTTCGGCCCGGTAGTGGCGGCCTCCGCGAAGGACCGGATCGAAGGCTACATCGCTTCCGGCGTCGACGAAGGCGCCAGCCTGGTGACCGATGGCCGCGGCCTGAAGGTGGAAGGCTATGACGGCGGCTTCTGGGTTGGGCCCACGCTGTTCGACAACGTCACGAAGGACATGAAGATCTACAAGGAGGAAATCTTCGGCCCGGTCCTCAGCGTGCTCCGCGCCGAAGACTACGACGAGGCGCTCCGGCTCTGCAGCGAACACGAGTTCGGCAACGGCGTGGCCATCTTCACCCGCGACGGCGACGCCGCCCGCGATTTCGCCAGCCGGGTCCAGGTGGGCATGGTCGGGATCAACGTCCCCATCCCCGTGCCGATCGCGTACTACACCTTCGGCGGCTGGAAGGCATCCGGATTCGGCGACCTCAACCAGCACGGGGCCGACGCCTTCCGCTTCTACACGAAGACCAAGACGGTCACGAGCCGCTGGCCTTCCGGCATCCGTTCCGGCAGCAGCTTCGTCATGCCGGAAGGCAGCTGATGGGGGCGGAAGTTTCGCGGGAAGCTAACAGCGGAGCAGCGGCCGGCGAACCCTTGACCGGGGACGTGACGTTTGAACGGCGCGGCCGCCTCGGCGTCGTGACCCTCAACCGGCCCTCGGCCGTCAACGCCCTGACGGCCGGCATGGCCGCCGCGATGCTCGAACAGCTCACGCGCTGGGCCGACGACGACGCCGTCGCAGCGGTGCTGGTCCGCGGCGCCGGCGACCGGGGCCTCTGCGCCGGCGGCGACATCGTGGCCATTTACCGGGACATGCTCGACGGCGGGGACGCCACCGCGGACTTCTGGGCGGTCGAGTACCGGCTGAACCTGCTCATCTCCGAGTACCCCAAGCCGTACGTCGCGTTCATGGACGGGCTGGTGTTGGGCGGCGGCGTCGGGATCTCGGCGCACGGGTCCCTGCGGATCGTCACCGAACGCACCCGCACGGGCATGCCCGAAACGACGATCGGGTTTGTTCCCGACGTCGGCGGCACCCTGCTGCTCTCCGGCTCGCCGGGGGAGACCGGCACCCATGCGGCCCTGACCGGTGCCCACCTGAGCGGCGCGGACGCGCTGTTCCTGGGCCTCGCCGACTGCTTCGTGCCCTCCGGCCGGTTGCCGGAACTGGCGGCCGCGCTCGAAACCGAGGCGGCGGAGGCCGCCGTCGCCCGTTTCGCCGAACCGGCACCGACTTCAGTGCTGGCCGGACAGCAGGAGTGGATTGACGCCTGCTACTCCAGCGACGACGCCGAGGAGATCCTGCGCCGGCTGCGGGCCTTTGGCGGAGAGAGGGGCGGGGAGGCCGCCGCAGCCGCGGACACCATCGAGGCCAAGTCGCCGACGGCGGTCAAGGTGGCGCTGGAATCCTTGCGCCGGGTCCGCGGACTGAGCCTGGAGCAGGCGCTGGAGCAGGAGTACCGCGTCGGCCTGCGCTTCCTCGCCGGCCCCGACTTCCGCGAAGGCATCCGGGCCCAGGTGGTGGACAAGGACCGCAATCCCCGCTGGAAGCCTGCCACCCTCGCCGAGGTGACCGGGACGGACGTCGCGGCCTACTTCGCCCCGCTGGGCGGGAGCGAACTGATGCTCTCTCCGAAGGAGAAGAACAAGGAGAAGAACAATGTCTGAAGCAGGAGCCCCTGAAACCGGCACCATCGCCTTCCTCGGCCTGGGCCACATGGGCGGCCCCATGGCCGTCAACCTGGTCAAGGCCGGCTACCGGGTGACCGGCTTCGACGTCGTGCCCGCGGCCCTGGACGCCGCCCGGGAGCACGGTATTCCCACTGCCGGGACGGCTGTCGAGGCGGCGGCGGGCGCCGCCGTCGTGCTGACCATGCTGCCCAGCGGCAAGCACCTCCTTGACGCCTACCGCGGCACGGGCGGTGCGCCCGGCCTGCTCGAAGCGGCCGCCCCGGGCACCATGTTCCTGGACTGTTCCACGATTAACGTGGACGAGGCCCGCGAGGCCGCAGAACTCGCGGTCGCGGCCGGTCACCGCGCCGTCGACGCCCCCGTGTCCGGAGGCGTGGTGGGCGCCGAGGCCGGCACGCTCACGTTCATGGTCGGGGCCCTCCCCGAGGACTTCGAGGCCGTCAAGCCGCTGCTGGAAGTCATGGGCAAGCGGGTTGTCCACTGCGGCGCGCACGGTGCCGGCCAGGCGGCCAAGATCTGCAACAACATGATCCTGGGCGTCTCGATGATCGCCGTCAGTGAGGCCTTTGTGCTGGGCGAGAAGCTCGGCCTGACCCACCAGGCACTGTTCGACGTCGCTTCCGCAGCCTCGGGACAGTGCTGGGCGCTGACCACCAACTGCCCCGTGCCCGGTCCCGTCCCGACGAGCCCCGCCAACCGGGACTACCAGCCGGGCTTCGCCGGGGCGCTGATGGCCAAGGACCTGAAGCTGGCGCTCAACGCGCTCGAAAGCACCGGAGTCGCCGCCCGGCTGGGACCCCTGGCCTCCGAAATCTACGATACGTTTGCCGCGGAAGGCGGTGCCGGCCGGGACTTCTCCGGCATCATCACCGACATCCGGGACAAATCCGAGCACCAGCCGAGGGGACAGGCATGACCGAGTACACAAACATTCTGGTGGAGCGCCGCGGCCGCGTGGGCCTCGTGACGCTCAACCGGCCCGAAGCCCTCAACGCCCTGAACAAGGCCACGATGGACGAACTCGTGAAGGCCGTCGCCGGTATGGACGCGGACCCGGGGGTCGGTGCCGTGGTGGTGACCGGTTCGGCGAAGGCCTTCGCCGCCGGCGCGGACATCAAGGAAATGCAGTCCAAGGGCTACATGGACATGTACGCGGCGGACTGGTTCCGCGGCTGGGAGGATTTCACCCGGCTCCGCATCCCTGTCGTGGCAGCCGTGTCCGGCTTCGCGCTCGGCGGCGGCTGCGAGCTGGCGATGATGTGCGACTTCATCATCGCCGGGGACAACGCCAAGTTCGGCCAGCCGGAAATCAACCTTGGCGTGCTCCCCGGCATGGGCGGCTCGCAGCGCCTGACCCGCGCGGTGGGCAAGTCCAAGGCGATGGACATGATCCTGACCGGCCGCTTCATGGACGCCGAGGAGGCCGAACGCGCGGGCCTGGTCTCCCGGGTGGTCCCCGCCGCGGACGTCGTCGCGGAGGCGCTGAAGGCCGCCGAGGTGATCGCGTCCAAATCCAAGCCGGTGGCGATGGTGGCCAAGGAAGCGGTGAACGCCGCGTTTGAGACCGGGCTCGCCCAGGGCGTGCTGTTTGAACGGCGCGTATTCCACTCGCTGTTCGCCACCGAGGACCAGAAGGAAGGCATGGCCGCCTTCACCGAGAAGCGGCAGCCGGAGTTCAACCACCGCTAAGCGGCACCGGCCGGCCGGCATCAGGTGAAGATGTCGGCCACGTACCTGCCGTGGGTGCGCTCCACTTCATCCATCCAGGCCTCGGCCTCCGCCTTGGAGGCGCCGGTCGCTTCCTGGTAAATGAGGGCGCACGTCTCCCGGACCTGCGGCGCCATGTGCTTGCCGTCGCCGCAGACGTAGACCGTGGCGCCCTGCCGGACCAGCTCGACGACGTCGGCCCGGTCTGCCCACAGCCGGTCCTGGACATATTTCAGGCCGTCCTCGGGTGCGGTGGAAAAGACCGGCCGCAGATCGAGGTTGGCTTGGTCCGCCCACGACGCAAGTTCCGCGCGGTAGAGGAAATCAGTGTCCGGGGCGCGGCAGCCGAAGAACAGCAGGGCGGGCGCCGGCGTCGTGTCCTCGGCCTCGGCCCGCAGCGCCCGGTCCTGGACGAACCCGCGGAACGGGGCCAGCCCTGTCCCCGCACAGACCATGATGAGCGGGACCGCCAGCGACGGCGGCGGGTGGAAGGCCGCGTTCGAGGGACGGACAGTAACCGCGACCCTTGACCCGGGCCTGGCCTGGGCGAGGTAGGTGGACGAGGCCCCTTCGAAGACCCCGCGGCCGGACCACGCCGGAGCCTGGATGACGGCGAAGGTCAGGGTCACGTGGTCGGGGCTCCAGAGCGGGGACGAGGAGATGGAGTACCGCCGGGGGGTCAGCTGGGTGAGCAGTTGCAGGAACGAGGTGAACGACAGCTGGCATGACGGATACGTCTCCAGCAGGTCAAGGATGGAAACGCGCTTGTCGAGGATCTCGGCCGCGTACCGCTCGCGGTCCTGCGCCAGGGCCTCAAGTTCGGCGCGGTGGGCAGGATCCGCCGCGACATCGGCCAGGTCCTCGAGCTGGGTGCGGGTGGCGGGGACGGCGAGCTCCACGTAGCTGCTCAACAGTTCGCCCACGGCCACCGGTGCGCCCGTGGGCAGGAACGTGTCCCCGCGCTCCATGGTCAGCTGGACGTGCGAGTCGTAGTCGAGGTTGAAGCGGGCCAGGGCCCGCTGCACGAGTTCGCTGGGATTCAGCGGCAGCACGGCCAGATAGTCCCCGGTCCGGTAACTCATCCCCTCGGGCAGGGCGATCTCGACGTGCCGCTTGGACCGGGCGTCGGGTTTGGCCAGATCGACCAGTTCCCGGTTCGCGACGACGGTACCCAGCGCCAGCCCGTTCTGGCGCAGCATCGGGTCCCTGACGTTGCCGACGAACTGCAGTTCCAGCTCGGGCTGTGCTGTCGGCGGGCTGGTCCGCTGCCCCAGGGCGGCGTCCACCGCGGGCCAGAATCCCGCGTACCACTCTTCGAAATCGCCGAAGAAGTCGCCGCGGGCGTTGGCTTCGCCCCGGGCATAGATCCGCGTGGCACCGGCAGCCTCGAGCCGTGCGTCGATGGCCTTGGGCACCTCCTGGTACGTTCGCGCCCAGTCCTTGTTGCCGTTGCCGAAGACCGTGTACCGCACCCCGGCGAGGGCGCCCGGCCGCAGGCCTTCGGTCCAGGCCACGAATTTTCGGGCGTTGTCCGGCGGCTGTCCCTCGTAGGAGGACGTCACGATCGCGACGAGCCCCTCCGTTGGCAGCCCGCCGGCCGCCTCGTCGAGCGGACCGATGGTGGGGCTGTAGCCGCGCCGTCCGGCGTCGTTGGCGAGGCGCTGGGCGAAGTCCTTTGACGTGCCCGCATTGGAACCGTAGAGCACGCGGATCGGGACGCCGTTGGGTGCGGCGGCCGCCGCTGCGGCTTCGGCCTGCCGCGCTTCGACGGCGGCCGTGGGGCCAGCTGCGATCCGGACGTCCCGCCTGCGCACGTGGATGAACAGCCCCTCAGGCTTCATCGTCAGCGTGTGTTTGATCTGCAGCTCATAGCCCGGGTCCGCCGAGGTGATGTCGAAGCGCTGCAGGAGCTTGGCCAGGAAGAGCATGGCCTCCTGCAGGGCAAATCCCCGGCCGATGCAGGAGCGCTGCCCGTTGCCGAAGGGCTTCCAGGCATTGGCAGGGATTTCGGCGGCCCGAACGGGGGAGAACCGGTCCGGATCGAAGATCCCGGCGTCCTCGCCCCACGCCGCCTTGTCCCGGTGCAGCTGCGGGATCAGGACCATGATGGGCTGGCCCGCGGGGACATCGTAGCGGCCGCCGAGCGTCGTGTCCTCGTAAGGAGTCACGTTGAACGCCGGAGCGGTGGGCCACAGCCGAAGCGTCTCCTTAAGGATCTGGTCCAGGTATCCCAGCCGGGGCAGGTGCTCGAACCTCGCGCTTTCGGTACCGAGGACCTCGTCCACCTGGGCGCGGGCCTTGGCCAGGACAGCCGGGTGGCGCAAGAGTTCGTACAGCGCAAAGGAGAGCAGGCCGCTGGTAGTCTCGTGCCCGGCAATCAGGAAGGTGACCATCTGATAGCGGATATTTTCATCGGATAAACGCTCACCGGTCACCGGGTCCGCCGCGCTGAGCATGGTGTCCAGGATGTCTTCGCTGCCCGGCGGGCTGGGGTTGCGCCGCCGGTCGCTGATGATCTGTTCGGCGACCTCGAACATCAGGGCATGGTCTTCCTCGAGCTGGTGCCGCCTGCGCAGCATGATCTTGTTCTGCACCGGGAGCCTGCGCGCCCGGTCCCCGGATTCAACCAGGGCGCGGACCATGGCGCCGACGAACGGGTGCATCTCCTCCCGGTAGAGGCTGTTGAACCGGTAGTTGAACGAGCACAGGGCGATGGTGTCCAGCGTCAGGCGGGTGGTGCTGTCCGGAATGTCGATCCGCGCCGCGGGGCCCAGCCTCTCCCACTTGAGAAGCAGTTGCTCGACGATGTCGTCCATGCCGGCGAACATCCGCTTCAGCGCTGCAGGCCCGAACGCCGGCATCAGGATCCGGTGTGCCTTTTGCCAGTTGGGCTCCTGCGTATCTGCGGTGAACAGGCCGTCGCCGGCGAACTGCCTCACCTGCCGAAGGGCAACGCCCAGCACTTTGCCGAACCGGGACTCGTCGCACACCTCGTTGACGAGCTGCTGGGAAGAGATGGCGACGATGCTGCGGTTGAAGAACTGGATGCGGACTATGGGGCCGTACCGTTCGGCCAGCTCGACTATTCCTAGGATTCCCTTGCTAGAGTCGATGTCCGGCAAATTGCCGACCACCGGCCTCGTGGGAGGCTGCGGTATGGGGACGCTGGGCGAAGTCATGGCCACTCCTAGGCGATCGCCAATGGACGCGCTGTGAGCACTGCTTGCTGCGTGGCCGGACGGCACTGTCCGGCTCCGCACCACGATACTCCCGTCGGATTCAGGGCAAAATAGGGCGTCGGCCCGTGCGGGACGGGTGATACTCAGGTGACATGAGGTGCTAACGTTCCGGGCGTCAGCCGCTGAAATCACCGGCGTTCCGGCGGAAGGTGCCCAGGATCCGGATCAACTGGTCCACGTCCTGGTCGCCGAAGCCGGACTGGCCGAATACCTCGGAGTTCAGCACCGCCGTCGCCCGTTTGGCCAGGGCGCGCCCGTCGGAGGTGAGCTCGATCAAGGTGGTGCGGCCGTCTGTCGGGTGCGGCGAGCGGATCACCAGCCCGGCCTCCTGGAGCCGGTCCACGGCGTTGGTGACCGAGGTGGGATGGACCTGCAGCAGCGCGCTCGCCTTGTTCATGGGCAGCGCCCCGCTGCGGGCGAAGCTGAGCAACGCGAGCAGCTCGTACCGGGCAAAGGTGAGCCCGAACGGTTTGAGCACCGCCTCGATCCGGCCGAGCAGGATCTGCTGGGTCCGCATGATGGCGGTGATGGCGGCCATCGGGGCGGCGACGTCGGACCAGCCGTGGCGCTCCCAGTTCAGCCGGGCGTCGGCGATCGGATCTCGCGGCAGCGGTGTTCCCATCTTCAGCCCTGACCCTTGAGCCCGGGGAAATCGGAATCGGAGTACTCGATGCCGAGGCCTTCCGGGACGGCCCCGCCGCCGTGGCGCACTTCCTCGCTGTGCCGCAGCTCCACGCGCCGGATCTTGCCGGAGATCGTCTTGGGGAGCTCGGCAAACTCCAGCCGGCGGATCCTTTTGAACGGCGCCAGGTGCTCCCGGCAGTACCGCAGGATGTCTTCCGCCAGCTCAGGGCCCGGCTGGTGCCCGGCCGCCAGGACCACAAACGCCTTCGGCACCGACAGCTTGAGCGGGTCAGGGGAGGGGACGACGGCGGCCTCCGCCACCGCCGGGTGCTCAATCAGCACGCTCTCCAGTTCGAACGGGGACAGCCGGTAGTCGGAGGACTTGAAGACGTCGTCGCCGCGGCCCACATACGTGATGATGCCGCGCTCGTCCCGGCTCGCCATGTCCCCCGTGTGGTAGTAGCCGTCACGGAACGCCTCCGCCGTCTTGTCCGGGTCGCCGTGGTACGCCTTCATGAGCCCCACGGGGCGGGGGTCGAGGCGCAGGCAGAGCTCGCCGTCGTCGGTCTCCTCACCAGTGGCGGGGTCCACAAGCACGACGTCGTAGCCGGGCAGCGGCCTGCCCATGGCGCCGATCTTGATCGGCTGGCCCGGCGTGTTCGCGATCTGCACGGTGGATTCGGTCTGGCCGAAGCCGTCCCGGATGGTCTGGCCCCATGCGCGGTGGACCTGGTCGATCACCTCGGCGTTGAGTGGTTCGCCGGCGGACACCACCTTGGTGGGCGGATTCTTCAACAGGGTCAGGTCCGCCTGGATCAGCATCCGCCAGACCGTGGGCGGGGCGCAGAAGCTCGTGACCCGCTCGCGGTCCATCTGCTCCATGAGGGCCCTGGCGTCGAAGCGTTCGTAGTTGTAGATGAACACGCACGCCTCGGCGATCCAGGGGGTGAACACATTGGACCAGGCGTGCTTGGCCCAGCCCGGCGAGGCCACGTTGAGGTGCACGTCGCCCGGTTCCATCCCGATCCAGAACATTGTGGACAGGTGTCCCACCGGGTAGGAGGTGTGCGTGTGTTCCACGAGTTTGGCCTTGGACGTGGTGCCCGAGGTGAAGTAGAGCAGCAGCGTCTCGTCGGCCAGGGTGGGGGCGTCCGGGGTGAAGTCCACTCCGGCTGCTGAAGCGTTTGCGTACTGCCGGGCAGTTTCCAGGGCCGCGGGATTGGCGGGACCCCCACCGATTTCGATCAGCGTGTAGTCACCGGCGACGTCGGCGAACTTGGCGATGTTGGCACTTCCGACGGCGGCCCAGGACGCGCCGCCGCGCTCCACCCGGTCCTGGAGATCGGCGGGCCCCATCAAGGTGGTGGTGGGGATCATGACGATGCCCAGCTTGATGCCGGCCAACATGAGTTCCCAGAGCTCCACCTGGTTGCCGAGCATGATGATCATCCGGTCCCCGCGCCGCACGCCCTGCCCGCGCAGCCAGTTGGCCACCTGGGACGAGCGCCGGGAGAGGTCCGCGAAGCTGCGCCGAGTCGCGGACCCGTCCTGTTCGACGATCACCAGCGCCGGCTTGTCCGCCTTGGCCGGGTCTGCCGCGAGCTGGTCGAACCAGTCCAGTGCGAAGTTGAATTCCTCGAAGCGCGGCCATTGGAATTCGCTGCGGGCGCCTTCGTAGTCCCCGCGCAGGGCCAGCAGCCGGTCCCGTGCGGCCCGGAATTCCTCAGTCACGGTCATGGTGCACCTTTCGAAGTACTCTGGCGCTGCCGTTCCGGGCGGTCCGTGGCACAGCGCCGTTGCCTGGGATCCCGCCGGCCCGGCGCGGCGCCTGCCTAGTGATCCCCGTCACTGTGCAATATACTAGGACATCCAAGGGTTTGGAAGAGCGGCGCTGCTCTGCAGGCGTTGCATGACGAAGGGATACGTGCCCGTGCAGCCACAAGGACGTGCCAGCGGACAGCCAGCGCCAGCGGAATCAAACGCAGCCGTAAACACAGGGGAATCAAACACAGCCGTTGCTGCGGCGCCGTCGCCGCCGTTTCCCGACGCTGACCTCATGTACATCGTGGACCTGCTGCCGCCGGACGAACAGCTCCGCTACCAGGAGGTCCGGGAATTCCTGCAGTCCCGGATCAGGGCCGCGTCAATCGACTACTGGAACCGCGAGGAGTTTCCCTTCGACCTGCTCGCGGAACTCGGCAAATACGGTCTGGGCGGGTTGCAAACCGACGGCACATCCAAGCTCTTCAAGGGGCTCATGTACGTCGAGGTGGCCCGCGCCGATGTCTCCCTCTCGGCGCTCGTAGGCATCCACAACGAGCTGATCGTCGGCATGATCGATGAGCTGGGCTCGGCGGAACAGAAGGCTCGCTGGCTCCCTGGCCTCACCGCGTTCACCCAGCTCGGGGCGTTCGCCCTGACCGAGCCGGACCACGGCTCGGACATCGCCGGTGGCCTGGAAACCACCGCGCGGCTGGACGGCGACGAGTGGGTCCTCAACGGTGCCAAGCGATGGATCGGCGCCGCCACCATCGCGGACTTCGCCCTCGTTTGGGCCCGGGACGTCGCCGACCAGCACATCAAGGGCTTCATCGTGGAGACGGACCGTGCCGGCTACACCGCCACGAAGATCGCCAACAAGATCGGCCTGCGCATCATGCAGAACGCCGACATTGTCCTTGACGAGGTCCGCATCCCGGCGGCCAACCTGCTGCCCGGCGCGACCGACTTTTCCAAGGCCAATGAGCTGCTGCGGGACTCACGGGCCTGGGTGGGCTGGCAGGGCGCCGGCATCCAGCTGGCCGCGTTCGACGTCGCGCGCGCCTATTCGCTGCAGCGCCGCCAGTTCGGCAAGGAACTGGCCCGCTTCCAGCTCGTCCAGCAGCAGCTCGCCGAGATCCTGGGCAACGCGACCGCCTCCCTGGCCCTGATGGCCCAGCTGGCGCGCATCCAGGAAGAGGGCAAGCTCGAGATGGTCCAGGCCGCCATGGCCAAAGCGACCACCACGCGGCTGGCGCGTGCCTCGGTGGCGATGGGCCGGTCCCTCCTGGGCGGGAACGGCATCAGCAGCGACTACGAGATGGGCAAGCTCTTCGGCGACGCCGAGATCCTCTATACCTATGAGGGCAGCTACGAAATCAATTCACTGATCGTGGCGCGGGCCGTGACGGGAAAGTCCGCGTTCGTCTAGGCTCCCCGCGTCTGAGTGCCGTCCTGCGCCTGGCCTGCCTGGGTCTGCGCGGCTGGGCTGGCATGGCCGTAGCGGGACGTGCGGTTGCGGCCGCCGTTCTTGGCCTCGTACAGGGCCCGGTCCGCGCAGTCCAGGAGCGAGCCGGCCGCGGCGTCGCTTTGCTCGCAGACTCCGGCGGAGATCGTCAGGAAACCAACGTCGCCGAACGGTTCTGACGCGATGGCCTCGCGGGCGCGTTCGGCGGCGCGCAGGGCCTCGGCGCCGTCCGTCTCCGGCAGCAGCCACACGAACTCCTCGCCGCCGAATCGGGCCACGATCTCCTTGGCGCGGGCGACCGTCCGGAGCCTCGCCGCGACCTCCGCCAGGACCACGTCGCCCGTCAGGTGGCCGTGGGTGTCGTTGACCCTCTTGAAGTGGTCGATATCCAGGACGACGGCACTCAGGCGCGTCCCGCGGCTCGCGGCCTGCGCAACGTGTTCGGCGAGGTGCCGTTCCAGGGCCCGCCGGTTGGGCAGGCCGCTGAGGGCATCGGTGGTGGCCTGCTGCTCCAGGTCGGTCCGTGCCTCCGTGTTGCCAATGGCGATCTCGACGAGCTCCGCGAACTGGGCCAGCCGCTCCATCATCGCTTCCGTGACCCCGGTGCGCGACTTCGAGGTCAGGCTCACCGCGCCCCACAGGCTGCCGCGGACCCTGATCGGTGCCGCCGCCGCGGACTGGAAGCCTCCGGCGCGCATCTGCTCCGCGGCCTGTCCGCCTTCCGCCCCGTAGACAACCAGAGCCGGTTTGCCGGTCACGGCCACCCGGACGGTGGCGGACTCGTCCGTCGGGGCGAAGATCTGCCGCCGGCTCAGCGTCGGCGGGAGCGTCGGCGCCATGGCGACGATTTCCGCCGAGGACGCGCCCGTGAACCGGACGACGGCGGCGGAATCGACGTTGAACAGGTCGCGGACAATCGCGGCCACCCTCTCGGAGATGGCTGCGGGGGCGGCGTTGCGGGCGACCTCGGTGGCTATCTCATGCAAAGCCTCCCAAACCTTTTGCTGCTGCAGGCGCTCGGTGATATCAACCGCGACCACCATGCCGGCCGCGGCCTCGTCGTCGGAGTAGACCGGCCCGGCGTTCAGCCGGTACGTGCGGTGGCCGATCTGCCGGTTCCAGGACACGTCGCGGCCGGCGAGGGCCGCACGGTAGCGCGGCTCGAGCTCGCTGGCGAGATCGCCCTTGAGCACGTCCTGGATGCGCTGGCCTTCGAGTTCTTCCCTGCGGTAGCCGAAGGTCTCCAGCTCCTGGCCTTCGGCGATCAGGTAGCGCAGCTGGGCGTCGAAGAGGAGGACGAAGACGCCGGGGACGCTTCGCGCCAGGGCACGGTACCGGTCCATGTCCTGTTGCCGGCGCCGGTCGGCCAGCACCCGCCCAGTGATGTCCGTGACCACGACGAAGAAGCCCTGCACCGCGCCGTCCTGGGTATCGGGGGTGTAAGTCACCTCGGTGAACCGGGACTGGCCCGCGGCATCCACCAGGGTCCGGTCAAACTGCTGCGGCTCCCCGGCGAGCGCCCATTCGATGTGCGGCCGGTTGGCCTCGAAGACGGTCTCGCCGAGCACGTCCCGGACGTGCATGCCGTGAAGCTGCCGGGGAGCGAACCCGAACCACTCGCAGTAGGCGTCGTTGGCCAGGCGGTTGCGGAGTCCCGTGTCCCAATAGCCCACCATGGCCGGGATCCCATTGAGGACGGCGCGCAGCTGCGCCGGAATCTCCGGCAACGGCGATGCGCCGGCATCGTCCCTGTTGAGCGGGCTGGGATTAGTCATTGCCCCAGTATCCATGCCCGGGTTGCCTGGAGGGAAACGGCAGTATCACTGACCGTCTGCGGGCAGGCTCAGGGCATGAACCGGTAGCCGATGCCGGCCTCGGTGAGCAAATGCCGCGGGCTGGCGGTGTCCGGCTCCAGTTTGCGTCGCAGCTGAGCCATGTAGACCCTGAGGTAGTTGGTCTCTTTCGCGTAGGCCGGACCCCAGACCCTGGAGAGCAACTGCTGCTGGGTGATGAGTTTTTCCGGATTCCGGACCAGAACCTCCAGAATTTTCCATTCTGTGGGCGTGAGACGGACGTCCCCGCCGTCCCTGGTCACCCGGTGCCGGCCTAGGTCCACGGTGAAGGCTTCGGTCCTGACCACGGCTTGCTGTTCCGCTTCGACGCTGCGGCGCAACAGGGCCCGAAGCCGGGCAAGGAGCTCGTCCAGGCCGAACGGTTTGGTGATGTAGTCATCGGCGCCGGCATCAAGAGCCTCAACTTTGTCTTCGGATCCGTGCCTGGCGGACAGCACCAGGACCGGCACGCTGCTGAAGCCGCGGAGTTCCTTGAGGACGCTGGTTCCGTCAATGTCAGGCAGGCCGAGGTCCAGGATGATGAGGGAGAGCGGGGTCTGGGTGGCTGCCAGCAACGCAGAGGTCCCGTCCACTGCGGTGGTTACGGCGTAGCCGTGGGCCTGGAGCGTGATCCGGAGGGCCCGCAGCAGATGCGGGTCGTCGTCGACCACCAGAACCGCCGTCATGCTGCGTCCGGTCCGGACGCGAGGGGCAGCGCATGACCGCGGCGCGCCACCATCGACCGGGGCTCGAACGGGGCCTGGGTGCGGTGCCCGTCATAGGGGGTGCCCGTGGACAACGGAAGCCGGATAATCATCGTCAGGCCTCCGCCCGGTGTGGCTTCGGCGCTCAGGCTGCCACCCATGGCATCCGTGAACCCTTTCGCCACCGCCAGCCCCAGTCCGATTCCGGTGGTCTGCGGGGCGTCGTCGAGCCGCTGGAAGGGCCGGAACATTTCCAGCACCCTCTCGGCTGGGATTCCCCGGCCGTGATCGATGACCCGTAACTCGCCGGCGGGGCGCCCCCCGAGCGTTGCCGAGCTCAGCCCGCCGGCCGCCCCGACAAGGACGATGTCCGAATCGGGGGCATATTTCACGGCATTCTCGACGATGTTTGCAATCACCCGTTCCAGCATTCCAGGGTCGGCTTCAATCTCCGGCATGTTGGGAGGCAGGTCCACCCGCACCCTCCCCGCGGGGACGGCGCTCAGGGAGCCCGGGATTACTTCGTTCCATCGCACGGGCTTGAGCAGTGGATTGACGGCATCCGAGGTGATCCGGGACATGTCCAGCAGATTGCCCACCAGCGCGTCCAACCTGTCCGAACACTCCTCTATCGTGGCCAGCAGCTCCTGCTCCTCTTCTTTGGTGAAATGGACATCGTCGTGCCGCAGTCCGCCGACGGCAAGCTTGATCCCGGCCAGGGGCGTGCGAAGGTCGTGGGAAACGGCCCGGAGGATGGAGGTGCGCATCGTGTTGCTCTCGGCCAGGCGAAGCATCTCCCGCCGGCTCGCAACCAGCTGCTGGCGTTCCAGCTGTGCCGCCAGATGGACTCCGAACGCCCCCAGAAGGCGCCGGTCACTGGCCGGCAGGATGCGTCCGAACAACACGAGGCGGGTGGCGGCGTCGATTTCTTCGACGTTGTCGCCAGCGGCATCATTCGCTGTCTCACCATCGGACAGGGCTGGAACCTCGCCCACTGCGGCCTGAAGATGCCACCGCTGGTCTGGTGTGGCGCCGCTGGTGCCGTCCTCGAGACCGTGGCCGTAGCCAAGGCTGAAAAGGGCAGCACCACGGACCTGGAAGACGCTCAGTGCTTGTTCCAGCAATGCCTGAACCGTGTCCTCCGAGCCGGCGGCACTGCGCGTCAGATCTCCGAGCGTGGTGGCTTCGGCGCGGGCCCGTGCCGCCTCTTTGGAGCGGCGGGCCGATAAGTCGACCACAACGGCAACTGCGGCCGAGACGCCCACAAACACCAGCAGGGCCAGGAAGTTCTGCGGATCGTTGATGGTGAAGGTGCCCAGCGGCGGGGTGGAGAAGTAGTTCACCAGGAGGCTGCTCCACAGCGCGGCCAGGATGGCCGGCCACAAACCGCCGATCAGGGCCACCGCCACCGATCCGGTGAGCTGGACCAGCATGGCGGCGGCCACATTTTGCTCCGGGTTCAGCAGGGACAGCAGCAACTGCAGGACCATGGGCAGCAGCACGGCGAGGCCGAACCCGACGGTGACCCGGATGCGGCCGAGGTCGCGCTCCCGGGCCGGGCGGGTTCCCCGGCCGCCGAGCGGGTGGGAGACCATATGGACATCGATGTCCCCTGAATCCCGGACCACGCGGGTGCCCACGCCGCCGCCGAGCAGGTTTCCCATCAGCCCGGCAAGCCGTTTGCGCCGGGAGATGCCGACGACGATCTGGGTCGCGTTGACGCTGCGGGCGAAGTCCAGGAGGGCGGCGGCCGGATCCTCCCCGGTCACGATGTGGTAGCTGCCGCCCAGATCCTGCATCAGGTGACGCTGGGCCTCCAGCGCCTGGGGTGATTCGCTGGCCACACCGTCCGCGGCGCGGACGTGTACCGCCAGCAGGTCTCCGCCGTTGATGCGGTTGAGGATTCGGGCCCCCCGGCGGATCAGGACTTCCCCTTCCGGGCCGCCGGTCAGCCCAACGACAATCCGCTCCCGGGCCGGCCAGCTTTCGTCGATTCCCTGTTCAGCCCGGTACTTGGCCAGGCCCTCGTCCACCCGGTCGGCCAGCCACAGCAATGCAAGTTCGCGCAGTGCCGTGAGGTTGCCCAACCGGAAGTAGTTCGAGAGGGCGGAATCGATCTTGTCGGCCGCGTAGATCTTGCCGTCGCCCAGGCGCTGGCGGAGCAGTTCGGGGGAGATATCCACGAGGTGGATCTGATCTGCCCGGCGGACAATGTCGTCCGGCACCGTCTCCGCCTGGTGGACGTCGGTGATGGCGCTGACGACGTCCCCCAGGGACGCGAGATGCTGGATGTTGACGGTGGAGAGAACGTTAATGCCGGCATCAAGGAGCACGGCGACGTCCTGCCAGCGCTTGGGATTGCGGCTGCCGGGGATGTTGGAGTGGGCGTATTCGTCCACAACCGCGGTTCCCGGAGCCCGGGCCAGGACGGCGTCGAGGTCCATCTCCTCAAACTCGGTGCCCCGGTACGGCAGCTTTCGGGGCGGAATGACCTCTAGTCCCTCCAGGAGCGCCCGCGTCTCGCTGCGTCCGTGGTCCATGGCGAACGCGACCACAACATCCTCGCCGCGCTTGCCGAGCCGGTGGGCTTCTTCGAGCATCTCGTAGGTCTTGCCCACACCCGGCGCGGCGCCCAGGAAGATCCGCAGCAATCCACGTGCCATGCCGTCATTCTCTCACTTGGATTGTGTTGGCTGCGACGGCGGGGCGGCCGCCGCCACGGCGAGGTTGACGGCAGTCACGTTGACCGACGGCTGGCCGAGAAACGCGACCAGCCCGCTGCTGGTGTGCTGTTCGACCAGGGAGGCGACGGCGTCGCTGCTCAGGCCGTTCGCTGCTGCCACCCGCGCCAGCTGCAGTTTGGCGTACTCGGGTGAAATGTCCGGGTCCAGTCCGGAACCGCTGGCGGTCACGGCGTCGGCCGGCACCGCTGCCGCACCCGCACCTTCAGCCGCGGCGACGGCCGACCGGTTGGCGGTCACGGCGTCGAGCAGTTTCGGATCGTTGGGTCCGAGGTTGCTGGCAGAAGACGACGCAGGGTCCCACTTCACGGCCGAAGGCCGGGCGTGGAACCAGCGCGGGTCCTGGGCGCCGGAATCGTCGGCCGCGGCCTGGGCGATCAGGGCGGACGCGGCCGGCGCGCCGGAGCTGTCCTTGATGATGGAGCCGTTGGCCTGGTACGGGGCTATCAGTTGTCCTGCGCCGAAGACGGCCAGGGGGTAGGCGACGCCGAGGACCAGTGTGGCGAAGAGCAGGAACCGCAGGGCGGTTCCTGCCTGGCGGAGGTAGCCGGTGAGGGTGTTCATGGGGGCGCTCCTAGCCGATTCCGGGGATGAGGGAGATCATCAGGTCGATGATCTTGATGCCGATGAAGGGTGCGATCAGGCCGCCGAGCCCGTAGATCAGCAGGTTCCTGGCCAGCGCCTGGTTGGCGGAGACTGCACGGTATCTCACGCCGCGGAGCGCCAGCGGCACCAGGGCGATGATGATCAGGGCGTTGAAAATCACCGCGGAGAGGATGGCCGAGGACGGGGTGGCCAGGCCCATGACGTTCAGCAGGCCGAGACCCGGGAACGTGGCGGTGAAAAGGGCCGGGACGATCGCGAAGTACTTGGCGACGTCGTTGGCGACCGAGAAGGTGGTCAGGGCGCCCCGGGTGATGAGCAGTTGCTTGCCGATGCCGACGATATTGATGAGTTTGGTGGGGTCCGAGTCGAGGTCCACCATGTTCGCGGCATCCTTCGCGGCCGGGGTGCCGGAGTTCATGGCGACGCCGACGTCTGCCGCGGCCAGGGCGGGGGCGTCGTTGGTGCCGTCCCCGGTCATGGCGACCAGCCGGCCCTGAGCCTGCTCTTTCTTGATGACGGCGAGCTTGTCTTCGGGGGTTGCCTCGGCCAGGAAATCATCGACGCCGGCCTCGGCGGCGATGGCCTTGGCAGTGATGGGGTTGTCGCCGGTGATCATGACGGTCCGGATGCCCATTTGCCGCAGTTCGGCGAAGCGGGCGTGCATGCCGGGTTTGACGACGTCGGCGAGGTGGATGGTCCCCAGCATGTCCGCCCGGCCGTCCTTGCCCACTTGGGCGACCAATAGGGGTGTGCCGCCTTGGGCGGAGATTTCCTTCACCCGGTGGTCGACCTCGGCCGGGGCGTGCCCGCCGTATTCGGCAACGAAGGCCGCCACAGTGGAGGCGGCGCCTTTGCGAATTTGCCGGCCGTCAAGGTCCAGTCCGCTCATGCGGGTGCTGGCGCTGAAGGGAACCACGGCAAAATGACCGGAGCTGCGTTCGAGGGTGGCAAGGTCGGACCCGGTCACGCCCTTGTCCTCGGCGAGGTCCACGATGGAGCGTCCCTCGGGGGTTTCGTCGGCCAGGCTGCAGACCCGGGCCGCTTCGATGAGTTCGGTGCGTTCGACATGGTTGGCGGGGAAGAAATTGACGGCGCGGCGGTTGCCGTACGTGATGGTGCCGGTCTTGTCCAGGAGCAGCGTGGTGATGTCCCCGGCGGTCTCCACGGCACGGCCGGAGGTGGCCAGCACGTTGTGCTGGACCAGCCGGTCCATCCCGGCGATGCCGATCGCCGGTACCAGCGCGCCGATGGTGGTGGGGATGAGGCAGACCAGCAGGGCCACCAGCACGATCGGGGACGGGGTGGCGCCGGCAAGGGCGGCGAACGGTGCCAGTGACATGGTGACGGCCAGGAACACGATGGTCAGGGACACCAGGAGCACATGAAGGGCGATCTCGTTGGGCGTCTTCTGCCGCACAGCACCCTCGACCAGCTTGATCATCCGGTCGATGAAGGTCTGTCCGGGCTCGGCGGTGATGCGGATGACGATCCGGTCCGAGAGGACTTTCGTGCCGCCCGTGACGGAGGATCGGTCTCCGCCGGATTCCCGGATCACCGGGGCTGATTCGCCGGTGATGGTCGATTCGTCGACGCTGGCCAGGCCTTCGATGATTTCGCCGTCCGAGGGGATGACGTCACCGGCCTCGCAGATCACCACGTCACCCCGCCGCAGCTCCGTGCCGGGGACGTCCTTGGTGGTGCCGTCGGGCTGGCGGAGCCGGGCGTGGACACCTTTGCGGCTGGCGCGGAGGCTGTCGGCCTGGGCTTTGCCGCGGCCCTCGGCGATGGACTCCGAGAGCGTGCCGAAGAGGACGGTGAGCCACAGCCAGGCGGTGACGGCGATGCCGAACACCGAGGGCCGGTACAGGGAGATCGCCGTACAAAGGGCGGCCCCCACCAGCACGGTGAACATGACCGGGGAATGGATCATCTGCCGCGGGGAGAGTTTCCGGACCGCGAGCGGCAGGGCGGCCGCGACGGACGCTAGCGTCAGTTTCGCCGGGGCCTGGGTGTGGTGTTTGTGTTCGCCAGGGGTGCCGAGGGGGTTGCCGTCGGCGTAGGTCTGGGCTTCGGTGTCCGTGGCTAATGCCGTGTGAGACCGGGTCATTTGAGGAGTCCTTCTGCGAGGGGGCCCAGGGCAAGGGCCGGGAAGTAGCTCAGGGCGGTCATGATCACTGTCACGCCGAGGAGCAGCGAGCCGAAGAGCGGGCCGTGGGTGGGGACGGTGCCGGCTGAGGCGGGAACTTTGCCCTGACGGGCGAGGGATCCGGCAAGGGCGAGCACCAGGACTATCGGGAGGAACCTGCCCAGCAGCATCGCCAGGCCCAGCATGGTCGAGAGGAAGGGGCCCGAGCTGGTGATGCCGCCGAACGCTGAGCCGTTGTTGTTGGCCCCGGAGGTGAAGGCGTAGAGCACCTCGCTGAACTGGTGCGGACCCGTGGCGGGGGCGTTGGCCATGATGTCCGGCAGGAGCACGGAGATGCCGGACAGGGCCAGCACCAGGGTCGGGGTGACCAGGATGTACATGGCGGCGAGCTTCATTTCCGTCGGGCCGATCTTCTTGCCCAGGTACTCCGGGGTGCGCCCGACCATCAGCCCGGCGATGAAGACGGAGATGATGGACAGGATCAGCAGGCCGTAGAGCCCGGAACCGGTTCCACCGGGGGCGACTTCGCCGAGCATCATGTTGACCATGGCCACTCCACCGGCCAGCGGCGGCAGGGAATCGTGGGCGACATTGACGGCGCCGGTGGAGGTCAGCGTGGTCGAGGTGGCGAAGATCGCACTTGCCACCGGACCGAGGCGCTGTTCAAAGCCCTCGCCCAGGCCGCCGGCGGCTGCCGTCGCGGTTCCCTGGCCGGAAGCCACGGCCCATCCCATGAGGGCGGTTGCGGCCAGCCACAGGGTGCCCATGACGGCGGCGACCGTGTAGCCCTGCTTCTGGTCACCGACCATCCGGCCGTAGGCGTAGGGCAGTGCCGAGGGGATGAGCAGGATCAGGAACACCTCGAAGAGGCTGATGAAGGCATTGGGGTTCTCGAACGGGTGGGCGGAGTTGGCGTTGAAGTAGCCGCCGCCGTTGGTGCCGAGGATCTTGATGGCTTCCTGGGAGGCCACCGGGCCGCCGGGGACGGTCTGGCTGATTCCGGCGGCCTGGTTGGTGACGTCGGTGGGCCAGAAGTTCTGCACCACGCCGCCGAGGACCATCACCACGGCCGCGACGAACGCGATGGGTAGCAGGATCCGGAAGGAAGTCCGGGCCAGATCCACCCAGAAGTTGCCCAGCCGGTCGGTGCGGGTGCGGGCGATGCCGCGGATGAGGGCGACGACCACGACGATGCCGACGGCGGCTGAGAGGAAGTTCTGCACCGCAAGGAGGGCCATCTGCACGAAAATGCCTACCGTGGTCTCCGGTACGTAGGTCTGCCAGTTCGTGTTGGTCACGAAGGAAATGGCGGTGTTCATGGCGATCCACGGATCCACGGCGGGCAGGGAGCCGCTGCCCGGCAGGACGCCCTGCAGCCGCTGGAGGCCGAACACGGCCAGAATGGACACGGCCGAGAACGCCAGGACGCTGCGCAGGTAGACGGGCCAGGTCTGCTCGGTGTCGGCGTCGATACCGGACAGCCGGTAGAACAGACGCTCGGGCCGGGACGACGTTTTGCCCTCGAAAACCCGAGCCAGGTAGATCCCCAGAGGCTTGTGCACAGCCGCCAGAACGATGAGGAGTGCCGCCACCTGGGCAGCAAAGGATGCGGGGTTGAAGGTCATGATCCGCTCACCACTTTTCCGGATGGATCAGGACGGCCAGCAGGTAGCCGAAGAGGCACAGCCCTGCCAGTAACAGAACGAGCCACATCACTGCATCGGCGCTCACTTGCCACTCTCCGGACGGTCATCGGCACTGCCGACCATCCCGGCCAGGGCGTGGCCGATCCACATAACGAACCCCATGGCAACCATGAGGATTCCGAGAACAGCCAGGTCGGCCATTGCAGGTTCCTTTCATCCGCGCCCCGTTTGCGGGGCTACTGAAAGTCAACCCCTCCCAAGAGGCAAAAGGCCGGTTCCTGATGGTTTCTTAACGCCCGGACGGCGGATCTTGACGCCGTCTTAACAGGCGATCCCCGGCGCTCAGCCGACGTGGACCCAGGGCCGCTTGGTCACGTCGGGTTCGGCCTCGCGGAGCACTTCGCGGGTGACCGGGGCGATCTCGCCTTCGCCGAAGGCCAGGAACCGCAGCAGGTTGGTGACCGGGTTGCCTTCGGTCCAGCGGAAGTAGATGTGCGGCATCAGCCCGGTGACGTCGCGGATGTGCAGCAGCACCGAGGCGATCGTGTTCGGCACTACGGGTCCGTGGACTTCCAGGATCTGGTACCCGTGCCGGGTGACCCCGCGGACCTCGAGCTCGGTCTCGAAGTCCGAGGAGTCATCCACCACGACCTCCAGGAACAAGGCCTGGTAGTCGACCGGAAGGTGGCTGACCTCGATGGCGGACGTCAGCTTATCCCGGTATGCCTCAGGGCTCAGCCGGAGCGGCTCGTGGGCGATGATCGCGATTGGGCCGTCCACGTTGGCGGACATGAACTCCAGTGCCTTCCGGTCCATGTGGACATGGGTGGCGTGGAGTTCGAAGGAGCGCCGGACGCGCGAGAGCAGGGAGATCACGATGATCCCGAGGATAAAGAACGCGGCGATCCGGATGCCTTCCGGGCGTTCAATGATATTTGCCACCGTGGTGTATACGAACACGACGGCGATGATGCCGAAACCGACAGTGCGCTTGCGCTGCTGCCGGCGGCGGGCCGACAGCGTCACGGCGACGGCCGCCGAGGTCATCAGCACCAGGACGCCGGTGGCGTAGGCGCCGCCCTGGGCGTCGACGTCGGCGTCGAACAGCCAGGTAATCAAAAACCCGACGAGCGTGAACACCAGTACCAGCGGGCGCACGGCCCGGGCCCAGCCGGGAGCCATGCCGTAGCGGGGCAGGTAGCGGGGCACGAGGTTCAGTAGCCCCGCCATCGCGGAGGCGCCCGCGAACCAGAGAATGGCGATGGTGCTCAGGTCATAGACGGTGCCGAAGCCGTTCCCGAGGTATTCATGGGCCAGGTAAGCCAGGGCGCGGCCGTTCGCCGGCCCGCCGGGCTCGAAGTCCTGCGCCGGGATCAGCACCACCGTGGTGAAGCTGGTCGTGATGAGGAAGGCACTCATGATGACGGCGGCAGTTGTCAGCAGCCGGCGGGCACCGTGGATCCGGCCTGCCGGCTTCTCTTCGGTGTCACCGGGGCGTCCCTGGATCTGCGGCATCACGGCGACGCCGGTCTCGAAGCCGGACAGGCCAAGGGCCAGCTTGGGGAAGACCAGCAACGCGATCCCGACCACCATCAGCGGGCTCCCGTGCTGGGTGGTCAGGGCCAGCCACCAGTTGTCCACGGCAACAGGGTGGGTCAACGTTTCGAATATTGTCGTGACCACCACGACCACGTTCAGGCCCAGGTAGATGGCGACCAGGACGACGGCGACGCCGATCGCCTCCTTGAATCCACGCAGGAACACGGCTCCCAGCAGGGCCAGCAGGAACAAGGTGACCGCGACGTTCTGGCCCTGCATCCAGGCGGGGGCGAACGGGTTTTCGATCGCGTGCGCGGTCGCATCGGCGGCGGAAAGCGTCATGGTGATCATGAAGTCTGTCGCCGCGAACCCCAGCAGCACCAGGACAAAGAGCTTCCCGCCCCAGCGAGGCATCAACCGCTCCAGCATGGCGATGGATCCCTCGCCGCGGTGGCTTTCTCCGGCGACCCGGCGGTACACCGGGAGGGCGCCCAATAGGGTGACAGCCACCAGCACCATGGTCGCCAGCGGCGAGATCACGCCCGCGGCCAAGGCCGCAATGGCCGGCTGGTAGCCCAAGGTGGAGAAGTAATCGACGCCGGTCAGGCACATCACCTGCCACCACGTGTGTTTCTTCAGGTGGCTGTCGCTCACGGCCCCGGGACCCTGGTGGATTCCCTTGGCATCCTGGAGGCCGAACAGCAGCCATCTTCTGAAGTTGTCCCCGGCTCCCGGCCGTGCCGCTGAGGGATCCGAAGGCGGCCTGCTCATCGTGGTCATCTTTGCCTCTCCGCGCGATGCCCACCATCGTGTTTACTGCCGACGATAACACCGGCGCCGGGAGTCGCTCCCGGCCCGGGGGCGATCTTGACGGATCCTTAACACGTTCCAGCCGCCGGCCTGCGGCGGAGGAACGGCCTCAGTGGGCTGCGGCGGGGATGGGGATTTCGATGTAGAGGATGAATCCGGCCGTTGCCGGCAGATACCAGTGCCTGCGGTGCCGCGCGGGCCGGTAGAGGTGTCCGAACGGATCTGTCACGTGGGCATGCCCCAGCACGTCTTGGTGCCCGAGCCGGACGTCGATGTCCTCCATGCTGGACAGGTGCAATGCGGGGCCGTCAATGTCGAGAGACCACGTTCCCTCGGCCGGGGCTGTCCCGCGTTCCAGGGCGAGGGTTTCGAACAGGTCCGAGACCACTTCGTCCCGGCTAACGGGGTAGAAGCGGCGAAGCCGGTGCCCCTCGGGATGCGTGTTTTGCGCGTCCATCCATGCGTGGCGGAGCCAATGGAATTCCACCGGACCGTGGGTGGGCCCGAGGACCAGGTGACGGTTCGGATCCAGGGCCAGGCGGTAGGCGCTGCCGCTGCGGTCGATGATGCATGCGGCTTCCCCGACATACTCAAACGCCGTCAGTAGATCCTGTTCTGACCGGTGATATGAAAAGTCACCGCTGTCGTCGATGGCGACGAAATCCCGGGCAATACCGGCACGGGCCGGAAGGCCTGGCGTGTCCTGTGGCGGCCGGGACGTGGTGTTCATGCTGTCTGGCTCCTGCTGAGGATCGGATTGCGGCCACTGTGGCTGCAGCGTCCTCTTGTTTCATGACATCACCAGCGGCGCCCCACCGGAACGGACCTTAATGCTTTCCATATGCCGGCAGGCGACAAATTTGCGTTCTCTTAATGCGGCGGCCCATCCGGGAGCGCCCAGGGCCGGTCATCTGTATCAGTCTGGCCTGAGTTGTCTGTCCGACTCTGACCGTGCTGTAATGGGCAGGATTTTGTAGGGAACACCAGAGAGCGGACGTGTCCGATGTACACCGAGCCTCCAAGTACCGGCGCCGGGGACATCTCCTCTCCCGCCTGAACCCCGTGTCCCGGGTTCCGCACGTCATCCAAACGTAGTCCACGGCAGGAGAGGCCTTCTGGCCACCTCACCCTGCACTTCCTACGTCTGGACCGCAACCATGAACGCTCGCCGTATTTCCACGCGCCTGTACAAGCTCACCTCCCGCCCCCGCCCGGGCATCGGGGCCCCCGCTGCGGCGTCAGCCGGGACCGGGGAGCTGGCATCCGTAGGCCGGGCCAGCCTTGTCGACAGCGGCATCTATCTTGACGGCAAGCGGGTATCCTCGCCGATGACACTGCAGGAGACGTTCCAGGAACTGGGCCGCTTCGAGGGCTCCATGGCCTGGATCGGTCTCGTCCGTCCGGAGGCTTCTGAGCTTCAGTCGCTGGCCGCCGAATTCGACCTGCATGAACTCGCGGTTGAAGATGCGGTCCTGGCGCATCAGCGATCCAAGCTCGAACGCTATGGCGACACCCTGTTCGTGGTCCTGCGGGCAGCCCGCTATCTGGATTCGCGCGAGGAGATCGAATTCAGTGAACTCCACGTGTTTGTTGGCCCGAACTTCATCATCACTGTGCGCCACGGCGGGTCGCCGGATCTGGTGCAGGTCCGCCGCCGCCTTGAGCATGACGCAATATTGCTGCGGTTGGGCCCGGAGGCTGTGCTCTACGCGATCCTGGACGCCGTCGTGGACGACTACGCACCTGTGGTCTCGGGCCTGGAGAACGATATCGACGAAATCGAAACCGAAGTCTTCGGCGGCGACCCCGACGTGTCCCGGCGCATCTACGAACTCTCCCGCGAAGTGATCGAATTCCAGCGCTCGACCCACCCGCTGACGCGCATCCTCGACGCCCTGGCCGGCGGCTTCACGAAATACGGGATCGCCAACGAACTGCAGCAATACCTGCGTGACGTCGCCGACCACACGGCCCAGGTGAACGAACGAATCGACGGCTTCCGGTTCATGCTCAGGGACATCCTCACCGTCAACGCGACACTCGTCGCGCAGAACCAGAATGAGGAAATGAAGCACCTCGCGGAGTCCAGCAACGCCCAAAACGAAGAGGTGAAGAAAATCTCCGCCTGGGCGGCCATCCTGTTCGCCCCCTATATGGCATGAACTTCGAGAACATGCCTGAACTGCACTGGGAGTACGGTTATCCGCTTTCGGTCGCTTCGATGGCCGCCGTCAGCACCATCCTGTATCGGATCTTCCGAAAGCGCAGCTGGATCTAAGCCGAATGAGCCTCAGTTGCCGGCGAGACTTTCAGTGCCGTACCGTCTGCCTTGGAAAGCGGGCAGCGAGGTTGTTTTCGGCCCCTGGTCCCGTGCCGGGTGCCTTCCGGCCCTAGCCTGCAAGAGGACAACGCCGGGATATTCGATGTATCAGTAAGCTCCCCGAAGGGCATCGAATCGTGCGCAGCCGTATCGTGGTCGGTGTCGATAATTCCAAGGCCGGTCACGCAGCATTGGAGTGGGCGGCGAGACGGGCCGCCCACTTTCATGCCCCCCTCAGCCTGGTGCGCGTCGTTCCTGGTCCTTGGGCCTTCCGGCACGCCGACCGGTATAAGGAGTCCATGAACCAGGCCGCTGAGTTGCTGGCTGCGGAAGCTCAGCGGATATCGGCTTTGAACCCCTCGGTCCCGGTCAGCACGACTCTCGAGACCGGAGAGACGGCCCGGGCCCTTCGGAGGCTCTCCCGGGATTCGGACATGGTCGTGGTAGGAACCGATAGACGCCCGGACAGGCACGGCGAGGGCTTCGGGTCGGTCAGTTTTCAGACGGCCACCATCAGCAACTGCGTGGTGGCCGTCGTTCCCGCGGCCGGCGACGATGGCCGGACCGGTATTGTCGTCGGCACCGACGGGTCCACCGACGCAGCTGTCGCGGTGGAATGGGCAGCCGCGGAAGCGCTCCGCCTTGGCCAGGACCTGACGGTAATCCACGTCTGCAACGGCCCTGAAGAACCCGGCGGCGGACCAACAGACGCCCATGCCGACGGAACGGCCATGGATACCTGCCCGGTTCTGGCTGCAGCCGTTGCCGGTTTGGCCCAGGACCATCCCGGATTGCAGGTTAATCCGGTGCTGGAGAGCGGCAGGTACCCGGCGCCGGTCCTGGTCAGGGCCAGCGCGCATGCCGTGCTCCTCGTCATTGGATGCAAGGGCCGCGGCGGCCTGGAGATCCTGGTGGGGTCGGTTGCCCGGGAAATCCTCATGGATGTTCAATGCCCGACGCTTATCACCCGCCCGCTAAACCACCAACGTTGAGGGCGTTCGATGACAGTGGCAGCGCTCTGGTCGTGCAGTTCAAAGCCATTTGCGGTGCTTGAACGACAGGTAAAGGACGACACCCATGGCGAGCATGAGGCCGATCGCGAACGGGTAGCCCAACGGCCACGTCAGCTCGGGCATGACGTCGAAGTTCATCCCGTATACGGTTCCCACAAGGGTGGGGGCGAAGAGAATGGCCGCCCAAGCGGAGATCTTCTTGACTTCCTCGTTCTGTGCCAGACCCGCTTCGGAGAGGTGCCGCATCTCCTCGTTCTGGGCCAGGCTCGACTCGGTGAGACGCTGCATCTCCTCGTTCTGCTGCTGGGCCACCAGGGTTGCGTGGACCGTCAGTGCGTTCTGGAGCAGAACACGGAAAGCGTCGACCCGTTCCACGACGCGGATGGCGTGGTCATGGACGTCCCTCAGCCTGCGCTGCAGCTCCAGATCGAGATGGTATTTTTCCGCGCCGCGTTCAAGAGCCTCCAGCATGGCCCTAATCGGGTGTGTGGCGCGCTGGAACTCGATGACTTCCCGGGAGAGCTCGTAGATGCGCCGCGCCACGTCCGGGCCTGCGCTGAACAGCTCGTCCTCGATCTCGTCGATGTCGTTCTCCAGGCCGGCGACGACGGGTTCATACTGGTCCACGACTTCGTCCAAGATCGCGTACAGCACGGCCTGCGGGCCCAGCGCCAGCAGCTCCGGGGCAGCCTCCATCCGGCGGCGGACCTTGGCCAGGTTAGGGGCCTCTGCGTGCCGGACGGTGACCACGAAGTCCGGACCGACAAAGACGTGCAGTTCGCCGAACTCAACCTTCTCTACGTCGTCCAGATACCGTGCCGGACGCAGCACTGTGAACAGCGTGTCCCCGTAGCGTTCAAGTTTGGCCCGCTGGTGGCCGTGGAGGGCATCCTCCACGGCGAGTTCGTGCAGGCTGAACTCCTCCGCCACCGATGTCAGCTCCTGCAGGCCCGGACGGTACAGCCCGATCCACGCCATCCCACCTCGTGCGCGCATCACCTCATACGTTTCATCCAGGTTCCTCGGATTGTCGGTCCGCAGGCCGTCAACATAGACGGCGTTGTCCACCATCGTCATGATCTCTGTCCCTCTCGCCCCTGGATGCAGCCCTTGCCGTGCCCACGCCCAGGGCGCTGGTGGATCCACTGTATCCGGACGCGGGACTACCGCGTCGGACCGCACGGCTGCCCGGGCAGCCAGGATCCGGGCGCGCAATCCTACATCGACAAGCTTTTGGTTCAGGACCCGGAGTCGGTCTCGCGGTGGCCGCTCTTGCGGTTCGACCAGTTCCGAGGGATGGCTGCCTTGAGGGCGTCGTCGACGGTGATGACGCCGACTATGTGCCGGTCGTCAGAGACAACGGGCATGGCAAGGAGGTTGAAGTCGGCCATGCGGGTGATGACGTCGATGATGTTGTCCGTTGGCGAGGCGACCACGACGTCGTCGACCGCGAGGTCCGCAAGCGTCTGCTCCGGTTGCGCCTGGATGGCTTCGACCAGGCCCAGCGCGCCGTGTAGTGCGCCGTCGGGGCGAAGAGTGTAGAGCACCACGAGCGCCTGTGGCTGCGCGTCGGCGTCGCGGACGGCGGCGAGGGCATCTGCGACCGTGGCGGTAGCGGGCAGGGCGATGAACTCGGTGCCCATGAGGCGGTGGACGCCGGTGCGGTCTTTTAAGAGCTCGTCCTGTTCGTCCTTGGTGGCCTCCTGGATGGTGTCGGCGATCTGGGCGGACCCGAGCTCGGGGCTCCGGCCGGTGGTCTGTCGGACCCTTGCTGACTCGGCATGCCCGATGAGAGGCTCGAACTCGTGCCAGTCGCGCACGGGGTGGGCCGCGTGCCGGGGTCTGAGCCCGGCCCAACGCCACCGGTGGACGTCGACGCCGGTGACCGCCCAGCCGTCAAGGACCTGGTTGAGCTGGACGTCGTAGGCCTTGACGAAGGCAACGCGGGAGAGGTCGATGAGGCGGTGGCCGAGGACGTCCGCGGAGAGGAGCACTTCGCCTTCGCGGCGGGTGAACTCGTCGAGGTTCCCGGTGCTGCTGCCCAGCTCGACGCGGTTTGGGGTGAGCGCGGCGAGGTCGGCAACTGGGACGAATACGCGGGTTCCGCCCACTGCGACAACGAGCCCCGAGACATACGGGTAGTCGTTCTCCCTGAGCCGGACGCTGACGTCCGAAAGGGTGCCGATCCGGTGCCCGTTGGGGTCGGTGACAGGGTTGCGGAGGATCGTCGAGAGAGACAGAGTGGCGGTCGCAAAGTTCATCCGGGGCCTTTCGGGTGCGTCGGCTCATCGAGGCGACTGTACGTCAACTTGGGGCGGCGTGGGGAGACAGTGGGCCAGGAGTCGACCGCGAGTTGGACGACGCGGACGATCCCGAGGATCGTCGTCGCTGGCAGGTAGAGGCGCAGGACGCTCAGGCGCCCGGGCATAGCCACGCCGCCCCCGGAGAGTACGCGCCGTACAACCACGACGGACATTCGCGTGAACACACGGTGGATGCAGAGGGTTGGCTCTACTTGCCCGCGTTAAGGAACCATCAGGATTGTCCGCCGGAGGGTCGTGACGGCTGCGGACGCTGGTACTCTCGCGGACGGAAGCGGCGCGCTGCGTCGCCTGGAAAGGACTACATGACCACGCTCAGCCGGCCACCGGCAGACCCCTCGGCACTGCGGCCCGGCGCCGGGGAGCACTTCAGGAACTGGCTGCTGTTCGGCCTCCAGGACGCCAAGGGAATCCATCAAGGGCCCGGGGCCGTGAGCGACAGTCACCTGAAGAAACACACATGGTGGCAGGTCATGTGCCTGACCGGCGTGGACTACTTCTCCACGCTGGGCTACCAGCCCGCCATTGCCGCGCTCGCAGCCGGTGTGATTTCGCCGCTGGCCACCCTGGTCCTGGTGGCCGTGACCTTGCTGGGCGCCCTCCCGGTGTACCGCCGGGTGGCGGGCGAAAGCCCGCGCGGTGAAGGATCCATCGCCATGCTGGAACGGCTGCTCCCACGCTGGGGCGGGAAACTCCTCGTCCTGGTGCTGCTGGGGTTCGCGGCCACCGACTTCATGATCACCATGACGCTCTCCGCCGCAGACGCGACCGCGCACGCCATCGAGAACCCTTTCGCGCCCGACTGGATGCACGGCCAGAACGTCGCGGTCACGCTGGTCTTCCTGGCCCTGCTGGCTGCCGTGTTTCTGCGCGGCTTCAAGGAGGCGATCGGCGTCGCCGTCGTCCTCGTGGGTATTTACCTCGGGCTGAACGTCATCGTGGTCATCACAACGATCATCGAGGTCCTGCAGCAGCCGGTGGCGGTCGACAACTGGTGGCTGGCCCTGACCACGTCCCACGGCAATCCGCTGATGGTGGTGGGCATCGCGCTGCTCGTCTTCCCGAAGCTGGCCCTGGGCCTGTCGGGCTTCGAGACCGGCGTCGCCGTCATGCCGCAGATCCGCGGTCACGCCACGGACACCGAGGAGAATCCTGAGGGCCGGATCAAGGGTGCCCGCCGGCTGCTGACGACGGCGGCCCTCATCATGAGTGCGTTCCTCGTCACCACGAGCTTCACCACGGTGGTGCTGATCCCGGCGCAGGAGTTCCAGCCGGGCGGCCAAGCGAACGGGCGTGCGCTGGCTTACCTCGCGCACGAATACCTGGGGGACGGATTCGGCACCGTCTACGACATCAGCACCATTGCCATCCTGTGGTTCGCCGGCGCCTCCGCCATGGCCGGGCTCCTGAACCTCGTACCGCGCTATCTGCCCCGGTATGGCATGGCTCCGGAGTGGGCCCGCGCCGTGCGGCCGCTGGTCCTGGTCTTCACGCTCGTGGGGTTCCTGATCACCTGGCTGTTCGACGCCGACGTCGACGCCCAGGGCGGCGCTTACGCCACCGGCGTCCTGGTCCTGATGACGTCGGCGGCGATTGCTGTGACGCTGTCAGCGCGCAGCCGCCAGCAGCGCAAGCGCAGCATCGGCTTCGGCATCATCGCCGTCGTGTTCATCTACACCACGGTGGCCAACATCTTCGAGCGGCCCGAAGGTATCCGGATCGCCGCGTTCTTTATTCTCGGGATCATCGTGATTTCCCTGCTCTCGCGCGTCCGGCGCTCCTTCGAGCTCCATGCCACGCATGTGCGCATGGACACCTCGGCCCTGGAATTCCTGGCCGCCAATGAATCCGGCCCGATCGCGATCATCGCCCACGAACCGCTGCGGCTCAGTGCCCAGGCTTACCGGGACAAACTGACGTCCGCGATCGAGGTCAGCCACCTTCCGGTCGACTCCCAGGCGCTGTTCCTCGAAGTGGTGGTGGACGACTCTTCGGACTTCGAGACCGCGCTCGAGGTCCGCGGGGTCACCCGGCACGGCTACCAGATCCTGGAAGTCCACGGGCCTGTCGTTCCCAACACGATCGCCTCCGTGCTGCTGCACATCCGCGACGTCACCGGGCTGATGCCGCACATCTACTTCCGCTGGACCGAAGGCAACCCGTTCACCAACCTGCTGCGGTTCCTGGCCTTCGGCGAAGGCGAGATCGCCCCGGTGACGCGCGAAGTGCTGCGCGAGGCGGAGCCGGACGTCACGCGGCGCCCGTGGGTGCACGTCGGCTGACACCTCGCCCGGCAGCAGGGCCAGCGAGCACAAACGCCCCGAACACAAACGCCTAGAGCACAAACGCCCCTCCGGAGGAATCCTCCGGAGGGGCGTTGTGGTCTTCGGGGAAAGTGTCCCGGCCAGGCGGCCGGGGCTTTTTCCGGAGTACTTAGAGCGGGCGGATGTTCTCAGCCTGCGGACCCTTCGGGCCCTGCGTGACGTCGAATTCAACCTTCTGGTTCTCGTCCAGCGAGCGGTAGCCGCTGGTAGCGATTGCCGAGTAGTGGGCGAAAACGTCGGCCGACCCGTCATCCGGGGCAATGAAGCCAAAACCCTTTTCGGCGTTGAACCATTTAACTGTGCCTGTAGCCATGCCTTTATCCTTCTGAAATGCTGCTGATCTCCGGCGGCCATAAGGCCAACGGCTGCGGAGACATTCGTCCGCTGTCCCCAACGTACGGTGCCACGGGCCGCGGTGCAAGGGTCTGACGGGGGTCTTCGTCCCGAACCGGCCGCTTTCGTCAGGCCGAGACGGTGGCGTCGAACAGCGCAATCAGGTCCCGGCTGATCTGGTACGGCGAGGTCTCGGACGGGCTGTGGCCCCCGCGGTAGACCGAAATCCGCGCACCGATCGACTGCGCGAAGCTCCGATGCAACGCCAGCGGCCAGAGGTCATGTTCGCCGACTGCGACCAGCTTTGGCAGCGTCGCGGCCGCCAGCACCCGCCGCAGATCCGGGGTGCGCTTCATAAGGCCGATGATGTCTACCACCGAGGCGCGGCGCGTGAACGCGAACCGGCTCCTGACGAACCGCAGCCGCTGCGGCGCCACCCGCGCAATATTCCTGCGGATACCCCAAATCATTAAAGCGGTGCCGACCCTGGAGTTGACCCAACAGCTGATCCAGCCTGCCAGGCGCACGTAGCGGAGGCTCTGGCCCGGCTCCGGCGGGCAGCTGATCAAGGTCAGGCTGCGGAACTTTTCTGGCCGCTGGGCGAACGCCAGTTGGGCAACGACCGCCGCGAAGGAATACCCCACGACGTGCACCGCGCCTTCTTCGGTGTCCAGCATGGCCAGTAGATCGTCGCGGAACAGCTCGTAGTCGTAGCAGTTCCGGGGCGGAACGAGGTTTTCGGGCCCGGCCTGGGCGGATTCATACTGCCCGGCGATGTCGCAGCTGAGGACGAAGTAGCCGGCCGCGGCGAGCTCGGGCAGCATGAGGATGAAATCTTCCTTGGAGCCGGTTGCGCCCGGGACGAGAACGACGCGCGGCTTCCCGGGATCTCCGGCAGCGATCGTCGCCAGGGTCCCGCTCGGTGCCTCGAACTCACCGCGCATCACGCCTTCCGGAAGGACGGCCCAGTCGAAGTCGGGCAACGCGGCGTCCCGGCGGGCGGCATCGTCCACCAGCCCCGAACCAAAGCCCTCGGGAACCTGGCCGCCCTGTGCGTTGCTGCCGGCAGACACCATCTATCTAACATAGCCCCCTGCTGGCGGCGTGGCGGAGGTCCCGCTGCAATTCGACGGCCCGGCGCCGGCACGGTCCGGAGGTTGACGCTCAGCCGGCCAGGCTGTCGGCGGCCGTCGCGGGGGAGAGCGGGGCATCCACCTGTCGCACCGTTCCGGCCGATCCGTCCACGGTCACGGTCTCTCCGGTCCGCAAACGGGTGGTCGCGTCCGGCACGCCCACCACCGCCGGGATGCCGTATTCGCGGGCTACCACGGCGCCATGGGAGATCACCCCGCCCATTTCCATCACCAGGGCGCCGGCGGTCATGAACAGCGGCGTCCAGCCGGGGTCGGTGGAGGGTGCCACGAGGATTTCCCCGGGCTCGAGGTGCGCGCCCACCGGATCCAGGATGACCCGGACCGTTCCGGTGGCGGTGCCGGCCGATGCCGGCGTCCCGGCGAGGGCGCCCGAAGCGGGGGACTTGGCCATCACGGCCGCCTCCACGTCCGTGCCGTCGGAGAGCAGGAGCCGGGGAATCCGGCGCCGGCGCAGTTCGACGTCGTAGATCCGGTGGCGGCCCGCGATGATGCCCTTGAGGTCGGCACCCCGCAGACCCACCCGGACCTCGTCGAATTCCAGGAAATACACGTCGTCCGCGGCGGCGATCGCACCGGACCGGGCCAGCTCGATGCCGATCGCGTTGAGCTGGCGGTGCATCTCCGCGAGGGCGAGGACGATGTAGAACTTGGGCAGTTCGCGCAGGCCGGACAACTGACGGGTCCGGTGCAGGCAGAACTCCACCGCCCTGGCCCGGAGCCGCCCCCGGGCCCGGGTCCGTTCCACGAGGTTGCGGATCCTGGCCTCGGCATGTTCCTCGGCGCGGGCGAACTGCCGGTCGGGCGCTTGCTCGGGGTCCTCCACGTGGAGGTAGTTCGAGATCATCCCAAGGATATGGTCCGGCTTCTCCGACCACCGCGGCATGCCAAGGTCGATCTCCGCCACGGCGCGGTGGCCGTAGCGGTCCAGGAACCCGTGCAGGCCGGTCTGTGCCACCGCGGGGAGCGCGCCGGCCTTGTACATGGCGGCCAGTTCCCTTGGCCCGTGGGCAAGGAACACCTCCCGGGACGCGGCATTGGCGCCGATAGTGACAGCCAACTGCCAGAGCTCGAGGTCCATCTCGGTGGTGACGTTGTTGGGCAGCCCCCGCAACACGGCCTCGAGTTCCCGCGGTTCCGCGATGCCGCGCAGCAGTCTGCGGGCGGCGGCCAGCAAGAGGTAGCCAACGGACGGCCCCGGCAGTGTCGCCTGGATCAGCCCGTCCACGGTGTTCTCCAGGACGCGCTGGGCGTGATCGAGGCGGCCAAAAGCGGTTGCCGGTTCCGGCAGGACGAGCTCGGCTTCGAGACGGTTTCCGTAGTCGAAGGCGCGGCGCAGCTCGGCGGACGGCCTTACCGCGGCCCGCAGCATGGCTGGAATCAGCCGGACCGTCAGGCCCATGCTGGCCATCCGTGCCGCAGTGTGCGCCGCAGCGCCGATCTTCCCAGGTTTCCGCGGGGCCGGACCGCCCTGTGCGGCGGCTGGGCGGGACCGGCGGGGCGGCCGTTCGCGCACGCCGAACCGCGGGTCATCCAGGAGCGCCGGGAATACAGCGCCCGACCTCCCGTCCGCCAGGGGGAGTATCCGCAGCAGGTAGCGGCGGCCGTATTTGTTGTGCACCGCTGGGGTCAGGTCCACAAACATGCGCAGCCCTGGGTTGACGTACTGCCACATCCCGTTGCGGTTCCGCATTGAACCGAGCACGGAGAGCCCCATCGGCGTGAGCGGCCGGGTCAGGCCCTGGAGCAGGGTGCCGCACAGGTACACACGGGTTTCAGCCGAAGACCCCGGCTCCGTGCCAAAGGTCTCGGCGGCGGCAGGGTCCGGCAGCGGATACAACGTAGTGATGGGCCGCGACTGGGTCACCCAGATCTTGCCCGCGGCGTCAATCACCCATTCCATATCCTGGGGTGCGCCGAAAAGCCGCTGGACGGTATCGCCCAGCGCCGTGAGATCGCGGATACTGTCGTCGTTCAGGCTCGTCGGCTGGCCTGTGCCGGTCCCCTCCGGGGAGCGCCGCACGACGCGTCCGGTGGCCGTATCCACGACGAAATGGTCCGGGTTCACGCTGCCGGAGACCACGGCCTGGCCTGGCCCGGCGCTTGCATCGATGACCGTTTCGGTCCGGGTGCCCGTCACGGGATTGGCGGTAAAGAGCACGCCGGCGCTGGTGGCGGTGATGAGGTCCTGGACGACGACGGCGAGCCCCACCTCGCGGTGGCTGATCCCGTTGGCGGTGCGGTAGGCCACGGCCCGTTCGGTCCAGAGGGAGGCCCAGCATCGCCGGGCAGACTCGACGACGGCATCTGCTCCGGTGATGTTGAGGAAGGAATCCTGCTGACCGGCGAAGCTGGCGAAGGGCAGGTCCTCTGCGGTGGCGGAGGATCTGACGGCCACTGTGGCCCGGCTGCCGAGCGCGGCATACGCGCCGCGGAGGGCGGCATCGACGTCGGCGGGAATCGGCGCGGTCACAATCATTTCCCGCGCCTGCCGGGCCAGTTCGCGTAGGTCGGGAGCGGGGAGGAGGTCTGCGGAATCCACTTCGTCCGAGCCCGGTTCTGCGGCGTCCAGCCGGGCTGCCAGCGCGTCCAGTTCGGCCGGGGCCGCCTTTCGGTAGGCAACCGTGGTGAGGCAGAATCCGCGGGGTACGCGGAATCCGGCGGCCGTGAGCCTGCCGAGGTTCAGGGCCTTTCCGCCCACGAGCGGCAGGGGAGCGGAACCCAGTTCGCTGAGATCCATGACGAGACTTTCCGGCGCCCTGCCATCTGCAGAACCCATTTCCCTGCTCCCACGTCCTGTCCGCGTCTTCAAGCCACGTGGTCAAGCCACGCATTCAAGCCGCGGGCGGCCGCCGGCCCTGAGTCCGGCGGCGCAGCGGCACCTCTGCCAAGCGAGCCTGCCGGCCTACTGGCCGGCATCGGCCTCGCCGGTGTCCTCCCACATCAGATCCAGGTTGCGGAAGACCGGAGGGCCGTCACACAGGGCGGCCATCTTCGCGGCGAATTCGGAGGTCTCGGGCCGGTTGGAGTTCTCCATGGCCGACTCGAAGGAGTCGAACTCCACGATCGTGAAGTAGGTTCCGGGGCGGTCGCGGTCTGCGGTGGCCAAGATGCGGCGGAAGGTCGGGGCAGTGGATCCCTCCGTCCTGGAGGGCCGGCCGAGCTGCTCGATCTCCTCTATGCGGGAGGACTGAAATTCGATGATCTGCACGAACCTGGCCATGACGGCTCCTTGACGGCGGCGGATGCTGATGCGCTTCACGCTAGACCCTCGTCCTTGCCCGTGCAAGGGCGGGAACCAGGGTCCGGCGCAGGCGGCCGCGCGGCKGCAGGCGCGGCCGCCGTCGAGACCCTGTTACGGGGTCAGGAGGACCTTGATGGCGCGCCTTTCGTCCATCGCGCGGTAGGCCTCCGGTGCCTCCTCCAGCGGCATGACCGAATCGAACACGCGGCCCGGATTGATGGTGCCGTCCAACACGTCGGCCAGCAGTTCCGGGATGTACGTCCGGGCCGGGGCCATGCCGCCGCCGATCGAGATGTTGGTGTCGAACAGGAAGCGCAGCGGGGCCTCGGCGCCGCCGGTGGGGACGCCGACAAAGCCGAGGGCGCCGCCCGGGCGGACGCTGTTGAGGGCCTGCTCCATGGATTCCTTGGTCCCCACGCACTCCAGCACGGAATCGGCCAGCACACCGCCGAGCAGTTCGCGGACCTTGGCGACGCCCTCGTCGCCGCGCTCGGCGACGATGTCCGTGGCCCCGAATTCGCGGGCGATCGCCTGGCGGTCGGCGTGCCGCGACATGGCGATGATCCGCTCCGCGCCGAGGCGCTTGGCGGCCAGGACGCCGCAGAGCCCGACGGCGCCGTCGCCGACCACCACGACTGTCCGGCCGGGACCGGCCTTGGCGGCCAGGGCCGCGTGGTGGCCGGTGGCCATGACGTCGGAGAGCGTGAGCAGGCTGGCGCGGAGGGCGTCGTCCGGGTCGGTGACGCCCGGTACCTTGACCAGCGTGGACTCGGCGAGCGGTACGCGGACGGCCTGGCCCTGGCCGCCGTCGATCCCGTGACCGGTGTCATCCTTGCCGCCCCAGCCGGCGAGGTGGTCGCAGGCCACCGTGACGCCGTCGAGGCACTGCGGGCACGCGCCGCAGCTGACCACGAACGGCGCGATCACGAAGTCACCCGCGGCGAGGTCCTTAACATCCGCGCCGACGCTTTCGACCGTTCCGATGAACTCGTGCCCGATCGCGGACGGCTTGTGGGTGGGCTTGACCCCGCGGTACGGCCAGAGATCCGAGCCGCAGACGCAGGAGGCGGTGACCTTCACGATCACGTCGGTGGGCAGTTGGAGTGTGGGGTAGTCGCGGTCTTCGACTCGGATGTCGCCGGGGCCGTGGATGATGGTGGCGCGCATGGGTGCTCCTCGCATTTGTGGTGGATGGGCTGGGAACGAGTTTAGTCCCGCGGAATGCCGGCCACGTAGGCGAGGACAAGCAACGCGGGGTCAGATACCGCCCATGGAGTCCACTGGAATGGGCTCCATCTGACCCCGCGTTGCTTTAGAGGGCTTCGAGCACGCTGACGTAGTTGGCGATGCCCACGCCGCCCATGTTCTGCACCGCGGCCCGGCGCGGGCTGGCCAGCTGCATGTCGCCGGCTGTCCCGGTGAGCTGCATCGCGGCGATGACGTGCTGGGAGACGCCGGTGGCGCCGACGGGGTGGCCCTTGGCCTTGAGCCCGCCCGAGACGTTGACCGGCAGCTTGCCGTCCTTGAAGACCCAGCCTTCCTCGAGCGCCCGGGCACCCTGGCCGCGTTCGGTCAGCCCCATGGCCTCATACATGAGCAGTTCGGCGATGGTGAAGCAGTCGTGGACTTCCGCGAAGTCGAGCTCCTCCAGCCCGACGCCGGCCATCCCCAGGGCCCGCTGCCAGGAGGCGCGCGTGGCGGCGAATTCGGTGGGGTCCCGGCGCTCGGCCGGGAAGAAGTCGTTCGCCTGGCCGAAGCCGGCGAGCCGCACCGGAGCGGTGGCGCCGCCGGTCGGGGCGACGGAGAGGACGACGGCGGCGGCGCCGTCGGACACGGGGGAGCAGTCGGTGCGGCGCAGCGGATCGGCCACCATCGGGTTCTTTTCCGAGACGGTGCGGCAGAAGTCCTCGCCGAGGTCCTTGCGGAGCTGGGCGTAGGGGTTGTCGACGCCGTTGCGGTGGTTCTTCGCCGCGATGGTGCCCAGGACATCGCCGAGACTGCCGAGAGTAGACCCGTCGCCGTAGCGCTTGCCGTAGTGCTTCGCGACCTCCGCGAAGAGTCCTGTGAACCCGGTAGAGGAGGCCTTGCCGGCCATGTCGTAGTCCGCGCCAAGCAGGGCCGCGCCCACGACGTCGGCCCCGGCCTGCGTCATCTTCTCGGCGCCGATCACCAGGACGGTCTTCGCGGTGCCGGCCAGGAGGGACTTGGTGCCCTGCTGGAACGCGGCCGAGCCGGAGGCGCACGCGTTCTCCACCCGGGTGGAGGGGACGTTGGCCAGCTGGTCCGAGACCTGCAGTGCGAGGGAGGACGGGAAAGCCAGCGGCATCATGCCGGAGTTGAACTGGCCGAGGTAGATCTCATCGATCTGGCCCGGCTCGATCCCGGCGTTGCCGATCGCCTCGGTGGCGACCTGCACAATCAGGGACTCGAGGGTCTCATCGGTGAGCTTGCCGAAGCGGCTGTGGCCCCAACCGGTGAGCAGGATGTCCTTGCCGAACTGGTCTTTGAGGCTCATGCTGTGGCTCCTTCAAATTCGAGCGCGACATCGAAGTCGGCCTCGGTCTTTTCGCGGATCTCCTCCACGGTGACGCCGGGCGCGAGGCGCTTGAGCGTGAGCTTCCGCCTGCCGCCTGTTTCGTTTTCCTGCTTATCCAGGTCGAAGACCGCGAGGTCGCTGATGATGCGGTCCACGCAGCTGAGCCCGGTGAGCGGCAGCGTGCATTCCTTGACGATCTTGGCGGTGCCGTCCTTGGCGCTGTGCTCCGTGAGGACCACGACGCGCGGGGTGCCGGCCACGAGGTCCATGGCGCCTCCCATGCCCTTGACCATCTTGCCGGGGATGGTCCAGTTGGCGAGGTCGCCGTTCCCGGAGACCTGCATGGCGCCCAGGATCGCGACCTTCACGTGGCCGCCGCGGATCATGCCGAAGGACGTCGCAGAGTCGAAGATGCTGCCGCCGGGCAGGACCGTGACGGTCTGCTTGCCGGCGTTGATCAGGTCCGCGTCTTCCTCGCCCTCGTAGGGGAACGGGCCCATGCCGAGCAGGCCGTTCTCGCTCTGCAGGACAACGCGGACGCCGTCGGGCAGGTTGTTGGCCACCAGCGTGGGGATGCCGATGCCAAGGTTGACGTAGTCGCCGTCGTTCAGTTCTTCGGCCGCGATTGCGGCCATTTCATCTCGGGTCCAGGCCATGGTGGTTCTCCTCGGAAAGTCGGGGTGGAAAGGGTGGGGTGCCAATGCCGGCGCGCCCGGGGCCGACGGCGCCCGGGGCGAGTTAGACGGTGGAGCCGGCGTGCGCCGCTTCTGCTTCTACTTCGAGCCGGGGGCGGACGGTCCGCTGTTCGATGTCCTTCACGCGGCCGCTGGCCTGGACCAGGCGCTGGACGAACACGCCGGGGGTGATGATGTGGTTCGGGTCCAGCTGGCCGGGCTCGACGATCACCTCGGCCTCGGCGACCGTCATGGCTCCGGCGGTAGCCACCACCGGATTGAAGTTCTGCGCGGTGTACCGGTAGATCAGGTTGCCGTCGGTGTCGGCCGTGTGGGCGTGGACCAGGGCGACGTCGGCCTTGATGGCGCGTTCCTGGACATAGGTCTCGCCGTCGAACTCCGCCAGCGGCTTGCCTTCGGCGACGAGGGTGCCCACACCGGTCTTCGTGTAGAACGCCGGGATGCCGGCGCCGCCGGCGCGCAGCCGCTCGGCAAGGGTGCCCTGCGGGGTGAACTCCACCTCCAGCTGGCCGGCAAGGTACTGCTCGGCGAAGAGCTTGTTTTCGCCGACGTAGGACGCGATGACCTTGCGGACCTGGCCGCCTTCGATCAGGACGCCGAGGCCCTTGCCGTCCACGCCCATGTTGTTGGAGACAACCGTCAGGTTCTTCACCCCGGAGTCCCGCACTGCCTCGATCAGGTCAGCGGGGATCCCGCTGAGGCCGAAACCGCCGACGGCGAGCGTCATGCCGTCCCGGAGTACGTCCTGCAAAGCGGCCGCTGCCCCGGATTTCACCTTTGACATTGCATCTCCTCATTGAGCTCGTCTTGCTATCCACTCCGGCAATCCACTTTGTGGACTCCATGTCTGAAGAAGGAGCCTATGGTGTGTCGCAGACCACTGTCAATGCGAAGTTTCCCCGCGAACTGGCGGAGTTTATAGTGTGGACGCTATCCTTGGGACTATCCATTATGTGGATAGTCGATGTGAGGATTTGGGTAAAAGCAACTTGGCAAAGGCATCGTTCACTTCCGGGCCGACGTGAGGCAAGCAATGACTACAACACCTGTCCAGGGCGCCCAGGTGGTCAGCCGGGCAGCCAGCCTGCTGCGCCTGGTCGGCCGGAAGCCGGAGGGCTGCCCTCTGGTGGAGCTCGTGCGCGAATCGGGGCTGACCCGCCCCACCGTTCACCGGCTGCTGAGCTCGCTCGCGGCCGAGGGGCTGCTGGACCAGGATCCGGGCAGCGGCAACTGGGTCCTGGGCCCGGAGATCCTGCTGCTGGGGTCTGTGGCCTCGGCGCGCTTCCCCATGGAGGACCTCGCAAGGCCGAGCCTGCGCCGCCTCGCCGAAGAGACCGGCGAAAGCGCGTTCTTCTCCATCCGCCGCGGTAACGAGACCGTGTGCCTGCTCCGGGAGGAAGGCAGCTTCCCGGTCCGTTCCTTCGTGCTGCACGAGGGGGTGCGGTTCCCGCTGGGCGTCGCTTCCGCCGGCACCGCCATCATGGCCTTCCTGCCGGCACAAGAGCAGGATGAGCTGCTCGCAAACTGGGCAGCCCACGCCGGCAGCTTCGCGGCCGCGCACACCGAAGCCCTTGTCAGGGAGAACCTCGAAGCGACGCGGCAGGCCGGCTATTCGGTCAATCCGGGGCTGGTCCTGGAAGGCAGCTGGGGGATGGGTGCGGCGGTCTTCGACCAGCGGGGGCGCCCGGCCTGGGCACTGTCCCTGACCGGCATCGAGCCGCGCTTCCGGGAGGACCGGCGTCCGCAGCTGGGGCGGCTGCTCATGGATGAGGCCCACCGGATCTCGACGCTGCTGCAGGGCGCCTGACCCTAGTCAAGGGCCTGAACCTCGACGGCGGTGCCCCGGTGCCCGGCCATCGTGGGGCACATTGACACGGACACGCCGGCAATTGAAGCCGAAACGGTCCAGCCAGGGCTCAAAGTGCCCCGGTTCGGCTCAGGCCACCTCGGGCAGTTCATCTTGTCGGGAGACTCTTGCGCAGCCGCCGCTGGTGCCAGAAGCTGGCAGCACAGGCCGCATCGGGTCGAGCCGAAGGAGCAAAGCCTCATGAAAAACATCAAGATCTCCTTCGATCACTATGGCAGCCCGGACGTCGTCACCGTTGGCGAAGACGAACCGCCGGTTCCGGGGGAGAACGAGGTCCAGGTGGGAATCCGCGCCGTCGGCGTCAACCCGATGGACTGGAAAGTCGTGGCCGGCTACCTGGAGCGGTACCTTCTCCTGCACTTCCCTGCAGTTCCMGGCTGTGAGGCGGCAGGAATCGTGACCGCCGTTGGCCCCGGCGTGACCGGCTACGAGGTGGGCGACGAAGTCATCTGGAATGGCATTTCCGGGGGCTACCGTGCCGTGGCCAATTTTCCGGCCAACCAGCTGACGCAAAAGCCCGCGGGCATCGATTTTGAGCAGGCGGCGTGTGTCGCGATAGCTGGCGGCACAGCGTATTCGGCGCTGGTTCAACTTGGCATTGGCGTGGGGGACACGGTCCTCATCCACGGCGCAGCGGCCGCTTCAGAGCAGAACCATGACTTTTTGCGCGGCCTCGGCGCCGAGCCTGTGGCCTATGTCGAAGGGCTCGTGGAACGCGTCCGCTCACTGGGCACCGTCACCGCCGTCGTGGACACCTTTGGCGGGGAGGAGACGACGACGGCGACGGTCCATTTGCTCGGCGGCCACGGCGCCGCGGTGACTACCGTGCCTGGAACGGAGGCCAACGCCGCCGGAATTGCACCGGTCAGGCTGCTGGACGGACGGGTAGCGGAGGCGGCCCGGCTGTCGGCCGATGGAAAGCTCCGCTTCAGCATCCAGGAGCGGATTCCCCTCACCGATGCGGCCCGGGCACTGGGCATCAGCCGCGCAGGCCATGTCCGGGGCAAACTCGTGCTGATCCCGTAATTGGAACCCAGCAGGGCCAAGAACACTTGGAAGCTGTCGTGGGGCACTTTGACACGGACACGCCGGCCGTCGAGGTCAAAAAGGCCCGGCCACTGTTCAAAGTGCCCCGTTTCGGCCTGCAGCCCCGGCCTGGGGCTCTCGGCTCAGGCTATTTCCACCAGGTGTCGAAAATCGTCACCGGGACCGTGCGCTTGTGGCGGGTCCGCAGGTACATCGCCTCGATCCGTTCGGCAGCGGCATCGGGTACGTCGCGGCCCTCGAGGTAGTCATCGATCAGGTCATAGCCCAGGCCGAGTTCGTCCTCGTCGGTGCGGCCCGGCTTTCCGTCCAGCAGATCCGCCGTCGGAACCTTTTCCCAGATCCGGGCCGGCGCGCCGAGCTCCGCCAGCAGCGCGCGGTTCTGGCGCTTGTTGAGGCCGAACAGCGGCAGGATGTCCGCGCCGCCGTCGCCGAACTTGGTGAAGAATCCCGTGACGGACTCGGCGCCGTGATCCGTGCCGATCACCAGGTAGTTGTGCTCGCCGGCCAGGGCGTACTGGGCAATCATCCTGGTCCGGGCCTTGGTGTTGCCCTTGTGGAAATCGGAGATCTCCGTGCCCACGGTCTTTTCGAACTCGTCCTCGAAGCCATCCACCGCGGCTGAGATATTGAACGTCCATTCGGTCTTGGCGCGCACGAAGTCAAGGGCGGCCTGGGCGTCGTCCTCGTCGTGCTGGACGCCGTAGGGGAGCCGCACGGCCACGAAGTTCGCCTCGGTGCCCTCGGCCTCGAGTTCCTCGACTGCCAGCTGGGCCAGCCGCCCGGCCAGGGAGGAGTCCAGGCCGCCCGAGATGCCCAGGACGAAGCCCTTGGTGTGGGTGGCCGTCAAGTATTCCTTCAGGAACGTCACGCGTTTGCGCACCTCCCCGGCAGGGTCGATCCGGGGCTGCACGCCCATTTCCTCGATGATCTTCGCCTGGAGTTCACGCATGCCTCACAGCCTAGTCAGCACTGTCAACCACGCTCAACTGTTGCAGCCGGACCGGCGCTCCGGCCGGGCGCTTCAGCCGCGCCGGCTGCTGGACGCCTGGCCTAGCGCTCCTTCCGCACCGGGCCGGTGGAGCCGCGGACCGTGAGGTGGGTGGGCATCACGGACCGGTTTCGGGTGCCGCCGCCGGCGAGCGGGTTCAGCTGGGCCAGCAGCATGGACACCGCCACGCGGCCGGCCTGCTCGATCGGGGAGGCCATGGTGGACAGCGGCGGATTGCAGAAATCGGCGCCAAAGATGTCGTCGCAGCCCACAATGCTCATGTCCTGCGGGACGCGGATGCCGCGTTCGCGAAGGCGCTGGAGCATGCCGATGGCGATGAGGTCGTTGAACGCGAGGCAGGCGGTGACTCCACTGTGGACGGCGGCGTCCGCGGCTGCAGCGCCGGACTGTGTCTTGGGGGCGAACGGACCGAGCCGGCGCACCTCCACGCCGCGCTCCTCGGCTGCCACGGACAATGCGGTCCATCGCCGCTCGCTGGACTGCGACGTCGTCGGGCCGGCGACATAGGCCACCCGGGTGTGTCCCAGCGAGATCAGGTGGTCCAGCGCCTGGCTGGTGCCGGACGGGGTGTCGATCAGGACCGCGGGAACGCCGGGCACGTCACGGTTGATGGCGACCATGGGCATCTTCGCCGCCGCGTCCAGCAGGGCTTCGTCGCTGAGCCGGGATGCGGCAACGATGATGCCGTCAGCGCTCTTGCGCAGCTGCTCCACGGTGCTGGCCTCCACCTCGTCGGATTCTTCCGTGTCCACCAGCAACTGGGTGTACCCGGCCGCCTTGAGCTGGAGCTGGGTGCCCCTGATGAGGTCGAAGTAGTACGGGTTGGTGATATCCGGAACCAGGACTCCTACCGCGCCCGTGCGCCCGGAACTCAGCGCCTTCGCCTGGCTGTTGGGTGTGTAGTGCAGCTGGGCCGCGGCCGCCTCGATCCGCTGCCGCGTCCTGATGTTGACGCGGTCCGGCGTGGAGAGGGCACGGGAAACCGTGGAGGCCGCCACGCCGCAGAGCGCGGCGATGTCGTGGATGGTGGCCGGGCGGTCCACTGCTGCTGGTTGCGTCGTCGCCACGGCGCTCCTCTCTGAACGTGGTGGCCGGGCTGTGATTGCCGCCACAGGGCCGGTCAGCAAAGAATGCCACAGATTGTCAAGGATTGGCAACCGGTTGTCACGGCCGCCGGCGCTGGCTAGACTGGGGCCCTACACCGTTTGTGAACTGCGTCACCGCGCCGGAGCCGGAAGCTGCCGCGGCGGCCGCGAAACCCAGGAGAACCGCGTGAGCAAAACACCACCCGCAGTCTGGTCGCTGTCAGGCTTCGGCGACGAAATAGATCCGGACCCGGCAGTTCAGGCCGCCGTGCTCCTGGCGCTGGGCGCAAGCCACATCGAGGTTCGCAGTGCCTGGGGCACCAACGTCTCCGAGCTGGAGCCCGAGCAGGTTGCCCGGCTCAAGGACATCCTGGATGAAAAGGGCCTCAAGGTCTCCGCCGTGGCCAGCCCCATCGGCAAGGTGGACGTGAGCCTGCCGGTGGAGCACGAGCTGGCACGGCTCCGCCAGATCATCTCGGTGGCCAAGGGGCTGGATACACAATACGTCCGGATCTTCTCCTTCTTCCGGGCCGAAGGACGCAGCGCGGAAGACATCCGCGAGGACGTCCTGGACCGCATGGGCGCCCTTGCGGCACTCGCCGCGGAAGCCGGCGTCGTGCTCCTGCACGAAAACGAAAAGGGCATCTATGGCGATACGCCGCAGCGCGTGCTGGACATCATGGAGTCCGTGAATTCGCCCGCGCTCCGCGTCGCGTGGGACAACGCCAACTTCGTCCAGGTGGGCGTCAAGCCCTACACCGAGGGCTACGCCCTGCTGCGCCCCTACCTCGAGTACTTCCAGGTCAAGGACGCGCTCGCCACCACCGGGGAAGTGGTCCCCTCCGGCGAGGGCGACGGCGAACTCGACGCCACCATCGCCGCCCTCAAGGCGGATGGTTTCGCCGGCTTCGCGTCGCTGGAACCCCACCTGGCCAGCGCCCACGAACTCGGCGGCTTCTCGGGCCCGGCGGCCTTCGGCGCCGCGGCCCGTGCCTTCGCCGCGCTGGCCGCGAAGAACCAGATCGAACTCGTCTAGCAGGAACGCACCAGCACTAGGGAAAGAGGGAACTCCGGATGCCAAAGGCGGCAATCATCGGCTGCGGCGACGTGTCGGTCGTTCATTTTGAAGCACTTGCAGGGATGGACGACGCCGAATTGGTGGCTGTCTGTGACACGGACCCGGCGCGCCGCGCCGCGGCGCAGGAAGCCCACGGCGTCCCCGGCTTCGAGGACTACCGGAACATGCTCGAGGTGGCCGCTCCCGACGTCGTGCACATCACCACCCCGCATCATGAACATGCGGCGGTCGCGATCGAATGCCTGCGCCGCGGCGTCAACGTGGTGCTGGAAAAGCCCCTGGCGCACACCCTGGCCGAGGGTGAAAGGCTGCTGGCCGCGGCTGCCGAAAGCACGGCGAAAATTGGCCTGTGTTTCCAGAACCGCTACAACGCCCCGGTGCAGGAAATGCGCCGGCTGCTGGACTCGGGCGAACTGGGCCAGGTGCTGGGGGCCTCGGCCACGGTCATGTGGCACCGGCAACCCGATTACTATCTCAGCCGGCCCTGGCGCGGAAGCTGGGGCGAGGGCGGCGGCGGCCTGATGATGAACCAGGCCATCCACACCGTGGACCTGCTGCAATGGCTGGTGGGCGACGTCGTTTCGCTCGCCGGCAGCGCCTCGACCCATGCGCTGGCAGAGGCCATCGAGGTGGAGGATACGGCGGAGTTCGCCGCGCTGCACAGCAACGGCGCGCGCAGCGTCTTCTACGCCACCCTCGCCAACACCCGCAACGCGCCCGTCACGCTGGACATCAGTACCGAGGCGGCAACACTGAGCCTGCGCGGGGACCTGACGGTCACTTACGACGGCGGGCGCAGCGAGGTGGTGCGTGAACGCGCCACAGGATCGGGCGGCCGCTCCTACTGGGGTGTTTCGCATGCCCTGCTGATCGCAGATTTCTATGCCGGGCTGGCGCAACCGGGTCCGTTCTGGATTGACGCCGCCGAAGGGGCGAAGTCGCTGCGGATCGTGAAGGAACTCTACCGGCAGTCCTACCCCGGCTCTGAGGAAAAAGTGTCCTAACCGAAGCCGCCTCCGCGGCCCCGCGCACTGCCCCTGCGGCCGCGCGCGGGCTCCCTACCGCTTTTCCGCTGCGAACGTCGTGCCTGCGAACGTCGTGCCCACGCACTGCGTGCGCGCCTCGGGCGCGCCGTCTTGCGCTGTCGTGCTGCCCGGCCATGCCCCGGCCGCAATAATTCAAAAAGGTAATGACAACCGGTTGCCAGAAGTGGCAACCCAACGTACGCTGAACCCACAAGCGGCAGTGTGGCTCAGGCCACATTGCCGCCACCATCGTCCGGGTAACGGACCTCGAGAAGCGATCCAAAGGAGCCAACAATGAAGTTCGGTCCCAAGGCAGCAGCTGCTGCCCTCATCCTCAGCGCGTCCCTCGCGCTCACCGCCTGTGGCGGCACCGCAGCCGGCGGCGCGGCCGCAGGCTCCACGGCCACGTCCCTGACGCTGGGCACCATCCAGGACGTCCGGTCCTGGGACCCGGCCCAGGCGCACGTGGGCCACGTCCTCCAGCCGTACCAGGCCGTCTACGACACCCTGATCCTGCGCGAGCCGGACGGCAATCTCAGCCCGATGCTGGCCACGGCATGGACGTACAACGCAGCCAACACCAAGCTGACGGTGGACCTGCGCTCTGATGTCACGTTCAGTGACGGCGCCACGTTCGACGCCGCGGCGGCCAAGGCCAACATGGACCACTTCAAGAAAGCCAATGGGCCGCAGATGGCCCAGCTCAGTGCGGTCAAAGACGTGGCCGTTGTGGACGCCGACACCATCGACATCAACCTCAGCACCCCGGACCCGGCCCTGGAATACTTCCTCAGCCAGGCGGCCGGCCTGATGGGCAGCCCGAAGGCGCTGGGAACCGACGGCATCAAGACCGAACCGGTCGGCTCCGGCCCGTACGTGATGGACAAGGCCGCGTCCGTCAAGGATTCCCAGACGGTGTTCACGGCGCGCAAGGACTACTGGAACAAGGACCTGCAGAAGTTCCAGAAGCTCACCTTCAAGATCCTGACCGATCTCACCGCCCGCACCAACGCCCTCGTCTCCGGCCAGGTGGATGCGACGATCCTGGACCCCAAGAACGGCAAGCAGGCCGAGGGCGCCAAGATGAAGCTGGCCGCCAACGAGGTTGACTGGCAGGGCCTGCTCCTCCTGGACCGCGACGGTGCCAAGAACCCGGCCCTGCAAAACGTCAAGGTCCGCCAGGCCATCAACTACGCCTTTGACCGCAAGACCATCCTGGACCAGGTCATGCTGGGGCAGGGCACGCCGACGTCCCAGCCGTTCGGTAAGGCCAGCGGTGCCTGGACCGAAGAGTTGGAGAACTACTACAGCTACGATCCGGCCAAGGCCAAACAGCTCCTGAAGGAAGCCGGCTATGAAACAGGCGTAACCCTGGAAATCCCCAGCGTCCCCGGTTTCGAAACCCAGATTTCCGTTGTCCAGCAGCAGCTGGCCGACGTCGGCATCACCCTCAAGGTGGGCGCCGCGCTGACCAACACCTTCACATCCGATGTCGCCGCCCAGAAGTACACCACCATGTACTTCTCCCTCTTCCAGGGTGAACCGACGGTTGCGGTCAACCAGATCATCTCCACCAAGGCGCTCTACAACCCGTTCAAGAACGCGACGCCGGAGCTGGACGCCAAGATTGAGGCCGTGCGCGCCGGCGGAGCCGACGCGGGCAAGCTGGCCCAGGAAGTGAACAAGTACGTGGTGGAGCAGGCCTGGTTCGCGCCGCTGTTCCGCGTCAACCAGATGTACTACCACAACGCCAAGGTCAACGTCACGCCCCAGATCCAGCAGGCCGTTCCGTCCATCTACAACTACTCACCCGCCAAGTAGGACACCATGATCAGGTTCATTGCGAAACGACTGGGCAGCGGGCTAGTGGTGCTGCTTGTTGTCTCGGCGCTCACCTTCTTCCTGCTGTATATGTCCAGCGGGAGCATCGCCCGGAACATCCTGGGCGATCAGGCCACCGCTGAACAGGTGGCGATGAAGGAACACGAGCTGGGGCTGGACCAGCCCCTGCTGACCCGCTACTTTGCCTGGGTGGCCGATGCCCTCAGCGGAAACCTGGGTGCTTCCTGGTTCTCCTCGGAACCGGTGGCCAACTCCCTGGCCACCCGGATTCCGGTGACCATGACCATGGTTTTCGCCGCAATGATCCTGATCGCAATTTGTGCCGCACTCATTGGTGTCATCGCCGCGGTCAAGCGCGGCTGGGTGGACAGGGTGGTCCAGGTTGGCGCCATCATCGGCGACTCCGTTCCCGGGTTCGTGATCGGCGTCATCCTGGTCACCATCCTGGCCATCCAGCTGGGCCTCTTCCCGGCCACCAGCACCATTTCCCCGGATTCCGGGGCCGACGCGTGGGTCTATTCCATGTCCCTTCCGGTGATCGCCCTGCTGATCAACGGCGTCACCGGGGGCGCGCAGCAGATTCGCAGCGCCGTCATTAAGCAACTCGAGCGGGACTACGTCCGCACCCTGCGCAGCCGCGGGATCGGCGAGCGCGAGATCCTGTTCAAGCATGTCCTGCGCAGTGCCGCGCCGGCCGGCCTGACCGTGCTGAGCCTGCAGCTGATCGGCATGCTGGGTGGCGTGGTGATCATCGAGCAGATCTTCGCCCTTCCCGGCATGGGTCCGCTGGCGGTCGCCGCTACCGGGCAGTCGGATCTTCCCGTGGTGATGGGCGTCGTGATGTACACGGTGGTCGTGGTCATTGTGGTGAACCTGCTGGTGGACATTCTCAATGGCTGGCTCAACCCGAAAGTACGTGTGTCATGAACAATTCTTCCGAAGAAGCCGCCGCAACCGCGGCAGCCGCCGCCCCCGCCAGTGCGATTTCCGCCGGGCAAAGCGGCACCGTGGTCCGGTCCACCGTCATCCGGCGCCTGTTCAAGAACCCGCTGGGCATCGTTGCCATGACCATCCTGCTGGCGGTCTCGCTCCTGGCGGTACTGGCCCCGGTCCTGGCGCCCTTCGACCAGAACTACGCCAACATCGCCAAGACCCTCGCCGCCCCGGACTCCGTGAACATCCTCGGAACGGACAGCGCCGGGCGCGACGTCTTCAGCCGGCTGCTGTACGGCGCGCAGCTGACGCTGCTTTCCGCCCTGCTCTGCGCGGGCGTGGCCATTGCCATCGGCCTGCCGGCCGGCCTGATCGCCGGGTACTACGCCGGCAAATTCGAGGCAGTCTCCAACTGGGTAGTCGGCATCCTCATGAGCCTCCCGGGCCTGATCGTGCTGCTGACCATCCGGGCGGCCTTCGGCCCCTCGGTCTGGATGTCCATGATCGCCTTCGGCATCCTGATCAGCCCGTCCTACTTCCGGCTGACCCGCACGGCCGTCCAGTCGGTGCGCAACGAGCTCTATGTCGACGCCGCACGGGTCTCCGGGCTGTCCGACCTGAGCATCATCGCCCGCCACATCTTCTCTGTGGTCCGCGCCCCCATCATCATCCAGACCGCGGCGATCGCCGGCGTGGCCATCGCCATCCAGTCCGGCCTGGAATTCCTCGGTCTGGGCGACCCCACCAAGTCCACCTGGGGCGTCATGCTCTCGGAGGGCTTCAAGAACGTCTACCTGAACCCGACGCTGCTGTTCTGGCCGGCACTGGCCATGGCGCTGACCATCGGCGGCCTGGTCCTGCTGGGCAACGCCATCCGCGATGCCCTCGAGGACGGCGAAAAGATCAAGCCCCGCCGCACCAAGGCGCCGGTCACGGTCCCGGTTACAGGCCGGGCGGCGGCGCCGGCCGCCCGCCCGTCGCGGAAGTCCGTGGCCGCCGTCGACCCCGGAACCGAACACCACCTGGTCAAGGTGACCAATCTCGGCGTCGGCTATCCGCAGGCGGACGGCTCCATCAAGAAGGTCGTCGACGACGTCTCCTTCCACGTGGACCGCGGCGAGATCCTGGGCATCGTGGGCGAATCCGGTTCGGGCAAGTCCCAGACCGCCTTCTCCATCCTGGGGCTGCTGCCGGACAATGCCCGCATCGTGGCCGGCTCCATCCAGTTCGACGGCAGCTACACCGTGGCCCCGGGCGAGGAACACGTCAGCCAGGAGCGCCTGGCCAAACTCCGCGGCAGACGGATTTCCTACATCCCGCAGGAGCCCATGAGCAACCTGGACCCGGCCTTCACCATCGGCTACCAGCTGGTCACTCCCATGGTGCGCGTCCTCGGCATTTCCAAGGCCGAGGCCAGGAAGCGGGCGCTGAAGCTGCTCACCGACGTCGGAATCGTCAGCCCGGAACGGACCTTCAACGCCTACCCGCACGAAGTCTCCGGCGGCATGGCCCAGCGCGTCCTGATCGCCGGCGCCATCAGCTGCGAACCGGACCTGGTGATCGCCGATGAGCCCACCACGGCCCTGGATGTCACGGTGCAGGCGGACGTGCTGGACCTGCTGCGCGAGCTCCAGCAGCGCCTGAACATCGGCGTCATCCTGGTGACCCACAACTTCGGGGTGGTGGCGGACCTCTGCGACCGTGTGGCTGTCATGCAGAACGGCCGGCTCGTAGAGGAAGGATCCGTCCGCGACATCCTGCGCAATCCGCAGGAACCCTACACGCAAACGCTCCTTGCATCGATGCTTGAAGGCAAGGAACCCATGTCCATGCTCGTTTCCACCGGCCAGAAGGAGCCAGTCGCATGAGCCCCACCGAAAGCGCTCCGTTGCTCACAGTGGACCAGCTGGTGGTCGAGTACCCCAGCAAGAAGTTCCGGGCCAAACCCTTCCGCGCCCTGACGGACATCAACATCAGCATCGGCCGCGGCGAAACCCTCGGCCTGGTGGGGGAATCCGGTTCCGGCAAGACCACCCTGGGCCGCGCCATCCTGGGGCTGGCCCCGGTGACCGGCGGGAAGATCAGCTTCGACGGCAAGGACATCAGCCACGCCACCCGCAAAGACCGGCGGGTCCTGAGCCGGGACCTGCAGGTGGTGTTCCAGGATCCCTACACCTCGCTGAACCCCGCCCTGGAGATCGGCGACATCCTCGCCGAACCACTGGGCGTGCAGGGCATGGAGCCAGCGGCGGCCAAGAAGCGTGTCAAGGAACTGCTGGACCAGGTGGGCCTGCCCGCCGACGCCATCAACCGGCTGCCGCGCGAATTCAGCGGCGGGCAGCGCCAGCGCGTGGCGATCGCCCGCGCCCTGGCTCTCTCGCCCAAGCTGATCGTCTGCGATGAGCCGGTCAGTGCCCTGGACCTCTCCACACAGGCCCGGGTGCTGGACCTTTTCCTGCAGATCCAGAAGGACACCGGTGTGTCCTACCTCTTCGTTTCCCACGACCTCGACGTCGTCCGGCACATCAGCCATCGCGTCGCCGTGATGTACCACGGGGAGATTGTCGAACAAGGCCCGGCCGGCGTCGTCACCGCCGACCCCGACCACCCCTACACCCAGCGGCTGCTGCTCGCCTCCCCGGTCCCGGACCCGGACCGGCAGGAACAGCGCCGCGCGGACCGGCACCGCCTGCTCGAAACGCAGCGGATGCAGCACGAACAAGCGGGTGCCCTCGCCTGAGGAAACCCGCGCCGTCAGATAGAACGGCCGGCTACAACGGCCGGCGCCCTGGCGGCAGCACCTAACCGGCAACGAGGGCCCTTATGGGTCCGGAACACCACGGAGGAATACAGTGGCCAAGATTGGCGTACAAGCGATGATGCTGAGAGACAGCTTCGCCGAAGTGGGGGCGTTCGAGACGCTCCGCAAGGTGAGCGCGATCGGATACAACGCCGTCGAGATCTCCCAGATCCCGATGACCCCGGAGAACGTCGCCGAGCTGGACCGCTCCCGGAGTGAACTGGGCATGGACATCGCGGCACTCTCCGTCGCGATGGAGACTCCCAAGGGCCGTCCCGGAGATTCCCTGGCGGAACACTTCGACAAGATCGTGGAGGACGCCAAGCGCCTGGACTCCAACCTCCTGCGGATCGGCATGCTGCCGTTCCCGGCCATGAAATCGATCGCGGCGGTCGTTGATTTCGCCAAGCAGGCCAACGGGTACGCGGAGCGCCTGCAGGAACACGGCCTGAGCCTGTACTACCACAACCACCACATCGAGTTCGCGAAGTTCGACGGCACCCACATGCTGGACATCATCGCCGCGAACTCCCCGGCCATGGGCCTGGAAATCGACGTGCACTGGGTGCAGCGCGGCGGCCTGGACCCCGTCCGGACGCTGCAGAAGTACGCCGGCCGCACGGCCATGGTCCACCTGAAGGACTACCGGATCGGCCAGCTCCCCGAGCGCGCCTTCGGGCTCCTGGAAACCGGGGACATCAACGGCTTCATGGCCGAGTTCAAGGACGTGGTCCAGTTCGCCGAAGTGGGCGAAGGCAACCTGGACTTCGCCTCCATCATTCCGGCCGCCCAGGCCGCCGGTGCCGAGTACCTGCTGGTGGAGCAGGACGAGCTCTACGGGCGCACCGTGTGGGACGCACTGCAGACCTCCTACGACAACCTGGTGGCGCTCGGCCACGCGGACCTTTTCTAGCCCCCTGACTATGGAGAATTCACTCATGAGCAAGAAAGTACGCCTCGGCATCATCGGCCTGGGCCAGCAGGGCGGCGCCTACGCCCAGTTCATCACCGACGACCTGGTCCCGAACATGGTGATCGGTGCCATTTGCGACACCGATCCCGCGAAAATGGAACTGGCGGCCGTCAAGTACCCCGACGCACCCTTCTACGACGACTACATCGCCATGCTGGAAAGCGGCGACGTCGACGCGGTCGTGACGTGCGTGCCGCACTTCCTGCACCCGGAAATGGGGATCGAGACCCTCAAGCGCAACCTCCACGCCCTCGTGGAGAAGCCGGCCGGCGTGTACACCAAGCAGGTCATGGAGCTCAACGAATTTGCCGCTAGCAAGCCCGAGCTGTCCTTCGCCATCATGTTCAACCAGCGCAACAACCCGCTGTACCAGAAGCTGAAAGAGATCGTCGACGGCGGCGAGATCGGCGGCATCCGCCGCACCAACTGGATCATCACCAACTGGTGGCGCCCGCAGGGCTATTACAACTCCAGCGAATGGCGCGCCACTTGGGGCGGCGAGGGCGGCGGCGTCCTGGTCAACCAGGCCCCGCACCAGCTGGACCTGTGGCAGTGGATCTGCGGCGTGCCGAAGTCCGTGTACGCCAAGGTTGCCTACGGCTTCCGCCGCGACATTGCCGTGGAGGACGAAGTCACGGCCGTAGTGGACTACGGCAACGGCGCCACCGGCGTCTTCGTCACCGCGACGCACGACCTCGTGGGTACCGACCGCTTCGAGATCCTGGGCGAGAAGGGCAAGATCGTGGTGGAGAACAGCAAGACCGCCACCGTGACCCGGCTGAAGAAGCCCGAGCGTGAACTCAGCGACGGCATGGGCATGGACGATGTCCGCAAGCTCTTCATGGGCGAGCTGAACCCCGGGGAGTACTACACCACCGAGGTCATCGAGTTCGAGTCCGCCTGGGGCGCGCAACACTCCGGCGTCCTGGCGAACTTCGCCGCCAACATCCTGGACGGGACGCCGCTGCTGGCCCCGGGATCGGACGGCATCAAGGGTGTCCGCCTGGCCAACGCCATCCACCTCTCCAGCTGGACCGGCACGGAGGTGGCGCTGGACTTTGACGAGGACGAGTTCCTCGCCGAGCTGAACAAGCGCATCGCGGAGGAAGGCAAGTTCCCCGAGCGCTCCTAGCCCACCCGACCCAGTCGCAGAAGGGGCCGTTTTGAGCGCTCAAAACGGCCTCTGCTGCGAGCTGGTTGGGGTTTTTCCTCGTTAGGATGGGGCGGTGACTGAACCCAAGACGCCGGACGCTGCCGCAACATCGGACCCGGCCAAGAAGCATTCCCGGTCCGGAAAGTCCCACGCCACCATCTACGACATCGCCAAGGTTGCCGGCGTCAATCCCTCCACCGTCTCACGGGCGCTCAGCAAGCCCGGCCGGGTCAGCGCCAAGACGCAGAAACTCATCGAGGACGCCGCCGCCGAGCTGAACTACCAGGTCAATCCGTTCGCCCGCGCGCTGCCCACCGGCCGCACCAACACCTTCGGCCTGATCGTCGCGGACATCACCAACCCCACGTTTTTCGACATCATCCGCGGGGCGGAAACGACGGCCACGCTGCGGGACTACACCCTGGTGCTGGCCGAGTCGGCCGAGTCCGGCGTCACCGAACTGACGGCAGCACGCCGGATGATGGCCACCGTGGACGGACTGATCCTGGCCAGCCCCCGCATGGACGACGACGACATCCGCGCCATCGCCCGGGACAAGCCGGTGGTGGTCATCAACCGCGAGGTCGACGGCGTGCCGTGCGTGGTTCCCGACGTCAACAAGGGCATCAGCGAGGCCGTCCGCAGCTTGGCCGCCAACGGGCACCACAAGGTTGCCTTTGTTGCCGGGCCGCCGCAGTCCTGGATGTCCGCGCGCCGCTGGGAAGGCGTGCAGGCGGCCTGCGAGTGGTCCGGGCTCGAGGCCCTGCGGCTGGAATCCGCCAAACCCACCGTCGACGGCGGCCGCCAGGTGGCGCGCGACGTCCGGGCCAGCGGGGCCACGGCCGTGCTGACCTACAACGACCTCCTGGCCATCGGGCTCATGCAGGAACTCCAGGCCGCCGGCATGGTGGTCCCGGACCAGATCAGCATCGTGGGCTTCGACGACATCTTCGGGGCGGATTTCACCACGCCTCCGCTCACCACCGTGCGCTCGCCGCTGGGGGAGTGCGGCTCGGGCGCCGCCACGCTGCTCCTGGATCTGCTGCACGGCGCGGGGGAGCCTGCCGCCACCCTGCGCGTCGAGACGGAGCTGGTGCTGCGCGGCTCCAGCGGGCGGCTGCTGCCCGCGGGCCAGCCACGCCTGTGAGGCCACCCGCAACCTGGTGGCAATTATTGGCAACCGGTTGACAAACACTGGAGGCAAGCCGGACCATTGATCTATGTCACAGTCGATTGCCGCCAACCCAGACCGGCTCCTGCCCGCGGATCCCGGAACGCGCAGCATTGCGCGCGACCTCCTGCAGCGCGTCCAGGACCTCCCCATCATTTCCCCGCACGGGCACGTTGACGCCGCGGTCATCGAGCACAACAGCCCCTTCCCGGACCCGGCAGCGCTGCTGGTCAGCCCGGACCACTACGTCACCCGGCTGATCCACGCCAGCGGCGTCCCGCTGGAACGGCTGCGGGGCTCGGCCGCGGGGGAGCCGGACTCCCGCACGGTCTGGCGCGAGTTCTGCAAGGCGTGGCCGCTGTTCGAAGGCACGGCCTCCGGCTACTGGCTCCGCACCCAGTTCAGCAGCGTCTTCGGCCTCCGGCAGGAGATCAGCGCCGAGACCGCCGATGCCAGCTACGATGCGATCTCCGCCAAGCTGCTGGAGCCCGGCTTCCGTCCCCGCCAGCTCTTCAAGGACTTCAACATCGAGGTGCTGGCCACCACGGACGACCCCCTGGACAGCCTCGCCAGCCACGCGGCGATCGCCGAGGACCCCACGTTCCACGGCCGCGTCCTGCCCACCTTCCGCCCCGACGCCTACCTCAACATCGCGCACCCCACGTGGTCCGCGAACGTGGACCGGCTCGTCGCGGCAGCGGGCGACGGCGCCACCGGCTATGCCGGCTACATCACCGCCCTGGAAAACCGGCGTCGCTACTTCGTGGACCATGGCGCAGTCTCGGCCGACCACGGCGTCCGGACCCCGGCAACGCTCAAGCTCGACGCCGGCGACGCGGCCAGGCTGTTCGACCGCGCCCGCTCGGGCCAGGCCACGGCGGCCGACCGCGACGACTTCGAAGCCCACATGATGTACCAGATGGCACGGATGTCCGTGGAGGACGGCCTGGTCATGACCATCCACCCGGGGTCCTACCGCAACCACCACGAACCCACGTTCAACGCCTTCGGCGCCGACACCGGCCACGACATCCCGTTCGCCGTCAACTACACCGAGGCGATCCGTCCGCTGCTGCAGGACTTCGGCACCGCCAAGGACTTCCACCTGGTGCTCTTCACCCTCGATGAGACCGTGTTCTCCCGCGAGCTCGCGCCGCTGGCAGGCTTCTACCCCTCCGTCTACCTCGGCGCCCCGTGGTGGTTCCTGGACGCACCCGACGCCATGCTGCGCTTCCGCTCGGCCGTGACCGAAACCGCAGGATTCTCCCGTTCGTCCGGCTTCATCGATGACACCCGCGCCTTCTGCTCCATCCCCGCGCGCCACGACGCCTCCCGCCGGATCGAGGCCTCCTTCCTGGCCAGGCTGGTCGCGGAACACCGCGTCAGCGAGGACCGCGCCCATGAACTGATCGTCGACATCGTGGACGGCTCACCCCGACGGGTGTTCAAACTGTGAGCGTCGAACAGCACACCGGGGCCCCGGCCGGCGTGGAACTTCCCCAACTGAGCCGCCGCCTGCGCCCCGGCGCCAAGGCACCCGTGCGGATCGTCCACCTGGGCCTGGGCGCCTTCCACCGCTCGCACCAGGGGTGGTACACCCACCAGGCGTCCGACGCCGCGGACTGGGGCATCGCGGCCTTCACCGGCCGCCGCCCCGACGCCGCCCTGGCGCTGGCCGAACAGGACGGGCTCTACACGATCGTGAACCGGGCCGACGGCGGCGACTCCTTCACCGTTGTCAGCAGCATCGTCGAAGCCGTGGACGGGGCGGATGTGCAGCGGCTTGCGGAGCTGGTCGCCGCCCCGGCCACCGCGGTGATCACCCTGACCATCACCGAGGCGGCCTACCGGCTCCGCGCCGACGGGCAGCTTGACCGCACCGCGCCCGACGTCGCCGCCGACCTTGCGCTGCTGGCGTCCGGCAGCGGAAGCCCGGCGACGCCGCTGGGCCGGCTGGTGCTGGCCCTCGCAGCCCGCCGGGCTGCCGGGTCGGGACCGCTCGCCGTCGTCTGCTGCGACAACCTTTCCAACAACGGCACCGTCGCGCACAACGCCGTGGCAGGCATGGCCGGGGCATGGGACGCGGGCCTGGCCGGATGGATCAACGCCAACGTCAGCTTCGTCAGCACCTCGGTGGACCGCATCACTCCCCGCACCACGGCCGCGGACATCGCCGCCGTCCAGGCCGCGTGCGGCTACCGCGACAATTCGCCCGTGGTGGCCGAGCCCTTCTCCAACTGGGTGCTCAGCGGGGAGTTCCCCGCCGGGCGGCCGCGCTGGGAAGACGCCGGTGCCGTGTTCGTCGCCGAGATCGAGCCGTACGAGAACCGCAAACTCTGGCTCCTGAACGGCGCACACTCCCTGCTGGCCTACGCCGGCCAGCTGCGCGGCCACACCACCGTGGCCCAGGCACTGGCGGACCCGCTGTGCCTGCGGGCCGTTGAAAGCTTTTGGGACGAGGCGGAGGCAAACCTGTCCGGGCCGGAGGGAAATGCCGCGGACCTGCAGGTCCCGGCCTACCGCGCCGCCCTGCTGGAGCGATTCGGCAACGCCCGGATTGCCCACCACCTCGCACAGATCGCGATGGACGGCAGCACGAAGCTGCGGATGCGCGCCATTCCGGTGCTGCGGGCCGAGCGTGCCGCGGGCAGGCCCGGCGCGGCGGCCGCGCTCATGATTGCCGCCTGGATGGACTACAGCGCCGCCTCCGCCGCGTTCCAGGATCCGCTGGCCAGCGAGGTGGCCGCAGCCAACCGGCTCGCGGGCGCCGAGCGGACCCGTGCCTTGCTGGCTTTGGTGGATCCTGCCCTGGCCGGCGACGGTTCCGCCGTGGACCTCATTGAAGGCTTGCGCGGAACGTTCGGAGAGCAGGCTGTCTCCCCGTAACGCCCCGCGTGCAAGCACTGCTGCCCGGCTCCCCGACCATGGGGAGCCGGGCAGCAGTGCTTCGATGAACTTTCACTAAAATTATGGCAACCGCTTGCCATTTGATTGCCAGGTGATTAGGATTACAGCAAGAGCGCAGACCGGCCCCGCGGTCGGACCCCAAAAAACACTCCCCGGCACTGCCCGCAAAGACGCGATAGGACCCCCAATGCTCAAGCCCCAGGCCAGCGAAACCCGCGAGATCGTCAATCTCGACGGCCTGTACCGCTTCAAGGTCGACTTTGACCGCTCCGGCCACCGGGACGAATGGTTCAAGGCCCCCCTGGAAACCGGGCTGGAAATGGGCGTCCCGGCCAGCTACAACGATGTCTTCCCCGACAAGGCCGTCCGCGACCACGTGGGCTACGTCTGGTACCAGCGCGACGTCCGGGTCCCGCGCGGCTGGGCAGGGGAGCGGATCCACGTCCGCCTCGACTCGGCCACGCACGAGGGCATGGTGTGGGTGGATGACACCCTGGTGGCCCAGCACACCGGCGGCTACATGCCGTTCAGCGCGGACATCACGGACCACGTGACACCGGGGCAGGTCTTCCGCCTGACGGTCTCGGTCAACAACGAGCTCACGCAGGCCACCATCCCGCCCGGGACCATCACCGTCACCGGGGACGGCCGCCGCCAGCAGAGCTACCTCCACGATTTCTACAACTACGCCGGCCTGCACCGCAGCCTCTGGCTGTTCAGCACCCCCGCGGTCACGGTCGATGACATCACCGTCGTCACCGGCTTCGAAGGAACCACCGGCAGCGTCGACTACACGATTTCCACCGCCGACGGGACCGGCAGCGAAACGGTCACCGTATCCCTCCGCGACGCCGACGGCATCGAGGTCGCCCGCGCCGACGGTGCCCGCGGCACGCTGGCGGTCGCCGACGTCGTGCTCTGGAAGCCCGGCGCCGCCTACCTGTACAGCCTCACCGCGCAGATCCGCGACGGCGGCCGGCTGCTGGACAGCTACACCCTGCCGGTCGGCGTCCGCACCGTGGAAGTCAGCGGCAAGGAATTCCTCATCAACGGCGAACCGTTCTACTTCACCGGCTTCGGCATGCACGAGGACCACGTGGCCATCGGCAAGGGCCACAGCAACGCCCAGATGGTCAACGACTTCCAGCTCCTGGACTGGGTGGGCGCCAACTCGTTCCGGACCTCGCACTACCCCTACGCCGAGGAAGTCATGGAGTTCGCGGACCGGCACGGCATTGTGGTGATCGACGAAACCGCCGCCGTCGGGCTGCACCTGGGCTTCGGCGCCGTCTTCGGCGGCATCGCCAAGAAGACCTACGTCGAGGGCGGCGTGGACGCCAACACCGCCGCCAACCACCGGCAGGCGATTACCGAACTCGTCGCCCGCGACAAGAACCACCCCTCGGTCGTGATCTGGTCGATCGCCAACGAACCGAACGGTTCCGAGGAGGGCGCCCGCGAGTACTTCGCTCCCCTTGTGGAGCTGACCCGCAGCCTGGACCCCACCCGGCCCGTCGGCTACGTCAACGTCCTGTTCGACACCCCGGACAAGGAACTGCTCGGGGACCTGTTCGACGTGATCATGCTCAACCGCTACTACGGCTGGTACGTCGACAACGGCGACCTCGAAACCGCCGAACAGCACCTCGAGAAGGAGCTGCGCGAGTGGGAAGCCAAGTACGGCAAGCCCATGATCATGACCGAGTACGGACCGGACACCATGCCCGGCTTCCACTCCATCTATGAACAGCCCTGGAGCGAGGAATACCAGGCCGCGTTCCTGGCCATGTACCACCGGGTCTTCGACAGGGTGGACGCCATGGCCGGTGAACAGGTCTGGAACTTCGCGGACTTCCAGACCTCCAACGGCATCATGCGCGTGGATGGCAACAAGAAGGGCGTCTTCACCCGGGACAGGCGGCCCAAACCCGCTGCCTATGCCCTGCGCCAACGGTGGACGGCACTGGCCGGCACCAAGAACAGCACCTCCAAGGCGTAGGCCTTACCGCACATTTTTCGCCGGACCCAGGTCCGGCAACGGGTAAAGGAGCCCCCTCATGAAAAAGCTGAACAAGCTCAGCATCGTCGGCTATGGCGCCGGCGACGCCGCAAACAATCTGGCCTTCACCACCGCCACCATGTTCCTGCTCGTGTACTACACGGATGTGGCCGGGATCTCCGCCGCGGCCGCCGGCACCCTGCTGCTGGTGGTGCGGATCTTCGATGCCTTCGCGGACGTCTTCGCCGGCCGCGTGGTGGACCGGACCTACAGCAAGCGGTTCGGCAAGTTCCGTCCGTTCATCATGTTCGGCTCCATCCCGTTGCTGCTGCTGAGCGTGGCCACCTTCTCCATTCCTGAGCTCGGCGAATCCGGCACCCTGCTCTACGCCTACGTCACGTACGCCGCCCTGGGCCTGGCCTACAGCCTGGTCAACATCCCCTACGGCTCCCTCGCCGGCGCCATGACCCAGGACCCGGCGGAACGCGCCAAGCTCGGCTCCGCCCGGATGATCGGCGCGCTGCTGGTCGGCTCCGCCCTGGGCATCTTCGTGGCCCCGCTGATCAAGCCCGGCGCCGACCTGCAGGCAACCTTCACCACCATCACCCTGTCATTCGTCGTCATCGGTGCGGCCCTGTACTTCTTCACCGTCCTGACCGCCAAGGAGCGGGTCTACCGCGCCGTCCCCAACGTCACGTTCAAGCAGAGCATGGACACCCTCAAGGGCAACCGGCCGCTGCTGATGCTGTGCCTGAGCTCCTTCTTCTTCCTGACCGGCTACCTGGCCCTCACCTCGGTCCAGCTCTACTACCTCCGCGATGTCCTCGGACGGCTGGACCTGTACCCGGTGCTGTCCATCACGCAGCTCTTCCTCACCTTCGTGCTGGCCGCCTTCATGCCCAGGCTGGTCCGCAAGCTCGGCAAGAAGCGGGTCTACATCTTCTCGTCGCTGCTCACGGTGATTGGCGGCGCCATCGTCTTCTTCACTCCAGCCAGCCAGGTCTGGATCGGTTTCACCGGCCTGGTGATCAGCCTCGTGGGCGTCCTCGCGGTCAACATCGTGGTGTGGGCCCTCGAAGCCGACACGGTCGAGTACGGCGAATGGAAGACCGGCGTCCGCACCGAGGGCATCACGTACGCGCTGTTCTCCTTCACCCGCAAGACCGGCCAGGCAGTCGGCGGCGCGCTCGCGGCCTACGCCCTGGCCCTGGGCGGCTACAAGTCCGGCGCCGTCCAGACGCCCGACGCCGTCTTCGGCATCCAGCTCGCCGCCGGCGCCCTGCCGGCGGTCATGACCATCCTGGCCGTGATCGTCATGGCCAAGTACACGCTCACCGATACCATGCATGCCCGGATCCTCACCGAGATCCAGGCCCGCCGCACCGACGGCGAAGGCAAGGCCAACTCCGACACCGACGGCGCCGCCCCCGCCGTTTCGGCCGGCGCCGCGCCGTTGGCGCCGGGCAACTAAGACATCCCCGTTAGAGCAGATAAGGACCTGTTGTGAAAATCATTGCCGCTGAAGTGTTCGTCACCAGCCCCTCCCGGAACTTCGTGACCCTGCGGATCACCACCGAGGACGGGGTGACCGGGATCGGG